>JACPPG010000032.1 GCA_016191115.1 Planctomycetia bacterium | reverse complement strand
CGATCCGCACCATCCTGAACCGCGTCATGGCATCCCTCCTGGACAATAGCGCGGCACCGGTCGCGCGAGACCCTACTCGTGCTCACCAACACCGCATTGCCGAAGTATGCCAGATTGCCTATTGTGGCGCAATCGCCCTGACCTCGACCCTGGTTCGCGGGGCGTCGACGCCCTGCGGGTGGCTGCATGTGCCATCGTTGTGGCCGCGTCGCCCCTGCTGTTTATTTTGAACGTCCACGGCGACGAGTTGCACTTTTGCCATGCCGCATGGTTGAGCCGGCACGGCAAAGCCCCCTATGTGGACTTTTTGTTCCACAACACGCCGGGCGTCTTCCCCCTGCTTTCGATTCCCTCATACCTCGGCGCGGACCTCGGCCCGTGGGTAGTTGTATGGGGACGCGCTCTGTGCGTATTGTCGCTGTCGTTGACCGCGTGGCTCCTGGTGCAACTCGGCCGCCTGGTGGCGGACCGCGCGGTGGGATACCTTTCAGTGATCCTGTTTGTGCCGCTGGTCGCCGTCCCGACGCGCGCGGTGACATTCAACCTCCCTCATTGGATTATTCGGCCTGAAGTTCTGGCAATGCCGCTGGCGTTATACGGGGTGTACGCGACTTTCAATTGCGTGATCGAGCATCGCGGCCGCCAAACGTTTGCGAGTGGTCTTCTTCCGTCAGGGGCGATGAGCATCGCGGTCTTCGTTTCCCCGCGGATGGCATATCTTTGTTTCGCCTTGGCGCTCATTGTCGTCTGCCATCGACGCGCCGTGAGCCGGCGCGCGCTGTCAGGTATGTTCGTCGGCGCGTCGATCGCGTTTCTTATGTACGGCGCGCTTATCGGTCCTTCCACTACTTACTCCTGGATTCTCCGGTACGCGACGTTCCCATTGCCCGGCCAAACGCTCGTCGCGATGCTGCGGCAGCGTATAGGAAAGTTCATTCTCGTGGCATCATTCGCTCAAGGCGCGTATTACGCCGCTCGCTGCTGGCAGGAGCCGCTTGGGATGCTAAGCACCCTGCTAGTTGTCATGCTGCTCGGCACGGCGCTCGAGCGGCGTCCGGACTTTGCGACCTGGCAGGTCTCCCTTCCATTTGCGGTTCTGGTCTTTGCCCATTCAGTATGCACGCTGTGCCGGAGCCGCCAAGCATCCCGTCGCCTTGCGGCCCTTTCTCTCGTCGGGGTCTGCTGGGCATATCCCCTTCGGGGTGCGACCGTGATTCCATACGTACTCTCGCACCGAAATGTATGGCTGTCACGGCAGCTCAGCGTTTTTGACGCGTTTTGTCGATCGCTGGCGAACGAACGCGTCCTGTGGAACGGCCGGAGCCATCCCATTGCCGTCAGGGACGCGTCCTACCTATGGGTCCAGTACCAGTACGGGCAGCGTGCCATGGCGGCCAGCGGCATCACGACGCCACATCTGGACATTGTGGCGGACTGCGAGCGGTACCGTCCCGCGCTCCTTTGGCACGAGGCGCTGTACGCCGTCTCGGACGACGATGACGGCGTTGCCCGGATGACGAAGTTTCTCGCCAGCGAATATACTTTTCACTTCCTGGGATTCTTTGTTCGTAACGACGTGGTCGGCGCCCTCCGCCCGTTGCTCGATGGCGACGACACTCGGTTTTTTGTCCTGATTGGGCGCGCCGTGGCGACCGATCCGCGTTTCGATAGCTTCCAAGGCGCACCGATTTCAGCGAATAGGCCAGAGTGACCCGCTATAGCTGGATAACAAGCTCCGTGGAGACGATTTGGGTGTCGGCGGATTTCATGCGTAACCTTTGGCGGCGGTCGCGCGTCTGCCCAGACGTCGGTCGTACGCGGGGATTGGCTGCTGCGGGCATCGTGGCCATCCTGTTCGCGACATGGCAGTTGTTCGTCATTCCGGCCTCACACGACGAGTTGCACTTTTGCCACGCGGCGTGGCTTGCCCAACAGGGATTGAGGCCGTTCAACGACTTCCTCTACCACAATTCGCCAGGAATTCTGTATCTGCTGCGTGCATACGCTGTCTGGGATCCGGATTTTGGCGTGGAGATCATCGTCTGGGGCCGCCTTCTCTGCCTTGCGTCGTTGTGGCTCACCGCCCTGGTTTTGGCCCGCATCGGAACACTGGCTTATTCACGCAATGTTGGCTTGTTGTCCCTAGTCCTTGTGGCGCCGATGCTCGTGATTCCGTACAACATCACCACGCTCCGAAGACACCACTGGTGCATTCGCCCTGAAGTACTCGTGATGCCGCTCGCCTTCGCTGCGTTGTATTGTACGATGCGGCTTCTGGAGAACGGCGCGGAGTGCCGCGGGAGCGACTGTCCACGCAAAAGCGCCCGAACACGGCATTTAGCAGCCCTGAAGCAGAATCGCGCATTCTCGCATGCACTCGTCGCGTCAGGAAGCGCAGGGATTGCACTCTTTTTTTCGCCGCGCATTGTCTTCCTCTGTCTGGGGCTCGTTTTGCTTGTTTTACTTGAGCGCAAGTCTCTCAATCGTTCCGCGTGGCTCGGCCTGGCGCTTGGCGCCGTGATTCCGCTAGCCCTATACGGATGGCTCGTCGGCCCGGCGGACACGTATACGTGGATCTACAAGTACGTCAACTTCCACCGCCCGGGCGACCAAGGGCGTCTCACCTATCTCCGTCCGCATCCCGGCAAGTTCATCCTGGCCCTCTCGCTCGCGGAAAGCCTGTACCTCGTGTGCCGACCGCGCTTCGCGCGCATGCGCCGCCTCGCGATCGTCCAGTTGGCCTTACTCTCCGCGGTCGTCGTCGAGACCGAGCCTAGTCTCCCGACGTGCCAACTGAGCTTTCCGGTCGCGTGCGTCTTGTTCGCGTACGTCCTGGTGTGTGTCTTGGAGCGGCGGACAAAAATCGCGTGGGCCGTAGCTATTGGGCTCGTCGCTCTATGTTGGGTGTACCCCGCTCGCACGCTCATGAACAACGTCCGTTTGCTCACTCGCCCTGAATTACAGCTCTCGCAACAGGTGGCAGCGTACCGCCAGGTCTGCTCAGCTCTGCAGGGCGACACCGTGCTCGTCGACCCCGTGTACCACCCGGTCGCCGTACTAGATGCGTCCTATTTTTGGACGCAGTTCGCCCGGCTCGCAACCACCCTGGCACAGGCGGACATCGAGAGTCCGAAGCTCGACGTGATAAACGACTGCGTGCGCCGCCCCCCCGTCGTCCTTTGGGAACCGGCCCTCGACGCCGTCGCGAAAGGGCCCGACGAACATGTCGCCATACACTGCCTTCTTGCGCGCATGTACGGTAGGACCGCTTCAGGTTCAGGTCTTTTCGTGCGCCGAGACCGGATGGATTCGCTGGGGGCAGTCATTGACGCGCCACGCGTGATGCTGAACTTAACTGGGAACGATTCCACAGCAGCACGCTCCGGGACGCCAACCCCGCCATAAGATGGGTATTGCGGCGCGTCTTGCGGCAAATTCTCCCGATTTTTGTGGAAATGGCCGGACCTACTTGATATCTGAGCCCGCCCAAGAGGGCCGTTCGAGCCGGCAGAGCGCCCCAAGGGCGAAGGCGACCGTATCTTGCGCGGAAGCCGGTCGGCTCGCGGCGGAATCCATCTTGCCGCCCTCGGCGATTCCCGGTGTCGACAAAGATTTTCCGGGTTTTTGCTGGCAATATCCGCATTCCTTGACTACCTTGGGCCTTTTGTTGGGTATTAAGGGGCGCTACCAGTTCTGGCGCGTGGCGGACATTCGCCGCTCGGTAGCGATCTGCGAGGCAAACATCGCGGCCCTTTGGGCTAGTCCAGTGGCGGACGCGGGGTTCCGCCGGCCGGCCGCGAGCGAACACCGAGGATGCAGCAGGGGACACGCTAATGAGCCTGACTAAAGATGATCCATCCGCGCGCCGGCGTACGGCAGCGCGCCATTACCTGGCCAGTGCATTGGTCTTTTCAGTAGCGTGCCTTTTCGCACGCCCAGCGGCCGCTCTTCCGGTCAGCTTCACGCTCACTCCCGCCCAAAGTAGCATCGCCGCCACGTTCGACCTGTCGAATCTGACCGGCACGGTCACCGGCGGCCCCCAGAAATCGGGCAGTTTGACGTCGAAGTACTCGGGCACGGTTCTCACGAATCTTGTTCTGCCCCCGATCGCTTTCCCCGGTGGCAGCAACGCGGACGCGGCGCAGTTTTCCTCGAAGCTCTCGCCGGCGATTGGCGGCCTGGCCGGCTCCGATATCGCCGACTATGGCGCCACTTTCTCCGCACCCGTCGGGCAGCCGATTCCGCCGATCGACATTCCCAACGTGGGCACAGTGAACCTCGGGACGCTGGACTCGTTCAAGGTGGACACGGCGCTGCGGAACGTCCGTCTCGACCTGCAAAACACCGGTGGCATCCCTGCTAGCGGCGGTGCGTTCGACGCCTCGCAGTTGACGATCCTGCCTACCGGAACGGTCGACGTGAATCTGGCCGCCGTCATCGCCTCGCCCGATGTGGTTACGCATTTCGTCAATCTGGCGATCCTTCAGACGTTAGCCACGCAGTTGCCCCCCACGATCCCGCTCAGCGTGACCGGTTCGGGGAACTTCATCACGGGCTTCAAGATCAACCTTTCGACGGGGTTCTCGCTCGATCTTGCCGGGTTGCAATTGGCCAATCAGGCGACCAATGGTAGTTTGGCGCACGTGGCAGCCAACTGGGTCCTCACCGTGCCAATCGACTTCGACGTGGTGCCGGGAGACGCCTTGGACCAATTGCTGGGGCTCAACGTGAACTTCGCGGGCCAACTTCAAGGCACCGCGCCGTTTACCGCGCTGCCGGAGCCAGCAACGGGCGCGCTTGCCGTGATAGCGTGCGCAATCGGTGGCATGGCAGCGTGGTCCCGGCGCCGGCGTCCCTCGTAAAGCTTTTTCCGACTATTCCGCGAAACCTGAATGCACGTTCCGGGGTAAACAGATGTTGAATCCGAAATCGACCATGTCCGCACCGTGCAGCAACTCGCAACGCATCACCAGTTTTTGTAGCAAGGAGCCGCTAATGACCCTTACATCGAGACACGCATCCGCCTTTGCCGCGATCGGCGCGCTGCTTCTTGCAGCCACCGCGGCACAGGCCGCCCCGGTGTCCTGGACGATCGACTCGACCCAGAGCTTCGTGCAACTGGCGATCCCCCAGCAGTCGGTCCAGGTCAACAACACCACCAGTCTGACCGTCCGGATCCGCAATCAGACGGGCTCCGCCTCGACCTGGAACGCGGGTAACAAGGCCTTCATGGGGGGCACGATCGACACCAATTACATCGATAACGGTACGATCCAGTTCCTCGCTGGTCAGAGCAACATGTTGGGGCTCAACTCGGGCAACTATCGCCCGGACCCGGCAAGCTGGAACGGGACGGCGTACACCAACACCGCTTTCGCGCCGGCAGTCTTCGGATCGAAAGTGCAGGCACAGGTGCTCGTCTTCTTGGACGCCGCCTTCCTGTCGATCGCCAATGTGTTCTATGAGCTGAACAGTGGTGTCATACCCATCGCGGCGGGGACGTTCTCCGGCACCGCCGAGAACTTCGGCCTCGCCTCGGCCTCGCTCGAGTTCGACAGCGTGTTGTCGTCGCTCGGGTTGCCCGATGCCCGTGCCAGCGGACCGGTCGGGGCAACGCAGCTCAATGCCGACGGTCTATGGACGATCGCCAACCTTGGCGGTGGTAATCGGAAGCTGACCGGGGCCTTGAACTTGCCGCTAGCGATCGACCTTAACGGGACGATCGTCAACGGCCAGGTGACCGGTCTGATCGTGGCCACCGCGACCGTGCCAGAGCCTACGACCTTCGTGCTCTTGGGTGGGGGGGCGATCGCCATCGCCCTCTTACGCCGTCGCACGGCGCGGCGAAGGTGAGCCGATTCTCCTAAGATCAATGAGGAAAACAAGTTATGCCCCGCAGCCGTCCGACGGCTGCGGGGCATAACGACTTTTAGGATTTCGCGAACTTTTTTGTTGACGAGGGTTTTGCGGCAGTTACACTATACCCTGTTGTGGTGGACAAAGCGGTCCATCCCGCGCTCGTCGATTTGGCGAGCTTTAACAAGCGAGAACCAAGCACAAAGGAGCCGCCAGTGACGACGAATCATTGCGTTGCTTCCTCGAAATCGGCATTCGCCGATGCGCTTGTGGCCGTCTCGGCCCTCTCTCTCGCTCCGTCATTCTTCCACGGTCCCAATCGTGTTCCCGCCTTGCGCGACCCCGCGCGGTTGGCTCCACGACTGGTGGCACGTTTCGCATAGGGAACTGGTGCTGAAGCTGGTGCTTAACGAAGGAGTACATCACCCTCGCAAGAACATTGGCCAGAACTTTCGTTGAGGAACTCATCCAGAACTTTTTCGCTGTCAACTTCAAGGAGCCGCTAATGAAATTCAGACTAACACATCTCTTGGCCGTTGCGGCCGCCTGCGGAATGGTGTCCGCGGCAAGTATCGCCCAGGCGTACCCGGCGAGCGTCGGGTGGACGATCGACAGCTCGCAGAGTTTTCTGTCGCTGTCGATTCCGGATCAGACGGCCCAGATCAACTCGACGCTGGCCTTCCCGATCCGCGTCAGGAACCAGTCCGGAAGCGCTTCAGTCTGGAACCAGGGCAACACGTCACCCCTGACCGGGACGATCAATACGACGGTCGTGTCGGACACGTTGGGCTCGATCTCCTTCGATCCGGGCTCGGCGATCTCTGGGCTCAATTCGGGCACTTGGCGGCCCGACCCGGCTTCCTGGAACGGCACGGCGTTCACGAACACGAACGCTGTTCCCCAGGACTACGGGAACCAGATCCTTGTCAACATTGGACTCGGCTTCGGCCAATTGGGCCTCTCCACGCTCGACCAAGTGTTGTATGGCATCCTCAGTGGCGCGATTGGGGTAAATACGAATGGCGGCCTTTTCGCATCGACGATTCCCAATACGGGCGTCACGGATGTGGTGACGGCACTCGACGTCACGAATGCCGTGTTGCTGGGTGCCGGTCTAACGGATTCTTTCGATACGACCAACGGAATTCCACTCCAGCAGAACGGCTTTGGAAATCCCTTGCCACCGGCATCGATCGCCAATAACGGTGGCAACCTCCGAACGCTCACATTGCCGTTGCTCCTGCCATTTGCCTTCGATGCGGGGGCATCAACCGTGACCGGATATTTCTTGGGGCAGGTCGTGGCCACGGCATCCATACCCGAACCTTCCACACTGGCATTAGCTGGGCTGGGAGCGGTAGGGCTAGCTTTGCTTGCCAGACGCAGGGCGAGACGTAGATAGACCCCGCGTCGCTGAGATTTACGTGGATTTTCACAAGACGCCCTTGTTCGCCGTGGCGAGCAAGGGCGTCTGCTTTTTTGCGCTCCGGCTCTTGCGAAGCCGCCACCGCCTCTCCCCCGGCGCCGACACATCGCTCACGCCTCGTACTGGCGAAACCATGCCCAAGCGTCGCGCACGGTCTCCTCGATCGGCCGGAGGTTATATCCCAGCTCGGCCTCGGCCCGGGCACTCGAGTAGTTCTTCGGCAGGCCGGCGAGCGCCACGGCGGCCGAGTTCACGTCCGGCTCAAAACCTGTCAGGCGGGTTGTGCAGTCCCCCCACCAACCGGCGAGCTTGAGCATCAAGGGGCCCGCGCGCCCCAGCGGCCGCCGCGAACCGCAGACGTCGGCGAAGAGGCGAAAGGCGTCGACCCACTGCAGGGTCCGGCCGGCGAGCAGATAGCGTCTCCCCAGGCCCCCGCCGTCCCGCGCCGCCAGGATGCCGGCGGCCACGTCGCGGACATCGCAAACGCTGAACCAGCCGCGCGGCGCCAGGATCGCCCAGCCGCGGGCCACCGCGAGAAGGAGCCGGCCTGAAGACGGCTTCCAGTCCCAGGGCCCCAGCATAAAGGACGGATTGACCGTCACCGCGTTCAGTCCCTCGCGCGCGGCTTGGGCCACGATCCCCTCGGCGGCCCGCTTGGTTACCACGTAGGGCACCGCCGGGCCCGGCCCGACCGGCGCGTCCTCATCGCTGGCGCGGACGAGCGAGCAACCGCCGAAGACGTCCGAGCTGGAAACGAATACCAGCCGAGCCCCTGACGCCCGGCAGGCGTCGACTACATGGCGCGTCCCTTCGACGTTAATCGATTGATACAACTCCGGCCGCGCCCAGCCGATGCGGACGTAGCCGGCGCAGTGAATCACGGCCGCCGCGCCGGCGGAGGCGCTTCTTACCGCGTCGGCGTCGCGCACGTCGCCCGTGGTAATCTGGACGTCGAGGTCCGATAGCGCGCGGCGGTTTGTCTCGGCGCGCACCAGCACGCGGACCCGCTCCCCGCGGGCCAAAAGCAACCTGACGACGTTGTTCCCCACCAGGCCGGTCGCCCCGGTAACCAACGTAGTGCCGGCGGAATGATTCATGGCGCGCTTTTGAGTTCTCGGCGGGACATCGGTTCTGAAGGGACGAAAGAAGCGCGGCTTGTCGCCGCGGGCCGGGGCTGCCCGCGCGGACGCCGTCACGTGGCGCCGGTTCCCGCCGTCGCAGCGGTAATGTCGTAATAGGTGCTGTAAACGCCGCTGGCCAGCCGGGCGATCGCCTGTTCATCGAGTGCCTGCCCTGCGAACCGCACGAGCGACATCGCCGCCAGGTCGAGTTGCGGCCGCCCTGAAACGATCCACTCGGCCAGGGCCTGCCCGACGCCCCCTGCCCCGGACACGCCGTGCGCGCAGAAGCCGCAGGCAACCCACACGCCGCGGACCGCGGGCGCCGGTCCAAGCAGAAACGCGCCGTCCGGCGTAAACGACTCCAGGCCCGTCACTTCGCGGGCGACCTGGCAATGGGCCAGCAAGGGCACCCGCGTTTCAGCCGCCCGCACGAGCGCCGCGAAATGCGCCCGATCAAACGGCCGCACGGTCGGGTTTTCCGTTCGTGGAAGGGCAGTCAGGAACGACCGCGGATCGCGCTCGTAGCCACCCAGGATCAGGCTTGTGCCCTTTTGCCGCAGATAGACGAGGTTGTCCGGATCGCGCAGGTTGGCGACGGTGCGCCCGGCCAGCGCCGCCAAAGGCTCCGTCTCGATGTACTGGTGCTCCATGGGCACAAGCGGGATCGGCACTCCACACATCCGCCCGATCGCAGGCGACCAGATGCCCGAGGCGATCACCAGCGTCTGGGTCTCGACGCGGCCGCCTTCGGTCTGAACACCGTGTACGGCGCCCTGGGCCACGTCGATTCCCGTGACCCGCGTGCCCGGCACGAAGGATGCACCCAGCGCCCGGGCGTCGCGGATCATGGCCTGCGCCAGCACCGTCGCCGTCGCCGATCCGTCAGTGGGCATAAAGAGCGCGCCGCGGACGCCGCGCGCCTCCATCAAAGGAAACCGCTCGAGCGCCTCGCCGCTCGACAGCAGATGCGCTTCGAGGCCGCATCGCCGGGCGAAGTCCCGTTGCCGCCGCAACTCCGCGAGTCTCTCGTCGCTCGAGGCCAGCCGTAGGCTGCCGACCTGGTCGAAGCCGGGCACCCCGTCGACCGACAGCCCGCGGTAAAGCGCCACGCTGGCCATCAAGATCCGCGTCAGGCTGGCCGAGGAGCGGAGTTGGCCGATCAAGCCCGGCGCGTGCGAGGTCGTGCCGCTGACCAGCTCACCCTGGTCCAGCACCAGGACGTCCGGGCGGCCCAGCCGGGCCAGGTGCAGGGCGATGCTCGCGCCGGCGATCCCGGCGCCGATGACCACGATCTCGGCCCGCTTGTGCATGACGCCTCCGGAGTTCCTGGGGCCGCGATCGATGGCGAGGCGGGAAAATGGGACTGGCTCCGAGCATAAACAGCGCAAGTCCTTTCAGACCAACGTTGCGTCTCGGTGCCTGTCCCACTTTCCCGCCGGTCTGGCTCATTTTTCGGCACATGCCGTTCACAATTCTTCCGAAGGACCTTCGGCCGAAAAATGTGCCTGACAGACATTCTGGTTTTCTCGCTCGATAAAGCAGAATGTCCCCTTTTTTGCTTCCTCTGACCACTTTCTTAGTAAAAGGACAGCACCGTCCCATCCGCCAGTCGGCCGCACGGTTGTTTTCCGCGCTGCTCGATCCCCAAGAACCACCGCTGCGCCGGCACGAGCGACTGCAGGTATATCGCGCGCAGCCAGTCGATGCGCGGCGGGGCTTCGGCCTCGGGCGATTCGTGCCAGCACGAGAGAATCTCGTGCCACACGGCCGGCCAGTGGCGCGATTTGAGGTGGATCGGGTCCCATCCATACCACTCCGGCCGGAGCGGAACGACCGGGATGCCGCGGGAAGCGGCCGCCGCGGTGACCCGCGCGTCGAGTTCGTGGGCCCGGGCCGCGATCGCGCTAAAGCTCAGCCGGCCGTAGGGAAACATCAGCCGCCGCAACACGCGGAATTTCCACTCCGGCAGCCGGTCGATATTGCCCACCGGCAAACGCGTCATCACAACGCGGGCGTTATGCCGCAGTAGCTCGTCCAGCGTCCGCGACACCCAGTCGGCGATCCGCTCGACCGGCGCCTCGTACAAGAGATCGTTGCCGATGTCCGTCACCAGGGCCGCGGTCGGTAGTGCCGGCCGTGCGGCCAGGTCGGGCCACAGCCCGCTATCGAGGATGCTCGGCAGCGACCGGCCCAGTACGCGGCTGCGGGCGCCGTAGGACCGGCCGTGGCCCAAGGCGGCCATGACGTCCAAGGGGCATCCCCACAGCCGGTGGGCGCAGTCGATCACCGTCGAAATGCCGCGCGTCAGGTTGCTGGCGCCGACGAGGATCACGCGGCGCGACGGGTCCTCGCCGATTTCGGTCGATCGCTTGTCCCCTACCATCGTCCGCCGTAGCCGCCGCCAGAGATCTGCTGAAAGAGCATGTAGCTGTTGTACGCCATGAAGGCGAAAAAGAGCGCGAGAAACTGATCGTGCAACCGGACGAACATGAAAATGGCCACGGCGACCGCAGCGACGATCGAGAGGATGAGCGATTGCCGCAGCCCTTGGTCGGGATTAAAGCGCGTGATCACGGCCCGCGAAATCTGCCCGCCGTCCAAGGGAAAGATGGGGAGCAGGTTCACCAGCCCCCAGAAGATGTTAATGAACATCGCGTAGCTGAGCAGAAGATTCACGTAGGGCGAGGGGAGTGGCTTCCAGGTGGGGTCGAGCAGCGTGGTGTTGTTGACAATCATTTTTGGCGCGCGTCCCGCGACAGCCAGCGCGGCGAACAAGGTGGCGGCGAGGACAAACCCCGCGGCCGGGCCGGCGAACGCGATCACCACGTCGCTGATCCAGTCGCGGCGCCTGCGGGGGACACCCGACCAATTGGCTGCGCTGCCGTCGGGGATGGCCAGCCCGCCCATCGAGTGCAGCACGACGTGGGCCCGCGTGCCGTAGTAGGCGAAGGCCAGGACGTGTCCCAGCTCGTGCACCAGGATCGACACGAACACCGCGATCACCCACAGCAACACGGCGACGGGGTCGGGATTGCCGCTTGCCCCCAGGAGCAGCGTTATCAGCCAGAACAGCGGGTGTACGCGCACCGGCACCCCGGCAACCGAGAAGTTCAGATCGTACTGGGTCCGCGGCGGTTCAACGAGAAACAAGTGTGAGGATTCCTGCTCAGTTGCGAATCGGACGGTGGCGCTAGGAACTTAACCCGGACGGAGAGTCAGCATACTGTCTGACCGCCGTGCGCGCAAGCCACCGCAGCAACAAAGCGGCAGTGACGTGGAGCATCAGGTGCCGTCGCCGGGCCAGCCGCCGCTGCTCGCGACCACCATGCCGGGGCGATAATGCGGACGCGGCGGCGACCCTTTGGGTTGTTCGAGCGCCCGCAGGATATATTCGGCCGCCTGCCGCGATGCGCCGCCGTGGCCGACGCGGGCCTTCAGCTCGGCCAATTGCGCGATCCGCTGCTGCCGCCGCGGTTCATCGGTAAGCCACTCGATCACCTGCGCGGCGATCTCGCGCGAGCGGTCCTCCGCCGTCAAGTACTCAGGAAAGAGCACGCGGTCCGCGCCCGCCTGCGCGGGGTCGTAGGGCGCGAGGTCGGGGCCAAACGGCTGCTCGGCCGACAGCAGATTCACGAGCGTGATGTACTTCACCCGCCGGAAGAATCCCTGCACGAAATACGCCAGCCGGCTGATCCAATACAGAATCACGGTCGGCCGCGTCTGATACAAAAGCTCGAGCGACACCGAGCCGCTGGTTGCCATGCAGCACTCGGCCAGGTGAATCAGCTCCGGCGTGCGCTCCACGTGTACCTCGATCGGCAGGCCCGCGCCAGCGGCCATCCGCCGCGCGAGCTCGGCCTGATGGGGCTTGAAGCTGGCGACCGCGAAACGGACCTCCGGCAGCCGCTTGTGTACGATTGTGGCGGCACGCAGGAACCACGGCAGGTTCTGCTCGACCTCTTGCGTCCGCGAGCCCGGCAGGATCGTCACCAGCCGACCCGGCCGCAAGCGCTCCCGTTCGACAAACGATTGGTCCAGTCGCTGCCGCCGCACTTCGTCGAAGTACGGGTGACCGACGAACGTCGCGTGGCAGCCGCGCTCGCGGAACCACGCCTCCTCGAACGGCAGGCTGCACAGCACGTGATCGACGAAGCGGCGCATCTTCTTCACGCGCCAACTCGCCCACGCCCAGATTTGCGGCGGCGCGTAGTAGAACACGGGGATGCCGTGCGCCTTGGCGCGGCGCGCGATCCACCAGTTGAAGCCGGGGTAGTCGACCAGCACCACGGCGTCCGGCCGGTGATGGCGAAAGTAGCGGTCGGCCCGGCTGGCGAGGTGCAGGAACTTGTGCAGGTTCAATAGCGCGCGCAAGAACCACATCACGGCCAGCGACGTCAGATCGGCGTGCAGCGCGCAGCCGGCCTCGGCCATTTTCGGGCCGCCGTAGCCCACGAACTCGACGTCGGGGCGGCGGGCGGCGAGCGCGCGGATCAGGTTGGCGGCGTGTAGATCGCCGCTGGGCTCGCCGGCGGAAAAGAAAATGCGCATCGCGGGAGTATGGCAAAAGGCCCCCGCGCGACAAAGGGCAGTTGACCGCCTGCTAGCTGCCCGGCGCGTGTCGCAAGGACAGCCGTGGCCGCCGGCAGGATCACGGAAGACCGCCGGGATAAACCCGGCGGCTCGCTTGGTGAAACCTCCCGGCGGCGCTTGGCCGTCATTGCTTGCGCCACGGTCGGCCCGCACAGCAGACGCCCGATGCGCCGCGGCAATCGACGGCGCAGCCGACAAAAAAAGCCGGGTCGCCCCTTGGCAGTCGGGGCGCCCGGCGGGTCCGATGCGTATCGGTAACTTTACTTCTGCAACTGCGGCAGCTTCGACGCGTACTTCTCCGGGTCCTTCTGGAAGGCGGCCGGGCAGTTCTCGCAGCAGAAGTAAACCTTCTTGCCCTGGTAATCGACGGTCTGCTTGACGTCGATCGGCTTGCCGCTCACCGGGCACTTGGTCTGCGTCGTGAAGCCCTTGGCCAGATCGCCGCCGAACACCTTGGCGAGCTTGTCCGAGGCCTTCTCGGTGGCGCCCTTGCAGTTGTTGCAGCAGAAGGCGACCTTCACGCCCTCGACGTCGATCGCCGTCTCGGCATTGAGGGGCTTGCCGGTCAGCGGGCAGGCCACCTGCTTCATCTCGCCGGTGCCCAGCATCTGCGCCGCGGCCTTGGCGGCATACTTCGACGGGTCGGCCTGGAACTTCTTGGGACAGTTCTCACAGCAGAACTGCACCTTGCCGCCCTTGTAGTCGACGGTGTTCGCGGCCTTGGCGGGCTGCCCTGACACGGGGCACTTCGCCTGGTACGCGCTGTCGGCGGCGACCTGCGTGAGCATCAGGGCCGAGCCGATCGCAAGAGCCACTAGAACGCGAGTTTTCATAACACTCTCCCTTCCTCAAAGACCTGGTTGGTGGCGGAAGCTGAAAATCGAAACCGGTGAGTGTCCCCAAACTTGGCAAGCGCCAGCATGATCACCGATGAAGCGCGGCAATGCAACAGACGACCGGCCGGGTGGCGAAAAATCAAGGTGCGTCCGCGGGGGCTGGGCACCAGGCGGTGCGGTTCGGCGGGCATTTGTTGGCATGACTTGCTTCACGCTAGCCGCAAGCGCCCTGATTGTTGGGCCGGCGGCGGGCAAAGTCAAGCTTTGGCACCAGGCGATCAGGGCCGTTCACAGATTCAAGCTTGCCGGCGGCGCACCGGCGGGAAAGTGGGACTGGCACCGAGACGCAACGTTGGTCTGAAAGGACTTGCGCTGATTATGCTCGGAGCCAGTCCCATTTTCCCGCCTCGCCATTTTGAAAAACAGAATGGCCCTGACCAGGCGATTCCGGCCATTGAGGGGGCGACCGCCGGGCCGCGAGCTAAGGGTTTGCCACGGCATCCCTTAACGCTTGTCAAGCTACCGTCGTGCGCCGTGAGTCTCTCGAGCTGCCGAGCGCTTTGTCGACAAGGTATTCGCATGCCACGAGGTGCCTCGGTATCATCGAATCCGAGCGACGCGTATCATGCGGCTCGCCGCTTCCCGGCGGTTTATCCCGCTTTTGGAGCACCAACGCAATGCCGGTGGTTCGTCTGGTTGGCGCAGGATTTGTGGCTGTTTTGTGCTCGGCAATCCCAAGCGCGCTCACCAAGCCCTGCCGGGCAGCCGAGCCGGCGGCGAGCGCCGCCGACGCTTCCGCGGCCCACCGCGGCTACCAACTGGTGCGCACCAAGCCGTATCTGCCGGCGGAGTTTCCGGCCGCGGCGGTCGAAGGCTCGTGGCGGATGTGGCCGGCCGATCTGAAGGCGAAAGCCCAGCGGGCCACGCTCGAACAGCGGCGGAAGATGCTGCTCGCGCGCTACGGCCTCGTGCCGGCGCCGGAAGATCCCGACGGCATGCCGATGGCCTTCATTCCCGATGCGCGGGGCGATTGGTCACTCACCTGTCTTTCGTGCCACGGCGGCAAGGTGGCCGGCCGCCCGATACCCGGCTTGGGCAACTCGCACTTCGCCTTTCAGACGATGACGCACGAGGTGATTCGCACGTGGCTCGCCGCCAGCGGCAAGCCGCAGGCCTGGCAGATCAATCGGCTCACGTCCCCGCTGGGGCTCAGCAACGGCACAACCGACGCGCAAGTGTTCAGCATCCAGTTGACGGCGCTGCGGGACGACGACATGAACGTCGTTCACAACGCCAAGATGCCGCCCTACGAGCATCACGATCTCGACGCGCCCCCCTTGTGGAACGTTCGCAAGAAGAAGCGGCTGTACATCGACGGTTTCGCGGAAAAAACGCCCCGCACCATCATGCAGTTCGTCCTCTACCCGAACAACAATTCCGACACCGTCAAGGGCTGGGAGAGCGACTTCCGCGACATCCTGGCGTGGATCGAATCGCTCGAGCCGCCGAAATATCCAGGCACGATCGACCGCCAGCTTGCCGCGCGGGGCGAGCCGATCTTTCGCACCACCTGCGCCGAGTGCCACGGCACCTACGGCCCTGGCGGCGCGTATCCCGAAAAGACTGTGAACATCGAGGAAGTGGGGACCGACTCGTTGCGACTGACAGGCATGCCGCCCGAACATCGCCGGCGATTCGGCGCCGGCTGGTTCGGAGAAGGCGGCAAACGCACCGCCGTCGAGAAGCCCGAGGGCTACGTGGCCCCGCCGCTCGACGGCATTTGGGCCTCGGCGCCGTATTTTCACAACGGCTCGGTGCCCACGCTTTGGCATATATTCCATCCCGACAAGCGGCCCACCGTGTGGCTGCGCACGGAAGACGGCTACGATCACGCGCGCGTCGGCCTGGAAGTGACGGAATTCGCCGACTTGCCCGCGAGCGCCACCGACGGCGCGGAGCGGCGGCGCTATTTCGACACGCGGATCGCCGGCAAAAGCGCGGCCGGCCACGATTTTCCCGACGCGCTTGACGAAGACCAGAAGCGGGCCGTGATCGAGTATATGAAAACGTTGTAGATCCATTCGGGAGGGCGTGGCTCCGCCGAGCCGGACCAGTGTTCGACGCGTTCCGGCTCGGCGGGAGCCTCGCCCTGCCTCGCCCTCCCGAAAGTCTCTATGAGAGGTTACCCGTGAAATCGACCGCTTGCTCTCTTGTCCTCGCGTTCTTGGCAATCCTCGCCGCCGCGCCAGCGCGCGCCGACGACGAGAAGAAAGGCATCCCCTACACCTCGGTCGAGGACGTCGTATACGGCCAGAAGGACGGCATGGGCCTGACGCTCGATGTCCTTACGCCGCGCGACAACGCCAAGGGGATCGGCGTAATCTTGATCTCCAGCGGCTCGTGGCGCTCGCGAAAATCAAACGTCCTGGCCGAGGACGAGCCACGCCGCCGCGACCATTGGGTGCAGGGCCTATTGGGCGGCGGCTACACGCTCTTCGTCACGCGGCACGGTAGCGCCCCACGCTACTTCGTCCCGGAAATGATCGAGGATATCCGCCGCAGCGTCCGCTTCGTGCGGCTGCACGCCCGCGAGTACGGCGTCGACCCCGACCACCTGGGCATCACCAGCGGCTCGTCCGGCGGACACCTGGCGCTGGCCGTGGGGCTGACGGGCGACGACGGCAACGCGGACGCCAAGGACCCCGTCGAGCGCGCCAGCAGCCGCGTGCAGGCGATCGTCGCCTGGTTCCCACCCACCGACATGATCAATTGGGGCACGGCCGATGGTTACAAGTCGATCGAATCGAGCCGCCCGGGCTTCTTCAAGGGCATCTTCGGCGAAGTGAAGGACCTCGAGGCCCAGCTCCGCGCGATCTCGCCCATCTACCAGGTCACCAAGGACGACCCGCCGGTCCTGTTGATCCACGGCGACAAGGATGCGACCGTCCCTTTGCAGCAGTCGGAGATCTTCAAGGCGAAGTACGAGGAGATCGGGCTACCGGTGCAACTGGTGGTGCACCCCGGCGGCGGGCACACGTACTGGCCCGGCATCCTCAACGACTACGCGGCCGTGACCGCGTGGTTCGACAAGTACCTGGGCGGTAAGGCGCCGGCGGCCGCGGCAGGGCCGTAGAGAAGCCGCCAGCGGGCAGCGAAGACGCGATCCGGGGAACCGAGCCCGCGCCCGACCGATTGAGCCTTGCACAACCTTGGGGCTTAGCACCGTCCCTAGCGCCCCGCGTCGACGCCGCCCATGACCCACGGACACGCCCTACCCCGCCGCGTGGTCAAGCTGGGCGGCAGCCTGCTCGACGTGCCGGGCCTTGCGGGGCGATTGCGCTCGTGGCTCGCGCGCCAGGAGCCGGCCGAGACCCTTTTGATTGTCGGCGGTGGGGCGTTAGCCGACGCGATCCGCGAGGCCGACCACCATCATGGCTTGCCGGAGAACGTTGCGCACTGGCTGTGCATCCGGGCGATGGCGATACAAGCCGAGCTGGTGCGGGCGCTACTGCCCGAGGCCGTTTGGCTTGATTCGGTCGCGGAGCTTGCTGCGCGGCCCGTTGGACCCCGACTGGCGATTACCGATCCCTGGCGGTTCCTGCGCGAGGATGAGCCGCGGGCGCTGGGCACGCGATTGCCGGAAAGTTGGGACGTGACCAGCGATTCGATCGCCGCGCGTCTGGCCGAAATCGTCGGCGCTGCGGAGCTGGTCCTGCTGAAAAGCGCACTGCCGTCCGAGAAATCAATCGCCGAGCTGGCCGCGGCCGGCTATGTGGACCGTTTCTTTCCGCAGGCGGCCGCCGGCCTGGAGTGCATCCGCTACGTGAACTTCAGGGACGCGCATCCGCCGGAAGTGCTGGGCGCGGCCACGCGGGATCGCGGCGCCGAGAGTGCAGAGCGCGTTGGCTGAAGGAACGCCGGCTCGGAACGAGTCCCACCGGGCGCTGCCGGTGGGCTTCGCAAGCGCGATAGAGCACGAACTCGGTCCCAACTGCCGGCTGCCAGCCACCCGCTGCCGGCTGTTCCTAGTTCCACCGCCAGCCGGACGTCTCGGCGGCCGCGGCCTTTTGGCGCACCGGCGCTAGCGCCGTCGATGGCTCCTTGCGGTCGGCCACGCCCCAGGAGTGGATCTGCACGCCGCCCGAGGCGCTGATGATCCAGTTGTCTCCCTTCTTGATGAAGCTGGCCTTCGACTCGACCTGCTTGGGGGCCGCGAACTGATCGACCGGCACGCCCTGTGGGTTGGTGAACGCCGACAGGTCGCAGTTCGCCTTGCCGGCCAGATTCTCCTTGACGATCAGGGCGGTGATGACGGCCAGGTCCATGCAGTTGCGCAGCTCGCCGAAGATCGGCTCGTGCATCGAGAGCTCGTCGTACTTGGCGGTCATCTTTTCTGCCCACTTCTGCGCGGTCGGATCGGCCTTACCGGTTTGCTCGCGGGCGCCATTGGCCGCGAAGAAGCTGTCCTCGGTCATGGCCTTCACGGCCGGACCCCGCAGCTCCCACGCCAGGCCGCCGGCGTCGGTCAACATCGGCTCATAGTTAGTGGCCAACCACCAGCGCGGCATCATGTTTCGCGCGCCGCGGCCGCTGGGTCGCAGCATCTCTAAAAAGCTCGGCAAACCCGCCACCGGCGCCGGCTCGAACGCCATCGCCAGCCGCTTCATCCGGTAGTCGGCCGCCACCATCACGCGGGCGAAATGGCTGGTCTCCGGCACGCCGGTGACCGAGATCACTTGCGGTCCTAGTTGTTGCTCGATGCCGTGGATCGTGGCCTGTGGATCGTCGCCAATCGTTGTCTGGTATTTCATCGCCTGGCGCAACCGCGTGACGCCCTCGGGCGTGGGATCGATCGAGCAGGTGATGCCTCCTTGGGCGGCCGCCGTCGCACTGCGCATCGCCACCAAAAGATCGTCGAGCAACAGGACGGGCCGGCCCGTTCCGACGCCGACGACCGTGCCTTGGGGACCTACCTTCCAGCCTTCGCCGAAACCGGCCAGCACGATGTCGGAGCTGTCTGGATAGACAAACACGTAGCGAACGCGTTGCAGTCCGGCCAGATACTTGACCTCGTCCGGCAGTGGCTTGCCGTGCGCCTGGCAGTCCGCCACGGCCGTGGCCAGGCCGCGCAGCGATACCTTGCGGAGATCGTTGGGTTTCAGGAGATCGCCGGGCACTTGCTCGAGCGCCTTCGCCCGGACAGCGGCCAACTTGTTGAGATTGTCCTGCTCGGCGTTTGCAAGGACGCCGTCGGCGTCAATCGAGATACCACCCACGGCCCGACCGATGAAGCCGGAGCTCGGGAGCACCTGGGCGCCGGCAGGGGCCGGCGAGAACGCCGTGACAATCGCGAACCCAACCGCCGCAAGGCCACACAAGCGCACGCGACGGGCCGATAGGCCGGTTCCGAACATCGCTCTTCTCTCTTTCTCTCAACCCACGGCTGGACCGTGGGCATAGAATGGGGCAGACGCGCTTGAGCCGGGCGTCGGACGTGACGGGAGGTGGCCCAATGGGCTGCGCGCGTCCCAGGTATTCAGGGTAATCGCGTGCCGCCGGGGCTGCAAGAAAACTACGGCAAAAACGAACCGATTCTGGGTTGACATCTGAGCCGGGCCAGTGCCGCCCGACACAAGCCCGAAGCGCCAGCGAGGGTCGACGGGGGGGCTCCCTCGCTAGCGCTTCGGGCTTGTGGAGCCGCGCGACCGGCATCGCCGCGTCCCGTGGGAATCCGCTTGCAGGTACTCCCCTTAAGGCGATAAGGTAGAAAGGTGCATGTGGTCTGATCGTCGCCATCGAGCCGCGGCTATCGTCGCCGCGTCGAGCAGATGATCCATGTCCCATCCAACCGCCCCCGGCTCGATCCGGCCGGGGGACCGCCCGGTGTGTCTGATCACCCCATGAGGAGGGCGGAACGATCTAGCGGAACGAGAGCCCGAGGCCACCGCGACAGGATGCGCGGGATGCATCGGCTGGGGCGTAATTTTGTCCCTACCTTGTTGAATTGAGCGACCGTCGAGCCGCCGGGTGTCGGCGGATCCACCCGTTGAGGCGCTGATGCTGGCATACCTGGTCATCCGGGAAGGCTCGAAATGGACGGACGTTTTTCGTCTCGTCCCGGGCCAGACCGTGACCGTGGGGCGCGCGCCGACGAACCAGATCGTCATCAAGGACGAGCGCTGCAGCCGATGCCACGCCGAAGTGTTTCAGTCCGAGGGACGCTGGACGCTCCGCGACCTGGATAGCCGCAACGGCACGATCGTCGGCAACGGTCTGGTGCGAGGGGACTATTCCCTCTCGCCCGGCGACATCATTCACATTGGCCGGTCGCAACTGGCGTTCGTCGACGATCTTTCGAAGGCCTTTCCCGACAGTGGCACGGTGCCGAAAGTGGCCGGCCCGCCCGCGCCCAGCGGGAACGGTCCGGTGGCGACGCACGACGACGTGGCGAGCGTGCTTGACGCCAACGAACCGACGACGATCACGCATCGTCGCGGGCAGACGAAGTTCCTCGAGCCGCGCGAGGAAGAGGACGGCGGCGTCTCGAAGATCGGCCGCGCCGCGGCGAAACTCTGCCGGCTGGCTTTCGAGTTGGCGAAAAGCCCGGATGCCATGTCGATGGCCAAGCTGGCGATCTCCGGCCTGTTCGAGGGAACGCAAGTCGACGCCGGGGCGCTACTGCTCTTGCGGCGCGGGGCCGGTCCGGCGGCCGAGGGGTTGGAGGTCATCGCGTCGCGCACCGACACCGACCTGCCGTATTACCGCGTCTCCGGATTTCTGGCCACCACCGTGTTGCGCGAAGGGGAGGCCGTGCTCGCCCGCAACATCATGGGCGACAGCACGGTTTCCAGCCGCGACAGCAAGGGAGAGATCCACGCCACGAGCGTCATCTGCGCCCCGATTCGCCGGGGGCGGACCGTGTTCGGCCTGATTCACTTGTACTCGACCAACCAGTCGCGCAACCCCGATCCCGACGATCTGGAGTTCACGCTGGCCGTGGCCGATACCGTGGCCGTGGCGCTGGGGAACCTGCACCGCCGGCAGGAGCTGGCCGAGAACCTGAACACGATTCGCGACGAGAACCTGCAACTGCGCGAGCGGCTGGGCGTGCAGAGCGAGATCGTCGGCCAGAGCCCGGCCATCACGCGGATCAGCGAGGAGATCGCCCGCGCCGCGCCTAGCAACGCGACCGTGCTCATTCGCGGTGAGAGCGGCGTCGGGAAGGAGTTGGTGGCGCGGGCGGTGCACTTTTCCAGCCCGCGGCGCAAGGGTCCGTTCGTGTGCGTCAACTGCGCCGCACTGGCCGAGAGCATCCTGGAGAGCGAGCTTTTCGGTCACGAGCGGGGCGCGTTCACCGGCGCGGTCGACAAGAAGATCGGCAAGTTCGAGGCGGCCCATCGCGGCACGCTGATGCTCGACGAGATCGGCGAGATGAGCCCCACGATCCAGGCCAAGCTGCTGCGCGTGCTGGAAGGTCATCCCTTCGAGCGCGTCGGCGGCAGCGAGTCGCTCAAGGTCGACGTGCGGGTGATCGCCGCCACGAATCGCGACCTGGAGAAGGACGTGACCGAAGGCCGCTTCCGCCGCGACCTTTACTTCCGGCTGCACGTGCTGGAGATCGTCGTCCCGGCGCTCCGCAAACGGCCCGAGGATATTCCCTTGCTCGCGGAGTATTTTTTCCAGCGGTTCAACGCCGAAAGCGGCCGGAAGCTGCGGGGCTTCACGCCCCGGGCACTCGACCAGATGGCCCGCTACCGCTGGCCCGGCAACGTCCGCGAGATGAAAAACGTCGTCGAGCGGGCGATCGTGCTGGCCGAGGGGGAGAATATCGACGTGCAGGACCTGATGCTCTCGAAGCTTCCCACGACCGGCGACACGACCGACGTGCCCAGCGTGCCCGCGGAGTTCGTGCCGGCGAGCCTGGCCGAGATCGAGCGCCGCCACATCCTGGCGACGTTGCGGGCCACCGGCTGGAACAAGAGCCAGACGGCCAACCTGCTGGGCATCGAGCGCTCGACCTTGGACCGCAAGATCCAGCGCTACGAGCTGCACGAAGCCTTCCCCCGCCGCGTGCCATGACGCGCCCGGGCGGCTTCGGAAGGGCGGCGAGGGGTCCCGCCGAGCCGGGCCCCTCTGCGGAACGCCGGCGGCTCGGCAGGAGCCTCGCCCGCCCGAATCGAAGTCGCGTCTCTCTACAACGCCGGCTCTTCCGTTTTTGTCGGCGAGCGGAACACGGCCATCGAGCAGGCGTCGAGCTCGTAGGTAGCTTCGCTTTTTGGCTCCCACTCGACGCCGGGGCGCGCCGTGTCGAACAAGAGCTCCCACGGATGCTCGGTTCCCGGCGGCGGCAGCACGAAGGGGATCTTATTGGCGTGATCGGCGTTGAACAGGATGAGGACCGTGTCGCCGCTGATCATTTCGCCGTGCTCGTCGACGTCGATCGACTGTCCGAATAATTGCACGCCCAGGCAGCGGACGTAGGGGGCATTCCAGGCCTCGTCGGGCATCTCCTTGCCGGTCGGCTCGAGCCAGGCGATCTCCCGCGCCTCGGCGCCCTTGAGCGCGCGGCCGTGAAAGAATCGCCGGCGATGGAACACCGGCTCCTCGCGCGCGATCTTGATCACGTGACGAACGAACTTCAGCAGCTCCTGCTGCTCCGCGGTAAGGTCCCAATGGAGCCACGTCAGCTCGTTATCCTGGCAATACGTGTTGTTGTTGCCGTTCTTTGTCTGGCCGATCTCGTCCCCTCCGAAGAGCATGGGCACGCCTTGCGACAATAGCAGCGTGGCCAGAAAGCTGCGGCGCTTCCTGGCCCGCAGCTCGCGGATCTTGGGATCGTCGGTCGGCCCCTCGGCGCCGCAATTCCAACTGACGTTGTCGTCGGCGCCGTCGCGATTGTCTTCGCCGTTGGCTTCGTTGTGCTTGTGATCGTAGGACACCAGGTCCACAAGCGAGAAGCCGTCGTGGCAGGTGACGAAGTTGATGCTGGCGTGCGGCCGCCGGCTGCTCCATTCGTACAGGTCGCTCGATCCGCAGAAGCGCGTGGCGAATTCCGAGGCCGCGCCGCCGTCCCCTTTCCAGAAGTGGCGAACGCAGTCGCGGTACTTGCCGTTCCATTCGCTCCACAACGCCGGGAAGTTGCCCACCTGATAGCCGCCGGCGCCCAGGTCCCACGGCTCGGCGATCAACTTCGCCTGCGAAATGACCGGATCCTGGTGAATGATGTCGAAGAACGCGCCCAGCTTGTCGACGTCGTGCAGCTCGCGCGCCAGCGTGCTTGCCAGATCGAAGCGGAACCCGTCCACGTGCATCTCAAGCACCCAGTACCGCAGGCTGTCCATGATCAGTTGCAACACCCGCGGGTTCCGCATGTGAAACGTGTTGCCGCAGCCGGTGAAGTCCATGTAGTAACGACGGTCCTCGGGCGACAAGCGGTAGTAGGACGCATTGTCGATGCCGCGGAAGGAGAGCGTGGGCCCCATCTGGTTTCCCTCGGCCGTGTGGTTGTAGACCACGTCGAGAATCACCTCGATGCCGGCCGAGTGCAGGTTGCGGACCATGGTCTTGAACTCGCGCACGGCGTCCGCCGCCGTGGCGGCCGAGGCATACGTGTGCTCGGGCGCGAAGAAGCCCAGCGTGTTGTAACCCCAGTAGTTCGTCAGACCACGTTCGACCAGGTGGCGGTCGTCGACGTGTTCGTGCACGGGCAATAGCTCGACGGCGGTGATGCCCAGCTCCTTCAAGTAGCGGATGGCCGCCTCCGAGCCGAAGCCCGCGTACGTTCCGCGCATTTTCTCGGGCACGTCGGGATGGAGCTTGGTGAAACCCTTGACGTGCAGCTCGTAAATGAGCGTCTTGTTCCAGGGCGTTTGCGGCGGACGGTCGTCTCCCCACGTAAACGCGTTGTCGACGACCGCCGCCAAGGGCGCGCTGCCGGCGTTGTCGCGCTCGTCGAACGACAGATCGGCCGCGGGATCGCCTACGTGGTAGCCCCACATCTCGTCGCACCATTGCGTCTCCCGCGCGATCGCTTTGGCGTACGGATCCAGGAGCACCTTGTGGGGATTGAAGCGATGCCCTTCCTCGGGCTTGTACGGACCGTGAACCCGGTAACCGTAGACCTGGCCGGGCAGGATGTCGGGCAGGTAGGCGTGCCACACCATGTCGGTGCTGTCGGGAAGCGCGATGCGGGCGGATTCCGTCTTGGCGGCCGGGTCCTCGAACAGGCACAACTCGACCTTTTCGGCGTTTTCGGAATAAAGCGCAAAGTTGGTGCCGCTGCCGTCCCACGTCGCGCCCAGTGGATAGGGACGTCCTGGCCAAATGCGGATGGTGCTCATAGGTCGGTCGCGATTCTCGAAAGTCGACGGATCCGAAATTTGCGCGGGTTCCCCCGGCCTCGCAGTCTAGAAATATAGCCCCCGCATAGGCAGTTTGCTGCTTTGTCACTAATCGGTCCCCGTCGCGGCCGCCCGGTCGTCCCGAATGAGTTTTGCCTTGGGCGCGACCCGGAGGTATCGTAGAGCAATTGTTTTAGCGAGGGCATGAAGATGATCGGAAACCTCATCGGCTGGTGTGTATTCGGCCTGATCGCCGGCGCGATTGCCCGGCTGTTCGTCTCGGGGCCCGATCGATTGGGGTGCCTGGGCACGATTGCGCTGGGGATCGTGGGATCGGTCGTCGGCGGGTATCTCGGGATGCTGATTTTCAGGTCCGAGGCAGACAATTTTCACCCAGCGGGCTTGCTGGGCTCGATCATCGGCGGAATCATCGTGCTGGTGCTGTGGCGTCGATTCGCCGTGCCGCCCGCGGTCTGACGAGCGGCGCGACGGCGGCTATTCGCAAAGCGTCGAAAGAATGAGCAACGGCCACGCGAAACGAGAGGGGCAGGAAGGGACGCCCGCCCAATCGGACCGGCAGCGCGCGATCGAGGCCGCCGCCCAAGAGCGGCTCCGCGAAAGCACCCACTCCGAGTTGCGTCACATCTCGTGCGATTTCCAGGATGGCGTCCTGCGGCTGCGCGGACAGGTGTCGACCTTCCATCTGAAGCAGCTTGCCCACACTCTGGTTCGCGACACCGACGGCGTGTCGCGCGTCAGCAACGAGCTTGAGGTTCCCGGGCCGTAGGATGGCGCCGCCGGGTTTCGTTTTAACCCGCCGGCAGCGCTTCCAAAAGTGCCACCGGGAACGTGGCCAGGATTTCCGCCAAGGCGAGCCGCGGTTCGGCGCCTTCCTCGCGCACCGCGACGAGTTCGCCTGTGAAGACGTTGCGCCACCGGCGGGCGCGTCCCGGCGCGAGTTCGGCGTCGAAATCGCCGGACCGCAGCACAAGCGCCGTCTCTTCCCAGGCCGGGCCGATCGGCAACGTTTCCTGCGAGCAAAGCCGTGTGAAGAGCCGTGGGGCGACTGTCAGGTAAATGGAATCCGCGGCATACCGTGCAAAGGCGCAAAGGTGCTCGTGCCGGGCCCCGGTCACCTCGACCGGCTTGTAGGCCCCATCGCGGAACAGCCCCGGATGGCTTCGCCGTGCTTGCAACGCGCGCCACAGCACATACAGCTTGATCCGGCCGTCTTGCTTGTTTTGCAGAAGGTCCTGCGCCAGCGGCCGCAAATCGTCGCCGAGATCCTTGCACCGCCGCGTCAGCTCATCGAGCAAAGCCGCCCGCCGGACGAAATCGACCGGACGGCGATTGTCCGGGTCAACGAGGCTCAAATCCCACAGGTCTGTCCCCTGGTAGATATCGGGCACGCCCGGGCAGGTCAGCTTCAAGAGCGTTTGCGCCAGACCGTTCAGCAGGCCCCAGTGCGCGGTCTGCCGCGCAAAGCGACGCAAGTCCTCGAGGAACCGGTTGCCGGGCGAATCGACGAGGATCGCGTCGATGAATTTTATGACCGCGGCCTCATACTCCTCGTGTGGATTGATCCAGTTCGTGTGGGCTTTGGCCTCCCGGACCGCCTTGATCATGTAATCGCGGAAGCGGCTCACGGATTCCGCGTGGCCGGCGCCGTCGGTCGCCTCGAGCGGCCACGCGCCGACGAGCGTCTCGTACAACAGATACTCGTCGTTGCGATCGGGGGCCGGCTCGCCGTCGACCTCGCTCTTCCGGCGGCGATTGATCACGCTCCAGCGGCGCAGCGCCGCCTTCCACTGGTCCGGGAGCTCGGACAATACGTCGATCCGCGCGCGGACGTCCTCGCTGCGCTTGCTGTCGTGCGTGCTTGTGGCCAATAGCGCCGACGGCCAGCGCGCCGCCCGATCCTGGTTGTAGCGGTGGAATGCCGCGACGGGCACGCCGAACGTCTCCGGGCTGCCGCCGACTTCGTTGAGCGACACCAGCCGGTTGTAGCGGTAAAACGCCGTGTCCTCGATCCCCTTGGCCATGACCGGGGAAGTGAACTGCTGAAAGCGGCCGACGAAATGCCGCTGCTCGGCCGAGGCCTGCTCGGCGCCCGACTCCAGCGGCACCAAAAGCAACACGTCGCGGATGAACTCGAAGATCGACCGGCTGATGGCCGGATTGCGGCGGCGGGCGCGGGCCACGGCCGTCTCGATGAAATGCCGATCGCGGTCGCTCACCGTGGCCGTGGGCGAGTCGCAGTCGACGTAGGTGCGGTACACCGGGAAGCACGCCACGATCTCCCGCAGCGCCACGGTCAGGCTATTGAGCGTGAAATCGCGCGAGTAGCGGTTTTTCTCCGACAGCCGGTCCAACTGGTGCCCCAGCATGCTTAGCTCGCTCGACATCGAGACTTGCATCGTCAGCTTACGCGTCTGATACGCCAACTCGGCGAACGATTCGCGCGCGTTGGTGAACCGCCGGTAGATCGACGTTAGCGCGCGCTCTTGCGCCGCGTCGACGAACAGTCCGTTGACCATGTTCATGAAGTCGTAGCCCGTCGTGCCGTGGACCGGCCAATCCTCCGGCAGCGTTTCGCCCCGGCTGAGAATCTTCTCCGCGACGACAAACAAGGGACAGACGGCCGCCGTGGGCTCGATCTCCAGCCGATAGCGGGCCCGCAAAAGCGGCAGGACGGCGTCCCACGTGGGCTGCGGTGGGGCGGCCGCGACGGCCACGCCCTCGACCGGCGCGGCGCCGTCACCGGCATGCGCCGCGACGGCCGCCGGGACGCCCGCGCCGTCGGTGCCGTTTTCTTGCAGGCGCTCGTAGGCCCGCAACGCGATCTGAAGGAACCGGCGCTCCTGCAAGCGGCGGAAATAGTCGGGTGGATCGAACAGGCCATCCGGATGATCGACGCGCACGCCCGTCACGTGCCCGGCGTCGATCAGCCGCAGCACCAGGTCGTGCGTTTCCTCGAAGACGTCGCTATTTTCCGGCGTGATCGCCGCCAGCTCGTTGATGTCGAAGAAACGGCGGTAGTTGATCTCGTCCGCCGCGACGCGCCAGTACGCCAGGCGATACGCCTGCTCGTCGAGCAATCGCTCCAAAAGATCGAAGCTGCGCACGTCTTCCGCCTTGCCGTTGAAGGCCGTCACGCTCTCGTCGACGTACGCCGCGATTTCCGGCGAGACGGACGTGAGCGTGTTCAAGCGGCGCTTGAGCACCTCGCGCTCGCGGTAGCGCTCCGCGATCTTTTCGGGATCACTCTCGGTGCGCGCCGGCAGGTGCCCCAGACCCGTGATGATGCTTTGCAGCTCCATCACGTTGGGATTGTCGGCGCCGGCCCGCTGCTGTAGCTCGGCGATGCCGTGCTCCAGCACGGCCAGTGACGTGCGCGGTGCAATGGGAAATCGCCTCTTGTAGTACCACACGAAAAAATTGCCGTCTTCGTACGCCAGCCGTAGTTGGCCCGCCTCGAGCACGCGCCCGAACTGGTCCCCCAGGATCGGCAGAAGGATCCGCTCGCTCAAATCCGGTTTGAGCGGTTGCCACTCGATATCGAAATAGTGCGCGTAAATCGAGCTGCGCCCGTTCTCCAGGACATCCATCCACCACTGGTTGTCGTTGGTGGCGATGCCCATGTGGTTGGGCACGATGTCCAAGAGGAGTCCCATGCCGCGGGTCTGCAACTCGGCCGCGAAATGGTCGAAGGCCGGCTCGCCGCCGAGCTCCGGGTTGAGCCGCGCGTGGTCGCACGTGTCGTAGCCGCTTTGGCTTCCTTCCGGCGCTTTCAACAAGGGCGACGCATAGCAGTCCGTCACGCCCAGCGCGTCGAGGTAGCCGATCCACTTTGTGGCGTCGGCCAGCGTGAAGCCGTGGTGGAACTGCAGGCGGTACGTCGCCTCCGGCACGCGCGCCTGCGCGATCCGGGCAAGCGTCTCGTCCCAGACTGTGTCGGCAGTCGCTTTGGACATCGGCGAAGTACCTTGGCGTTCTACAGAAGGGGAGGGCGAAGCTCCCGTTGAGCCGTTCTCCTCGTTGTCTATTCGTTGACGCAGCGGCTCGGCGGGAGCCTCGCCCTCCCTCTCATCTCATTTCACGGACTAGCAACCGGCGACGGCGCAAGCACCAACGTCGCGTGGCCGGGTAATCGCCATTGGCGGGCATCAAAATGCGCGACGCCCGAGCCGCCATAGCAGGGCGCTTCGCTGGCCCACAGGAGCGTCCAATCTTTTCCATCGGGCGCGGCCAGCAGCGGCTCGGCCTGCTCGGCATCCAGGTCGCGGCCCAAGTTAACCACGACGAGCCGTGCATCACCCGTATCGCTTTGGTAGCGCAACACGAAGGCCTCTGCGCCCAGCACCGCGCCGTCGACCCAGTCGGCCCGCTGCGCGCGGAAAATCGGATCCTCGCGGCGCAGGCGGATCAAGTCCCGGCAAAGCGCCACCGCTTCCGCGTGCGCATCGCGCTCGGCCCAATCGAGCTTCGAGCGTTCGAAGGTTCCTTCATCGGCCGGATCGTGGAGCTTGGGGCTGTGCTCCCGTTCGCCGCCGATGCTAGGAAAACAACGGAGCCACTCGTGGCGGCCCGCGCGCACCTGCTCGGCCAGGTCCGGCTCGTGGTCGGCGAAGAACAAAAATGGCGAACAACTATCGAATTCTTGGCCCTGGAACAGCATGGGCGTCTGCGGCGCAAGCAACAATAGCGCTGTGATCGCACGGTGCCGGCCCGGCGAGGTAAGCTGCCGGCTGCGCAATCCCTGGGCGGAATTGGCGACCTGGTCGTGGTTCTGCGTGAAGATCACGAAATGGGCCGCGTCGATGCCCCACGTCGGCGTGCCGCGCGGCGCCTTCTGCCGCATGTTGTACTGACCCTGGAAGAGATAGCCGTGCTTCACCGCCGACACGAGCTCCTGCGGCGTGCCCGCGTAGTCGCCGTAGTAGAACTCGTTGCGGCCGGTCGCGGCGACGCGAACCGCGTGATGGAAGTCGTCGTTCCACGCGCCGTCCAGCGCGCAGCCGCCAGCCGCCGCGGGCTTGACGAGGAACGTCCGTTGCCGGTCATCTTCCGCGACGACGATCGTCTGCCGGCCGCGTGCCGCGCTGCGAACCTGCCGCTGCACCGCCGCCATGATGTGGTCTGACGAGTCGTCGTAGATCTCCTGCACCGCATCGAGCCGCAGCCCGTCGAAATGGAACTCGTCGATCCAGTAGCCGGCATTGGCGGTGAAGAACTCGCGCACTGGGTACGAGTGTTCGTCGTCGAAATTGATCGCGCATCCCCACGGCGTGCCGTGCTTGTCCGAAACGTAGTGTTCGGAAAACGCGCCGGTGTAGTTGCCGCGCGGGCCGAGGTGGTTGTAGACCACGTCCAGGATGACGCCCAAGCCGTGGCCGTGCGCGGCGTCGACAAACCGCCGCACGTCGTCGGGCCGACCGTAGAGCCGCGTCGGCGCGAACAGGTCGACGCCGTCGTAGCCCCACCCGAAACGACCGGGAAACTCCGCGACCGGCATCACTTCCAAAACGGTAACGCCCACCTCGACCAACAGGGGCAAGCGGGCGATGGCGGCTGTCCACGTCCCCTCGGGCGTGAACGTGCCGACGTGCATCTCGTAGATCACCTGCCCGCGGAGTTCGCGGCCGGTCCACTGTTGATCGTGCCAGTGGTACGAGGTCGGATCGATAACTTCCGACGGGCCGTGGCATCCCAGGGGCTGGAAGCGCGACGCGGGATCGGGATACAGCAGTTCGTCATCATCGAGCCGGAATCGATACAAGCTGCCCGGGCCGGCATCACGGACCAGGCCCGAGAAGTATCCCCCCTCTTCAGCGACAAGCGGGCCAGGCGTCGCGTCGCCGCACCCGGCGCCGGCTTGCTCGACGACGACCGCCACGCGGCGGCGCCGCGGCGCCCAGACGCGGAAGTGCGCGCCGCCCGCGGCTTGCGGCTCGGCGCCGATCGGCTGCCGACGTTGGTAAGACTGGCTCATACGCTCGAAATCCCATCCTCACGACATCGCCGTCCCAGCGATCGGCGAGCAACAACCATGCCGGACTGATCTCCTGAACGCTCGCGGAGGCCACAATGCCGAACGACCAAGTGTACCTGCGCAGCGACGAACCGTGCTACGCTTCTTGCGCCGGCGACTCGGCCAATACGTCACGCGCTTGATTCACGAGCGCATCAAGCCGGTTGACCATGCTTTTGATTTCCTCGGGCGGGTCCTGCAGATCGGCCAACCTTGCCCGCAGCGCCGCCCAGCGTCCGGCCAAATCGTGGGACGCGAGGTCCAGCGCTCGCGCCGGCGGCGCGTCGCGCTGCTGGAGAAACTGGCCACCGAGAATCTGGATCGTCGCCGCCACCGGCGGAGCGAGCAGAAGCCCCAACACGCTCATCCAGTCCGCCATGCCGACCGCCACCAACACGAGCAAGATCGGGTTGTACCTTCGCCGGTGGAACAAGCGTGGCTCGACAAACAATTCCAACAGCAGCAATACCAGCAGGGTATAGGCCGCCGCGCCGATCATGTTGACCGTGCCGATCTGCCCTCCGACAAGCGCCGTATTGGGGAGTGAGATGGCCATGACGGACAGCATCGCCAGAAACGCGCCCACGTAGGGGATCAGCCACGCCAGCGCGCCGATCGCGGCCGACAACACGGCATAGGGCTGCCCCAGTGCCCAGAATCCCACGCCCAGCATGAGGCCGGCCGACAGGCTTTGCGCCGCCTCGCGTTGCAAGTACGCGCCGATCGCGTGCTCGACGGCGCGCCATACGTCGCGGGCCTGGGTGCGCTTTTCGACGCTCAAAAGCGACAGCCACAGCCGCTCGAAATGCACGCGATCGATGCTCCAGTACAAGCTCAGCACAAAAATGATGACGACGTGCACGGCCGCTCCGAAGACGCCGAGCGTGGCCCCCAGCACGGCTCCGATCGTCGCCGTGCCGGTCCCCAGCGCCAGCGATGGCAGCTCCTCCAGCGACGGCAACCGCTTTACCACCGCACGCTCAAGCGCGTTCCCCTCGGGCCAGGAGCCGGTCACGTGACGGTAGGCGTTCGTTAGATCGTCGCGGACGCGCTGCAGGTCGGCGGCCACGGGAAACACCAGCGCCACGATCAGCCCCGCGACGGCGACGACGCAAGCCAGATACGTCACGGCCAAGGCCAGCCACTTGGGCACGCGCCGGGCGACCAACCACTCGATCGCCGGGCGCAGCGCGGCCGACGTGCCCAGCGACAGGAAAAAGATCAACACGGCCGTGCGCAGCTCCCAAAACATCCACAACCCGCCCAGAGTCGCCAGCACGATCGTGGTGGTGAGTGCCAACTGTTTCATGCCGCGCCCTCCCCCGGCGAAACCGTGGCCGCCGTGGCGGCGGTGTCGTGCCGCTCGAGCGCCGCGTCGATCTCGCTGGCTATCGCTTCGATCGCCTCCTCGATGCGGTCATTGCGCCCGCTCGTGGGATCTTCCTTGTGCCGCACTTGCAGACGTACCTGTTGCACCAGTTCCTGCGCCTCGAAGCGCAGCCGACTGACTGTGTCGCGGCCGGCGGGGCGCTCGGGGTCGAGCAGCCCGGGACGTAGCACGAACCGTTCCAGGATAAGCTGAATGATGGCGGCCATGGGGATCGCCAGCACCGCGCCCGGCACGCCAGCTAGCGCGCCAAACCCGGCGATGGCCAACAGCGTCACTATCGGATGGACGCCGACCGAGGCGCCCATGATCCGCGGCACGAGCAGGTAGTTCTCGCTTTGCTGAATGACGATGGCGGCCACCAGCACCCACACGATCTTCGACGGGTCGACCGACAGCGCGACGAGCATCGGCGCAATGGCGCCGAGCGCCGGGCCAAACACCGGAATGGCCTCGAGAACGCCGGCGGTGACTGCCAATACGAGCGCGTGCGGCAGGCCAATGATCCAATAGGCGACGAGCGACATCACGCCCACGACCAGGCACAGCAATCCTTCTCCGCGGACATAGGCGCCGACTTTGGCCTGCATGTCGCCGACCAGCTCGCCCGCTTCTGGCCTTCTGTCGCGGGGCAAAAACAGCAACAGGGAGCGGATCGTGTGATCCTCGTGAATCGTCCAGAAGAAACTCATCAGCAAGATCACGGCCACGGCGAAACCGCCGCGAACGACCACGCCGCTATAGGTGATCGCCTGTCTCGCGGTGTGCAAGGCCTCCTCGACGACCTGGTCCTCCTCCTCGATCCAAGGCGGATGCTCGGGCAGGCGCGCGGCGATGGCGGGCGACAGGTGGCCAATCCTGTCTCGGATATCCTCGTAGCTTTCCGGCAGCGAACGCAGCACCTCTTGCGCCTGGTCGACGATCATCGGCAGCCCCACGGCGGCCGGCGTTATGAGCACCGCCAGCAGCAGCACGTACACCAGGGGCACCGCGATGTTGCGCGGCAGCCCGCGCCGGACGGCCCATCCCACCAACGGCGCCAGCGCCGTACTGAGCACGATGGCGATGAACAGTAGAAACAGGACGTGCCGCGCCAGATAGCCAAGCGCGAACGCGGCGCACACGCCGCACACGACCAGCGTGCCGGCGATCACCCGCCGCGGCGGCCACCAGTGTCCGTTTGTGGCGACTGTTTCCGGCATGGGCCCTTCGACCTCCATAGCCATGATAGCCCATTGGCCCTGCACCGCGGGCAGCGCAATCGGCACGCGCGGCACGCGCGTCCGCACAGCTCACGCCGATTTCGATCTCGGCGCCGAACGGCCAGATTGTTTGGTAGGCTGGCGGTCGGGCTTGACGGCGCTGGCGACGAACTGGGCGCGTTCCTTCGGGAAAACGGGCGACCCCGTTTGCCGCGCGTAGGCCTGCGTGATCTCCGCGCCAAAAAGCACAATCTGCGTCGAATAGTACGTCCACACCAAGAGCAGGATGAACGACCCCGCCGCCCCGTAGGCCGAGGCGATCGCCGACCGCGCCAGGTAGAAGCCGATCAAAAACTTGCCCATCGTGAACAACACCGACGTGACGACGGCCCCCACCCACACGTCGCGCCAGGTGATGATCACGTCGGGCAGGAACTTGAAGATGGCGGCGAACAGCACGGTCAAAAAGACGATGGAAATCGCCCAATCGATCGCCTGCAGGGCGTTGTCGGGGATCGGCAGCGCCCCCTCGGCCTGGGCCGAGACGGCCGTGATGACCGAGCTAACCACGAGCGAAAAGAGCAACAGCAGCCCCACGGCCAGCACCATGGCCACGGACCAGACGTACTCGATGAGCATGGCGATCAATCCGGCGTGTGGCTTGCGCTCGACTTCCCATACGTCGTTGAGAGCCGCTTTGAGTTGCGTGAACAGCCCGGACGCGCCGAACCACAGCGCCACAATCGACAAGGTGGTGGCCAGGTTACCGGAGCGGGGCCGGGCGGCACTTTTCACTAGCTCCTCGACGGCACGTGCCGCGGCTTCGTTGCCCAGGAACCGATTAACCTGCGCGAAGACTTCACCCTTGGCCTGGGATTCGCCGAACACGGTCCCGGCAATAGAGATGGCGATCACCAGCACCGGCGCGATCGAGAAAATGGCGTAGTATGAGATGGCCGCCCCCATCCGCGGCGCCCGATCGCGCATCCAATCGAGCGCGGCCATTTTGATGACGTGCCAAACGACTAGCAGCTTCACGTCGCCTCCTTCGCGGGTCCTTCGCCGAACGAGCCCGGCTCGCGCATCTTCGCCGAATGCCCGCCGAGCGTCCAGGCAAATCGCCTGCCGCAATGGTGCTGGCCGGGAGCGTCGTCCGGGGCGGTGGCCGTCGATTTTCAAGCCAGCGGCGCGGTCCGACGCGCAGGTGGCTGGCCTCGGTAGCGGCCGTCGGACCTGGCCTCGCTCGTGTCGAGAGTCAACGCCGGGTCGTGCCGCCGCTCGCCTATTTTTTCGCGAAGGCGCCGTGGAGCAGCGCGGCGTCGAAGGCCGCCGGAGCGCTGTCGGTCACCCCGTAAAGGTAGAGGGCCGCCAGCACAATCGCACTAAGGGCCGACGACACCAGCGAAATGACCAGCAAGGCCACCACGGCTGCGCCGATCAACGTTCCGCCTAGGACAACCTGACCGGCGCCAATTAAGGCAGCGCCGGCGAAAATCGCCAGTACCGCTGGAATGCAAAAGAGCGAGGTGATGACGCCCACCCCGACGTTGGCCGTCAGCGATTCGCCCCAGGCCTTGCGCAGGATCGCCGTCGAGCGCCGCAGGGCAACAATCGGTCCGGCTTTTTCGACCACGATCACCGGCACGACGAAGAACGTGACGATCGACCATGCCATCCCCACCAGTGAGGCCACCAGCGCGCCGACCTTCTCGGAGCGAGATTCGATAACGCGCAGCAGCACGCCGACGCTGGCGGCCACCACGGCCCATCCAAAAATCTGCGGCAGCCGCGCCATCGCCACCTGCAAGCCGTCGCGCGGAGTCGGATCCCCCCCCTGGAAGCGGATCACCGCGCAGGCGACCAGGGCCGAGTTGAAGAACACGATCACAAAGTAATTGGCCAGATAGAACGCGAACAGCACCACATAGGCCCACGGACCAACATCCGGCTTGCCATGCTCGTCGAGTAGTTCAACCGATCCGGACAGCCACAGCGGCATCGCGAAGCTGGCCAGCACCAGCAGGCACGCAAAGCCACTTACGAAGGGAAACACGAGCAGGCTCTTTTCCGTCCGCAGAACCGCGAAGCTCTGCTGCATAAGGTGCCAGCCATTCGTAATTCGCTGAAACATCGCGTCGGCTCCGTATGGAGAAAAGGGGTTTGGTTGCTGCCCGCGCCCGCACGATAAGCATAGGTCACGGTTGGGAGAGCTCCGCGCCCGGCACCACGGCAGCAGCGACGTGTGGCAAGGCCGCTTCGAGGCCTTCCCGATCAAGCCGCGTCGCTACGGCCGGAAACGCAATTCCTTTGACGCTCCAATCGACTGCTTGACGGTGAAGAAGTCCTTCCAGGGATCACGAACGCGCGCCAGGCGGGCCGGCAGGTTCGCCACTGTAAAATGATCGCCTGAGAGCGACGCCGATAGCTCGCGCCACGTCAGCGGGACGGACACCGTCGCCCGCGGTCGGGCACGCGTCGAATAGGCCGCCACGGCCGTCGAGCCGCGGTCGTTCCGCAAGTAGTCGATATAGATCTTGCCGGCCCGCGCGGCTTTCATCGGATTTGCCGTGTACAGCGCCGGCCGGCGCTGGACCAGCAGCTCGGCGACGCCGCGGGCGAACTGCTTCAGATCGCCCCAGCTCGCCCGCCGCGCCAATGGGGCGACGACGTGCAGCCCCTTGCCGCCGGTAGTCTTCAAGAAGGTCGTCAAACCGACTTCGGCCAGCAGGTCATGAATCTCGCGGGCCGCCTTGATGACTTCCTTCCACGGCGCGGCGGGATCGGGATCGAGATCGAAGATCAGCCGGTCGGGCCGCTCCACGTCGTCGGCCGCCGCGCCCCACGGGTGAATCTCGATCACGCCCATTTGCACCAGTGCCACCAGACCGGCCACGTCCTTGATGATGGCGTACTCGTTCGTCTTCCCTTTTTCCTTGATGGGCACGCGGTGCAGCGCCGCGGGCATGCCGGGCCCCAGGTTCTTTTGAAAGAACGTCTCTTTGCCGTATCCGGCCGGCGCCCGCAGCAGGCTGAGCGGCCGATTGATGACGTGCGGCAGCACCCAATCGGCGATCTTCTCATAGAACTGGGCCAGCCCGAGCTTGGTCAAGCCCGTGTCCGGATAAATGACCCGGTCGGGGTGCGAGATGCGCACGCCGGCCACGATCGCTTCGTCGGCTGGCGCCGGGCGCAATGGGACGCGCCGGTGCGAAACCTTTGGCCCAGCCGGGGTGCGAGTTGCTCGCTTCTTGGGCATGAGTTCATTTCCGTCGGCTGCTGGGGCGTGCCGCTGAGGCCGTCGGCGTCGGCACGTCGCGGACTACGCTCGCTGCCGGCTTGTCCTCGCGCAGCCCCTGGAACGCGGGATTACGCAGGATGCCATCGCGCGTCCATTGGCTGTACGCCACCTGGGCCACCAAGAGCGGCTTGACCCACCGCGTGCCGCGAGGAGCCGCCCCTGCCGGAAGGCTGTCGAAAGGCGCGTTGGGCTGCTCGAGCGCGGCCAGTCGCTTGCGCAAGGCAACCAGCATCCGCTCGCTGAAGCCCGTCCCCACCCGGCCCGCGTACACAAGCCGGCCGCGCCGATCGTAGTAGCCCACCAATAGGGCGCCGAACCCGACGCGCGACCCTTCCGGCCTGGTGAAGCCGCCGATCACGAGCTCGTCGTTGCCGCCACACTTCACTTTCAGCCAATCGCGTCCTCGTCCGCCGACGTAAAGGGCGTCGCGCCGCTTGGCGATGATACCTTCCAGGCCCTGCCGGCAGCACTCGCGAAAGAACTCCGGGCCGTGACCTTCGATGTGGTCGCTCGTGCGCAGGCGGGCCGTCGGCTTGGGGCCCAACAATTGGGCTAACGCCGCCTTCCGTTTCAACAGCGGCACGTTGCGAAGGTCGTATCCGTCGACGTACAAGAGGTCGAAGGAGTAGTAGACCGCCGCCGACGTGTTCCGCTGGCTGAGCGCTTCCTGCATCGCCTGGAAGCTGCTGACTCCATTCGCGAGGAGGATCACGGCCTCGCCATCGAGAATCGCATCCTTGGGCTCGAGTGCCTGCACGGCGGCGACGATCGACGGAAAACGATCGGTCCAGTCGAGCCCGTTGCGGCTCACCAGCCGCACGTTGCGGCCGGTCTTGAAGGCGATCAGCCGATAGCCGTCGAACTTGATTTCGTGGATCCACTGGTTGCCATCGGGGGCCTCGCGGGCGAGCGTGGCCAATTGCACGTGAATCGACTTGGCCTGCGCGGCCCGGCGGGCGCCGGGCAAGTCGGCGACCGTCGGCTTTTTCGCCTTGCTCCGCGCTGGCTTAACCTGGGGGGCGGGCATCTTGCCCGCCTTCTTTGCTGTGTGTGTCGCCTTCTTGCCATCCTTCGCCGCCGGTCCTGCACCGCTGTGCCAGACCCGCTTTCGCCGGTTTTCGGAGATTTCAGCAAGCGATCGCCCACTCTTGACGCTATTGGGCTCACGCGCCAGGACGTCGTAGTCCGCTTGCTGTCGGACTTCGTCGTCGCGCTCCTTGATCAACAGCCAGTTAGGGCGCTTGTCGCCCGGCCGGGGCTTCATCCGCACCAGCGTCCAAGCTCCACGCAGCTTCTTGCCCGCCAGGCGAAACTTAAGACGTCCCTCGCGATACTCGGCCGCCAAGTCGCCCAGCGGCGTCCAAGTTCCCTTGTCCCACAGCATGACGGTGCCCCCGCCATACTCGTCGTCGGGGATCGTCCCTTCGAAGTTGCCGTATTCAAGCGGGTGATCCTCCACTTCGACAGCCAGACGTTTCTCGGCCGGGTCGAGGCTCGGCCCCTTGGGAACGGCCCAGCTTTTGAGCACCCCGTCCATCTCCAGCCGAAAGTCGTAGTGCAAGCGCGTGGCGTCGTGCTTCTGCACGACGAACCGCGGCCGCTTTGCTCGGCCGGCTGGCTTGCCGCCGCGCGGCTCGGGCGTGCGGGCAAAGTCTCGTTTCTCGCGATACGTCTTGAGGGTCATCACAAGTCGCGCCGAAGGGACTTCGTTGCGGCCCCTGCTTTGGGGCACGCACAATTCGTACCGTCCGTTCTCGTGTCGGGAGGGCGAGGCAGGGCGAGGCTCCCGCCGAGCCGCAGCGCCAAAGGGACCATCGCTCGCACTCCTCCGGCTCAGCGGAGCTTCGCCCTCCCGAACTCACCTAATGAACCATAAGAACCGAACGCACCGCGGTCACGTTCGCCATAAGACTAGCACACCTGTCGAGTCTTTGGCGTATATTGGTGCCCGTGTTGCCGGTCCTTGGGGCGAGAGAAGCGCGTTTGGAAGTGCGAATGATGTGGGACGCCACGATCGCGCGGATGATCGACTACTCGCTCTTGCCGCCGGTGCTGACCGACGCTGAGTTGCACAATGGCTGTCGGCACGCCATCGCGATTGGCTGCGCCAGCGTGTGCATCAAGCCCTATGCCGTGCCGCTGGCGGCCAAATTGTTGGCTGGCTCGCAAGTCGCGGTGGGCACGGTCATCGGCTTTCCGCACGGCGGCAACTTGACCGAGGCCAAGGTCTTCGAGGCTCAGGCGGCCTGCCGCCAGGGCGCGACTGAGCTCGACATGGTGGTCAACGTGGGCAAGGTCCTGTCGCGCGATTGGGACTATGTCGCGGCCGACATCCGGGCAGTCGCCGAGGCGGCCCACGCGGCCGGCGCGATCGTCAAGGTGATCTTCGAGAACGATTTCCTGCCCGACGACGCGCTGAAGATCAAGCTCTGCGAAGTATGCCGAGAGGCGGGGGCCGATTTCGTCAAGACGTCGACCGGCTACGGCTTCGTCCGCCAACCGGGCGGGGGATACAACTATCGCGGCGCCACCGAGCACGACGTGGCCCTGATGAAGCGCCACGCCGGGCCCACGATGCAGGTCAAGGCCGCCGGCGGGGTCCGCACGCATGCCGATGCCGTGCGGATGCGCGAGCTGGGGGCCACGCGCATCGGCACTAGCGCGCCCGAGCCGCTGCTCGTGCCGGCCGCCGATCGCCCTGCGGCATCGGGATATTGATCAATGCTCGACCTTGCCGCCAGGATCGACGACGCTGCCGCGACCATCGCCGGGCAATGGGCTCGCGCGCCCCGCGCGGCCATCATCTTGGGGACCGGCCAGGGCCGCTTCGCCTCGCAGATCGACACCGAGGCGACGATCCCCTACGAATCAATTCCGCATTTCCCGCGCTCGACCGTGCTTTCGCACAAGGGGCAGCTCGTATGTGGGACGCTATGCGGCGTGCCTGTCGTCACCATGGAGGGGCGATGCCACGCCTACGAGGGCTACTCGCTCGCCGACACCACGCTCGCGGTGCGCGTGATGAAGGCGCTGGGCGCCCGCGCGTTGATCCTGACCAACGCCAGCGGCGGCATGAATCCGTACTACGCCCAGGGCGATATCGTCGTGATCGAGGACCACATCAATCTGCTGTTCGACAGCCCGCTCCTCGGGCCGCACGACGACGCCCAAGGCGATCGCTTCGTGGACCTGAGCGGTCCGTACGACGAGCGACTTGCCAGCCGCGCGCTAGAGATCGCGCGGCGGGAAGGATTCGCGGCGCATCGGGGCGTGTACGCGGCACTGAAGGGACCGAACCTTGAAACGCGGGCGGAATACCGATTCTTGCGCGCGATCGGCGCCGACGTGGTCGGCATGTCGACCGTGCCCGAGGTGATCGTGGCGGCGCAGATCGGGCTGCGGGTGCTGGCGCTGTCGACGGTGACCAACGTGTGCCTGCCGGATGCGTTGCGCCCGGCGAGCGCGGAGGCTATCGTGGCGGTCGCAGAAGCAGCGGAACCGAGACTACGCCAAATCGTGCTGGGCGTCGTGGCGGACGAGCTTCAGGGATGAACGACCAGGATCTGTCTGAACGTGGCCAATCACGGTGTTGACATGAAACGGCCTGAGCCGATCACCGAGCAGCAGCGTAAGACGCTGGTCGCAGCGGCACTCGCGGCGCGGAAGCGCGCTCATGCGAAATACTCGAAGTTCAAGGTCGGCGCCGCGCTCTTGTGCGATGACGGCGAGATCGTAACCGGCTGCAACGTCGAGAATGTGTCGTACGGACTGACGATCTGCGCCGAGCGGGTGGCGATCCAAAGTGCCGTCGCCGGCGGGCGTCAAGAATTCAAGGCGCTAGCCGTCGCCAGCGCTAAAGCCGTGACGCCCTGCGGCGCCTGCCGCCAGGTGATGGCGGAATTCTGCCGCGATCTTTGGATCTTGTTGGTCGACGCGCGCAAGCCGAGCCAAGTCCGGACGCTGCAACTTGCCGATCTTCTCCCGGATCGCTTCCGGCTGCGCGACTGATGAAGCGAGGAACGATGATCCGCAGATTGCGCAGATTTCGCAGATGAATGAGGAGCTGAGTGTCGAGTGACCGCCTCAAGCGGCGCGTCCAAGGGTGCCGCCAAGGGATAATTGTCGTGTCATTGTCAGCGAAATCCGCGTAATCCGCGGATCAAACCTGCGGCCACCTAAAGCAGCGTGCCGGCGATGCAGGCCGTCATGCACGAGGCGAGCGTGCCGCCCAGCATCGCCCGAAATCCCAGCCGCGCCAGCTCCGGCTCGCGCTCCGGCACTAGCGGGCCAATGCCGCCGATCTGAATGCCGATCGAAGCGAAATTCGCGAAGCCGCACAGCGCGTACGTGGCGATCACCTGCGATCGCGGGCTGAGCTTCACGAGCGAATCGGGCTGCAGCCATTCGGAAAGCTGCTTGTAGGCCACGAATTCGTTGGCCACCATCTTCTTGCCCAGCAGCTCCCCCATCTTCAGGCAATCGGCCGGCTCGACGCCCATCACCCAGGCGAGCGGGGCGAAGACGTAGCTGAGTATCGCCGCCAGCGACCACCGATAGCCGACCAGCTCGCCGGCGAATCCGATTCCCGCGTCGACCATGGCGATCAAAGCCAGAAACGCGATCAGCATCGCGCCCACCATCAGCGCCAGCTTCAGTCCGTCGGCCGCGCCGCTGGCCGCCGCATGGATCACGTTGACCGAACCATGGGTCACCTGCATCCGCACGCGCCCGCGCGTGACGGGCTCGCCCAGTTCGGGCTGCATGACCTTCGCCAATAATAAGGACGCGGGCGCGGAAATCACGCTGGCCGTGACCAGGTGCCCGGCGCTAATGCCCATGCTCACATAGGCGGCCATGACGCCGCCGGCCACGTTGGCGAACCCGCCCACCATCACGGCCATCAGCTCCGACGGGGTCAAGCTGGCCAGATAGGGCCGGATCACGAGCGGCGCCTCGGTCTGCCCGACAAAGATGTTGGCCGCCGCGGCGAGACTCTCGGCGCCCGAGGTGTTCATGATCCGTTGCATGACGACAGCAAACATCTTGGTGATCCACTGCATCACGCCGTAGTAGTACATGATCGACATCAGCGACGAGAAGAAGATAATCGTCGGCAGCACCTTGCAGACAAAGGGGAACTCGTGGAAAAAAGGGCCGAAGACGAACACCGACCCGACTTCGACAAAGTCCAGAAGCCGCGTGATCAAGTCGCCGAACGACATGAACAACTGCCCGCCCGGCGCGGTCTTCAGCACCACGAGCGCGAACGCGAACTGCAGGACGAGTCCGCCGGCGATGGCGCGCCAGCTCACCACGCGGCGGTGCGAGCTCATCAGCCAGGCCAGCCCAATAATCACTGCCAGCCCCAACAGGCTGATACCGCGCTGCATCGTCTTGGAATCCTGTCAGGTGCGGCCGAAGGCGGGCGGAAACTCACAACACGATACCCGAGGGCGGCACACGGTAAAGACCAGTCTTCAGCCGGCTGTCCGGTCAGAAAGGCGGGGAGCATTACCGCCCCCCGCTGACGGCACTACGCCCACGACAGACGACGAATGAGAATTGGCCTCGTTCGATGGCACGCAAACTGCGACTCACATGCGATCGGGGGAACGAGTACGTGTCGTGGCGTAGGGCGGAGGGGGGATCGTCATGCATTTGTCTTTGGGAACGAGGGTCCTGCTGGCCTTAGTGGTCGTTGTTGTGGTGCTGTTCGCGCTGGGTATGATCACCCTCAGGAGGCATCCCGGCGAGACCGATATCACGATTCACACGGGAAAGATGAAAGAGGCCGCCCAAGAGGCGGCCGAGGAGACGCGTCAGGCGGTCGACAAGGCGGCCGACGCGATCCGCGCCGAGCGCCCGCCGGCTGTGAAGCCAGGGCCGGACAGTGGTGAACGAAAGTCCGGCGTGGACGGCAAACAACCACCTCTGCCGGAGGGCGGCGCACAATCGGACCGGCCGCCTGAGCGTCCCGTGCCCATTCCGGCGAGGACACCCGGCCTTCCGCGCGGCCGCAAGGCAGCGGTTTCGCGGCTGGCAAACGACCGCTAGGAAGCCGCTTCATTTCCCAGAGTGAGCGGCCCGGCGCTTCCGCGTTTGCGCGGCCTTTTTGGCGCTGGCGACGCGCTGCTGCTTGGGACGAGCGGCCGACGCCGCGCCGCCGAGGCGGCCACCTTTCTTAGCCGGGGCCATGTTGCGGGCCTTGCCGCGCCCCGAGCCGCCGGGCTTGCGACCGCCTCCCTCCATCTTATTCACGGTCGCCCAGGCGCGCCGTTCGGCCTCTTTCTCTGGTACGCCGCGATCCTCGTATCCCTCTTCGATGTGTTCGGCCTCTCGCTTCTGTTTGTCAGTGTACTTCGATTTGTCGCCGCGAGGCATGATTCTCTCCCTCCGATCCAAGTTAGATGCGCAATTTCACTTCCGCGCCTGCGCCGAGAATCACTCGACGCTGCTCGTCCCAGCGTGAAGCAAACACCGTGCCGATGATGCGGCGAGCGCGACTACAGCTCGAGGAGAATCCGGGCCGGTTCTTCGACGTGCTCCTTCACCTTTTTCAAGAACGTCACGGCTTCCCGGCCGTCGACCACGCGGTGATCATAGGTGAGTGCGACGTACATCATCGGTCGGATGACTACCTGCCCGGCCCGCGCCACGGGGCGTTCCTGGATGGCGTGCAAGCCGAGGATGGCGCTCTGGGGCGGGTTGACGATCGGCGTCGACAAGAGCGAGCCGTACACGCCGCCGTTGGAGATCGTGAACGTGCCCCCTTGCAGCTCTTCCGGCTTCAATTGATTCTTCTGGGCCCGATCGGAGAAATCGGCGATGGCCCGCTCGATTTCGGCGAAGCTCATGCGTTCGGCATTCCGCAGGACCGGGACGACCAGGCCCTTGCCGCCGCCGACGGCGATGCCGATATCGAAGTAGTTGCGATAAACGATGTCGGTGCCGCGGACTTCGGCGTTCACGACCGGCACCTGCTTGAGGGCCTGCACGACCGCCTTCACGAAGAAGGACATGAACCCCAGTTTAGCGCCGTATTCCGCCAAAAACTGCTCGCGGTTGTCGGTGCGCAACTGCATCACCGCTGACATGTCGATCTCGTTGAACGTAGTCAAGAGCGCCGCCGTTTGCTGCGCCTCGACCAACCGCTCGGCGATGCGCCGACGCAGCAGGCTCATCGGCACGACTTCTTCCTCGCGGCCGGCTTCGTCCTGCGACGCCGATGGCGCGCCGTCGGCGCGCTCGTGTCCGCGGGCCCGCGTCGATGGATGCGCGCCGGGCATCTCGACCTCCGAGACGCGGCTGCGCGGCTGCATCGGGGCGGGTCGGGCAGTCGGCCGCTGCGGCGCGGACGCGGGCGCCGCGGCTTTTGGCGCTTCGCGCGGCGCGGCGGGGACGGCTTTGGGCGCTACCGGCGCTTGCTTGGGCGGCGCCGGAGTCTCCTCGGAAGGGGCCGTAGCAGCAACTTCCCGCTGTGCCTCCGCTTGCGGCTTAGCCGGCGTCGCCGTGGACGCGGACAGTCTCTCCTCCGCCGGCCGCGACTCACCGGCATCCGCGGTCGGCGCGGCAGCAGACAGCACCGCAGCGCCGGTCGCCGCCCCATCCGCTTCCATATACGCGATCACTTCGCCGACGCGTGCCATGTCGCCGCGCTGCTTCAAGACTTTCGACACCGTGCCGTCGGCCGGCGCCGGCAGCTCGACGGTCGCCTTGTCGCTCTCGATCTCCACCAGCGGCGCGTCTTTCTTCACCGGCTCGCCGACGCGCACCAGCCACGCGCCGATCTGCACCTCGGTGATCGATTCGCCGACTTGTGGCACCTTCAGTTCCAGCGGCATGGTTCTAATCGTAGGCAGTAGGTGGCAGTAGGTGGCAGGCAGTCAACGAAGGACGCCCGTGAAACGGTTGCCGTCAAAGTCCTTCATTCATCATTCCGCATTCATCATTGGAACCGCCCGCAGCAGGCGGCAGTTAGGACAAGAATACGATATCGGGGGCGCGCGCGTTCACACGCCGCCAAAGGCGGCCTCGACCAGCTCCTCTTGTTCCATGCGGTGGCTGCTCGTTGATCCGGTGGCAGGGCTGGCGCTCGCCGCGCGATAGACGCCTGAAAAGGGCAGCCGGTCGAACAGCGTTTCCCCCAGTTCCTCGTGCAGAAATCGCCAGGCGCCCATGTTCCGCGGCTCTTCCTGCACCCAAACGGCCGGCGTCCCGTCCCGGTACGCCGCCAGCGCGGTCCGCAGCTCGCGGTGCGGGAAGGGATACAACTGCTCGAGCCGAACGATGGCCACGTCGTCTCGCGAAAGCTTGCCGCGCTTCTCGACGAGGTCGTAATATACTTTCCCGGAGCAAATCAGCACGCGCCGCACCTTCTCGGCCGACGCCTGGGGATCCGCGAGCACCCGCTGGTACGTGCCGCGCGCCAGGTCGTCGAGCGTGGAGGTGACCGCCGGGTGCCGCAGCAGGCTCTTGGGCGTCATGACCACCAGCGGCTTGCGCCATCGTCGCACCACTTGCCGCCGCAGCACGTGGAACAACTGGGCCGGAGTCGTCGGCTGGACGATCTGCACGTTGTCTTCCGCCGCCAACGACAGGAAGCGCTCCAGCCGGGCGCTCGAATGCTCCGGCCCGGCGCCTTCCAGTCCATGCGGCAAAAGCATGACCAGCCCGGAGAGCCGGCGCCACTTGTCCTCGGCGCTGGTGATGAACTGGTCGACGATCACGTCGGCCGCGTTGACGAAGTCGCCGTACTGCGCCTCCCACAGCACCAGGCCCTCGGGGCAATCCAGGCTATAGCCGTACTCGAAGCCCAGCACGCCGACTTCCGACAGCGGGCTGTTGTAGATGCTGACCGCGGCCTGGTCGTCGGCCAAATGGGCAAGGGGCACGTACTGGGCGCTATTCTCCACGTCGTGCAATACGGCGTGGCGTTGGCTGAACGTGCCGCGTTCGGAATCCTGGCCGGTCAGCCGCACTGGCACGCCCTGGGTCAATAGTGACGCGAAGGCCAAGGCCTCGGCGGCCGACCAATCGAGCGGCCGCTTGCCCTGGGCCATCTCGATCCGGCGCGCCAGTCCACGCGCGATCTTCTCGTGGACGTGGAACCCCTCGGGCACGCGCGCAAGCGCTCTGAGTAGTTCCCCGAGGCGGGGGGCCGGCATTCCGGTCCTTGCTTCGTCCACGTCGGCCTCACGGCCGCCCAGGTAGCCGCTCCAGATTCCGCCCAGCGTTTGGACGGGCTGCACGTACGTCGGGTTTCGCGCCAGTGATAATCCCTGCTCGAGGCGCTCGCGCCTTTCGTTCTCGATCTTCTCGGCCTCGTCGCGCGTGACGCCGCCCAACATGAGCAACCGCTCGAGATACGTCTCCTGAACGCTTTGCCGGTCCTCGATTTCCTTGTACACAAGCGGCTGGGTGAACGATGGCTCGTCCCCTTCGTTGTGCCCGCGCCGGCGGTAGCAATACATGTCGATCACGACGTCGCGCTGGTAGCGGCGGCGGAAATCGAGGGCCAGGTTGACCACCTGGGCGACGGCCTCGGGATCCTCGCCGTTGACGTGGAAAATGGGGATTTGCAGCATCTTGGCCACGTCCGAGGCGTAGGTGCTGGAACGTCCCTGCTCGGGCGGCGTGGTGAAGCCGAGTTGGTTGTTGACGACCACGTGCAGGCTGCCGCCGGTCGTGTAGCCGGGCAACTGGCTCAAGTTGAGCGTCTCCTGAATGACGCCCTCGCCGGCGAAGCTCGCGTCGCCGTGAATCATCAGCACCAGCCCACGGCGGCGCTCCCTGTCGCGCTCGCGGTCCTGCTTGGCCCGCATGCGGCCGGCCGCCACCGGGTCGACGAACTCCAGGTGGCTGGGGTTGAAGCACAGCGACAGATGGACACTCTTTCCGCTCGACATGAGGCGGTCGGCGCTGTAGCCCAGGTGGTACTTCACGTCGCCACGGCCCCGATTCCGTTGCGGCTCGAGGTCCTCGAACTCGTGAAATATCTCCTGCGGGCTCTTTCCGATGACGTTGGCCAGCACGTTCAGCCGGCCGCGGTGGGCCATGGCGATGACGATCTCGTCGACATCCTCGGCGCCCGCCTTTTCGATCGCCAGCTCCAAAAGCGGGATGAGGCTTTCGGAGCCTTCGAGCGAAAAGCTCTTCGCGCCCAGATACCGCTTCTGGATGAATTCCTCGAAGATCACGGCGTCGGTCAAGCACGTGAGGATCCTCAACTGCTCCTCCCGGCTGAGTTTCAGCCGGTTCTCGGAGCGCTCCATCCGCTCCTGCAGCCAGCCGCGGACGTCCAGGTCGTCGATGTGCATGAACTGCACGCCGATGAACCGGCAGTACGTGTTGCGCAGCCGCTTGAGGATGTCCCGCAGCGTGGCCTGATCGGCGCCGCCGATCGAAGCCGTCGAGAACAACCGATCCATATCGGCCGCCGACAGGCCGTAGTGCTCCGGGTCTAATTCGGCCAAGAGCGGCGGCTGCCCGCCCAGCGGGTTGAGCTTCGCAATACGATGACCGCGCACGCGGTAGGCGCGCACCAACTGGTCAAGTCGCTCCTGTAACACGGCGGGGCTCGCCGCCAGCGCGCGGCTGTCGCCATTGGCGCCCGCCGGGTTGAACAGACTGCGCGGCCGGAAGGAAGGCCCGCTCCGAGGATGCCGCAGAAACGGCCCGTCGCGCTTGGCCACCGCGTCGAAGAGCTTCCGCCAATCGTCGCTGACGCTCGATGGATCGCGCGCATAGTCGCCGTACAGGCCTTCGACGAAGGCCAGGCTATGAACGTCAAACGGCAGGTCTTCGCGGTTTGTGGCCATTCGCAGGTTGTCGTTGATTGGAAGGGCGAGGCTCCCGCCGAGCCGACCGTTCGAGGGACGATCACTCGCCGCACACGGCTCGGCGGGAGCCTCGCCCTCCCTGGTGTCCTGCGCGCACGCGGGGCATCAGATCTGCCGCCGGTGCGCGGCTTTGAATTATACTTTCGGCGGCGTGCGCGCGTCCCCCTAGGGCACAGGCCGAAAAACGGGGGCGCCAGGCCTTGGCTTAGGAGCACCCAGGCGATGTCCCAGGACCGGATTGTGATCATCGGCGGCGGCTTTGGTGGCCTCAACGCGGCCAGGGCACTCGCCGGCGAGCCGCTCCAAGTGACTCTTATCGACCGGCGGAATTTCCACCTTTTTCAGCCGCTCTTGTACCAGGTGGCCACGGGTGGGCTGTCGCCGGCCAATATCGCCTCGCCCCTGCGGGCGATCCTTCAGTCGTATCCGAACGTCGAAGTGCTCCTGGCCGAGGTGCGGCACATCGACGTGCCCCGCCGCGTCGTCGTCTTGCACGAGGAAGAAGTCCCCTACGACGCGCTGGTGGTCGCCGCTGGCTCGGCACACCATTACTTTGGCCATCCCGAATGGGAGCCATTGGCGCCCAGCCTGAAGACGGTGGAAGACGCCACGGAGATCCGCCGCCGCGTGCTGTTGGCCTTCGAGGCCGCGGAGCGCGAGCCGGACGCAACCCGCCGCACCGCCTGGCTGACATTTGTCGTCGTGGGCGCCGGGCCGACGGGCGTGGAGCTGGCCGGCGCGATCGCCGAGCTGTCGCGGCGGACGTTACGGCAGAATTTCCGCCACTTCGACCCGGCGTCGGCCAGGATCCTGCTTGTGGAAGGGGCGGACCGTGTGCTGCCGACGTACTATCCCAAGCTGTCGACGAAAGCTGCCCAAGCGCTCGCCCGATTGGGAGTGACCCTACAACTCGGTGCGCTCGTCACGGACATCCAGCCGGAATCGGTCACGGTGCGGTGCGGAGAGAAACTCGAGCGCATCGAGGCGCGAACCGTGATGTGGGCCGCCGGCGTCGCCGCGTCACCCCTGGGGAAGATCGTGGCCGAAGGCACCGGCGCCACGCTTGACCGGCAGGGACGGCTGGTGGTGGAACCTGACCTGTCGCTCCCCGGTCATCCGGAGATCTTCGTGATTGGCGACCTGGCGCACTATAGCCACCAGACGGGCGAGCCGCTGCCGGGGCTGGCGCCCGTGGCCATGCAGCAAGGCCGCCACGTGGCCCGTGTGTTGCGACTGCGGCGGCAGGGAAAGCCAGTGCGGCCGTTTCGCTATTACGACCGCGGGACGATGGCCACGATCGGGCGGGCCAAGGCCGTGGCGGACATACGCGGCATCCGCTTCTCGGGCTTTCTCGCGTGGGCCACGTGGCTGTTCATCCACTTGATGTACATCGTGCGGTTCCAGAACCGGCTATTGGTCCTGATGCAATGGGCCTGGAACTACACGAGCCGCAACGCCCCAGCGCGGCTAATCACCGGCGGCAATCCATTCCCACTGCCGCTCAGTGAGGAAAGGAAAAACAAGGCCGATGATCAGCAAGGAGTGTCGTAACGCACGACGAAGGGACGAAGGAACTGACGCCGCTGGCCGCGGCCAATGACGACAGACGCTGGATGTTTTCTCGCAGTCACTGCCATTGGCGAGCGCCGGGTGGGCGCTACGCGCCGCCGCCAAGCATCTACATTGCGTTCCTCTTGATGTCCTTCGTTCCTTAGTGGTTCGAAATCCGGTGGGCGCCGGAAACTCGCGCCGGTCTTGTCAGACGCTTCTCCCGAGTGCCTCGGCCACGCGGCGGCACAGGTCCATCGTCTGCTCGAACTGGTCGAAGGTCAGCGACTGGTAGCCGTCCGAAAGCGCGTTCTCCGGGTCGGGATGGACTTCGAGGATCAGGCCGTCGGCCCCGGCGGCCACGCTGGCCGCGGCCATCTGCGGCACCAGGTACGTGTGCCCCGTCCCGTGGCTCGGATCGACCACGACCGGCAGATGCGTCTTGGCGTGCAGGTACACGACCGTGGCCAAGGGTAGCGTGAACCGCGTGTGCGACTCAAACGTGCGGATGCCGCGCTCGCAGAGCATCACGTCCGGGTTGCCGGCGTCGAGGATGTACTCGGCCGCCAAGAGCAGCTCTTCCATCGTGGCGCAGGGTCCGCGCTTCAAGAGCACCGGACGATCGGCCTTGCCCACCGCTTCCAAGAGTCGGTAGTTCTGCATGTTGCGAGCCCCGACCTGCAAGACATCGGCATAGCGCGCGACCAGGTCCACGTCCTCGGTGGCCATGACCTCGGTGACGACGGCCAGGCCTGTCGCATCGCGGGCGGCGGCCAAGAGCTTCAGCCCCTCTTCCTTGAGTCCCTGGAAACTGTAGGGGCTAGTCCGGGGCTTGAAGGCGCCGCCGCGCAGGGCCGTGGCCCCCGCCGCCTTGCAGGCCTTGGCCGTCGCGAGCAATTGCTCTTCGCTTTCCACCGAGCACGGCCCGGCAATGACGCCGATCCGATTTCCTCCGACCGCCAGGCTGCCGGCCCGCACGACCGTCGTCTCCGGCTTGATCTCCCGGCTGGCCATTTTGTAGGGCGCGAGGATGGGCAGCACTTCCGCGACGCCGACGCCGGCCTCCAGCGTTTCCTTGAGCCCGTCGCGCTCCGGGCCGATCGCGGCCACCACCGTCCGCTCGACGCCGTACAGCACGTGGGGTTTCATGCCCAGGCTCGTGATCCGCTGGACCATGTGCTCGACCTGTTCTGTGGTGGCGTTTTTTTTCATCACGACGATCACCTTGGTTGCTCCTATGTGGGCGTGCGCGCTTCAATTGGGTTTGGCGAAGCCAATAAAAAAGCCCCGCCGACCAGCTTGGGTCTCGGGGCTTATGCGTCTCGTTTTGTCGCGTGAGGTTAGATACGACCTCCGGCCCCGCGACCCATCGGGGTAAAGTAAAACCAGAACCAGTAGGTCGCATGCCGGGCGTTCATGTCGATATTCTGCGCTCAAGCGACAAGCGCCGCAAGGGAATGCGACGATATTTTTGGCCTTCCGCCAACGCCCCCAGGGCGGTTCGACCGCTTTTTCCGCACGGGGCGGGTGGGTATGTCCTCCTTCTACCACTACAAGCGCAGAAACGCCGCGTTTGTAACGGCCGGCGGGCCAAGGAAACGTGGAACGGGGGCCAACGCGGACCGCGGCGCCGAATGGCCGCGAATCTACTCGCGCCGCTTGGCGCTCTTTTCGCGAACCCCGGCCAGCACTTTCGCCAGGGCCATCTGAGCACCGGGGCTCTGCCGCACGATGAGGCACTTGCCGCGGGCGTCGAACTCGATGTCGCCGGCCCCCCCGGCGTCGGCCCAACATTTCGGATCGACTTTGTCGCGCAAAAACGTGATGATCCGCGCGCCATCCACGCCGCGGACCAGCAAGTCGCCCACGGCGTACAGCTCGAGTTCCTGCGGCTCGGCGGCGCCGCCGGCTTGGCGTGCGTAGACCTGGAACGTCCGCCCGTCGACGATGCGGAACGCACAACCGAGTGGCTCAAGCAGTGCCCCCAGGGCTTCCTCCAGAGGTTGATCGTTCACGACGAACGTTGCCGGCAGGTCGCGCGACAGTCCGGCGTGTTCGAGCGAACCGACGTCGATCAAAAAGCTCGTCCCGGTCGAACGCCCGAGCCACGCCAGTATGTCGGCCAAGGGCGCCGGCAAGCTGAAGTTGGCCGTGACGTGCTTGTCCAGCATGGCTTTAGCCCCCGCGTAACGCGTCGCAAGGGGCGCAGCGTTGCGTGGCGCCGCGCCTCCGGTCGCGATGCCGCGCGCCGCGCGGAGCGCGTCTAAAAGGGTCGCAATTTGCCGCTCGGCGAGCGGCGTTTGCTCCACAATGAGTTGGCCGTCGGCGATCTTGATCCCGCCGCTGCCGCCGCGGTCTTGCCACGATTTCGGGTCGACGAACCGGGTGACCACGTTGATCAGGTGGGCAGCCTCGTCCGCCGAAGTGCCCGCCAGGTCGCGAATATCGTATTTCGCGACGGCAAGCTCCGCCGATCGCAGTGCCGACAGCCCAACGACGATGTGCTGGCCAAGAACGACGTAAACCAATTGGCGCTCGGCGAGCGCCGCGGCCAGCGCATCGCCAACCGTCGTGTCGTTCATCCGCACGCTCAACGGGTCGCTTGCTCGTATGCCGGCCGCCGCCAGGGCGTCGATGTCGAGCGTGATCGGCACGCCGGTCATTTGCGCTATCAAGTCGCAGAAGTCCGCGAGCGCCACGCGCTGGAAGTTGACGCTGGGAAGCGGATCGGCCAGCCGGGCCTGCACGTCGACCGGCGAGCGAAGCCGCGGCGCGACGGGGGCGGCGGCCGCGGGCGGCGCGTCCTCGGCCGACGCATCCGGCGGATCGCTGGCGTCGGCGATCTCGTCAGGCATTTCGCCGTCGCGAGGTTCATCCGCGTCGGTGACAATCGCGGTCGGCTCGTCGCTCGCCTCGTCCGCCGCAGCATCTTCGCCCAGCGACGCGGGCGCGATCTCCGCGGCGGCCCCTGCGACCACGGCAGAGGCGAGCCCTGAGCCGGAATCGCGCGGCTCTGGTCGCGGATCAACATCGGTGTCAACTGGCGCAGCGGCGCCGTCGATCGAGGCAACGACCGCCGGTTGGGCGCCGTCAGCTACGCGTGCCACCTTTTCGACCGGGCTGGGGCGAAACACAATCCACCCCACGAGCGCGATCGCCATCGCCGCCACCGGCGAACAGGTCCATATGAGCCAATTCCGCGCGACGTGGCTGTAGGCCGACGATGTCCAGGCCGCGATGTGTGACGGGCCGGCGGCGGCGGGCGCCGCGCTCGACATTGGCGGGGCCTCGACTTGCGGCGCGCTCGATGCAGCGGCCGTTGCTGGCGTGGAAGGCGGCGCCGCGAGCGGCGCTGGCAGGCGGATCGTGCTCCCGGTCGAAACCGTGTCGCCGGCGGCGCTGCTGGCCGCGGCCGCGCCAATCGCCGCGATCGGGGGTGGCGCGGCGACCGGCTTCCACCCCGGTGGCGCCACGACGTGCACCATGCTGTCGCACTTGGGGCAGGCGAGAATCTGGCCGATCGCCGCCTGGTCGCGCACCTTCAGCCGGGCGCGACACGTCGTGCAGGTAATCGCGAACAATTCCACGGCTCGCGTTCCCCATGCGGGACAAAAAACGTCCCAGCCTGTTCCGGTCCGTTCCTACTTCTCGCGAAGCGCCTCGGGCAGCGACTCGCCACGCTCGCGCGCCGCCGCGCGGGTGGTTATGTATAGCGCCTCCTGGGCGGTCCCCTCCTTGGGTTTAATCACATATACCAGCTTACCGTCGGGGCTCGCCAGAAGCATGATTTTTCGCAAAATTTCCTCCGCCGGCTGGTCTCGCTCCGCGAGCGCGAAGGACTTGTTTTTGGTGATGCCCTCGACTTGCAGGTCACTCCCCAAAATGACCACTTCCGCGCCAACTTCCTCCCCTACCAACTGCAGGGCCTTCTCCAGCGCGTTACGGTCGAACACCAGCGACATCTTCCGCGTCAGACGCGTTGCCAAAGGCTCGGCCGCGGGGGTCGCCGGAACGGGTCCGGCGGCCGGGCGGCCGCCCGGGGCCCCCGCCGGTCGTGGCAACTCGATCACCGCCAGGTAGCTTCCCAGGGCCAGATTGTGGGCGGCCACGACTGGCAAATAGGCCCGCAACACCACCTGCCGGCGGTCCGTCCCGGTGACCGTGTACCGTTGCAACTGCTCGACCATCCGCGGAAACTCCCACAGCACGTCCCGGCTGTAGTCCGATAGCGCAAGCGTCCGCAGATAGTCCGACACGCGGCGGGGCAGGCCGGCCATGCGATCGGCATACTGCTCGGCGAGTGTCGTCGGGCGCGCGGCCTCGGCCGCCACGCGCACCTCGAGAAACAAGTCCTCGTCCAACAAGTGGAAGCTGGCCAGGACGGCCTTGGGCATGCCTTGGCTCGACAGATCGACCTCCCTCTGCTCGGCAGCGGCACCGTCTGGGCTCGGCTTCCCGGCGGCCGCCGCACCCGGATCGTGCCCCGACAGCAGCCAGTCGAGCGCCGTCCTTAGGCGCGCGAGTGTGCCCGGCCACCACGCGTCTCCACCCGTCGAAAGGACGTTGGGCGCCGCGAGGATCGTCAAGTGGCGATCGCCGTCGCTGGTGGCCAGCAGCAGTTCCATTTCGCGCCGCAGCGCAGGCGCTGCGTCGGCGGCGGGAATTATGTCGGTCGCGATCACGTCCGCCGGCCCAATGACGATCGTGCGCCCCGCCGCAGCCGCCGGTAGAAAGTACGCGCGGTCCCCCTTGGCGTGGAACTTCACGCCCTGTTGCTCTTTCGGCTGCGGACTCCCCCAGGCCGTGAGCAATGACTCCTCGGCGGCGGGCTCGCGCAAATGAACGACCAATGCCACGCGCGGCCTTCCGTCGGCGCTGTTCAAAATCGCCACCAATGCCTGCTCGATCTCCGCTAGCGGAACGCCGGCAGCCGCCGCCAAATCGCCGTTGAACCATTGGGCCATCGGGCCGATCGTGCGCGGGTCGAGAAGCTTCGCGCCCTCGGCGTGCCGAAGCAACTCAGCCGGACGAAGGGCAACAATGACTTCCGCGCCCGGCGGCATGTATGCCAGGTCGAGCGGCGCGCCCTGTGTCGGCGAGGCCCACATAGTGCCCGAGAGCGCGACCGCACCGTCGGCGGCGGGCGCCTTGGCTGCGGTCCGCGCCGGGGGCTCCTGCACGTCCGGAGCGGCATTGCCTGACGGCGTGCCGGCATTGTCGGCAAGGTCTGCCGTGGCGGTCGGGCCGCGTGTTTGCACGACAGGCGCCTCGCTCGTCACGCGCTTCGCGCTGTTGGACCAGAACAAGACCGCCACGCCGCTTACAAGGACGACTAGCGCCGCGGCTATGCCGGCCAGCACCGGCACCAGATGGCGGCGGCGCGACGCCGGCCGGCGCGCGATCACCGGCGCCGCGGCCATCTCTTCGGCCGCGAGAGCCACGGCTCCCGGGCCGGGCGCCGCACTGGGCGCCAGAGTCGGCGTCGGCGTCGCGGCATCGAACCATTTCCCTAGGGCCTCTTCGCGTGGCAACTGTCCGGGGGGCGGCCGATCGCGATCCGCTGGCGGGATATGCGGCGATAGTGCCTCTGCCATCGCCGCCGCGTCGGCAAACCGGATCGAAGGTTGCTCGGCCAGCATGCGCGACACGATCGCGGCCAAGGGACCCGACGCGGCGGGGTTCACCTGGTCCAACAGTCGTGATTTTCCGTCGTTCGCCGCCAGCAATCGCTTGAGCACGCGGCCCAAGCTGTAGATGTCCGCCGCCAGCGTCGGCGCTTTTCCGCCGACGCATTCAGGGGCGAGATATTCCAGTTCCTCGGGCTGCCAGGTGTGGTCGCTGACGATCACGGTGTCGATCGAGAGCGGGTCGCAGGCCAGCGGGAAGTCGATCAGTTTCGCGCTGCCGTCGGTGGACAGCCAAATCTGGTTCGGTCGGATCGCACCGTGCACCAGGCCGGCGGCGTGCACGGCCCGTAGCGCCTGCGCGACTTGCCATACGACGCGCAGGGCCTCATCAGCCGGTATCGCGGCGCCCGCTGCAAGCCGCTCGGCAAGCGATTGCCCGACCAGGTTTTCGACGACGCAAAACTTGTAGCCCTCATGATCGACGACGCCAAAGAAACGCGCCAGGTGCGGCGTCGCCGCGGTAAGCGCTGCTGCGGCACGTGCGCGCCGGTCCAGCGCGGCCGCACACTTCGGCTCGACCACCGCCGGACCGGCCAGAAACCGCAAAATCACCGGGCACTTCGTCGGGCCATGCACGGCGCGGAACAAACCGGCCAGCCGGCCCGTCCGGCAATGGTCGTGTACCGTGAAGTCGCCATACGAGAATGGCCCCGGCTTGCCCGCCAGCAAGACTTTTGCCTGGTAGCGGCTCAGCGCACGGGTACTTACCAGCCAGTCGAGCAGCGAAGGGGGCTTCGTCCCCTCGGTGGCCGCGTGCTTGACGTTCGCGTAGGCGTCGGAGAGTCGTCGACAGCCCTCCTCATCGTAAAGGCCGCTGGCGACGAGGAGCTGCCAGAATTCTTGAACTTTGACGCCCATCGACGCTTCTTTCGCAGGCCCCTGGACGGCAAAAATGGCGTCGCGCCGGCGACGGCCATCCCGAAGGACCACAAGACGCCCCAAAAAGTTCCTCGCCAGCGAGGATCGACCGCAAAACAACTTCGCCTCAATACCCAGGGCCGTTCACAGATTCAAGCTTGCCGGCGGCGCGCCGGCGGGAAAGTGGGACAGGCACCGAGACGCAACGTTCGTCTGAAAGGACTTGCGCTGTGTGTGCTCGGAGCCAGTCCCATTTTCCCGCCTCGCCATTTTGAAAAACACAATGACCCTGGCCTCAATACCCTCGCCCCTTGTGGGAGAGGGGCAGGGTGAGGGGTCGGAGAATCAGGAAGTTATTTTTTGGTCGATCTTTAGTCTAAGTCCACGGCCCGAACCGTGCCAACGTGGACGTTAGCGCGAAGCGCCAGCCGGGGCTGTGCGACGCTTCCCTCGCGGGCAGTACGCCGCGTTGCCCAGGGCCATTCTGTTTTTCAAGATGGCGAGGCGGGAAAATGGGACTGGCTCCGAGCATAAACAGCGCAAGTCCTTTCAGACCAACGTTGCGTCTCGGTGCCTGTCCCACTTTCCCGCCGGTGCGCCGCCGGCAAGCTTGAATCTGTGAACGGCCCTGCCGCGTTGCGGGGCGTCCTTGAGCCGCCGTGGTCAGGGGGATATGATTTTTGGGCTCGCTGGGTGCCTTTGCACGCCTGGGCGAGGCGGCCCACGCAATCGAACCGGGAGAGGCGGCCCTTTCATGAAGGCTTTCGATTCGACGCAGCTCTACTTCAATCGCGCTGCCGATCAAATCGATCTCACCGAGAGCATGCGCTGCCTGTTGCTGGTCCCCAAGCGGGAAGTGCAAGTGCAGGTCGCGATCGAGCGCGACGACGGCGAAGTCGCCACCTACATCGGCTACCGCGTGCAGCACGACGATGCCCGCGGGCCCATGAAGGGAGGCCTGCGCTTCCATCCCGACGTCGACATGGACGAGATCCGCTCGCTGGCGGCCTTGATGACCTGGAAGACGGCCGTCGTCGACTTGCCGTACGGCGGCGCCAAGGGGGGCATGGCCATCGACCCCAAGCAGTTCAGCCGCCGCGAGCTGGAACTGCTCACGCGCCGATTCGTCGACGGTATCCACGATCTCGTCGGGCCCGACGTGGACATTCCCGCGCCCGACATGGGCACGAATGCCGACGTGATGGCGTGGTTCATGAATCAGTACGCCAAGTATCATGGCTTCAGCCCGGCCTGCGTCACCGGAAAGCCGGTCGAGCTGTTTGGTCTGCCGGGGCGCGAAGAGGCCACGGGCCGGGGCGTGGGTATCCTGACCTACAAGCTGCTCGGCCGGATAGGCCGCAAGCCCGGCGACACCCGCGTGGCGATCCAAGGGTTCGGCAACGTCGGCTCGCACACCGCGAAGTTCCTGGGCGAGGCAGGCTACCGCCTGGTCGCGGTGAGTGACGCCAGCGGCGGCTTCTACCGCGCCGACGGTCTCAACGTACCCGCGCTCTTGCGATACGCGCTGGATCACAACGGCAGTCTCACCGGCTTCGCCGAGGCGGACGCGATCAGCAACGCCGAGCTTTTAGCGCTGGATGTCGACGTGCTGATCCCGGCAGCCCTGGGGGGAGTGATCACGGCCCAGAACGCCAAGGCCGTCCGCGCCGGCATCATCGTCGAGGCCGCCAACGCGCCGATCTATCCGGATGCCGACGACGTCCTGCAGGAACGTGGCGCCATCATCCTTCCGGACATCCTGGCCAATGCGGGCGGAGTGACGGCCAGCTACTTCGAATGGGTGCAAAACCGCCAGCATTACCGCTGGGACTTGAATCGCGTCCGGCAAGAGCTCGATCGCGTGCTCACCAATAGCTTCGAGAGTGTGTGGGAGCTGGCGGCGACGCGAAACATCAGCCTGCGGGCCGCGGCCTACGTGCTGGGAATCGGCCGTGTTCGCCGGGCCACCGAGCTGGCGGGGGTGTGTTAGCAAACGTGTACCCGCAGCTACATCTCTCGTCACGCGTACGCGCTACGCGCCTTGCTTGACGACGACGGGGACGGCGCGCGAGAGCGCACCACTTCGTCCAAAATCGCCACCGCCCGCTCGATGTCGGCGCGGCTGACGTCTAAATGCGTCACGGCCCGCAACAACTGAGGGCCGAACGGGTGCACCAGCACGCCGCGGTCGCGCAGCCGCCCGGCGAACTCGGGCGCCGTTCCCAATTCGGGCGCGACGTGAAACACCACGATGTTCGTCTCGACCTGCGGCGGGCGCAGTTCCAGGCCGGGTAGCGCGCGGATCGCGCCGGCCAACAATTGCGCGTTGGCGTGATCCTCGGCCAAGCGCTCGACGTGATGCTCCAGGGCGTAGAGGGCCGCCGCAGCGATGACGCCCACTTGCCGCATTCCGCCGCCAAAGACCTTGCGATGGCGCAGCGCCGCGTCGATCATCGCCCGCGTGCCGGAGAGTGCCGAGCCGATCGGCGCCCCCAGCCCCTTCGAGAAGCAAACGCCGACGGTGTCGAAGTGCTGGGCCCATTGGGCCGGCTCGATACCGCTGGCCACGGCGGCGTTGAACAGCCGCGCACCGTCGAGGTGCGTGGCCAGCCCTTGGCCGCGGGCCCAGCCGCAGATCCCCGTCACACTCTCGTACGGAAGGACTCGGCCGCCGCCGCGATTGTGCGTATTCTCCAGGCATACTAGCCGCGTCACCGGATAATGCGGATTGTCGCCGCTCCGCGGCATCGCGGTCAATTGCGCAGGGTCCAACACGCCGTATTTTCCCTCGACCGCGCGGGCGCTGACGCCGCTGAGCTGCGCAGCCCCCCCTTGCTCGTAGTTGTAGATGTGGCATTGCGCCTCGCAGAGCAGCTCCTCGCCCAGCCGGCAGTGCACGCGTACGGCGATCTGGTTCGACATGGTGCCGGACGGGACAAAAAGCGAGGCCTCCTTGCCCAAGCTCGCGGCCAGCCGTTCTTGCAAGCGGTTGATTCAAGCTGAACGGCGGCGCAACGGCGGGAAAGTGGGACAGGCACCGAGACGCAACGTTGGTCTGAAAGGACTTGCGCTGTTTATGCTCGGAGCCAGTCCCATTTTCCCGCCTCGCCATTTTGAAAAACAGAATGACCCTGTTGAGCGCCGGCCGGGGCTTTTGTTCTGGTGGGTCAGCGGTCACAATTGAAGCTTCGTCCGCTTCCGCGGATCTTTCGATGAACGCCACGACACTGCACATCACGCGATTGGACTCGCGCCGCGATGGTTTTCGCGCGGCCCTGGCCGCGCTGCGCGAGCGACTGAGCCCGCGCGGCGACGTGGTGAGCGAGGCGGGGCGTGCGCGGACGCTTGCGGTCTTTGGCGAGGCGCTTTCGCCGGCCGCCGTCGTCGAGCGGATCTGCCGCGATGTCCAGGCGCACGGGCTTGCCGCGGTGCTGGACTATTCCGCGCGGATCGACAAAGCCGAGTTGACGGCCGAGACGCTGCGCGTGCCGGAAGAGGATCTGGTCGCGGCGCACCGCCAGGCAGCTCCCGAATTCCTGGCGACAGTCGATCGCGTACGGCGCAACATCCTCGAATTCCAGACGGCGATCCTGCACCGCGATGTCGAGATTCGCCGGACGGACGGCGTGTGGCTGCGGGAGCGCTACCTGCCGCTGGACCGCGTGGGGATCTGTGTACCGGGCGGCGCGGCCGCTTACCCTTCCACCGTGCTGATGACCGCGGTGCCGGCCCAAGCGGCCGGGGTGAAGGAGTTGGCGGTGGTGGCCCCGCCGACGCCGCTGGGGGCCTACAGCCGTGACATCCTGGCCGTGTGCCATGCGCTCGGCATCCGCGAAGTGTACCGGTTGGGCGGGGCGCAGGCCGTGGCGGCCCTGGCCTACGGCGTCGAGGGCCTGCCGGCCGTGGACAAGATCGTGGGGCCGGGCAACCTGTTCGTGGCGCTTGCCAAGAAGTTCGTCTACGGGCAGGTCGATATCGACGCGATCGCGGGCCCCAGCGAGATCGTGGTCGTCGCCGACGGCGCGGCTCGGCCCGATTTCGTAGCGGCGGACCTGATCGCCCAGGCCGAACATTCGCCCGCCGCCAGTGTCCTGGTGAGTTGGGATGAGCGGTTGCTGGACCGGGTGGTCGAGGAACTTGCACGGCAACTGGCAAGCGCATCGCGCGGCGAGCTGGCGCGCGACAGCCTGGAACAATTCGGTGCGTTGATCTTAGTAAATGACGCTGATGAAGCGGCTACGGTGACCGACCAGATCGCTGCGGAGCATCTGCACCTGGCGACGAGCGACCCCGAGTCATTGCTCAAGAAGATCAGGCACGCCGGGGCCGTGTTCCTCGGGGAGTACAGCCCGGTGGCCGTCGGGGATTACGTGGCGGGCTCGTCGCACGTGCTGCCGACCGGCGGCACGGCGCGATTTGCCAGCGGGTTGTCGGCCAACGACTTCCTGCGGCGCACCAGTGTGATCCACTATACGCCCGCGGGGCTGGCGGCCGTGGCCGGCGACGTGCGCGTGCTAGCCGACCGCGAAGGGCTGACCGCGCACTACGCGAGCGTCGAGATCCGTGTGCCGAAGAGCCAGTCGTGAATCGGATGCGTGGGGCTCTTCATTCAGCATTCATCATTCCGCATTCATCATTTCGTTCGCATGTCTTACTTCCGCCGCGACATCGACGAGCTGGTGGGCTACACGCCCGGCGAGCAGCCGCAGGCGGGTAAGTTCATCAAGCTCAACACGAATGAAAACCCTTACCCGCCGTCGCCGGCCGTGGCGCGGGCGATCAGCGCCACGCTCGAACGAGGCCTGTCGCGCTATCCCGATCCGCTCGCCACCGCCTTTCGCCAACGGGCGGGGGAGGTTCTCGGCGTCGACCCGGACGGAATCCTGTGTGGCAACGGCAGCGATGAGATCCTGACGCTCGTGACCCGCGCGTTTGTCGGCGAGCGCGAGCTTTTGCGGCTGCCCTATCCCAGCTACATCCTCTACAAGACGCTGGCCCAGATCCAAGGGGCGCGCAGCGAGGAAGTGCACTTCGCCGCCGACTGGTCGCTCTCGGACGATTTCCTGCGGCCGGCCGACGGCCTGCGGCTGGCCCTCTTGCCGAACCCCAACAGTCCATCGGGCACGATCATCCGGCCCCAGCGCGTGCTGGAATTGGCCGAGCGGTTGCCGTGTCCGCTATTGGTCGACGAAGCCTACGTGGACTTTGCCGAGACGAATTGCCTGGCGCTTGTGTCGGCGAGCGACAATATCCTGGTTTCGCGCTCGCTGAGCAAATCGTATGCACTAGCGGGCTTGCGGTTTGGCTTCCTGGTGGCGCAGCCGCAGGTGATCGCGGGTTTGCGCAAAGTGAAGGACTCGTACAATTGCGACGCGCTGTCGATCGCCGGCGCCACGGCAGCCATAGACGCTTCAGCCTGGCTTGCGGAAAACCGCGCCCGCATCCTGGCGACGCGCGTCCGCCTGACGGCCGGCCTTCGGGCGCTCGGGTTTGCGGTGGTCGAGTCGCAAGCAAACTTTGTCTGGGCCACGCACGACGGGCGTTCGGCCCGAACGCTGTACGAGCAACTCAAGCAAAACCACGTCCTGGTTCGCTATATGGACTACGCCGGGTGGGGCGACGGGCTGCGAATCTCGGTCGGCACGGACGATCAGATTGACGCCTGCCTCGCGCTGCTTAAGACTATGGTCTGACGCTTTCACCCAGCGGGCAGGACCCGCGCGAGTCCTCGCCGCGGTTACTGTCGCCGCGCGGCTAAACTTCCCAATCGCTAATCCCGACCCCCTAGTCCCCAATCCCCACGCATGACTCACGCCTGGCACGACGTGACTCCCGGCGCCAACTCGCCCCAGGAGTTCACCGCGGTCATCGAGATCCCCAAGGGCTCGAGCGTCAAGTACGAGCTCGACAAGGAAACGGGCCTGTTGAAGCTCGATCGCGTGCTGTACTCCGCGGTCTACTATCCAGCCAACTACGGGTTCATTCCGCAGACGTTCGCCGACGACGACGACCCGTTGGACGTGCTGGTGCTGTGCCAGGAGCCCGTCGCGCCTTTGACCTTAGTGCGGGCGCGGCCGATCGGGCTGATGACAATGATCGACAGCGGCAAGCTCGACCACAAGGTGCTGGCCGTGGCGCTCGACGACCCGGAATACAATAGCTACCGCGAAGCGGGCCAACTGCCGACCCACCATCTGGCGATGCTGCAACGATTCTTCCTGGACTACAAGACGCTGGAAGGCAAGGCCGTCGAGGTCGAAGAGTTCCAGCCCGCCGCGGCCACGTTGCCGGTGATCGAAGGCGCGCTGGCGCGGTATAGCGAGGAACGCCGACGAGGCTTTCCCAAAAGCGCCAAGCCTCACCGCTAGAATCGCGCGCTTTGCGGATACGCCGCGTAGCCGCGGCGGCTAAGCCCCCTAACCCCCAACCTCCTATTCCGTGATATGGTTGCTGTATGACGCGCCAGGCCAAAATCGAGCGCCAGACCACCGAAACGCAGATCGAGCTCGCCCTCGATTTGGATGCTTCTGGCACTTCGGACGTCGCCACGGGCGTCGGCTTTTTCGACCACATGCTCGCGCTTTTGGCCCGCCATGCCGCGTTCGACCTGACCGTCCGGGCCAAGGGCGACCTGCACGTGGATCAGCATCACACGGTCGAGGACGTGGGAATCTGCTTCGGCCAGGCCCTGAAGCAGGCGGTGGGCGACAAAGCGGGCATACGCCGTTATGGCCACTTCACGCTGCCGATGGAGGAGACGCTTGTGACCGCGGGGGTCGACCTGTCGGGCCGCTACGCGTTTGTCTTCAAGGCCGATTTCACGGCGGCGAAGATCGGCGACTTCGACAGCGAGCTGGTGCAGGACTTCTGGCAGGCGGCGGCGGCCAACGCACTGATGAACCTGCACGTCGTGCTGCACCACGGCCGCAACAACCACCACATCGCCGAGGCGATCTTCAAGGCCACGGCCCGCGCGCTGCGCATGGCCGTCGAACCGGACCCGCGCATGACCGGCATCCCCAGCACGAAGGGGACGTTATGAGGCGAATGCGGAATGATGAATGATGAAGGGCAGTTGCCGTCACGTCTCATTCATCATTCATCATTCGCGCATTCATCATTGGCGCTCTTTAGAACGTATCCAAGATGAAGTGATGGCCCCAGTGGTATTTGCGGGCCTGCGGATACTCGTTGTGCCAACGGCGATTGTAGACCGGGATCCGCATCTCGGGCGGATAGCGGTAGTACAGGCTCTCGGAGCTGCGATAGTAATCGGCGCTCCAGAAGTTCTGCGGATACCACAGGTACGGGTAGTGGTAGAACCGCTCCCAGTCCTGCGTGTTGTAGCTGCGGGCCCATTGCCGGCCGAAGGCCTGCTCTTGCGCCTCGGCCGTGCGCGGAGCCACGCTCCACGCCACTAGCGCGCAGACGACCGCCAGCATGCTGCGGCGAACCATCGTGAATCCCCCCTCACCCAAGGCGCGGCGGCCGGCTGGGCACGAACCGAATGGCGTGCCCTGTCCAATCCCGGCGGCGACAAGCTGGGTCTCTACCAGACAACAATCGGCCGCCCCTACAAGCCGCATTGAGGGAATATCCGGCAAACCCGGTAGAGTTGCAACTCGTTATCGGCAACAAGGAAAAGGCTGGTAAACTTTGCCGCCACGCGACCACGCCAAAACGCCGCCCAAGCTCGACCGCAAGCCGCTAGCGAGCCGCAGCATCCGTCATGGTTTCCCTTTTCCAGGTGGGTCGGGCGCGGAAGCACCGCGACGGTGCTTCGAGCCTACCGAACGTTCACCCCTTCGCCGCCGACGGCGCTGCCGCGTCTTCCTGCGGCATCCGCCCTTCCGCCAGTTCCTGGTCCCATTCGTCCATCAGCGGCCAGTCGACGGCACAGGTGCCGAAATCGGCCATGTGCAGATAGCCCTCCAGGCGAGCGATCGTGCGGTCGATCACCGCGTTGTCCTTGCGGAAGATGGGGCCGTGGCTGGGTAGCAGCCACTCGACGTCGCTGGCCCGGATGCGGCGTAGCGACGTAAGGAAGGCCTCGATGTCGCTGCCGTGGTGGGCGTCGATGGCGCCCACGCAGCCGTCGCGGTAGATGTTGTCGCCGCTCAATAGCAGGTTCCCCAGGCGGAACGAAAGCTGGCTGTCGGTATGGCCGGGCGTGTGCCACACCTCGAGTTGCAGCCGGCCGACCGAAATCGTGTCCCCCTCGTCCACCAGCGCGTCCAGCTTCACCGGCGGCATATCGAGGTGAATGTTCTGGGCGTCGATGCGGGCAAACGTCTTGATCGCGTCGCCAGTGGCCAGCGCCTCGGCGGCCAGGCGATGGCCGGTAACCGTGGTCTTCAGCAGTTGCTTGACCTTGGCCAGCCCCTGGATGTGATCCACGTCGGCGTGCGTGGCGATGACCGTCTTGCAGTTGGAGAGCGGGAAATCGAGCTGCCGGATCATCTCCACGATCTCGTCGACCGTCTCGTCGAAGCCGATGTCCACAAGCAGCCACTCCGCCTCGTCGTACACCAGGTAGACGTTGCACCCCAGGCGTTCGCCGGCCTGGTAGTTCATCTCGACGACGTGGGGGAAGACGGGCTTCCGCTCTAGCATGGGGGAACGTCCTGTCGTGCTCGGAAATCAGGATGGGACACGTGCCGCGCTGGGTGAGCGGCCGTCTGTATGTTGCACGTCGAGCCGCCTAGGGCGACAAGCATTCGTGGCAAGCCCCCTGCTCGGACGCCACGATTCTAAGTCCAAGCCCCCAAAGCGACAAGGACCAGGAAGCGCGACTCGCGATCGCGGGATGCGGCCGCTCGGGAGGGCGAGGCTCCTGCCGAGCCGCGGCGCCACAGATGCGGTAGCACCGGCTCAGCAGGAGCTTCGCCCTCCCCGATGCAGTTAAGTCGATCAGTCACCGCACGCGCCACTCAGCCGCTGGCCAGGATCGAGGCCAGACCCTCGCGATACGACGGGTGCGCGAAGCGAATGCCAAGCTCGTCGACCAGCCGGGCGTTGCTCGCGCGTTTGTCGCCCGCGGCGCGGCGGGCCAGGCGCGAGGCGGGCGCAGGCTCGATAAACCGCGGCTCCACGAGGCCCATCAATCGCGCCAGCTCGCGATAGTATTCGCGCCGGCTGACCGGATTCCCGTCGGACACGACGAACACACGCGGCCCGGCGATCGTCTCGGCGGCCAGGATGACAGTGGCCGCATCGTCGACGTGAATCAGATTGAGCCATGCCTTGGGCGCCGCCGGAATCGGACGCCCGGACGCCAGCGTCTCGGCCCGCGGAACCCGGCCAGGACCGTAGATGCCGGCCAATCGTAGGATAACGGCGTTCGCGCCGCGCGGGTGGGCACGGAGCGCTTCTTCGGCGGCCAGGCAAGCGCGGCCACCCGGGCGGTCGGGAAAGCAGGGCGTCTGCTCGTCGACCCAATCCCCCGCGCAGTCGCCGTAGACGCCCGTCGAGCTCGTGTGGATCACGCGGCCTGTCGCCTCTGGAAGCGCGCCCAGCACGTTGACCAGTCCGTGCAGGTAGACCTCCTCGATCCCGTGAGCCTGCTCGCGGTCGTATCCCACCGAATAGAGCACGGTGTCGGCCGCCGGAAGGTCCGCGAGCGTCTCCAGCCGCAGGCAATCGGCCACGATCGGCTGCAGGCCGGCGTGGGCGAATTCGGCGGCGCGCGTGGGAGAACGCGTCACGGCGAACACTTCGTGCCCAGCCGCGCGCCACCGGTCGGCGACGCGTCGGCCCAAATATCCGCATCCTATGACCAGCTTCGCCATGAGTCAGTCGTCCAGGCCGGCGGGCGCATCGGTGGCGCCACCTGATTCGAGATACGCCGTCAGCAGAATCTGCGCCGCCAGCATGTCGAGCCGGGCTTTGCGCTTTTTCTTCGTGAACTCGCCCACAGCCAGGGCCTGCTCCGCCTCGGCGGTGGTGAAGCGCTCATCGAAGAACTCGACCGTCACGCCAGTCGCTTCGTGCAGCCACTGGCCGAAGCGCCGCGCCGCGCGCGATTTGGCGCTTTCCCGCCCGTCGAGATGCACCGGCAGCCCGACGACGAAGAGCGCGATGCCCTCATCGGCCACCAGGCGGCGGAAGTGCTCCGCATCGACCGGCGGAGAGCGGCGGGTGTAGTTCGCGAAGGGGCTGGCGATCGAGCGCCGCGCATCGGATAGCGCGATCCCCAGCCGGACCGTGCCGAAGTCAATGCCGGCAACGCGGCCGGGTGAAGGGGCATTTGGTTGGTTGGTCGTTGGCACTGAGATGGGGCGCGCTCGATCGTTTGGCAGCGAAGATCTCTACGGCATACGCATCAATTATAGGTGATCCCGCCAGCCGCGCTCGGCGATGAGCTTCGCCACCTGGCGCAATGACTCCTCGTCGCGCTTGCTGGCCACGAGCGTGGCGTCGGGCGCGTGGACGATGATCAGGTCATCGACGCCCACCGTCACGATCAGATGGCCGCCGCCATCGTCCGCGTTGTACACGGTCGTCCCGCGGGTCTTCACGCCCAGGTGGCGGCCGACGACCGTGTTGCCGTGCTCGTCGGCGCCGCGCTGCCGGGCCAGCGCCTGCCAGCTTCCCAGGTCGTCCCAGTCGAACGGGGCCTCGATCATCACCACGTCGGCCGCGTGCTCCATCACGGCGAAGTCGATGGAAATCGCGCGGACCGCTGGAAATTCTCGCGCCAGGGCAGCGTCGAAGCCCGGCGTTCCGTGGCTCGCCGCGATTTGCTCTAGTAGCGCGTGCATCTCCGGCTGTCGCGCCGCCAGTTCCGCTAGGATCGCGCGGGCTTTCCAAACGAAGATGCCGGAGTTCCAGAAAAAATTGCCGGCGGCCACATATTGCTGCGCGATGTCGAGCGAAGGCTTCTCGCGGAACCGCGCCACGCGATAGGCTTTGCCGGGCCCGTCGGCCCCCGCCCCCATGGACGCAACCGGTTCGCCCCGCTCGAGGTACCCAAAGCTCTCGGCCGGGTACGTGGGCCGGATGCCGAAGGTCACCAGACGACCGGGTCGCTCCTCGACCAGCGCGAACGCCTGCCGCACGGCCGCCTGGAACGCCGCGCCATCGCGAATCACGTGGTCCGACGGCAGCACCACCATCGTCGCTTCGGGAGCGCGCTTTTCGACTAGCATGGCGACCAGGCCGATGCACGGCGCCGTGTCGCGCTTGCACGGCTCGGCAAGGATCGCGTCCGGCGAGAAGTCGGGCAATTGCTCTTGCACCGCGCCAACCAGTCTCGCGCCGGTCGCCACGATGACATCGCCGCGCGGGACCAGCCCATCGAGGCGATCGATCGTGCTGGCAAGCAGCGACCGCGGGCCCAACAGGTTCAAGAGTTGCTTCGGCAGCGCCTCACGGCTGAGCGGCCAGAACCGCGTGCCGGAGCCGCCCGCCATGACCAAAGCAAATGGCATTTATGTGTCTCCGGCAGGTGCGTTTGCAAGGTCTACCTAAACGCGAAAAGTGGGAGGGCGAGGCTCCTGCCGAGCCGGCACGTTGCGCGGGCGCCGGCTCGGCAGGAGCCTCGCCCTCCCGTGTCATCAGCGGAAGTATCGGTCCGCGGTCACGCGCAGGCCCCGCGGGATTTTCGTGGCCACCTCCGCGGCGTCCAAGGCAAACAGCGGGCTGATCTCGACCTGCACGCCGTTCGCCACCGTGGCCCCCACTTTTTCCAGCCAGCCGCGGTGCAAAGCCACCATCTGGCCGCGAACCCACTCGGGCGTGTCGCGCTTGGCTCCAGGCCCATTTTTCAAGGGGGCAAAGGCCGCCGCCTCGTCCACTTCCACCACGAGCGCCGTCCGCGCGGCCGGCAACAAGTCAAAAATAAACCGCTCGAACTTGATCGCATTGGGCTTCTCCGGCTCGACCGCATGGCCTGCGTCGTCGATATACGGCACAATCTTGCGGGCGATGTGGAACGGCAGCCGGCCGCCGTGTTCGCTCATCCGCGCGAGGAACGCCACGTCGAACACGTGTACGGCGATGTTGCCCGCCCATAACTTCAGCGACCCGTCGGGGGCAGGCAACCGTGCGACGTTTTCCGGCAGATCGCTGTATTCGATGATCTGCACGCGGCCGTCGATCGACACGACGTTGCCAACGCGGTCCAGCGGATCGAGCTTTTGGACGACTTGCGTCGAGGCCTCGGAGCCGGCCGCAAGGTGATACCCAATAAACGCCGGGTCGCACACCTCGACCAGCGGATTGTCGACCTGCATGTAGAACAACTGCTCCAGGCCGCGGCGGCGGATGTCGGCAAGCCCACCCGAGCGGTCGAGCGCCGCGAGCATGCCACCGTGACCGTCGGGGCTGGCAAACAGCTTGCCTTTGTCCTCGAGCAGCAGTCGGCCGCTCGCGGCGTCGACGGCCGGCATTGTCCCCTGGCAAAACACCAGCACGTCCTTGGCCGGCAGGCCGTACCGCTTGGGCTCGTCCAGCGCCGCGAGCGTCTCGTCGTGCGTCGCAGGGCTCGTCATCAGGTAGAGCGGGATGCGGACGCCGTAGCGGCGGCCGCGGGCCAGCAGCTTCTCGAACAGGATTTGAAAGAGCGAGGCACCCGACACCGGCCCGATTTCGTAGAGCCCCTTGGGATGATCAAAGCCGAGGCGCGTCCCTTGGCCACCGGCGACCAGGACGACGCCAAGTTTTCCGGCCCGCAGTGCTTCTTCGCCGCGGCGGCGGGCGTCGGCGGCGGACGCGCCGGCCCGCTGATCGGCCAGGCGGATGGCCGGCGGCGGCTCGGCCTCGCTGGCACGCTCGGCCACCGCCTGCGCGTCCTGCGGTGCATCCGACGTGGCTTGCCGGCAGAGGGTGGCGATCTGGGTGAAATCAATGCCGTCGATCTGGCCGGCTAGTGCCGCACGCTGGGCGTCGGTCAGCTCGTCCCAGAATCGCAGCAAATGCTCCTGGCCGAAGGGCCGAAGCCGCGCGAGGAGTTTGGTTTTGTCGGGAGCGCTCATAACCACAGAGTCAAGCAGATTCGGAGTTGCAGATCGACCTTTCGCAAACTCGAGTGGGTCTTGTTTTTACCCCTCACCCCGGCCCTCTCCCGCAAGGGGAGAGGGAGTATGCTTCATGTCAGCGGAATCTTCAGACCATCGTACGCCAGCTCCATGCCGGCCGGCAAAAGGTCGTTCGTGGCCGCGTGCTCCAGGTCGTGCGACATGTGCGTGAAAAACGTCCGCTTCGCCCCCACCCGCTGCGCCACGTCGATCGCCTCGGCCAGCCCGAAATGCGTCACGTGCGGCTTCTGCCGCAGGGCGTCGAGCACCAATACGTCGAGGCCCGCCAACAGCGGCCAGCTTTCGTCTGGAATTTTGTTGGTGTCGGTGCAGTAGGCCACGTTGCCGAAGCGAAATCCCAGCACCTCGAAACGCCCGTGCAACAGGCGAATGGGCACGACGCGCGCCCCCAGCAACTCAAAGGGCTCGGTCGTGATCCGCCGGAACTCCAACAGCGGCACGCCGCCGGCATGATACCCACTAGCGGCGTCGGCAAACGCGTAGTCGAACGACTTGCGAATCCGCGTCTCGACCGACTCCTCGCAATAAAGCGGCAGTTTGTGCCCCAGGTAGTAGGGGAACAGCCGCACGTCGTCCAGGCCGAAGACGTGGTCGGCGTGCTCGTGCGTGAATAGCACCGCGTGCACCAGGCCGATCCGCTCCCGCAATAACTGGCTGTGCAGATCGGTGGGCGTGTCGACCAACAGCACGCCCGCAGGCAGCCCCAGCACCAGGCCGCAGCGGGTGCGGCGATTGCGCGGGTCCGCGCTGATGCAGGTCGGACAGCCGCAGCCGATCACGGGGACGCCGACCGACGTGCCCGTGCCCAGGAACACGAGCTGGCCGGAAATGTCGGTGGTGACAGGAGTACGGGGCGCAGGCATGGGCGGATTCTACGAGAAGCTGGGCTATTTCGCTATTGTAGGAGGCATCTCCCAATGCCGAACGAACCGGGCAAAACCATAAACCAACGCGCCCGGCGGTCGGCATCGGGAGATGCCTCCTACAACGGTGAGCGCGTCGGCGACGGGAGTCGCCTCGTACACGACGCTTACGGCGCCAGAAATCTGACGTCGGGCGATTCAGACCCGGCGCGGAATGTGGTAGGCTGACGGTCCCGGAACAGAGCGGTCCGCACGCGAAGGCGTGCATGGCTGCGTCCGGTAAATCAAGGCAAAGACTATCGCGCAACAGGTACTCGAGGTGATGCGATGACGGTTGAACTACGTGAGGATGCCGCCAACAAAACGCTCGTCGTCCGCGCCAGCGGAAAGCTCAGCAAACAGGACTACGAACGGTTCGGACCGGAGGTCGAGCGGCTGATCAAGTCGCACGGCAAGGTGCGGATCCTGTTCGAGATGCAGGACTTCCACGGCTGGGAGATGGGCGCCCTGTGGGAAGATATCAAGTTCGACGTCAAGCACTTCCGCGACATCGAGAAGCTGGCCGTCGTCGGCGAATCAAAGTGGCAGGAGGGCATGGCCAAGTTCTGCAAGCCGTTCACCAGCGCCACGATCAAGTATTTCGACCACGCCGAGGCCGACGAAGCCAAGAAGTGGCTGGCGAGCTAGCCGCGGCGCGTGCATCCGTGTCCCTGAAGGCTGCAATTTGCGACGGTTGGACCCGCTCGTCACGGCGATCATTTTGGTTGTAAGGCGTTGTCGCTGAAGCGGGGACGCGCGTCGCGGCGGAGTGACATCTCTTTTCCTTCAGGGCCGTTCACAGATTCAAGCTTGCCGGCGGCGCACCGGCGGGAAAGTGGGACAGGCACCGAGACGCAGCGTTGGTATGAAAGGGCTTGCGCTGTTTGTGCTCGGAGCCAGTCCTATTTTCCCGCCTCGCCATTTTGAAAAACAGAATGGCCCTGTCTTTTCCTTGCCGCTCGTTGCAAGGTCTGTCCGCAAGTCCGCGGCGCAGAGGCGACGCCTGCTGTCTCAAGATCAACGGGGGGCGCTTGATTCGCGCGCCACGACGCACGCCGCGTCGGCCGAAGCGTCTAGGAACCACTTGAGTCTGCCGTTTTGTCGTCCAGGCGGCGCCTGCGTTATGATGCCTGTTCTCATTCAACCACGATCCGAGGACACTTCGCGTATGAGCTCGCACAATCGAGTTGCCATCGTGACCGGTGCGGGCAGCGGCATCGGCAAGGCTAGCGCCTTGGCGCTTTTGCGGGACGGCTATTGCGTCGTTCTCGCCGGACGCCGCAAGACAGCGCTCGACGAGACCGCGGCGGAATCGGGAGCCGGCGAGCGCGCCCTAGTGTTTTCCACGGACGTCAGCAGCCCAGAGTCGGTGCGCGCGCTGTTCGACGCGTCGAAGGAGAAGTTCGGGCGATTGGACGTGTTGTTCAACAACGCCGGCATCAGCGCTCCTGGTGTGCCGCTCGAGGAACTTGCCTTCGATCAATGGAAGGCCGTCGTCGAAACGAATCTGACCGGCCCATTCCTGTGCACGCAGGAGGCGTTCCGGACGATGAAGAGCCAAAAACCCATGGGCGGACGGATCATCAACAACGGATCCATCTCCGCCCAGGCGCCGCGCCCCCATTCAGCGCCCTATACCGCCACGAAGCACGCCATCACGGGGCTGACCAAGTCCACGTCGCTGGACGGCAGAAAGTACAACATCGCCTGCGGGCAGATCGACATCGGCAATGCGCTCACCGAAATGGCGTTGCGCATGACCAAGGGTGTGCCCCAGGCCGACGGCACGATCAAAGTCGAGCCGGTGATGGACGTGAACCACGTTGCCAGCATGGTTTTGCACATGGCGAACCTGCCTCTGGAAACCAACGTGCAATTCGTGACCATCATGGCCACGAAGATGCCACTCGTGGGCCGCGGCTGAGACAGAAGGCTTGCCCTGCCGTTCGCGCCGATTCGGAAATCAAGTCTCTGGGTGATCTCCCCAGGGCCGTTCACAGATTCAAGCTTGCCGGCGGCGCACCGGCGTGAAAGTGGGACAGGCACCGAGACGCAACGTTGGTCTGAAAGGACTTGCGCTGTTTATGCTCGGAGCCAGTCCCATTTTCCCGCCTCGCCATTTTGAAAAACAGAATGGCCCTGGTGATCTCCCTGGCAAGCGACTCGTGATCGGCAGCTCGCAAGCGGCCGAGGCAACCGTCCTTCCCCTCCGCTTCCTGAAGAAGGAGGAAGTGGATTTCAGCAGGGTCAAGATCGTCAGTGCATCCCACAGCCGCCTAAAAAGGCTTCGCCGATACGTAGCGATTCGGTTGACGGAGACTAACGATCGTGTAACCTATCGGGCATCCTGATGCAGGGGGCTAGCCACGGACGGCGGATCACCAAGTCCATCCCTTTCAAAGGATTCATTTCTGGCTTTCGCGCCGGTTTTGGCGTGGAGGACGCCGCTGGCCCCCGCATCTCTCGCGGCCGCGCCCGGGGAAGGCCAGTCCGGCCAGATTCCACGCCTCACCATGCAGTTCATCATGTTCGCGCAAGGAGTCGTCCATGGTCGCCAGTCGCCCCAAGCGTGCTCACCGGAAACGCGTCGCGGAGGGAGGACGCCGCGACGCGTGCCGTGGCAGCAGAACCTCGCTCGCTCGTGGAATCGAACAGCTTGAAGATCGGGTCTTGCTCAGCATATCCCCGGCATCATCCGGCGCGATGGACGATCCGCTGGTACACGCCATGGCTGACGCCGGACTCAAACCGGCCGTCGAAGATGCCGGGCAGACGCCTCCCGCGGCCGCCACCTTGCAGACCGTCTACCTCGACGTCGATGGCGCCGCCGATGTTCGCTACGACGGGCCGGTCAGCGTGACGGGCATCAATGTGCCCGCCTTTCGCGCGCCGGCGCAATTCGCCGGCCAAGAGAATCAGATTCTGGCAGCGATCGAAGATTCACTCGCGCGGACGTTTGCCGGCACGGGCGTTGTTTTCACCGACCAACAGCCCGCGGGCGGCGATTACTCCACCATCTACATCGGCGGCCGCGGCGTCGAATTCGACGGCTATGGAAACTACTGGGGGCTGGCCGAGGGCATCGACGCAGGAAACCGTAACCCGCTCGACAATGCGCTTGCGTTCAGCGACAAGATCGCGAGCGCCGCGCGCACGGCAGCCGATTATGGACAATTGCTGGCCTCCTTCGTCACGCACGAGGCGGGTCACCTGCTCGGCTTTGAACATGCCGACGAGGCCAAGAGCGAATCGACCGGCGGCGTTCTGGATGCCGTGGCCTTCAAGCCCTACACCCACGCCGAGATCGCCAAGGACGTACGAACGGACCTGATGGATGACGGCAAGCTCACGATCGACGGCCACGCGTACACCGTCCACCCCAAGATCCTCGAGGCGCTAGAGAAGTATCCGACGTACTACAACGCCGGCGCCGTGGGGCCTGACGGCTTCCCCGAATTCGTCATGGGTCAGAGCATCATCCACCCGGTCGACACCGGCGTCTGGCTGCAACGGCTCTTCGACATGGCGTGGGCGGCGCAGACCGATCCGGCCTATTCGCCCGACGAGCGGTTGCAAATCCTGGCCTTTACGTACGGCTACGCCACGCACGCGGCCGGAGACCATTTTGCCCACAATCTGGCCAACGAATTCGCCGAGGGGGTGTTCCCGGCGGTCGGCGATATCGTGCAGGACCAGCGGGACCTGGCCAACGGCGTGCGCCACTTCCTCGTCGAAGGATACGTTGGCGACGCCACGCCGGGTTTCGATCTCGATTCCACGCGCACCGTTCTGCCCGACGGAGACGTCAGCGACGATGCGACGCCGGGCATTCCTTACGACGTGCCTACCCGGTTTGTCTACGAGGCGCTCCTCAAGCCGTTTCCTGGCGATCCGGTGGCCGAGGCTGACACGGGCCGGACGACGCTCTCGGTCGACGCGGCGGCGAGCCAGTTCAAGCGCAGCACGGGCAGCTTCCTGGACGACCATTTCGCTCCGGGCCAACAGATCTACTCCTTTGGCTTCGGGAGCAACAACGGCACATTCACCGTGCTCACCGTGACCGCCGACACGCTCACGGTGGCCGAGCCTCTGGCCGCGGGGGACGAGACCGGCACCGGCGACGAGGCCTTGGTGACGCAAGGAAGCCGCGGCGTCGTGCTCAACCAATTCATCAAGCTTCGTGGCAAGGTGAACGAACAGTTCCAGGTTGCCGCGGCCGCGTATCAGACCACCTTCGGAGTGCCGGCAAGCACCAATTTCGATGGATTGCTGGATGCCTTGACGACGCAGGGTTCGCCGCCCACCGTTCAACAGAGTGCCGAGCTTTACGTCGCCTATCTCGGCTCGTGGCGCGACGAGATCGACGACGGGATCAAGAATTGGGCCCAGATCGGGCTGATCACCACCGAGGCGGCGTTCGACGCCCAGGCCCGCCGCACGATCCAGAACATGGAGGCGGCCAACGAGGGGAACGACATCGACCCCGGCCGCGCCGACACCGAAGGCAAGATCGGCATGGTCGACGCCGCTCTCGCGCTACTCGACGACCCCAACCTGGACGGCGACAAGAGCGACTCGTTCACGGCGAATCATTTGCTCCCGATGCTCGGCGTGCCCACGCGGATTGCCAACCTGCAGACGCTGATCGGCAGCTTCGGCGACGCCATCGACGATAACATCGTGGGGCCGATCCGACTGGCGCTCAATCCCATCACCGCCGCGCTCGACCAGCTCAAGGAAATCCCCAAGCAGTTCGTCAAGGATCTCGTCGAGGACCGTTTCGGCCTGGACGTCGACCAGGTCGAGCTCCTTTCCAGCCTCGCCAACAAGATGGACGTCAAGAACGTGACCATCGGCTCGACGACCATCAATGTCTTCAAGCCGGGCGACCATGCGAAGCTCGACCAGTACCTGGGTATCCAAGGCCAGGCCACGGGCGAGGTCCTGCAGCCGGCCCTGCAAAACATCCCAGGAGTCGAGTTCTACCCGAACGCGACCATCGGGCTGAACGAGAACGTCGAGTTCGACAAAACGCGTTTCGCCGCTTATGCCGATGCCACGACGCTCTCGAAGCTACTCCTCTTGCAGGAGGACCCGGTCGACGGCGAAACCACCAGCGCCGGTCAGCTTAGCCAGTTGGTGAACGACACGCTTGCCGATCTGGGCACGCCGCTCGCGCAGCCGTACGACTGGTCGCTCTTGAACATGAACGGCCAGCACGGCGGCGACATCATGACGACCACGCTGCAAAAGCCGGGCGTGAACGTCGAATTCGATCGCTTCGATGGCACGTTCGAGACGACGCTTTCCGATGCACGGCCCTGGTTGAAGCTGATCGACGGCGATCACGGTTGGCGTGCCGACAGTCTGATCGTCGCCGATCTGGCGTATCGCGTCGGTCCGCAAACGGCCGGGCCCGCCACGGCCAATGCGTCGTGGACGGCAACCGTTACGCCCGGAGTGCCCTACGAGATCCAGGCGAGTTGGCGAGCAAACGTCACGCAAAGGGTCAGTGGCCGGCCGTTGAGTCCGGCCACAAACGCGACCTATCGCGTCTACGACGGCGCGAACCCTGTGCCGATCGCCACGTTCGTCGTCAATCAGCGCAATTTCAGCGCCGACATTCCCGACGGCGATGCGGCGTTCAATGCGCTCGGCACCGTCACGCCCACCAGCGGCACGTTGCGCATCGAGCTGGACAACGTTGCCGACGGCGATGTGATCGCCGGGCCGGTGCGGGTGCAATCGACCACCGATCCGCTCGACGTGCAGCGGATTCAGCTCGAGCGCGATCCCACGACCCTGGCGGTGCTCCCCAGCAACTATGCCGAGCCGGTTGCCGGCTGGGTCGATTTCAAGTACCTCACCGGCGGCGGCAACGATCCGTTGTGGGAAAGCGACATCCTCCGCCCCGTGTTCCGCACGCTGTTCGTTGATTGGCAGAATGGACTGCTGAATTTCCCGGACTTGGGCGATACGACCTCGCCCGACCCGAACGAAGTTCCGGGCGGACTGACGCCGTCGGCCACGATTCCGTCGCTGGCTACCCCCTTCGATCCACCCGTTGTGCCGCCGACGCCGAGCGGTCTCAATCTGGTCGTAACGGGCGACACGACCCTGCATTTCACGGGCACAGTGATCGTGTCGTCGGCCATCGGCAACGGTGACTCGACGCTCGATTCGCTGACGATCATCGCAGCCCCTGTCGATACGGGCGCCACAACGATCTCGGTCGACGAATCGAACAATCGCTTCACGCGATCCGCCGGAAGCTTCATTGCCGACGGCTTTCAAGTCGGGCAAGAGATTCATGCCGGCGGGTTTTTGCTTAACAACGGGACATTCCACGTGCTGGCGGTCACCGATGGCGCCATCACCGTTTCCGAGAAGCTTTTGCCGCTCGAGCCGGGCGCGGACGGCGACGAAGAGCTGACTTCGGCGGGCCGGATCGTGATCGCAGGCCCGGTCGGCAGCGGTGGCTTGAAGAATGTCACGCTCGAAGGAGACCAGATCGAGGTGCTGGCCGGCGCCAGTATTTCAACCCGGCAAGTCGCGGGGGGGGGAGACCCGCTCGCGGACGATTCCGTCGCCGATTCCGGCAACATCGCTCTGACGGCGCCTGACATCGTCGTCGGTGCAGGGGCCACGCTCTCGGGCGATGCCACCGGCGCGTTCGCTGCCGGCGACGTGACCCTGTCGGCCAGTGAATCGGAGAATCTGGCCTGGTCGCTCAGCCTCGGCAACGCGAAGTTCTTGGGGACCAACGCCTCGGGCACGATCGACGTCGGCATGGGTGCCGTGCTCGCCGGCCGCGACGTGCGACTGCTGACCCAGGCCAGCACCCTGAAGTCGGCGATCGACACCGCGGGCGATCCGACCGCGGACACCGGCTTGAACGGCAACATCGCCGAAACCGAGATCGTGAAAGTCGACGGCCCGGCGGCGGCCGTACTCTCGGAAGCTACCTCGCAGATTGACATCCACGAAGGCGTGCGAATTCATGCTTCGCGCGACGTGATTCTGCGCGCGGACGCCACAGCGGATGCCGCCGTCACGACGCGAAGCAAGTACTTCGGAATTACCTACGGCAGCTCGTCTCCGCAATCCGACATCACTGTCGCAAGCGGCTCGGTGATCGTTGCCGCGCGGAATGTCGACTTTGCAGCCACCGCCGACAATACGCTCGACGTTCGCACCGTCGTGCCGGATCTGGGCGACGTGGCTAATATCTCTGTCTCTTACGGCAAGACGCGGGGCCATTCGCACGTCGACGTTCAAGCGGGGGCTTCGATCAATGCTCAATCCGCGAGCTTTACGGCCGACGGCACCAATTCCTTGTCGAACGTCGTCGTGGCCGATGGCTTCCCGGGCACTGATAGCGTGGCCGGCATCGGCGCCGCCGTGGCGTTTGGCTCCTATCAGTCTGACGCCAGTGTCAAGGTCGCCGGCAGCGTCACCGTCAGCGGCGATCTGACCGTCCAGGCCGAATCACGGAACACGCGCGATGCCACGCGCAGCTTCGCACAAGTGGCAGCCCCACCCGATCCGGGCAACCCGTTGGTGCAGGCGTTGCGCGGGTTTCTGGCTGACATCGATCTGAGCACGGTGATTGACGGCAAGACGATCGATCCGAACGGGCCAGGAGGCGACGTGGAGCTGGCCGGGGCGGTGGCGCTCGTCGAAACCGAGAACAAAGCCGCCGCGCTCATCGATGACGGCGCGTACATCGTCGTCGGTGGGAGTCTGACCGTCCATTCCCAGGCCACGGACCCCTTCCAGATCAGCGCCACTGGCAACGTCAGCGACGCCGCTCTGGTGGGCATCGGCGGCGCGGTGGCCTGGTCGCGCGTTGCCAACCAGGCGACGGCATACGTCGGTTACAACGCCACGGTTGACGTGGCCCACCTGTTGTCGATCACGTCCGACGCGACGATCACCAACCCGGTGCCGGTCTTCAGTCCCGACTTCGCGGCGACAAGCACCGACACGGAAAGCGGCACGGCCCGCATCGGCGATCAATACACCGATGCCAACACGGTGGCAGGCGCCGTCGCCACGGCGCTTGAGCCGTTGAGCACCTTCCTTGCACCGTTCCTTGTTGACGCCGACTTGATTGGCACCAGCTATGTGCAGTCAACCGGTTCGGTGGCGGGTGGCGCGGTGGCAGTGGGCGGCGGCGTCAACTATCAGGATTTGTACAACTACGGTGGGGCAGGCATTTCCGCCGGGGCACGCGTGAATCAGCGTCCCGAGGTCGTCACCGCCGGCGCCGACCAGGATGTTTCCATCAACTCCACGGCCACGGTCCAGTTGACGAACCTCGCGGGACTCGACTCGTCGGTTCTGAACCTGGCCGGCGGCGCCGCCGCGGTGGGCGGGTATTTTAACGGCGTATTTGTCGACAACTACGCCCGCGCGTCGATCGACGATCGCACGCAGGTTACCGCGGCACGCGACATTTCCGTTCACTCCGCAACCACCAACGACATCCTCCAGGTCACTCAGGCAGGCACCGCCGCTCGCGACGTCGGCGTGCAGGGTGCGTTCGGCCTGGTGTTCCTTGGGCACGAGTCGTTGGCCTTCATCGAGGATCGCGCCCGAGTGCGCGCGGGGCGCGACATTCGCTTGCACGCCGAAAACGCTGGCTCCGTCGTCAATGCCGTCGGCGGGATTGCCGCCGGACACGATGTCGGCTTCGGAGCTGCCGCGGCCTTCACGGTCGAGACGGAAGCCCGCGCATTGGATGAGGGAGGCGCGGACGAGGAAGAGCTCGACGGACGCTCGAAGACGCACGCCTTTATCGGCGATTCGCTCTTTCCGGTCGGCCCCCAGGGCACCGGTGGCCTGCGCGGCCTGGTCACTGCCGGTCGCGACGTGCGGCTGGACGCTACTTCCAATCAGAAAACGTGGACCACTTCGGCGTCCGGTAGTGCCTCGGGAGGCTCACTCGACGACCTGGGGGGCAACCCGGAGCGCTTCCACGGGCTCGACTTCGGCTTCGGCTTCTCCGGCGACGTCGCGTTCAATTCCCTTTCGTACAGCGTGCAGTCGTACGTCCGTGATACGTTCCTTGTTGACGCGATAAACGAACTGCGCTTGGATGCCCGCGACACGCCGACTGTCGAAGCGGGCGCCGGCGCCGTGGCGTTCGGCAATCATTTTGGCCTCGGCGGCTCGTTCGCTCACAACGGCATCGACGAGATCACGCGGGCCTACACGCAAGACACCGCGATCGATACCACCGACGTGACGCTCTTGGCCACGAACTTGGGAACCGTGCTGGCGTTCTCCGACGGCGGTGCCGCCACGAAGGCCAGCATCGCGGTCGCGGGCTCCGTCAACCAGAACAACATCAACACGCTGGCCGAGGCCGCGCTCGGCGCCCGCACCATCCTCCCCTTCGTCGATGACTTGATCATCAATGCCGACGGGAACCTGTTTGTTGTCTCGAACGCGGGTGCTTCGTCAGAATCGAATGTCGGTTTTCTGGCCGTAGGCGCCGCGCTAGACCTCGGGTCGATCCGCAATGGCGCGCACGCCTTCATCGGCGACGGCGCCTCGGTGGTAAGCCCGAAGGATCTGCGCGTCGACGCGACCACCGAGGAGCGCATCCTTTCCGTTTCCGCGTCGTTGGCCGATGGTGGCGATGGCCCGCAGAACCGCCTCTATATCAACAATGGAACGACCGATCCGTTCAATGGCGTGGCAGGTGAAGATGCCGGCGGACGCGACACGCTCACCTCGTCAGTCGCATTGGGCGACCTCGACGGCGATGGCGACATGGACCTCGTCACAGGCAACTTCGCACAGTTCAACCGCCGCTATCTCAACGACGGCACCGGCCGCTTTGGCTCCGGCCGCGAGATGGGCAGCATCCTCGGCGCGCTCGATAACCTGGACGTTCCCACCGTCACCAACAATTCGCTCGTACCGGATCTGACTCTGGCCGTAGGACTGGGCGACTTCGACAAGGACGGCGATCTCGACGTCATTGCGGGCAACTACGGCCAGGCGAATCGTCTGTACTTGAACGACGGCAAGGGGAACTTCGCGGCCGGCATCGATATCGGCGTCGGCAATCTCGACGTGACGATCGATCCGGCTATCGCCAACGACAACGTGACCGTCGACGATCTGGTGCAGGACCTGCAGGCGCAAATCGACACGCAGCTTGGCCCGCAAGGTTTCTTCCCTGGCACGATTGAGGTCGTTGTGGATCCAGCGACCGGCAATATCGTGCTGCGCTCGGCGTCGCGCGATCTCGATTCGTCCACGGCGGAAGCCGCTATCGCAGCCGCCCGCCGCGACGGCCTCGTAGCCACGAATGACGCGGGCGATCCGCTTCAACTCACTCTCAACTACGACGGCCAGGACATCACGTTTGCCATCGACCCCAAGGCGCCCGAGACGCTCGACAACAAGACGCCGCAGGACCTGGTTGATGAGCTTCAAGGAAAGCTCAACGAGGCGCTTGTCGCTTCCGGCAAGGGAATCGCAGGCGATCTCAAAGTGCTCATCGATGGCACCGGCCGCATCGTGTTCAACAAGGCCGACCACGCGCTCGAGGGAGCGCAGGCCGCCAGCGATGCGTTATTCGCTCAGCAGACGGGCTTCGACATCAATTCACCCGTCGATCTCGTGCTCAAGTACGACGCCAAGGACGTTCGCGTCACTCTCGCGGCCGCCGCCCATGCCGACGCGGACACTCTCCGCACCCAGGTGCAAGCGGCCGTTAACACGGGGCTGGCCAACGCGAAGGCCGGAGCGGCCGATTCGATTCGCGTCAAAGTCGATCCGGTGACGAAGCACGTCACATTCGAAAAGAACGACCGACCCCTGGCTGACTCCAGCGTGACAGTCGCCCGGCTGGCGGAAGCTCGACGCGCCGGCCATTTGATCACCGAAGGCGGAGCGAATCTCGTCCTCTCCCTCGGCTTCAAGGATGCCGACCAGACGACGTCCGTCGCGGTAGTGGACATCGATAACGACGGCGATTTGGACGTCGTGGTGGGCAATCTCAATCAGGCGCCGCGGTTGTACGTCAACCTGGGGCCGGGCGATCGTGCCGAACCGTTCGTGGAACAGGGTGGCACGCGAAAGTTCTCCGTCGCCCATGATATCGCCACCGACTCCAATTTCACCACGGCCGTTGCCACCGCCGACCTGGACCGAGACGGCCATCAGGACGTCATCGTCGGCAACGTCGGTTTCGACTTGCCGGGCTTGATCGAAAAGGGCCTCGTGCAGCTCACCGATTTTCTGCGCGACAAGGCCATCGACGTCCTGGACCTGGTGCAGAGCGGCCTCGTCTCGCTCATCGACCTGGTCGACAAGGCGATCATCGATCGCTTTGACTTCGATCCGCTCAAGCCCATCACCGTGGCTGACGTCATCAATGCCGGTATTGCCTCGCTTCGTGATCTGGTGCGCACCGGCCTGGTCGGGCTGTCCGATTTTCTCGATGTGCCGCTCAATGCCAACGATTTGACCGCCTCGGGCCTGGTGACGGACGCTCAGCTCACGGCACACAGTCTCATCGACGGGGCCGGCAACGTCTCGCTGCACGATCTGGTCAACTCCGGTCTGGTGCGGCTCGATCAGCTTGCCGGCAAGCATTTGATCGACGCCGATGACTTGGGCGTCCCCAACGTGACGCTGGGGAACCTGCTGAGCACGCCGCTGACGGACATTCGGACGCTGATCGACAAGGGGATCGTGAAGGCCATCGACTTGCTGAGCAGCGGAATCGATCTTGGAAAACTGATCCGTTCCGGCCTTACGGACCTGCACGACCTGGCCGAGAAGGAACTCGTCGATCTGACGGACCTCGATCCCGACCAGGTCGACCTCGAACGACTGACTTCGGCGCTGGCATTCGGGGCCACGACCCGCGTCTACTACGGCCACGGCGACGGCAGTTTCGACCCGGGCGTGGACCTAAGCGCCGACCGCTTTATTACCCGCTCGCTGGCCGTGGGCGACGCGGACGGCGACGGCGATTTGGACGTCGCCGTGGGCAACGCGGCCACGGGAACGCGGCTGTACGAGAACCAGAACACGACGCCCGGCACGCGCGGCTTCGACGGCGGCACGACCATCAGCGACATCGGACCGCTCACGCAGTCGATCGTGCTGGCCGACATGGACGGCGATCACGACCTCGACCTGGTCACGGGCAATCTCTCGACTACCAACCGCGTCTATTTGAACGACGGTAACGGCAATTTTGGCGGCGGCGCCAATATCAGCACCGATGCCAACTCCACGGTCGGCATTGCGGTGGGTGACTTGGACGGCAAGGGCAGCAACGACGTGGTGACAGCCGACGCCAAGCCGGCCTTCGGCGCCGCGGGCGCCGCCGGGGCGTTCGATTTCGGCGGCGACGTCCAGGCGTATGTCGCACGTGGTGCGAACGTCAGCACCGACCGCAGCTTGTTCGTGTCGGCCCAGGACCATCCGCGCGTGGTCGCCATCTCGCGTGCCGGAGCCACGAGCGGCTTTGCCGCGGCCAGCGTCGCCGCCGCCAGTCCCAACGTCGATTCCAAAGTCATCGCGCACGTCGACGGGAATGTCCAGGCCGCCAACGGCAGCGGTCTCGGGGGGACCCAGGGCGTGTTCGTCAACGCCGGGTCGCGCGACGACTTGCTGGGCTATGCGGCCGGCCGCGCCACGGCCGACGACGCCGCCATCAACGGTTCGGCGGTCGTCTTCCGCATGAATTCGCTGGTCGACGCCTACGTGGGGCAAGGCGCCGACATTCGGGCGATCAATCCGGCGGCCGGCGCAAAGCTGAACGTCGATGTGCGGGCCGAGCATGAAACCGCCGGACTCGGCGTGGCAGGCGGCTTCGCCGGGGCGTCGTTCCTCGGGGCCGGCGCCGCCTTGAGCGCTAGCCTGCTCAATAAGACCGTTACGGCCCACATCGACGACGCGTCCGTACGGGCGCGCGACAACGTCCTCGCCACGGCTATATCGCACGAAGATGTCGATGCGACCGCCGGGGCGTTGGGCGCCGGACTCGTGTCGGGAATCGCCGGTTCGGCCGCCTACAGTCAGCCCAACAAGCACACCCGCGCCTATATCAGCGGCGGCAATGTCCAGGCTGATGGCAACGTGGTTCTTTCGGCCGACAGCGACATCACGTTCGATCCGCTCGCCGGCGCCGCGGCCTTGGGCCTCACCGACGGTATCGGCCTTTCGGTCACCGTGCTCAATAAGATTGACGACACCCAGGCGTCGATCGGCAATAAAGCGCGCGTCGACGCGTCGGCGCTGCGCGACCCGTTCGATGCCTTCACGGGCCAGACCGATGGCGACACGCGCGAAACGCGCCCGATCACGGGCGTCGTCTTGCGAGCCACTTCGCACGAAGAGACCAACCCGATCGTCATTGGTGGCGCGCTGGCGCTCGGCTTCGCCGGCGTGGCGTCGGCCAATGCCGTAGTGCTCGACAACCACACGTTGGCCTTTATCGACACCGGCGCGATCATCAATGCCGGCGTGGGGGCCGCGGGCACGCAGTTGGTTTCTGTCCTGGCCTGGAACGGCTCGGACATCGGCGGCCTGGCCGGCGCGCTATCGGCGTCGGTCGTGCTGGCCGTGGGCGCCGCCGGCAACGGCGGTCTCTTGCACAAGGTGACCGAAGCATACGTCGATTCCAAGGCGACGGTGCAGTCCACCAGCGACGTTGAAATCCTGGCGGTCTCGGAAGAAACGATCACTCCCATCACGGCCGCGCTCGCCCTGGCCGTCGAGGCCCCCATTGCCGGCGCCGCCGATCTGTTCAAGGTGCAATCGGAGACGCACGCCTTCATCACGGGCGAAGCGACGGTAACGGTTCCCGGCAGCGTCGTCGTGAATGCCGACAACCGTTCGGACGTGCGCTTCATCACCGGCGCCCCGAGCCTTGGGCTGGACGCCGCTGCGGGCGCCTCGGGAGGCGTCGCCGTTCTCGACAAGGACACCCGCGCGTGGATCGGCGGATCGGCGCGCGTTACCGCTCTCGGCCAGGGAACGGCGGCCACGTCGAACGACGGCTCGTTCGACGTCCGCTACACCCTCGATGCGGCCCACATTCCGGGTCTCGTCGGTTCGTTGATCTTGGACGTGCTCGGCATCGTGTTCGACAATCCGATACGCCAACTCCTCGACAGCATCTTTCGCTTCGATGGCGATCTGGCGTTTATCGACTTCACGCCCGCTAGCGCCCCGCCACAAGACCAGGACCTGACCGGCACGCGCACCGTCACCCCCAACAAAGCTCAGGTGCACGGACTGGCGGTTTCCGCCACGTCGCGCGACAACGTCAAGACGCTGGCCATCGGTTATGGCTCGTCGGGTGTCGCCACGGCGCAGTTCTCGGCCGGCGCGGCGGTCACGTCGAACGAAACGCGGGCCTACTTGACCGACGGCGCCCACATCAATGACGTGAATACCGGCGCTGCCGACGGGCAGATGGTGCTGGTAGGCGCCGGCGCCGATACGTTCTTCGAAGGGTTGGCCGGTGGCGCCGCCTACGACGACGCACAGTTTGCCGCGGGCGCCGTCGGCGGAGTGTTTAACGTCGCCCTGATCGACAACGAGACCCAGGCCGCCATTGGCACCGATGTACGCGTCCAGGCCAACGGGGACGTGTCCGTCCAAGCCAAAAGCACGCAGGACATTCTTGCCTTCGCGGCCGGAATGGCCTCGGGCAATGGCCTGGCTTTGGCGAATGCCGAGGGCTCGATTGACTTCGCTTCGATCAAGGGGAAGACGCAAGCCTTCATCGGCGAAAATGCCGTCGTCAACGCCGGCGGCAACGTGCTTGTCTTGTCGAACGATGATTCCGACGTCGATTTGATCGCCGGGGCCGCGGCGCTCGGCCGCGGCCTGACCGGCGTGGGTGCGTCGATCACAGCCGTCGTGATTCGCAAGGACACCGAGGCGTTCATCGGTAAGAACGCCACCGTCAACGCCAAGGGCAATTCGCCCGCCGCGCTCGACGTGTTCGACGGCTCGGTAAAGCCGACCCTGGGCACAGAGCAGATTCACGGCGTGGCGGTGCAGGCATTGGCGACCGAGGACATCTTCGGCCTGGCCGGCGCGGGTACGAATTCCGCCGTGATCGGTATTTCGGGCGCTGCGACGGCGGCCGTCATCGATTCGGACACGGCAGCCTTCGTCGACCAAGACGCGAAGATCAACGTCGACCAGGCCGGCGCGAACCAAGCACAATCGGTCAATGTATCGGCCGCTAACGAGACGAAGCTTTTCGGTCTGCCTGTCAATCTCACCTTCGGAATCATCACGGCGGGAGCCGGTGTCGACATTGGCATCATCGACAACGACACCACGGCCCGCGTCAACCGCGGCGCCCAGGTACATGCCCTGCAGGATATCGACGTCCACGCGCTGTCGCGGATCGCGGGCGACAGCTTCATCGCTAACATCGGTCAGCCATCGTTCGCGGGCTTGAACGTCACCCGGTCCCTGTATTCGCTGCGCGGCGACCTGGAAAGTCCGCTGTCGATTCCCTTGGTCGGTGATCTGATCCCTGCCGACCTCTTGAATACGCTCACGGCCGATACGATCCAAGAATTGATCGACAAGGCGATCAGCGGGCTGTTGTCCGACGGCGGCGGAGGCGTCCGCGACACACTGGACGGCTACAAGGGTCTGCTTCCCGCCGCCGGGGCCATCGCCGTGGACCTGACGAACGCAGCCCCGCAGGACGTGGTAACGCGCGCCGTCCAAGGGGACATCGAAGGGCTGGGCACGAACGTCGTCGTCAGCGGAGCGACGCTGGACGCCGGACGCGACGTGCTCGTGTCGGCCCTGGAACGCAGCGACCTGGCCACCGACGCCTCGACCGCCACGGACATACTTTACGCTGTGTCCAAGCCCGACCCGACGCTGGCCTCGCTCTACAAGGACCGCGCGGTGACCAGCGTCCGCGACATCGCCGTGGCCAGCGTCGTGGGCGGCGCGCATCTGACGGCCGGCCGCGACGTCCTCATTCAAGGCGACGCGGAAAACGACACGACGATCACGGCCACCAGCTCGATCAGTTCGGTCAAGAATCTCATCGGCGCGTACGTCGACAGCTCGACCGTGCTGGCGAGCAACAACGCCGACGTGCTCGCGCATCAGGACGTGTTCACGACGAACTGGAGCATCCTGCCGCGATTCGACGGATTGCAGATCAAGGACGGGACGAACCAGGTCGGGAGCACGGTCGAGGCCAAGGTCTCCAACAATGCCATTGTCACGGCGACCAACAACGCCCACGTCATTGCCACCGACGACACGACAGCCGTGGTCGTGACCGATTCGATGACCGTGGGCGAAAAGGGACCGCTCGGCGGCGTGGTGCCGGCCGCCGGAATTGCCCAGGCCACTAACGAAGTAAAGAACACGGTGCGGGCGGCGGTCGAGAAGGCGAACGTGACGGCCGGAACCGGCGACGTCGAAGTACGGGCGATTTCCGATCCGGTGGCCGTGGCCATCGCCCTGGGCATCGCCCAGGCCAAGGATTGGGCCGTAATCGCCGGATCGATCGCCACCAACACGATCGAAAACACGATCGACGCTCATGCGTCGGCCGGCGCGTCGCTGACCGCGGGCAACAGCGTGCGCGTCCGTGCCGAGGGCGGCGGCACGATCGTGTCCGTTTCCGGCAACGCGGCGGTGGCGAATGGCAAACTGGCCGTCGGCGCCGCCTTGTCCACCAATACCTTGAACACGAACATGACCGGCTACGTCGATGGCGACGGAACGCAGATCTCCGCCACCAGCATCGACGTCGAAGCTCAAGACGATGCCGACATCACGTCGATTGCCGTCGGCGGCAGCGAAGCCCAGAATTTCACGCTCGGCGGTTCCTTGTCGAAGAACACCATCGGCGGATCGCTCGACGCCCATGCGTCCGGCAAAGCGAAACTGACCGCCACGATGGGCGTCATGATCCAGTCGGACGACGATACCACCATCGTCAGCATCTCCGGCGAGGCCGCGGTGGCGACAGGCACGTCGAGCCATTCGATTGGCGCCGCCGTTTCCACCAACGAGATCACCCGCAACCAGAGCGCCCACGTCGATGGGACCGACACGGCCGTGACGGGGCTGGTCGTGATCGTGATGGCGATGGCGCAGGCCGATATCCGAGGATTCTCCGTCGGCGGCGAACTGGCCACCGGATCGACCTTCGGCGGGTCGCTTTCCACCAATACGATCGGCGGTTCGGTATCCGCCTACGCGGTGGGCGGAGCGAAAATCTTCGCGCGGAGTCTCGCGCGGATCAAGGCCGACGACGACTCTTCGATCTTCGCCCTGGCGGGACTGGTCGGTTACACCTCGGGCAAGGGAGGCGCGGCATTCGGCGCGGCCGTGTCCAAGAACGAGCTCACGCGGAACACGTCTGCCTATGTTGACGGAGGCGGCACGACCGTGTGGACCGGAATCGCGGGCAGCGTCGGCCGTATCGAGATCATCGCCATGAGTGATGCCGACATCGAGGCGATCTCCGCCGGCGGCGAAGGCGCCCAGACATTCGCCGCCGGAGGCTCGATCTCGCTGAACGAAATCGGCGGCACGCTCGACGCTCGCGTGTCGAACGGCGGACGCGCCGTGGCGGGCCCCACGATTCAAGTCCTGGCCAGCGACGATACGCGGATCACGTCGGTCGCCGGCCAGGCGTCGATCGCCACCAATTCGGGCGGCGCGGTCGGCGCTGCCTTGTCGACCAACCGTATTACGCGAAACACCAGCGCACACGTCGATGGGGCCGGGACCGGTCTGCTGGCTGTCACGATCGAGGTCTTGGCCTCGAGCGATGCGGACATCGACGCGATCACCGCCAGCGGCGAAGGGGCGCAGAATTTCACGCTAGGCGGTTCGATCTCGCTCAACAAGATCGCCGGCACGTTAAACGCCAGCATCAGCAATGACGCGGCCGCCAACGCAAAATCGGTCCTTCGCGTGCATGCCAGTGACGACACCCGCATCACGGCGGTCGCCGGCCAGGCCGCGATAACGACCGGCTCCGGAGGCGCGGTGGGCGTTGCCTTCTCGACTAACGAGATCACGCGCCAAACAACGGCACTCTTGGAGGGTGGCACCGGCAATCTGCAGGCCATCTCGACCGTCGAAGTCCTCGCCACCAGCGACGCCGAGATCGACGCCATTACCGCGGGCGGCGAATTTGCCCAGAACTTTACTCTTGGCGGCTCGTTTTCCAGGAACGACATCGGCGGCACGCTCGACGCGCATTTCGACGGCAAGGCAACGTCGGGCTCAGTGATAAGGATTTCAGCAAAGGACGATGCCACGATAACCGCGGTCGCAGGCCAGATCGCGATCACGACCGGCTCCGGAGCCGCCATCGGCGCAGCGTTCTCAACGAACAATATCGCGCGCGACACTAGCGCACGTGTCGATGGCGCCGGAACCGTTGCCATCGCGCCGACGCTCGAGGTCCTGGCGACCAGCGACGCCACGATTCGCTCTGTCGCGGTCGGCGGCGAGTTTGCCCAGAACGCCACGTTCGGCGGCTCGATCACGACCAACAACATCGGCGGCGCGCTCGTCGCCAGCATAGCGGGCGGCGCAAAGCCGGCGCCCGACACCGCGCTTCGCGTCCATGCCGATGACACCTCCTCGATCACGAGCGTTGCTGGCCAGGCGGCAATTACGGCCGGCAGCGGCGCCGCCGTTGGCACCTCGATCTCGACGAACACCGCCTCGCGCCACGTGAGCGCCTTTGTGACCGGCGGCGGGACCGCTGCATCGGCTCCCACGATGGAAGTCTTCGCGACGACCGAAGCCGACATCGACGCGCTAGCGGCCGTCGGCGCGGGCTCGGGCACGGTGGCGGCCGACTTCTCGTTGGTCCTCAATAACATTCGCAACACGACCGACGCCTATTTGACGGATGGCGCCGTGATTTCCGGCGGCAATGTCCGCGTCGTCGCCAATGACGACTCCGACATTCGCACCCTCTCAGGGGCGGGCGCCGGTAGCGGCACCTTGGCAGTGGCCGCGGCCTCGGGCAAAAATCAAATCGCCAACGAGGTCTTGGCGCGGGTCGAAGGAGTGACCGTCAACGTCGCGAATCTCGACGTGATCGCCGGCTCGAACGATGACGGCAACGACGGTCTACCCGATCCGGTGACCGAAGGCGGCTTCATCGACAATTTCGTGGACGATATCACGTGCATCGTGATCGGCGGCGCCGGCGCGGGGACCGTCGCCCTGGGCGGGTCGGTCGCGATCAATGACATCGACAACCAGGTTGACGCCCATATCAGCGCCGCCAGCACCATCGTCAATGCCGGCACGGTTCGCGTCCGCGGCCTGGACGACTCGGGAATTCGCGTCGTGGCCGGCAATGGCGAAGGCGCGGGCGCCGTGGCAGCCGGGGCCGCCGTGGCCACCAACGACAGCCGCTCGAACGTGCAGGCAGCGATCGACGCGGCGACGGTCAATGCCTCCGACGTCGAAGTCCGCACGCACACGACCGGCAACATCAAATCGGCCGCCGCCGTCGGCGCCGGCGCGGGCACGCTCGCGGCTGATGCCGCCGTTTCGCTCAACGACATCGCCAACCGCTCCGGTGCCCATATCACGGGTGGCGCCAAGGTCAACGCTGCCAAGACCGTGTTGGTGCAGGGCGAAGACAGTTCGGACATCGTGACTGTCACCGGCGCGGGAGCGGGCGCGGGAACCGTGGCCATCGCGGCCGGCATTTCCACGAACCGCATTGCCAACGTGGTGACCGGCTTCATCGACGGCACCTCTCGCGTCAACGCCGCAGACGTGACCGTAAAAGCTCTCGAGGGCGGAAGCCTGTTCGCGCTGAGCGTGGGAGCCGCCGGGGCCGGCGCGGTCTCGCTCACCGGCGGCGTGGGCGATAGCCGCATCGAGAACACGGTCGATGCCCATATCTCGGGCGCGGCTGTGGTAACTGTCAGCGGCGATATCTCCGTCCTTGCCCAGGACAACTCGACGATCGGCTCGATTACCGGCCAGGGCGGCGGGGCCTTCGTAGGCATCGGTGGAGCCGCTTCCTACAACGAAATCGACAATCACATTCTGGCCTACATCGACGGCGCCACTGCCACCTCCACGGCCGGCAGCGTGCTGGTTAGCGCTCTCTCGACGGCGACGATCGAATCGCTGGCGGCCGGCGGCAACGGGGGCTTCGTCGGCATCGCCGGCAACGTCACGGTCACCTCGCTCGAAACGGATACTCAGGCCTACATTACTCACAGCACGGTGGACGCATTCGGCAACGTCGTCGTCTATGCCGAGTCGAACGACGTGCAAACGGTCGCCGCGGGCTCGGGGGCGGGCGGTTTTGTGGGCATTGGCGGCACCGTCGTCGTCACGACGGACGAAAGCTTGACCCGGGCGTTCGTGGACAACGCTACCGTGTTCGCTCGCGGTCAGGGCGCGGCCGTGAGCGTCAAGCGATGGGACCCCGACAGTGGCGCCGAGAGCACGGAGAACATTCACGGCCTGGCCGTGATTGCCAACTCAGCCGCGCGACCGGCCGGCGGATTGCCGAACCTGGTCGCCGTCAACGGCGTGGGCGGATTCGTGGGCGTCGGTGGGCTGGTTTCCACGACGAACCTCCGCGGGCGCACGGATGCCTTCATCGCCGCGTCGCATGTCAACTCGAACGCCGACTTCGGCGGCGTCGTCATCGTGCGGGCGCACTCCGATCAGACGCTCGACGTCATCTCCGGCGGCCTCGCCGGTGGCTTCGTCGGCGTCGGCGGCACGATCGACCGCTCGAATATCGAAAGCCAAACGCGGGCCTTCATTTCCAATAGCGACGAAAGCGGCGCGGATCCCGACGCGGCCACGTCGGTTGTTTTCGCCCGCGGCGTCGAGGTCGGCACCGTCACGCGGGAGAAGATCAACGCCACGGTGATCGGCATCGTCGGCGGCGGTGTGGCGGTATCGGGGGCCGTCTCCGCCATCGACGTGGCCAGCAACAACGACGCCTTCGTCCGCGACAGCGACGTTTCTTCTCAAGGCGACATCGCCGTGCTGGCCGATGACAACTCACTCATCGATACCACGGTGGGTTCGCTAGGCGCGGGCGGAGTCGGGTTGGGCGCCTCGGTCAGCGTCAATACGATCGAGAATACCGTCCGCGCCCGCGTGCTGGGCGGACACCTCAACGCCACCGCCGCCACCACCGTCGCCGCCGACACCGATGAGCGAGTCGATCCGGGCGTCATGACGGGAGGATTCGGCGGCGCGGCCGGTATCGCCGGAGCCGTCGCTCTCAACACCATCGAGACCACGACCGAAGCCAACGTGCAGAACGGTTCGCGCCCGTCGCTCATCAATCAGGACCCCGCTTATCGCGCGGGCGGGCTCTTCAATCCGGGTGTCGGTCAATCCGTCACCATTCTTGCCGACGACACGGCCTCGATCGACGGCGATACGGGCACGCTGGCTATCGGTGCGGCCGGCGTCGGAGGATCGGTTGAAGTGGGTGCCATTCGCAACCGCGCGGCCGCCGCGGTCGGTGCGCAGTCGCGCGTGGCGGCCGTGGGCGACGTCAACGTCCTGTCGCGCGAAATCAAGGCGATCGATTCGACGGTTATCGCGTTTGCCGGCGGAGTTGCCGGCCTGGCGGGCGCCGTATCCGTGCAGAGCTTAGGCGGCGCCACCGATGGCGCAGCCAGCACCGAATTCAATCGGCCGGCCGGAGGATCAAACCTTCGGACCCAAGTGAACGACAGCCTCAACACGCCGGACGTGTCGAGCGCCATCAACTACCACTCGACGGGCACCTCGCCGCTCATCACGAATGCGGGACAATTGGTCAACGACCTGGGCGATCCCACCGTCGACGGGGCCATCGGCGCCATCGGCAGCAGCGATCGCGTCACCTCGGCGTTCGTTGACGATGCCGCCGCCGGCAATGGAGCTGAAATCGTGGCCGGCCGGGACATCACGATCGATGCCTCGAACCTGTACCATTTGGATCAGACCGTGGGCAACGCCTCGATTGGCGCCGTCAGCATCGGCGCTGGCGTGACCGTCGCCAACGTTCACAACACGACCGAGGCATACCTGGGTAACGCGGGCACGCTGCAGGCCGGACGCGACATCGCCATCCGTTCCCACGACCGCGAAGCCAACGCCACGAGCTCCGTCGAGAACATCGGGGGCGCGGCGGGGCTGGTCTCTGTCGAAGCCAACGTCGCCACCTTCAACGTCGACAGTGACACCACCGCCCGGCTCAAGAACAATTCGACCATCCGAGCGGCCCAGAACGTCACGATCCTCGCCGATCAGCAGTCGAACGCCGCCGTCGACACGAAGGGATTCGGTCTTGCCCTGACGGCTGCCGCCGGCGCGGCGGTCGGACTTTTGAACGTCGACGCCGACGTCGTTGCCGATATCGGCGCCGGAGCGGTCGTGGGCAGCGGCGGAACGGTCGGCAATTTGAACGTCCGAACGACCGCCGACAACAAGACACTCGCCAGCGCGCTGGTCGGACACGCGGGATTCGTGGCAGGCAACTATGGGACCGCCCGCTCGACGGTGCGCGCCGATCAAGATGCGCATATCGGCGACGCCAACATCACCGTCGCCGGGAGCGTCAACGTCAGCGCCACGTCAACCGGCAACTCCAACGCCGACACGTTGGAGCTGGCCGCCGGGTTGGCCGCCGGCGGGGCCTCGGATCCCGATGCCCGCGTGGAAGGTACCGTGCAAGCGCGGATCGGCGATGGAGCCGATATCTTCGCCAACAACATCACCGTTGCCGCCAACGCGACCAACAATGCCACCGCCGACGGCGAAGCGATCGGCGTGGGTTTCCTGGCCGGCAATGCCAGCGACGTCGACGCCGATCTTGCGGTCGCCGTCGATGCGCACATCGGCAACGGCAACATCCAGGCGCTTAAGAATGTCGACGTCACGACGAGTTCCACCGGCAAAGCGGAGTCCGATAGCGGGCAGGTGGCGGTCGGCGTCGCAGCCGGTGGGGCATCGCTGGCCGATGCCAACGTGAACGGCTCCAGCCGCGCTTATTTGGATTCCGGCGCCAATATCACCGCCGGCGTGCTCAACGTCAAAGCACAGTCCAACGGCACGGCCGACACGGATGCCAAGGCCTTCGGGGCCGGCTTCGCGTCCGGTAATGCCGCCGTGGCCACGTCGAACGCGCTGGGCACGACCGAGGCCTTCGTCGGAGCGGCCACCGCCAATGTGCTCAGTGGCACGGTGGTCAACGCGACTTCCACCCGTACCGCCAAATCGAACACTGGTCAACTTGCGATCGGCATCGCCGCCGGGGGCGGCTCCGTCTCTAACGCCACTGTTGGCGGCGCAACCCTCGCCCACGCTGACGGCCACATCATCGGAGGCGGCAACGTCACGATCGAGGCGGTGGACAACACGAGCCTGGCTGACGCGGCGGCCGAGGCCAATGAAGGCGGAATCATCGCCGGCAGCGGTTCCAGCGCCGATGCCGTCGTCAATACGGCCGTTCGTGGCTTCGTGGGCGGCGGTGGGAATCTCGACGTCGACGGCAATATCTTCGTTCGCGCGAAAATGCTCGACGACAAGGCCAATGCGAACTCATCGGGCGTGACGATTGCCGCATTGCATGCTGGCGCCTCTGATGCCGATGCTACCGTCTCGCCAACCCTGGAAGCCTCGGTACACGACGGCGGGACGGTCAAAGTCGACAACAACATCACGATCGAGACGCAGCATGCGCCGAATGTCGCCAGCGCCGATGCCAGCAATTCCGGCGGCTCGCTGATCGGCTTCACGGGCGCCGACGCCACCGCTCGCGCCGAGGCCGACGTGGCCAGCTTTATCGGCGCCGCGCGCGTCGATGCCGGCCAGGCTGTCTTGGTCCGCAGCGCCTCGACGAATAACGCCCGCGCCATCGGCGACGGCATCGCTATCGGCCTGTTGGTCGGCGTGGGCGACGACGACGCCGATGCCTTTGCCGGACGAGAGACGCAGGCCTTCCTCGGCAGCGGCGCCGTCGTGAATTCCGGAGCGTTGACCGTCGAAGCGGTGGGCTCCGACTTGTCGACAACGCGCGTCGAGGGTTCCGGCGGCGGCCTGGTCAGCGCGAATGCCACGGAAGCCAATTCCGACGTCGCGGCGCATGTGCTGGCCTCGATCAACGACGGGGCGACCGCCAATGTGATCAACGCGGTGCGCGTCTCCGCCAAGGAAAGTCCCGAAGGGGATGCCATCGCGAAGGCGAACGCCTACGGCGCCGTGGCTGTGGGCGAATCGCGCGCCAATATCAACGTGCACCCCACCGTCGAGGGCCGCGTCGGCGGCCGCGCGACGGTCAACGCCGGCGACGTCACGATCGAAACGCGCTCGGGCGACTTCACCTCGCCCCCCACCGACACGTTCAACGGCACGACCGCCGTCAACGTGGCCAACGATACCATCACGCTCCCGAATCACGGGCTCGCCGACGGCAGCCAGATCGTCTACAGCAACAACGGCAATCCCAGCATCGGCGGGCTAACGGACGGGCGGCAATACACCGCCCTGGTAAGCGAGCCCAACAGCTTCCAGTTGGGAACCCGATTCGATGGTGCGCAGGTCGACGCGACGCGCGACATTATCACCACCGCCGGGCCGCACAATCTCAACTCCGGCGACCAGGTGGTCTACACCAGCAACGGTCATCCTGTTATCCCGGGGCTGGTGGACGGGCAGGTGTACTTCGTCCGCAAGATCGACAACACGCACATCAAACTGGCCAACAGCTTCGCGGACGCGACAGCCACGCCGCGCAGCTTCGATGCCGGCGCGGTCGATAGCGATGCCAACACGATCAGCATTTTCCTGCACGGATTCGCCAACAGCCAGCCGGTCACGTACCACGCCCCCAACACGCTCAAGGAGTTCAAGAGTTCGCTCTCCGACGTGGGCGTGAACGGCGATGGGACACTCCAGCGGGGCGGCGACGGCCAGCCGCTCGATGTGCCCGACAACAACAACATTCTCATTCCCAGCCACGGCTTTTCGACCGGCGATCAGGTTCGTTATCGGGCAAGCGATCCCAGCAAGCCGATCGGCGGCTTGACCCCGGGCGATGTCTATTTCGTCATCAAGGTCGACGACAATCAGATTCGCCTGGCGACGAGCCCTTTGAACGCCATCGCCGGCAACGCGATCCCGATCGCGCCGGACAAGAGCGCGGCGGGCAAGGCCGTAACGCACACGCTGTCGCCACCGAACGACGGACCAATCAGCCCCCTGGTCGACGGCGCCACCTACTACGTCGCCGTGCAAAGCGCATTCACGATTGGGTTATCGGCGACGCCGGGCGGACCGCTGATCGACCTGAACGCCGACGGGCTGACGGGAACCAACTTGCTTGGCACGGAAGGAGTGGACCTGGGCGGCGCGTCGAGCGGGTCGCAAACGATTCGGCTCGACATAACGTCGGGCGCCAGCGGCGATCACAAAATCCTCGGTCCGGGGGGCGTGCCGCTCTCGCTTATCAACGCCCCCTCGGGCGATGGCCGATCGGCTGCCTCGGCGTCCGGGGCCGGCGGCGGCGCCTTTGTCGGCAGCCAGGGTTCCAATGCCAACGCGATTGTGGCGCCGGTCGTCCGCGCGTTCGTCGACAATGGCGGCAGCGGCAAGCCTGCCATCAACGCTCGCGGCAGCATCACGATTTCTTCCAATTCGATCGCCAATGTCTCCGGTAACGCCAGCAATTCGACGGGCGGATTCGTGGGGGATGGGAACTCGAGCGCCGCGGCAAATATCGACAATCGCAACGAAGCGTTCGTCGGCGATGGCGCGGAGATTGTCGCTGTGGGCGGAATATCAATCCTTGCTAATTCGACGCACCTGTCCGATGCCGATGCCCGCGCTACCGGCGGCGGCGTGATCGACCTGGCCGAGAGCGATTCCTTCGCCGATATCGATCACGAAACGAAGGCGCGGACGGGTCCGGGCGCCAAGCTGACGGCCGGCGGCACGATCAAGATGGAGGGCGTCTCCGATACCAACGCGCATACCGGCGCCACGTCCGACGCCAGCGGCCTGGGAGCCGACGCGGACGCCAACGACGACGACCGCGGCGACACCGATCCCGGCGGAGTGCGGATCGGGCAGGTGCGGATCGCGCTGGCCCAGGCGGAAGTGGGCGCCGGGTCCGTGCTCAAGGCCAATCGCGTGGAGCTCAACGCGCGTATTGCCCAATCGAAGGGGGATTCGCGCGCCGAGAGCGATGCTACGGCACTCGGCGCCGACAGCGACGCACTGGCGCGCGTCGTCACGAACGATCATGCCAATGTGGCCATCCGGCCCGGCGCGCGGGTGACGGGCGACAGCGCCGTGGCCATTCTGGCGGATTTGGCCAGCATCGACACCAACGCCATCGGCGACGCGGATGCCGACGGCATCGGCGGCGACACCGATTCGACGGCCATTTCCGAAGTGCAAATGCTGGCCGACGTGACGGCCGATCCGTCCGCGCTCGTTACGACGCATCTGCTGACGGTCGATGCCACGGTTACGAGCACCGCGCTCCACCAGGTCGACCCCAAACGAGACGGCGCGGCGTTTGACGGCGGCGACGCGGACCCCCGCGATCACTACAACCCCCGCCGCGAGATCGACTGGAACTCGGACGTATTCCTTACCGCCGGGCCAAGCCCGACTTTGATCATCAACGCCGCGGGCCAGGTCGTGCAAGCCGACAACATCAGTTTCACCGAGACGCCCACGAGCTTTGTCGTCAATGACGTGATCTTCACCGACCCCGGCACGGCACGCTTCTTTACGAATGCACCAGCCGACGGCGCCTCGGACGGGATTATCACGGGCAACCAGTCGACGTTCGGGTTCCAAGAGAACTTCGACAAGGTGACGATCCTGAACGCCTCGGCCAAGGACCTGGTGATCAACAGCATCCAGCCGGTCAACCGGACGACGATCCCGGAAGTGACGATCGACGTTCCCCAGGTGCCTTTCGAGTTCAACGTCGGGCAGAAGTTCCAGCCCACGCTGATCGACATCGAGAACCAGAGCGGCGCCGGTCCGAACGTGTTCCTCAATGGGATCATTGTCAACCCGATCGGCACGACGCGCATCCTCAACGCCAGCGGCAATATCCTGGCCGGGGGTGAGTTCACGATCGTGCAGACGAACGTGTTCGACGCCCGGGCCACGCTGGGAAGCATCGGTCTGCTGCGCGGCCTGCGACTGCGGGTCGAGCTGGTGGAAAGTGGCGGGCTGCCCACGCATCTGTTTGCCACGGCCGGCGCGGACATCTCGCTCGATCTCCAAGGCCGTCAGCGCACCCTCGGGGCCACGTCGTTCACGATCAACGGCGACCTGGTCAGCGCCGGCGGTTTTGCCAGCATCATTCTCCGCGATGCCGTTCGCGAGCTCACCCTGCCGGCCAATTGGTATGCCATCGAGGTGGACGAGCCGCTAGTGCCGCGGTTGAGCGAGGTCATCAGCCACTTCCGGCCCGGGCCGGGCGACCCGCCGCCGGTGGTGGAGACGGGCATTTTCGGCATCGGCCCCGTCGACATCGACTCGACTTATAACTTCGGGCTCATTCAGGGGGACAACATTACCGTCACGCGTGGCGGGTCCGATACGACGATCCGCTTGACGGGGAATACCAACATCCTCAGCACCGGCCGGATCTTCGCGTCGACCAATGGGGAGATCATCCTCAACGAGACCGACGGCGACATGCGCGCCGGCCTCATTACGTCCACCGCCAACAATGTGACGCTCACCTCGCCTGCCTCGATCGTTGACGCCTTCGACGATACGCTCACGGACATTTCCGGCGTGAATATCACGCTGACAGCTCAGGCCGCCATCGGCTCGTTGAACAATCCGCTCGACATCGACTCGTCGCAACCGAGCTTTGGCGTCCTCAACGCCATGGCCCGGCAGGACCTGGTGATCATCGAGACCGCTGGTCCGTTGAACGTCGCGAAGGCCAGCACGTTCAACGGTGTGATTCAGCTCACCGTTCCCGACACGTCCGCGAGCGGCGACAACATCGTGCTGCAGGCGAACGGATCGATAGGCAATTTCCGTGGGGCGATCAACCTGAGCGCCGGCGACGACTTCCTGGCTCTGCCCGGCAGCATCATCCAATCGGATTTGGAATTTGGCGGACCGCTGACCATCAATGTCGACGCCGGTAACGCCGATCCCGGCGTGGGAACGAACTCCATCTTCCAGGGCACGCTGCGCGACACGGACATCAAGGTCTTCGCCAACGCCGACAATGACACGATCAGCACCGCCAGCGCCAACATCATCGGCAGCATTCAGATCTTCGGCGCCAACGGCAACGATCACCTGGTCGGCGGAGCGTCGCGTGAATGGTTCCACGGTCAGGCGGGCCTCGACCTGATCGAAGCGGGCGGGGGTGACGACATTGTCGATGGCGGGCCCGACAACGATGTGCTCTTTGGCGGGACCGGCGATGACGCCATGGGCGGCGGGCCCGGCGACGATCAACTGCACGGCCAGCAAGGCAACGACACCGAGAACGGTGGCGACGGCAACGATCAGATCGACGGTGGACCGGGCAACGACACCATGATCGGCGCTAACGGCAACGATCGCCTCTTCGGCGGACCCGATGACGACAACCTCGATGGTGGAGCTGGGGACGACTCGCTCTTTGGCGCCGACGGCAACGACACGGTCGCCGCCGGCCCGGGCAACGATTTCCTCGATGGCGGCAATGGAATCGACTTCGGAGACGGCGGGCCGGACACGGACAGGTGCATCAATTTCGAGACACAGATCAATTGCGACGATATCATCATCCTCCACTTGTCCGCCGCGACTCCGGCGGCCCCAGGCATCCAGGTCGCTCCGCTCACTAACGATCTGGGGGGGCGTAACCGTTGTCGTGGCTGATCTCGACGGCCAAGCCCTCGCCGAGACGATCGACTCCGTGATCATCGTTGACATAGCCGGCGCGGGGCACGGTTGGTTCATCGACGCCACTCCGTGGGACGACGTGGAGTTCACGTCACAGTCCGGCGGTCGCCTGCTTACGGCACTTCCCAACACCGACGCGGCGGGGCGTGTCGACTTGCTCACGGCCGTCATGCACGAGATGGGGCACGTGCTCGGTCTCGAACACGTCGACGACTCGCACGACCTGATGGCGGCGACGCTGGCCGTGAGCGAGCGGAAGCTGCCCGATGCATCCGCGTTCAAGACTTCGCTCGATGCGTCGCAATCTCAGGCGTCGGCGGTCGCGCACCAGCAAGCCGCGGATAGGGTCTTTGCCGCTTTCCAGCCCCCCTCCGCGATGTTGGCGGACGCTTCGCCTCGCGCCGCGCAGCCTGGGTTGGCCATGTTGGCGGCCCCTGAACCAGGCTTGCGCGGCTTGTGGCTCGACCTGGCGGCGGCACGTCGAAGACGGCCGGAGAGCCATCAATAACGAAGGGGCTTGATGCGCTTCCACCGCCTCCAAAAACAGCGAACGCCCTCCTCGGGCGCGCGACTGGCTTAGAAAGATGTCAAATTCGGCGCGCGCTCACTCATCGAGGACTATGCATCGAGGGACATTCTTAGGGCTCGACCGCGGATCCATTTTCAGTGGCAGCTTAGCGGATCCCTCGTCCCCGTTCAGGAAGTGACCAATCCAGCGTTGCCGTTCGGCGGCCGGCAATACAACCTTTTCCACCGACCCATCACCAGTGAGCGCTAGAGCCATTTGGGAATCACTATGATTGTCGCAGACCAGTATGATTGTAGCTTTATCACTCAATCCTTCCTTCGTCAATTGCGGATTTACCGCATAGTAGCGATCGTGCGATTGTCTCTCTCTGGGACACCGCAGCACGTACTCGGGGACCTGATGTCCATCGCTAAGCGGCTTCAATGTCACGTGGCCTTGGGAATCACGAGGTACGTCGTCATGGATTTGTGCATAGTTTTTCAAGACATCAAAAAGTTGCCTCAACTGCGTTTGACATTGCTGGCGCTCCGCCGCTGGCCGCGCGTCACCACAGCCATTTGCTACCGTGAGAATTACCGCCATGACAGTACAGCATCTAAGTTGGACATAGACCGGCAGACGTGTGAAAGGACCTGTCTCCATCTGATCAATCTCCAAACCGCGCATCCTAAGGATCGGGGAGGAAAAGGTGTCAGGAACGAATGGCACTGTCGGCATGGTAACCTTTGGAGCGGCGGCTAGTTGTGTTTTGCGAGGCGTGCGCGGAGCGTGGCGCGGGGTTCTTGCATCAGTTTATAGCCGTGGCGGCGGCGTTTGAGTTGGCGCGGCTCGATGCGGCCGGGGCGGTTGGCGACTTCGCACTCGGCG
>JACPPG010000031.1 GCA_016191115.1 Planctomycetia bacterium | reverse complement strand
TCAAAATGGCGAGGCGGGAAAATGGGACTGGCTCCGAGCATAAACAGCGCAAGCCCTTTCAGACCAACGTTTCGTCTCGGTGCCTGTCCCACTTTCCCGCCGGTGCGCCGCCGTCCAGCTTGAATCTGTGAACGGCCCTGCCCACCGCCCACCGCCCACCGCCTGCTGCCTGCTGCCTACTCTTCCTGTATACTGTCCGGCTGGCGCGCGGCGGAAACGGTCCCATCATCCTGCGCACGCATGAGGAGAATCGAAACATGGCGACGACAACCCAGGCCGCGCCGGTCGACACCAGTCAGGTCGCCGGGCGTCGCGACGTACACTACAACGCGGTCGACGACATCCTGGCCGATGCCGAGCGGCTCGCGGCCGGCGGCTACACGCGGTTGGGCAATTGGCCGCTGGGCAAGATGGCCAAGCACATCACCAACGCCTTCAACATGGCGCTCGACGGCCCGCCGACCAAGGTCCCGCTCCCCATCCGCGTGATCGCCCGGTGGCTCTACAAGGACAAGGCGATCCAGAAGATGCGTCCTGGCTTCAAGCTCAACGCCACGATGGCGAAGCACTTCGTGCCCGGCGACACGTCCGACGCCGAGGGGATCGAATCGCTGCGCACCGCGTGCCGCCGCTGGAAGAGCGAGAAGCAGCGGCACCCGCACCCCTTCTTCGGCAAGCTCACCGACGACGAATGGAATCGGCTCATGCTCCGCCACGCGGAGATGCACATGAGCTTCCTGGTGCCGAAGTAAGGGCGCGCGAGGTGTGGTCGTGTTGGGGTGCCTGCGGAAAAGCGCCGCGCGCCTGAAGCCGCGCTAGCGGCGACGGCGCGTAGCCACGGGCGTAAGCCCGTGGGATCGAGCGCCCCTCTTGCGCAAGAGCCCCGAGAGGGGCGACGTCGGTCGCGCGCACTGCGTTCGCGAAAATCGGCACGGTGGCCAGTCAGGAAGGCGCATCGCGGCGTTTCCACGTCGCCCCTTGCGGGGCCTGCATCTCGCTCGGACGATCTCTCCACGGGCTTGCGGCGCGTGGCTATACGACTCGGCCCCTTCGGGGCCCGGCGAGGCGACAACCTTGCGCTCCTAGTCGCCCGTGGCAGGTGGTGCGCGCGTTACCAGGTTTATCCGCAAGGTCCCGCGCAACGTCCGGTAACGCATCGGCAATCGTTCATCCCTCGAAAAATGCCTTTCTAATCCTGCGCTCACGAGAACTTAACGATCGTTGCTTAGAAACTGTGGCGTTGCTGGAGGGGGCAACAACCACATCCACTCTTGTTCGGGAGCGTCGTCATGAAGCGCTACAAAGCGCGAAGGGAGTTCCGCGCATTCACGTTGGTCGAACTGCTGGTGGTCATCGCGATCATCGGCGTCTTAGTCGGGCTGCTTTTGCCCGCAGTGCAGGCGGCCCGCGAGGCGGCGCGCCGCTCGCAATGCACGAACAATTTGAAACAAGTCGGCTTGGGGATCCTCAACCATGAATCGGCCTTCGGGAAACTCCCCTCCGGCGGCGAAGGTACCGTGTGGACCATATCGGGCGGCGTGAAGACGGGCTCAACTGGCTTTGACAAGCAATCCATGTTCACCTACATCCTGCAGTACATGGAACAGGGAAGCGTCTTCAGCCAGTTCAGTCTCGACTACACCTACAACGACAAGAACTACCCGGGAAATCAGATTGCGGCGAAAGCGACCATTCCGGCGTACTTGTGCCCGAGCAACTCGCTGCACGAGGAGGATCCTTACAGCTATGGCGAGACCGACTACATGCCGGTGGCCTACACCGACATCGACCCGGTAACCGGGGTCCGCAATAAAGCGACGCGCATGGACTCAGCCCTCGGAACGCTTGGCGGCGTGCCGATCTCGTACATCACTGACGGAACGAGCAACACGATCGCCGTGTCCGAGGACAGTGGACGCAACTACGAGACCGTCCGCCCTTTTCTGATCTCGCCCTATCCTGATCCGACCATCCCCAATACCGCCGAATCAGCGTGCCCGAGCGGCCGACGGGCCTACAACCGCTGGGCCGAGCCGGACAACGGCGCCGGTGTTTCAGGGCCGCCGAATTCCGTCGTCGGCGCGTTGAAGCCGGTTATCAACAACAATAGCGGGGCCATCGGCGGCCCAGACGACTGCCCCTGGTCAACGCCCAATTGCGGACCGAACGACGAGATCTTCAGCTTCCATCCGGGCGGAGCCAATGTGCTATTGGCCGATGGGAGCGTCCGCTTCTTGCAAGAGAGCATCGATCCGCGCACGATGCGCTTTCTTTGCACGCGCGCCGAGGGGGAACCGGCGATGCTGCCGTGAAGTCAGGGCCGGGCCGTCATCGCGGATTCGATTACAGCGGAGCGCCGTCCCGCGTTGACGGGCACCGGCCGACCAAGAAACGGCCGGCACGATACTACCGGCGTCGCATGGCCCCTCTCCGCGCGGCGGCGCAAACGCACGCCGCGCGTGGCTATACGACTCTGCATCTTCGGAGCACTAGAGCGCGACCTTTACTACATCGCCTTCACGCGCGCGGCTTCACCGCGTACACCCGCACGCTGGCCGCGTAGTCGTTGATGTTGTATCGCGATAACAGCTCGCGCAGCCGATTGCGCAGGGCCCGGTCGTCCGACATCGACTCGATCACCGGGAGCGCCGTGTCGCAACTGGTCCCCGCGCAGCATGCGGCCTGGTTCTCCACCTTCGTATAGGCGTTCAAGTCCGCGCCGGTGTCGATGATCTGCACGTGCTCCAAGCCCGCGGCGACGAGCTGCCGGCGATAATCTTCCAGCGAGATCGCGCCGGCCACGCAGCCCACGTACGCCATCAGGTCCGTGGCGATCTCGTGGGGCAGCGGCTTCCGAAGCGCGATGTCGCTCACGGCCAGCCGGCCGCCGGGCTTTAGCACCCGGGCGATGTCGCGGAACACGGCCGGCTTGTCGGCGGCCAGATTGATCACGCAGTTGCTGATCACGCAATCGACCGAAGCATCGGCGAGCGGCATGTGGTCGATCGTGGCCAGGTGAAACTCGACGTTCGCGGCGCCGGCCTTGGCGGCGTTGGCCTTGGCCAGCTCGAGCATTTGCGGCGTCATGTCGATGCCGATCGCGCGGCCGGTCGGCCCGACCTTGCCGGCGGCGAGAAACACGTCGAGCCCGCCGCCGCAGCCCAGGTCGACCACGGTCTCACCAGGCCGCAGGCTGGCAAAGGCGGTGGGGTTTCCGCAGGAGAGGCCCATGTTGGCCTCGGCGGGAATGGCGGCCAGCTCCTCGGCCGAATAGCCAAAGGCCTCGGCCACGGCCCGCACTCCGGGGGAATCGCTCGACAGGCCGCGCTGGGCCACGGCGCCGTATTTCGACTGCACGATCTGTTCAATGGTCTCGGACATGGGGCTCTCCTTTGAGTGCGACGAGTAACTGTTTCACGTTTCGTTCGATCTGGTCCCGCACGTCGCGGAACCTGCCCGGAGGCAGCTCTTTGGGGTCGGGGATGGCCCAGTCCTCGCGCCGCGCGGCGCGCAGCGCGGGGCAGGAGTCGCCGCAACCCATCGTCACGGCGGCGTCGAACTCGATGTCCGGCAGTTCCTCGATGGCCTTCGATCGGTGCCGCGCAAGATCGCAGCCGACCTCCTGCATGGAGGAAATTGCCCGCGCATGCACCACGCCCGACGGGCGCGAGCCGGCGCTATAGGCCTCGACTTCCGCTCCGCCGTGGAGCCGGGCGAAAGCTTCGGCCATCTGGCTGCGGCAGGAGTTTTCGACGCACAAAAAGACGAGGCGACGCGGCGGCCGTGCCGCGGGCGATTGCGTCCCGTCGGGTGACGCCTCGTGCGGTGCTCGATTTGCTTGACGGTGCGTTGTTGTCACAGCATGGGCTCACGTGCGCGGCATAACGATCGCGTTCAGATCAGCGGCAACAGGGCACAATCGCGCGGCGGCGGCGCGCGTCCTCGGCCAATTCCGGAACCTCCGCGGTGCAGCACGTCAGGCACTCAAGCAGCTTGCGCTGGAGTTTGCCGCGCGGCGGCGCCAGGCGGTAATGGCACCACAACCCCTCCCGCCGCACGCGCACCAGGCCGGCCCGACGCAAATACGCCAGGTGCCGGGACGCCGTGGGCTGCGGCACGCCCAGGATGTCGACCAGATAACACACGCACAATTCGCCGGGCACAAGCAGGTTAAGCAAGCGCAGGCGGGTGCGATCGGCCAGAGCCCGAAAGAGCAATTCCACCCGCGGTGGCGCGGCAGTGCGCGGCATGTTTCATTCCGCCACTATATTTGCTTAGGCGAATATATCGGGCGGCGACAGGGAAGTCAAGCGCCGACCGGGAATCACACGGGAATCACTACGACGGGAAGTGCCGCGCGTCGAACAGGTACGCGGCCATCCCCACGCCCACAAGCGCCAAGACGACCGACAGCACCGAAGCGAACGAGAGGCGCGCGCGATCGCGCGTGTCCTGCGGTTTGAGGCGCTGCGCCAGCCGGGATTGCTCGAAGGGGACGAAGAGGTTGACCCCCACGCCCAGGGCGATGAACACGACGCCGATCCACAGGCTCATGTGCATCGGATGCATGTCCAGTCCATCGTTGGTCACGTCGAGCTGCCGCAAAAACAGGCCGAACCGGGCGATGAGATAACCAAGGCCGGTCATGGCCGCGCCGGTGAAGACCCACGCCACGAGCACTCGCTGGACGCTCAGCCATGGATCACCCGCGGGTTGCGGCGGCTCGCGCGATTCGGCCCGGGCAGGAACACCCCAGGCGCTGGCATGGTCGGCCACGTCGCGAATCACCACCGCCCGCGGTCCGACCTCGGCCCAAGCGCCGATGCGCGTATTGGGAATGGCGGCGGCGCCCGTCTCGAGGCATGCGCCACGACCGACGCGAACGCCTCCGGCCAGGTCCACGCCAGGCGAAAGCTGCGCGAAATCTTCCAAGGTGCAGTCGTGGGCGACCGTCGCGTTGGCGCCGACGATCACGTGCTGGCCGATCGCGCAGCCGGGCTGCACGATCACGCCCTCGAGGATCACGCTTCCGGGGCCCAGCGGGACGGTCGGGTTGACGAAAGCGCTCGGATGCACAATCGTGGCCCACTCGAGCTTCAAGAGAGCGGCCATCGCCTGGCGTTGCTTCGGGCTGTCGAAGGCCAGCACGGCCGGCAGGCCCGCTTCGATGGCTTGCGTCGTGGCACCGACGATCGGCACGCCCAAGAGCGACTGGCCCCATCGCGCGCTGTCATCGTCGTAGACGCCGCGCACAACCATGCCGGCATGCTCGGCGGCGGCGATGATCGATTTGGTGTGCGCGCCAGTGCCGATGACGATGACGTCACTCATGCTCTCCCTCGCACCACGATGGACCAAGGTCCATCGAAAGCATAGCTCGACGCTCAGCGGTCAATGCTGAGCACTCAAAACCGGCCGAACGGGCCGTCAAGAGTAGGCTGTCAGTTTAGCGAGCGCGCTATGGGGATCGCAATGGACGGGGCGCGCCCTGGTGCCATCATGTTCATGGATCACGCAGGCGCGCATCGGGGGAAGGCGAGGCCGGCGCGAGGCTCCCGCCGAGCCATAGCGCGCCGCGCGGACAAACCGTCTGTGGCGCGCCGGCTCGGCGGGAGCCTCGCCCTCCCGAACGAAATGCAGCGCAAGAAATTCATTGGACATACAAGCGATTTGGCCGCGCTGCGCCACCGCGGTCGAGTTCGCCGCGTGAAGCGACCGTGCGCACCTCCCCCTGCCGGGCAATGCGGTAGTCCCAAGCTGGGCCACCGAGGTGCGATTTGTGGGCGAGCGACCACTGCTTCGCGTAGGCCCCGCATGGGGACGGCGCCTCACTTCACGACGAAGTTCACCAGCCGCCCAGGGACCACGACCACCTTGACAATGGTTTTGCCGGCCAAGAGTTCGGCGATTCGCGCGTCGGCCCGCGCCGCCGCCTCGATCGTGGCGACATCCGCGTCGGCCGGCACCTGCACCCGCCCGCGGAGCTTGCCCAGGACCTGCACCGGCACTTCGATGGTGTCTTGCTTGGTGGCCGCCTCGTCGAACGCCGGCCAGGGCTCGTAGGCCAGCGACCCCGTGTGCCCCAGCAATTGCCACAATTCCTCGGCCAGATGGGGGGCGAAGGGGGACAGCAGTAACAGCAGCTTCGCAATCGCCGCCCGCGGCCGCCGCTCCTCCTTCAGGAAGAAGTTGGTGAACTCCATCATTTTCGAGATGGCCGTGTTGAAGAACATCTTCTCGATGTCCTGCGTCACCCCCTGGATGGTGCGGTGCAAGAAGCGGTTTTGCTCCGGCGTGGGGGGGACGTCCTGCACCGCCGCGTTCAGCTCGACCGATTCGCTCCGCTCGTTAACGATCATCCGCCACACGCGGTCCAAGAATCCGCGGACGCCGTTCACGCCCTCGGTGCTCCACGGCTTCACAGCCTCGAGCGGTCCCATGAACATCTCGAACAGGCGCAGCGAATCGGCCCCGTACTCGGCGACGACGGCGTCGGGATTGACGACATTGCCTCGGCTCTTGGACATCTTGAAGGCGCGACTGTCCAATCGGATCGTCGGATCGGCCGACAGAACCAAGGCCTCGCCCTGCTTGCGAGTCTGCGCCGGCGGGACGCGCACCGGCTTCACTTCAGCGCCCGTCTTGCGGGAGATATCTTTGTCGTCGTCGGACGTGGTCACGTCCTGGGCGCTCACCCAGTTGCCGGCCGCGTCCTGGTAGCCGGTAATCTCGACCTCGCCAAGGATCATGCCCTGGTTCACCAGCTTCGAGAACGGCTCGGGCGTGCTGACCGCGCCCAGGTCGAAGAGCACCTTGTGCCAGAACCGCGCATATAAGAGGTGCAGCACGGCGTGCTCCGCGCCGCCGACGTACAGGTCGACCGGCATCCACGCCCGCTCCAGCTCGGGGTCGACCAGCGCGCGGTCATTGCGCGGGTCGATGAACCGCAGGTAGTACCAGCACGAGCCGGCCCATTGCGGCATGGTGTTTGTCTCGCGCTTGTAGCGGACGCCGCCAATGACGGGGTAGAGCCACTCTTGCGGCGCCTCCTCCAGCGGCGGCTCCGGGCGACCGTGCGGCTTGAAATCCTTCATCTCCGGCAGATCGACCGGCAGGTCCTTTTCGTCGATCGCGCGGATCAAGCCGGTGGGGCGCCCCGCGGTATCCAGCTCGTGCAGGATCGGAAACGGCTCGCCCCAGAAATGCTGGCGGCTGAAGAGCCAGTCGCGCAGCTTGTAGTTGACCGCCATGCGACCGACGCCCTGCGCGGCCAGGTCTTCGACGATCTTCTTCTTGAATTCAGCCGTTGCCAGGCCGTTGTACGGGCCTGAGTTGATCGCGACGCCGTCGCCGGTAAATGCGGCTTTGCCGGCCAAGACGCGTGCGCGCTCGACATCTTTTATCTGATCGCCCGGATCGACGACTGCCACGATCGGCAGCCCAAACTGCTGGGCGAACTCGAAATCGCGCGTGTCATGGCCGGGCACGGCCATGATCGCGCCGGTGCCATAGCCCATCAGAACGTAGTCGGCGACCCAGATCGGCACCGGCTGCATGTTGACGGGATTGATCGCGTACGAGCCGGTAAAGACGCCGGTCTTTTTCTTGGCCAGGTCCGTGCGGTCGAGGTCGCTCTTGCGCGCCGCCTGCTCGCGGTAGGCGCGCACCGCGTCGGCCTGCTCGGGCGTGGTCAGACGTTCGACTGCCGGATGCTCGGGCGCGACCACCATGTACGTGGCGCCGAACAACGTGTCCGGCCGGGTCGTGTAGATGCGCAGCACGTCGTCGCCGGGCTTGCGAGGGAAGCCCGTTTCCGCGCGCGCGGCGAACCAACCGTACGACGCTACCCTCGCCGGCGAGACGGCAATGTTCGCCGGTGGTCCGTCCTCGCAGAGCAAGAAATCCACCTCCGCCCCGGTGCTCCGGCCGATCCAGTTGCGCTGCAGCGCCTTGATCCCTTCGGACCAGTCCAGCAGGTCGAGGTCCTTCTCCAGCCGCTCGGCGTAGGCCGTGATCCGCAGCATCCACTGCCGCAGAGGGATCCGCACGACGGGGTGCCCTCCCCGCTCGCTCAGCCCGTCTTTCACTTCCTCGTTCGAGAGCACGGTGCCCAGCGTCGGGCACCAGTTGACCGGCGCTTCGAGCTGGTACGCCAGGCGATGCTCGTCCTGGTAGCGGCGCACGGCGCCAGAGCCCGCGGCCGAAACGTCGGACGGGATCGGCAGCTCGTCGATCGGCCGGGCACGCTCGCAATCGGCGTCGAACCACGAATGAAAGAGCTGCAGGAATATCCACTGCGTCCAGCGGAAGTAGCCCGTGTCGGTGGTGCTGAACTCGCGGTCCCAGTCGTAGCTGAAACCGAGCATTTGCAACTGCCGCCGGAAGGTGCCGATGTTCTTCTCGGTCGTGATCCGCGGTGGCGTGCCGGTGCGGATGGCGTGCTGTTCGGCGGGCAGCCCGAAGGCGTCCCAGCCCATCGGGTGCAGCACGCTGCGCCCGCGCATCCGCTGGTAGCGGCAGAGAATGTCGGTGGCCGTGTAGCCCTCGGGGTGGCCGACGTGCAGGCCGTCGCCGCTGGGGTAGGGGAACATGTCGAGCACGTAGAGCTTCTCGGCGGCCGGCATCCGCGGGGCGGCGAAAGTGCGATGCTCGCGCCAGTATTGCTGCCACTTGGGCTCGATCGTGGCGGGGTTGTAGCGTGGCATGGCGCGAGGAAGTGAGAAGCGGTTCAAGGTGATCCGAAAGGCCGGCCGGCCAAGGTGTTGGCAAGGCAACGGCACACGGCGGACGGATGATTCTAATGGCAACGGGCAGGAGCAAGCAAACCGACCTGGCCGCCTCACAGCGTTGTAGGAGGCAACCGAGCATCGCCGACAATCTGGGGACGTTGGCCAATCCGCGAACGGTTCTATCGGCGACGGGAGTCGCCTCCTACAGATATTGAATAGAGACGCAAGCTGGGCGCCTCGGTTCGACTGGCCTTGAGCCATCGGAGCGGATCGGCTACAAGTCCCACCCCTTCTACCTTGCATTCTCGAATATCGACCGACGCCCAAAGCCGTTTTGGGCTCCGGAGGCTTTTCGATGCGCCTGCGTCCGGTTATGGCCGTGCTTGTGTGCTTTTGGCTCGCGGCCGCGGCGCGCGCGGAGGATAACGAAGAGTTCCCTTACCGGGCGTACATCAACGCCGACGACGTGTACGTCCGCAGCGGCCCCGGTCAGAACTATTATCCGGTGCTACGGCTGAAGCGCGGCGACACGGTCGACGTCTATCGCCGCGATCCGGGCGGCTGGTACGCCATTCGCCCACCGGCCGAGTGCTTCAGTTGGATCTCGGCCGAGTTCGTCGAGCCTGGCGAGGGGCGAATGGCCGCGGTCAAGGGGGACCGCGTGGTGGCCCGGGTCGGCAGTGCCTTCAGCGACATCCGCGACGTCATCCAGGTGCGGCTGGACGAAGGGGAGCAAGTCGAGATCATCGAAGCCCGGCGGATCGGCACCGGGCCAGCCGCGCAGACGTGGTACAAAATCTTGCCGCCGGCGGGCGAGTTCCGCTGGGTGTCGGGCCAGTTCCTCGAGGACCGCCCGGCGAAACGTGAAGTCCGTCGCCGCGATCCGAGCAACAACCTGCTCATCGCCAAACACGCTCGCCAGCGCGACGAAGAGGGCGAAGGCGACGACGAATACCGCCCTCGCCGGCGCGAGGACTTCGACGAGGATTTCGACGAAGACGCTCGCGACCTCGCGTCGGTGCGCCGCAGCGCCACGCGGCGAAGCGATATCGAACGCACGTCGGGCGAAGAGGAACGACGCCCAAAAAAGGTGTCAGGAACCGAATCTCGGGTAGAACAACCTCGGTCACAATCGAGGGCTGATTCGGTTCCTGACACCTTTTTTGCACGCGGCGATTCCGGCAAACGTGCCGCGCCCCGCGGCGACCAGCAGGTGCTCGCGGAGTTGGAAGCGATTGACCTGGAGCTATCGACGATCGTCTCGCGCGAGCCGGCGACGTGGGACTTCCGCGCCCTGCACGGCCGTGTCGACGCGCTATTGGCCCATTGCGAGTCGGCCTTGGACCGCGGTCGCGTGCGGCTCGTGCAACGGAAGGTCGCCCGCTTCGAGGACATCCAGAATCGCCACGATCAGGTGGCCAGCGCGCAGCGGACGACCGACGCGCGGAATCTCGACGCGCAGCGAGCGTCGCTTGGCGGCTCGATGGGAGTGCGCGGACCCGCGGATGGCCGCTACGACGGGGTAGGCAAATTGACGCAGCTCTACCCAGCCCAGACCGGTGTGGCCAGCTACGCGCTATTGGACCGGCAAGGCCAGGTGAGCCACTACGTGACGCCGGCGCCGGGCGTCAACTTGCGCCAGTATCTGGGGCGGGAAGTGGGCGTGCAGGGGACGCTGGGCTACATGCCCGACGCCCGCACCTCGCACGTCACGGCCAAGCGCGTGACGGTCCTCGAAGGCGGCAGCCTGTTGCGGTAGCCGGGCAGCGGGCGACTCGCGCGTGCCGAGTTCGATCCGCGTCTACGGTCAAGGTCGAGCGTTCGGGAGGGCGAGGCTTCCGCCGAGCCGGTGCGCCACCGACGACGCTCTCTGGCGTGCCACGGCTCGGCGGGAGCCTCGCCCTCCCGATACCGCACCACGCGCCCTCGCACCCGATCTGTGCCGTAATCTCCCGCTCTGGTTATACTGCCACAGCGATCCGACACGCCCACAGGGAGTTTCAAGCGACATGGGTTGGGAGGGGGTGCTGACGCTTTTGATGCTGGGGATGGCCCTGGCGGCGATGGTTTTCACGAACATCGCGCCCGACCTGGCCATGCTGGGCGGCGTCGTGGTGCTGCTGCTCACGGGCGTGCTGGAGCCGAGCGAGGCCCTGCGGGGCCTGTCGAACGAAGGCCTCGTGACGGTCGCCGTGCTGTTTGTCGTCAGCGCCGGCATGCGCGAGACGGGCGCCATCGACCTTGTCGCCCAGCGGTTGTTCGGCCGGCCAAAGTCCGCGCCGGCGGCGATCGCCCGGCTCATCTTTCCGGTCACGGCCATTAGCGCGTTCGTGAACAACACGCCACTCGTGGCCATGCTGATCCCCGCGGTCGCGGACTGGGCAAAGCGGCAGCGGATCGCCGCCTCGAAATTGATGATCCCCTTGAGCTATGCCGCGATCCTTGGCGGGACGTGCTCGCTGATCGGCACCAGCACCAACATCGTCGTGGATGGCCTGTTCATCAAGGCGCAAAAGGAGGGCGCAATCGCCGCCAATATGCCGGGCGAGGCCGGAGAGGTCACGGAATCGCAGAAGTACGGTCTGGCGATGTTCGAGATCACCAAGATTGGGGTGCCGGCGGCCATCGTCGGTTGCGCCTATATCCTGCTTACGAGCCCTTGGCTCTTGCCCGACCGGCGCCCCGCGATCAGCCAACAGGACGACCCGCGCAGCTACACGGCCGAGATGCTGGTCGAGCCCGACAGCCCGCTCGTGGGCCGCTCGATCGAAGAGGCCGGACTGCGACACCTGCCTGGCGTCTATCTGGCGGAGATCGATCGCGACGGACTGGTGCTGCCGGCGGTCGCGCCTCAGGAGCGGCTGCGCGCGAACGATCGTTTGGTGTTCGTGGGCATCGTGGAATCGGTAGTGGATTTGCAGAAAATGCGCGGCCTGATCCCGGCCACCGACCAGGTTTTCAAGCTCGAAAGCCCTCGCAACGTTCGGTGCATGATCGAAGCCGTGGTGTCGAACACCTGTCCCCTGGTGGGTAAGACGATTCGCGACGGCAATTTCCGCACCGTCTATAACGCCGTCGTCGTGGCCGTGGCGCGCAACGGCGAGCGGATCAACAAGAAGATCGGCGACGTAGCCCTGTGGCCGGGCGACACGCTCTTGTTGGAAGCGCATCCCTCGTTCGTCGATCAGCAGCGCAACAGCCGCGACTTCTTTCTGGTGGGACGGCTGGAAAACTCGAACCCGCCGCGACACGAGCGAGCCTTCGTCGCCCTGGCGATTTTGATCGGGATGGTAACCGTGGCGACGTTGGGCTGGCTGAGCATGCTGCAAGCCGCGTTTCTGGCGGCCGCGCTCATGATGCTCACGCGATGCTGCTCGGCGGCCGTGGCCCGCCGGACGATCGACTGGCAAGTGCTGTTGGCGATCGCGGCCTCGTTCGCCTTCGGCGACGCACTGGTCAAGACAGGCGCGGCCCGCGCGGTCGCCGAGGGCTTGATCGGAGCGGCACAGCAGAATCCATGGGCGGCATTGGGGCTTTTCTACGCCGTCACGCTTCTTCTGACGGAGTTGATCACGAACAACGCGGCCGCCGCGCTCATGTTCCCGCTGGCCCTGGCCACGGCGAAGGACTTGGACGTGAGCGTCATGCCGTTTGTCATCGCCGTGATGATGGCCGCGTCGGCAGGGTTTGCCACGCCGATCGGCTACCAGACAAACCTGATGGTTTACGGCCCCGGCGGATACCGGTTTAACGATTACGTAAAGATTGGCGTCCCGCTGGACATCTTGATCGGCGTTGTCACGGTGGGCTTGAGTCCGTTTATCTGGCCCTTCGCTGGCTAAACCGCCGATTCCTGAAAGTAGCTAGCTACGTTTGGTGCTGCTTATCCCAACCGCGAGGGATGGACTCAATTCCCCTCAACCGGTAACCTCGTGGGATTAGCCTGCGCCACGTCCACGCGTCCCGCCCCCCAGCACTCGAAGCACTCGGAAGAGGCAATCTCAACATACCGGATCGCAGGGCCACTTCGGGAGCCGGATTGCCGGCCGACGGCCCCACGCACGGAGGCGATTCTTCGACCGCGATCCGGCCACGGCCAACGATGAAACGCGATTTCTACACACGCTATACCCCGGCGATCCTGCTGTTCCTCGTCTTTCTGCTGCCCATTTCGTTTGCCGGCGCGCGGCGCGCCCTGAGGAGCAACCAGAACCGCGTCGAGCAGTGGCTGCCCGAGCAATACGAGGCAACGCAGGTCTACAAGCAGTTCCGGCAGCACTTCCACGGCGAGGAGTTCGTGCTGGTAAGTTGGGATGGCTGTGTTCTCGACGATCAGCGTCTGCGCCTTCTGGCCACCAAGCTTGTCCCACCGGAATCGTCGAACGTTCCTGACGACGAGCGCTACTTCGCCAAGGCACTCAGCGGTCCCTCGATCATCGAGACGCTGACCTCGTCGCCCATCAACTTGGATCCCAGCGAGGCCATCGAGCGGCTGCGGGGGTCCTTGATCGGCCAGGACGGCGAGCAGACGTGCCTGGTCCTGACCTTGTCCGAGGCGGGTAAGAAGCACCTGCGCAAGACCATCGACAAGATCTACGCGACCGCCGAGAAGCAGTGCAACATCAAGCACGACCAACTGCACATGGGCGGACCGCCGTCGGACAACGTCGCCATCGACATCGCCGGCGAGCAGAGCCTGTATCGCCTGGCGGGCCTGGCCGGCTTCATCGGACTGGTGATCTCGTGGTGGTGCCTGCGCAGCGTCAAGCTCGTGGCCATCGTGCTCACGGCGGGCGTTTATAGCGCGATGGCGGCGCTGGCCGTGGTCTGGTACTCCGGCGGCGAGATGAACGCCATCGTGCTCACCATGCCGTCGTTGGTATACGTCGCGGCCATCTCGGGCGCGATCCATCTGGCGAACTACTATCGCGATTCGATCCACACCGACGGGCTGGAGGGAGCGCCCGGCCGCGCCATCGCCCACGCCTGGCTTCCCTTGTCGCTGGCCACGGGCACGACGGCCGTCGGCCTTTTGACCCTGTGCTACAGCGAGCTTGTGCCGATCCAGCTTTTCGGGCTGTACTCGGCCGCCGGCGTGATCGTGAGCGTGCTGTTCTTGTTTTTCTTCATGCCGGCCGCCTTTCAGCAGTGGCCGCTCACGAAGGAAGAAACTCACACGGAGACGGCCAATCTCATCGATCCCGCGCTCTACGGCGGGTGGAGCGACGTCGGCCGGTGGGTGATTCGCCGCAACGGCCTGGTGACCATGGTCGGTCTGGCCGCGATCGCGTTTTGCGCCGTCGGCATGCTGCGGATGCAAACGTCGGTTCAGTTGATGCGCCTCTTCTCGCCGAAGGCCAAGGTCATCACCGACTACGAATGGCTGGAGGAGAACCTGGGCGAGCTGGTGCCGATGGAGGTCGTGATCAACGTCAGCCCCGAGACGTCACAGCTCAACTTCCTGGAGCGGATGGAGTTGGTTAAACGCGTGCAAGACCAGATCGAGACGATCGACGAAGTGGGCAGCAGCCTGTCGGCCGTCACGTTCGCCGCCGCCTTGCCGGGCGAACAAGCGGCGGAGCCGCCGAAGGCCAAACGTCGGGGCGGTCTGGGCGGAATCGCCGGCGTACTGCGACACACCGTAGGCGTGCGAGACCCCGAGCAAACCGCCCGCAACGTTCGCAACAACAAGCTCGAAGAGCATCGCGACCGCATCCTGGGCGGCGACTACCTCAAGGAGAATGCCGACGGACAAGAGATGTGGCGCGTCAGCGCCCGTGTCAGCGCGCTGCGCGACGTCGACTACGCCAAGTTCATCAGCGAGATCGAGCGCAAAGTCGAGCCGGTCCTCGAAGATGCCCGGGCCAAGGGGGCCCAGGACGTCACGGCCACCTACACCGGACTCGTGCCGCTCGTGTACAAGGCGCAGAATTCGCTCCTGGATGGGCTGGTCACGGGGTTCATCACCGACCTGGTGCTGATCGTCGTGGCGATCGTCATCACCATGCGCGGGCTCTCGGCCGGTTTGATCCTGCTTGTGCCCAGCGTCTTTCCGCCGGTGGTCGTGTTCGGGCTGATGGGATGGCTTGGAATCCTGGTCGACATCGGCACGGTGATGACGCCCAGCGTCGCTCTCGGCGTGTCGGTCGACGACATCGTCCACTTCATGCTTCGTTATCGCCGTGCTTTGGCGGCCGGCCTCGATCGCAAGGCGGCGGTGATGGACGCTTACCATCACTGCGGACGGGCGATGTACCAAAGCTGGGGTGTGATCGGGCTAGGGCTGTCGGTCTTCGCCCTGTCCCCCTTTACGCCCACGCAGCGTTTCGGCTGCATGATGATCGCGCTCCTCACGGCGACCCTGTTGGCCAATCTGCTGGTGCTGCCGGCGCTGCTGGCCGGCCCGGTGGGGCGCATCTTCAGCCTGGGCGTGAAGGTGAAGAAGCCCGCGCCCGTCGAGGCGCAACGAGGCGGGCCGCCCGCGCCCAAGACCCTGCGGCCTCACCACGACGAGCCGGCGCGGATCGAGCCGATCCGCCGAGGTGCGTAGCGGATACGGCCTCGATTGAGCGGCGCAGGAGAACTGCAAAGTCCGGGGTCTGGATCATTTTTCGGCACACCCGGCTTTCAATCTTTCGAAAGGACCTTCGGCCGAAAAATGCGCCTGACTGCCTGACCCCCTCTCCACGGACTTTGCAGTTCCCCTGTTGAGCGGCGGGCAAATCTTGTTCCACCGCAAGCGATGAAGTAGGATAGTTCGCTTGCCATTCCCGAGTAGCTCAGTTGGTAGAGCAAGCGGCTGTTAACCGCTGGGTCCCAGGTTCGAGTCCTGGCTCGGGAGCCTCGTAGTGCGCCCGCGAAATCGCGGGGCAACGGGTTAACGCGAAAGGCCGAGAGAATGGCTCTCGGCCTTTCCCGTTTGTCTTGACGTGCCTAAGAGTTCGGGCCGAACACCACGCAGCCGGCGGCGCTCTCTGCGCCGACCGCATGCCCGGCCCACTTGTGCAAAGGTCGCAACCCGTTGCGCCAAACGCACTCCGAGAGAACGTCACGCCTCATCTACGCTCGGGATCAAGGTACTTCGGCTCGCGCCAGACCCCGCTGCCTTCGAGGCGGTTGCAGTTCCGGGCCACGCGCGTCCATTCTGACGAATTTCACCCTTCCGAAAGGAAACCCCGATCCTCCCGCATCGCGGACGTCGGCCGAATTCCAACGGTGCTGGTGCATTGCAACTGCTCCTGGGACCAGTACAATGAACCGTTCTGGACAATGCGTCGGTCCGGCTTTTGCTGCACATTGACGTTTCGGGAGACTCGGTGATGACCGACGACACCGACGATCGTGCGACTGATGAGCCGCCTCTGGGCAACGAATTTCCGGTTGTGGGCATTGGAGCGTCGGCCGGCGGGATGGATGCCTGCGCGGATCTCCTGTCTGGCCAGAAAGTCTGAGATCATGGCCCTCGACTCGCATTCGCCCGGACACGTCTCCAAAGCCCGCTCTGCAACCGGCGTCGAAGGGCTGGACGATATTCTGCGGGGAGGTCTCGCCCCGAATCGGCTGTACCTGCTCGAAGGGGTGCCTGGCTCAGGAAAAACGACGTTGGCGCTTCAATTCCTGATGGAGGGCGTCAAGCTCGGTGAGTCGGTCTTGTACGTGACCCTGTCAGAATCCGAGGAAGAACTTCGCGAGGTGACCGCCTCCCACGGCTGGTCACTCGACGGAATCAACGTTCGCGAATTGGTCCCCTCGGAAAACAGTCTGCGACCGGACGAGCAGTACACCATGTTCCATCCGTCAGAAGTGGAACTGAGTGAGACGACGAAAACGATCCTGGCGGACGTAGAGCAAATCAAGCCGGCTCGCGTGGTGTTTGACTCACTTTCGGAGCTGCGACTCCTAGCGGCCAATCCGTTGCGCTATCGGCGGCAGATCCTCGCCTTGAAGCAATTCTTCGTCGGCCGAAACTGCACCGTGCTGCTCTTGGACGATCTGACCACTGTAGATCGCGACCTTCAGGTCCAGAGCATCGCGCATGGGGTGGTGCGCCTGGAGCTGGCAAACCCGGAGTACGGAGCAGAGAAACGGCGGCTCACAGTTATCAAATACCGCGGCGTTCACTTTCGCGGCGGCTATCATGATTACATCATTAAGCGTGGGGGTCTCGAAGTTTTTCCACGCCTGATCGCGAGCGAGCACCGCTCTGAGCACATTATGGAAAAGCTGAGGAGCGGCATCGCCGAACTGGACACCTTGCTCGGGGGGGCATCGAGCGTGGGACTAGCACTTTAATCGTCGGCGCACCGGGGTCCGGGAAGTCGTCGCTTGCCGCACAGTTTGTCATGTCGGCAGCCGGCCTTGGTCAAAATGCGGCCTTATTCATTTTCGACGAAAGCACCAATACTTTGTTGACCCGAAACGCGGGTCTGGGAATGGACCTGCGGAAACATCTCGATGAAGGACGAGTGACGATCAAGCAAGTGGACCCGGCCGAGCTATCGCCAGGCGAGTTCGCCCACGCGATCCGTCGCGCCGTGGAACAGCAGCGAGCGTCCGTGGTGGTTATCGACAGCTTGAATGGCTATCTCAACGCCATGCCCGAGGAGCGATTCCTGACCATTCAGCTCCACGAACTGTTGACCTATCTGGGGCAGGCGGGGGTGGCCACGATCCTCATTGGTGCGCATCAAGGTCTCATCGGCGGACCGATGGTGGCGCCCGTTGCCGCCAGCTATCTGGCGGACGCCGTGATTTTGTTGCGCTACTTCGAAGCAAAGGGGGAGGTCCGGCAAGCCATTTCCGTGGTGAAGAAGCGCGGGGGAGCGCACGAACGAACGATTCGAGAATTTCGTCTGGGGGGAGGACGGATTAGCGTCGGGCCGTCGCTGCGCGACTTCCGCGGCGTGCTCACCGGAGTGCCGATTATGGAGGGACCTTCCACGGCGCCGAAGGAAGGGAATGCCCCATGACAAACGACAATCAGGAAAGCCTGGAACAGCGCGTGGTGGTCCTGGCGCCGACGAGCAAGGACGGGGCGCTGACTGCGTCCATTCTCCATCATGCCGGCCTGGCGTGCGTATCCTGCATCACCCTGGAGCAGGTCTGCGAGCAGTTGGATGTCGGCGCAGCGGCAGTGCTGCTCGCGGAAGAACTTGTCATCCAGGATCGGAACGACTGCCTGGCTGAATGGCTCGGGCGTCAGCCGCAGTGGTCCGACTTGCCTGTCCTCGTCATTGCACGAACGGGGGCAGACTCCGCCGCGGTGGCCCAGGCAATGGACCTGCTGGGAAACGTCACAGTTTTGGAGCGACCAACACGGGTGGCGGCCCTCGTGAGTGCCATCCGCACGGCACTTCGCGCGCGACAGCGGCAGTACCAAATCCGCGATCACATGGCGCAGCGGGAACGTGACCTGGAAACGCAAGCGCGCCTGGGAGCCATTGTCGCGTCGTCGGACGACGCCATCATCAGCAAGACCTTGGAGGGGAAGATCCAGACCTGGAACGCGGGTGCCGAGCGCATATTTGGTTACTCAGCCGCAGAAGCGATTGGTCAATCGATCACCTTGCTGATTCCGCCAGAACGGCATGACGAGGAAGCAGCCCTGTTGGACCGCCTGCGGCGCGGTGAGCACATCGAGCATCTTGAAACGGTCCGCGTGGCCAAGAATGGCCGGCGCCTGGATATCTCATTGACGGTTTCGCCAATCCGAAATGTCCACGGAAAGATCATCGGCGCATCAAAAGTTGCACGGGATATTACTGATCGCAAGCAAGCGGAGGCCGCGCTCCGCGAAGCCGACCGCCGCAAGGACGAATTCCTCGCCACACTAGCACACGAGCTCCGCAACCCTCTCGCTCCGATTCGCAACTCTCTGCACATTTTGCGGATGACAGCGCGCAACGATCCAACGGCCGAACGCGTCTGCGAAATGATGGAACGGCAGGTCAACCACATGGTGCGGCTAGTGGATGACCTTATGGAGGTATCGCGCATCACGCGCGGACTGATAGACCTGAGGAAAGAAGAAACCGATCTAGCTACGATCTTGCGCAGCGCCGTGGAAACGAGCAAGCCCCTGATTACGGCCGCCGACCATCAACTCGCGATTACGATTCCTCAGGAGCCGATTCCTCTGTACGGAGACGCAGTTAGGTTGAGCCAGATCTTCGCCAATCTGCTCAACAACGCCGCCAAGTATACTGATCGCCGCGGACAGATTTGGCTTAGCGCCAGACCGGAGGGGGGTGAAATAATTGTCTCTGTGCGGGACAACGGCATTGGCATGACAGCATCAATGCTGCCGAAAGTCTTTGAAATGTTCATGCAGGCAGATCGATCAGCCAATCGCTCGCAAGGAGGGTTAGGGATTGGCCTGACGCTCGTCAAGCGACTGACGGAAATGCATGGAGGCAGCGTCTCCGTGCACAGTGAAGGTCCAGGTCACGGGACGGAGTTTATCGTTCGTTTGCCAGTAGCGGCCACGCAGACACACCATAGACAGCCGTCGGTGAACCAGAAGTCCACAACTCTATCTCAGCGCCGACTGCTGGTGGTGGATGATAACGAAGACTCTGCTGCCAGTTTGGGAATGCTGCTAAAGTTTCTGGGGACCGACGTGCAGGTAGTGCATGATGGCGCAACAGCCCTCACAATGATTGAGAGCTATCGTCCCGACGTCGTCTTGCTCGACATTGGCATGCCAGGTATGGACGGCTTCGAAGTGGCTAGGCGAGTTCGACAGCGAGTCGATTTCCATAATATCATGCTGATTGCATTAACCGGTTGGGGACAGACGGTAGATCGCGAGCGAACGCGGACGGCTGGCTTCGACCACCATTTGGTGAAGCCAGCCGATATCACGGCGCTGCAATCGCTTTTGACGACAATGGGCGAGTGACGTCTTTGGAAGCTGGACTGCCTTGTTTATTGCGAGATCCGCCTCCGGCGGTTCGTCGCCGTTTCGATGCATCTGCTCCTGTGCCGATGCGTTGGCGTCCAGGGATACTCGCTTTGGCGCACGCTTTGCAGCCGGTGGCCGGTCCGAGAGCGGTCTCCTAGAAGGCCTCTGCTCGGCGGAGCCGCCGGGGTGCTTTCCCCATTCTCCCCGCGCGGCTCCATTCTTTGGCAACAAAGTCGGAATAAATCTAATAAATCTGTGGTAACGGGGCATCTTGATAGAGGGGATGAAGGGCACAGCAGATGGTCTGTGCGTGCTCACCCTACATTCTTAAGGAGAATCTCCGATGAAAGGCTTGCTTGCTTTGTGCTTGGCGTTGGGGCTCACCACGGTGGTAACAACCGGCTGCGAGAAGAAGGCGGAAGTCAAAAAAACGACGACCGTGACTACCCCCGACGGGTCGGCGACGAGAACTCAGACCGACAAAATTGAGACTAAGGGGGACAATCCGCCCGCCGCCAAGTAGTCCGCATATGTCCGCCACAAAGCCTCATCGAAGTCGGTGGGGCTTTTTTGCTGCGCGTGCAGACTGAACAACGACCGCCACCCAAAACAATCGGAGGTATTCCGGCCACCATGACATTCTACTGACCGCGTCTATTGCCGCCCCTTCCTTTGATCGTGAACGAGGAGTCGCGCCATCGGGCGAGCTATAACCGAAAGTTGTGGATGAGATGAGTTGAAAAAGGCGGCGTACTTGGGTTTGAATTTGGTTTAGTCACAAAGCCAATTCCCCAGGAGTACGCCACCATGGCCGAGCGTATCAATTCGACGCTGTCCTTGCC
>JACPPG010000020.1 GCA_016191115.1 Planctomycetia bacterium | reverse complement strand
AAATGGCGAGGCGGGAAAATGGGACTGGCTCCGAGCATAAACAGCGCAAGTCCTTTCAGACCAACGTTGCGTCTCGGTGCCTGTCCCACTTTCCCGCCGGTGCGCCGCCGGCAAGCTTGAATCTGTGAACGGCCCTGCCGCACGGCTCATAATTCTGGCCAGCCTCGGGTTCGTCGGCTACAATCAACTCTTGCTGCATACCCCGCCTGGCAACTTCCCGCCTGTTGAGATTCGGTCCGCGGCTTAAGTAATGAGTAAAACTGCCTTATGCGGCTTTGTCGTCCCGGCGTCGAACGCTTGCCGGGCGTGACTCGGTTTGGCCGCTTGCGCGCTTGGCACCGCTTTCGCGCGGCAATGATCCGAGGTCCACGAAATGTATGCCCGTTCTTACGTCGTGGCGTTGGCTGTGGCGACTTTCGCCCTGGCTGCGCGGCCGGGATTCGCCGGCGCGGCCGAGGCAGCGCCACCCGCCCAGCCGCCCGCTGCCAGTTCGCCTAAGCTGACCTACAACCGCGACATCCGCCCGATCCTTTCCAACAAGTGCTTCAAGTGCCACGGTCCGGACGCCAAGGAGCGGAAGGCGGACTTGCGGCTCGACGTGGCCGAGGAGGCCCGCAAGGCTGCCGGCTCGGGCGCGACGCCGATCGTGCCGGGCAAGCCGGACGAAAGCGAGCTAGTGGCCCGCGTCTTCGCCGAGGAGGACGCCGTGCGGATGCCGCCGCCGGACAGTCACAAGACGCTCAGTGATGCCGAACAGCAGACGTTGAAGCAATGGATCGCCGAGGGGGCGGAGTACCAGCCGCACTGGTCGTTTATCGCGCCCGTGCGCCCGGAGTTGCCGACGGTGGCCGATGCGGCTTGGGCGCGCAACGGCATCGACCGGTTCATCCTCGCGCGATTGGACGCGGCCGGTCTGCGACAAGCGCCTGAAGCAGATCGCCCGACGCTGATCCGCCGCCTGTCGTTCGACCTGACCGGATTGCCGCCGACCTCGGCGGAGATCGACGCCTTTCTCGCTGACAGTAGCGGCGACGCCTACGAGCGCGTGGTGGATCGATTGATGGCATCGCCCCACTATGGCGAACGGCTGGCCCTGGAATGGCTGGACGCCGCGCGGTTCGCCGACACCAACGGCTATCACCTCGACAACGGACGCGACATGACCCATTGGCGCGAGTGGGTCATCAATTCGTTCAATCGCAACCTGCCCTTCGATCGTTTCACGATCGAGCAGGTGGCGGGCGACCTGTTGCCCGAGGCAACGATCGAGCAGCAGATCGCCAGCGGCTTCAACCGCAATCACATGATCAACTTCGAAGGGGGCGCCATCCCCGAGGAGTACCAGACCGCCTACGTCGTCGACCGCGTCAACACGACCGGCACCGTCTGGCTGGGGCTGACGATCGCGTGCGGGCAATGCCACGATCACAAGTACGATCCGATCACGCAAAAGGACTATTACCGGCTGTACGCCTTCTTCAACAACATCCCCGAGAATGGGCTGGATGGGCGGACCGGAAACGCGCCGCCGCTGGTGAAGCTGGCGACCGACGAGCAGAAGCGGAAGCTTGCCGAGCTTGCCGAGGCCATCGAGGCGGCCAAAGCGGAAGCGATTCGCCAGGCCCTATCGGCCGCGACGGGCGACCGCGGCAGCCAGCAAAGGGGCGATCTCCAAAAACACTACCGCGAGACTGTGTCGCCGCGGATCAAGGAATTGACCGAGAAGCTCGCGGCCCTCAAGAAATCGCAGGAGGAGCTCGACCAGGCGATTCCCACCACGATGGTTATGAAGGACATGGATCAGCCGCGCGACACCTTCATGCTCGTCCGCGGCCAGTACGACCAACACGGCGACAAGGTCGTGCCCGGCGTGCCAGACAGTTTGTCGCCGCTGCCGGCGGGCGCGCCGGCCAACCGCCTGGGCCTGGCCCGTTGGCTGGTGGACCCGGCCAACCCGCTCGTGGCGCGGGTGGCGGTGAACCGCTACTGGCAACTGTTCTTCGGCACGGGCCTGGTGAAGACGGCCGAGGATTTTGGGTCACAAGGGGAACTACCCAGCCACCCGGAGCTGTTGGACTGGCTGGCCGTGGAATTCATGCATCCCTCGCCCGCGCCGGTCGGTTCGGGAAGCACGGCCGCCTGGGACGTCAAGGCGCTCGTGCGGCTGATCGTCACGTCGGCGACGTATCGGCAGTCGTCGGTGGTGCGCCCGGAGCTATTGGCGAAAGACCCTGAGAATCGCCTCTTGGCCCGCTCCCCGCGGTCGCGGCTGCACGCCGAATTCATTCGCGATGCGGCGCTCTCGATGAGCGGACTGTTGAATGATTCTGTCGGTGGGGCGAGCGTTTCCCCCTACCAGCCGCCGGGCTTGTGGGAAGAGCTGGCTTCCCGCGAAGACGGCAAGAACTGGACGGCTCAATCGTACACGCAGAGCCACGGCCCGGACCTGTACCGGCGGACGATGTACACGTTCTGGAAACGGACGTCGCCGCCGCCTACCTTGATCACGTTCGACGCGCCGGATCGCGAGACGTGCACCGTGCGCCGTTCGACCACAAACACGCCGCTGCAAGCCCTGGTGCTGTTGAACGACCCGACGTACGTCGAGGCGGCGCGCAAGTTGGCGGAGCGGATCATGACCGAGGCGCCGGCCGATACGGACGCGCGGATCGCTTTCGCCTTCCGCCTGGCAACGGCGCGGAAGCCGACCGAGCGGGAGACGGCCGTGCTGCGGCAGGCGCTCGACGATCAGCTCGCCAAGTACCGCGCCGACGGCGACGCCGCCCGCAAGCTGCTCTCGGTCGGCGAAAGCCCGCGCAATGAGCAATTGGACACGGCCGAACTGGCCGCGTGGGCCACGGTGGCCAGTATGATCTTGAATTTGGATGAGACAGTAACGAAGGGCTAGCTCCTAAACGACCCACTCCGTGGGGAGCGAAGCGATGAATACCCAACGCGAACACGAGTTACTGCTCACCCGACGCCACTTTTTCGGCCGCGCGGCCACAGGCATCGGCACCGCGGCCCTGGCGTCGCTATTGAATCCGAACCTGTTCGCCGCCGCCACCGCGGCCCCGGGCAGCCACGGCGCCCTCGAAGCGCTGCATTTCGCGCCGCGCGCCAAACGCGTCATCTTCCTCTTCATGTCCGGCGGGCCCTCGCACATCGATCTATTCAACTACAAACCGAAGCTGCGCGACTACCACGGGCAGGAACTGCCGGCCAGCGTGCGGATGGGTCAGCGGATCACCGGCATGACCTCGGGCCAGAAGTCGTTCCCGTGCGTGGCGCCGATGTTTCAATTCGCGCAGCACGGGCAGTGCGGCGCCTGGATCAGCGAGCTACTGCCGCGCACGGCCCAGATCGTCGACCACATCGCGATCGTCAACTCGCTCAACACCGAGGCCATCAACCACGACCCGGCCACCACCTATATCCAGACCGGGCACCAGCAGCCCGGCCGCCCCAGCCTGGGCGCGTGGCTCAGCTACGGCCTGGGGAGCGAGAACCAGAATCTGCCGGCCTTCATCGTGATGATCTCGCAGGGGAGCGGCAACAAAACGGACCAGCCGCTCTTCTCGCGCTTGTGGGGGAGTGGATTCATCCCGACGCAGCACCAGGGCGTGCGGTTCCGCAGTGGCGACGATCCGGTGCTGTATCTGTCGAACCCGCCGGGCATCGACGCGGCCACGCGGCGGCGGATGCTGGACGGCGTCGGCCAGTTGAACCAGCTTGCGGCCCAATCGTTTGGCGATCCGGAAATCAACACGCGGATCGCGCAGTACGAGATGGCGTTCCGCATGCAGTCGAGCGTGCCCGAGTTGACCGACTTTTCGGACGAGCCGCGGCACGTCTTGGACATGTACGGCATCGACGATACCGGCGCCGACGGCGGCTTTGCCCGCAATTGCCTGTTGGCGCGTCGGATGGTCGAGCGGGGCGTGCGTTTCGTGCAGCTCATGCACCGCGGCTGGGACCAGCACGGCAACCTGCCGAAACAGATTCGCGGGCAGTGCAAGGACACCGACCAGCCGAGCGCCGCCTTGGTGAAGGACTTGCACGCGCGGGGACTCTTGGACGATACGCTGGTCGTGTGGGGCGGCGAGTTCGGCCGCACGGTGTACAGCCAGGGCGCGCTGACGCAGGACAACTACGGCCGCGACCACCACGGCCGCTGCTTCAGCCTGTGGATGGCCGGCGGCGGCATCAAGGGTGGCATCACGTACGGCGACACCGACGACCACTGCTACAACATCACGGCCGACCCGGTACACATCCACGATTTCAACGCCACGATCCTCAATCGCCTGGGGATCGACCACGAGCGGCTGACGTACCGCTTCCAAGGCCGCGACTTCCGCCTGACCGACGTGCACGGTAGCGCCGTGCGGGGGCTTTTGGCGTAAATGCTTCCTGGCGTCGGAGCGGCAACCGACGATGATATTGGCGTCTGGTTGAAGAATGAGCGGACCAGTGCCGAATTGTCGGACGGTTGCGGTTTTTGCGTTCCGCGGCGATCGTTCCGCGGCTTTTGGAGCAGCCTTCAAGCGAGCACTCGATGACGAAAAAAGGGGCCTTCGTCCTGGTCCCACCATCCATCAATGTCTGCTGTTTGCCGGGCACACGGGCGTTTCCACCAACGGAGGCACAACCATCTTTGGATTCAATCCCGACGGGACGGGCATTGCGGTTTGGCGGTTGATGGACGGTCTGAAGAATGGGGATGCCTTTCCCGGTGTTGTGCGCGATGACACAGCCGTCTTCTTCGCAGCACGAAATCGCAACCTACCGATCGCGTCTTTCCGGGTCGTCCTGCCCGATCCGCAATTCAGGCTATTCGCGGCGAGCCTTGACTCCGAGCAGCACAAAAGCCAGTATTCATATGGGTTCCCGAATGGTGACGGGGACTGCAATTGCACTACCTGGTTGGAACGTTTAGGACTACCGTTGTTGACCGGACGCATGGACGAGTTCGTCGCATTAAGGGGAATTACCGTTTACCCAAGCCGTCGCTTCGGTCTGTGCGTGTAACGCATGACAAGGCGTTTGCTATGCAGCCATTTTCATCTGGCACCTGGCAGGACGAAGAGCATCTCGGCGAGTTGGCCATCAAGTTCCGTGGCACGCGGCGCGACGCGGAACGCCACGATATTGCTCGAGACTACTCGGACACGGTGGACCGATTGATCCACGCGGGTAACTGGAACGAAATGCCTGCTCCCGAAGATCAGCTCCCCGATGACTGGATGCCCAAGGCTTTCTTTCAATACTGGTCGCAACGGCAGGGCGCGCCGTAGCGCAGCCGCCGCGTCGAACGCCAATCACGATGGCGCAATTCCTGGTGGTATGCTACTCGAGTTCCGGCACGCGCGAATTGAGCGGCCGCTTTGCAGCCTGGTAGCTGCCCTTCTTACCCTTGCCGTTGACGGCTTGACGGCCGAGCCAAGCGTGGCGAGCCCGACGCCCGCAGCGCTCGTGCGGCACGTCATCCAGCAGGAGAACAAGATCCACGAGTTCCCCAGCTTCTGCATCCGCGTCGAGTAAAATGCAGCCAGACCCCGGACTTTGCAGTTCTCCTGTGGGACGCGCCGAAAAACCATGTTATCCATTGCTGCCGCTGCGCAAGGAGCCGCAACCGCCTCGTTTGGCGCTCAAAACGGCGGCGACGTCGGCGCAGGTATGTCGCGGCGGGCGGCCGGGTAGCGGTCGCGGTTGGCCGCCCACCAGTTGAGCCATTTTTCGTGCGCACTTTCGCATGACGCCCACGACTCGGACTGCCACTTTTGAGCGTCGCAACCCTGGTTGCGCCCCGTGAGCCGTTCCAGCCCACGCGCCGCATGGAACCGCACTTCGGCGTTCGCGTCGGTCAGAAGCGCGATCAGGTCCGCGATCCAACGCGATTGAGCCACGTCCGCCACGATCCGCGCCGCGGTCCCTCGTTGGGCCACATTGGGCGTGTCGCGCGTCGCGGCAAGGTAAGCCACCAGTGGCGGCACGCCATCGTCTCCCAGCCGGCGCAGCTCGTCCTCGTAAAGAAGCGACAACTTCGCGGCGCCGACATTGGCCAGCAGCCGGTCGACGCGTTCGACCAGCTCAGGATGCTCCGAACCGCGCAGCGCTAACACGCTGTTGACCCAGGCTGTCTCCAGCACGGGGTCGAACGAAACCGGGGCTTCTTCCACTTTCCCCTGGACGATCCGCACCTGTTTGCCGGGGCCCACCTCGATCGACTCCTGGCCGGCTTGGACGTTCGCCGCACCATCGACGACCATCAGCCGCGCCGCTTGTGGCTGGCAGTCGACGGCAAGGTGGGCCGGGGGCTTGGCCACGATCGTGCCGCCGCCCGATTGAATCTCGATACCCTTGCGGCCCGGCTCACAGGTCAACCACAACCGTCCGTGGTTGACCTCGACGACTTCGGACTCGCGCAGCGTCACCTCGGTATTGCAGTCCAACCGCAGTGCATTGCCATCCTCTAGCGAGATTTCGCACCGCTCGGTCGGTCCGGTGCGGACCATCGAATCCCGGCCGATCGGGGCGGACGGCGGACACATGAAGGCAGGGATGTCGCCGGCCGCCTGCACTTCAACCCAACCCGACGCGACTGCCAGGCGGGCGATAGGCTCGCGCTGCGGTAACGTGGGCGTCACAACGGACTTCGGCTGCCACGGCCGAAAGAGGGCGACCGCCAAAAGGAAACCCGCCGCCAGACCCACGATGGCCTGCCCCCAGGCCCAACGCGACTCCGCGGCAGGCGGCGCGATGGACGCCGGCGCGCCCGCCGAGGCGCGCACAGCGGCCGCGGCCCTCTCGGCCAGCCGCGCGGCCGCCGCGCGGCGCGAAGCGAACGCCGTGCGCAACTCCGCATCGATTGCTTGAAGCGACTCGGCAGCCGCCCGGCATTGCGAGCACTCGGCCAGGTGCGCATCCAGTGCGGCCGCCTCATTCGCTGGCAATTCGCCGTCGGCGCGTGCATTCAATTGGTCCAGGACGTCTTCACACCGCATGATCGATTACCTCTGCATGCCGCTGAGCCGTTCGCGGAGCATGGCCCGCGCTTGGGTTAGCCGCGCGTTGACCGTGGCCGCGGACACGCCCAGCGCCGCGGCCACGTCGCGGTACGTGACATCGTCGTAGTAGTACAGCAGGATCACTTCGCGATAAGGCTCGGGCAAGCTCGCCACTTCCGCCAGCAGCCGCCGGTGGTCGTCGGCCCGGGCAGCCGCCTCGTCCGGCGATTCGCCGGCTTGCGCCACCCAGGCATCGGCCTGCCCGTCGGACATTGCATCGAGCGACACCTGCCGCGCCTGGCCGCTTTTCAACCAGTCGAGGCATACCCTGGAGGCGATGCCGCACAGCCAGGGACCGAACTTCGCCGGCTCTTCCAGCGTGGCAAGCGCCCGCAAACCGCGCAGCAGCGTCTCTTGGGCCAGCTCCTCGGCCGTATGCACCGAGCGGACCTTGGCATGACACAGGGCCAGGACGCGCGCGGACCATCGGCGGACGAGCTCTTCGTACGCAGCCAGTTGGCCGCCTTGCGCCAGGCGGACCAGGTCGCTGTCCGACGACATTCCGCTGTGCTCCGCCGCGGCATGCCGCTTTAGTGCGCGCCGCTCCAAAGATAATGACGAGCAAGCCGCCAAAGTTAATAGCGGCCGTCCCGAAAATCCTGCCGCATGGTCCTATTAACTCGCCCGGCGAACTCTACTAAAGAACCGGCGGTCACGTTTCTTTGATGCCTTAGGACATTCGCTTACGGAGCCACGACCATGAGCCGACGATCACGGACTATCTGGGCCGGCGGAATCGCCACGGGATGCGCCGCTGTCGCCCTGATCCTCTTGCCGGCCTTGCTGCAAGGTTACGATTCCCGGCAGGCCTCGCAGCCTGGCAGGCTGGTGGTGCACGAATGGGGCACCTTTACCAGCTTCGCCGGCAGCAACGGCGTCAACCTGGAGTTTCGTCCGCTCGTGACCAACGACCTGCCGCGGTTCATTATGAACCCCTTTTCGCAGCCCGGCAGCCCCTTTTCGGAGTTGGCGAAGGACCGGTTCGTCGCCCGCCAGCGGATGGAGACGCCGGTGACCTACTTCTATACCGACGTGCGCCGGGTGGTGAACGTCCGCGTCGGCTTTCCCCAGGGCATGCTCACGGAATGGTATCCGGTGGTGAAGCAATTTGAGTCGGGCAAGGACAACGACACAAACGCCATCCTGGGCCACGCCTACTTGGACTGGGGAGCCGTACGGCTGACGCCGCCGGACCAGTTTGCCGACGTTCGCGTCCGCGGTCCCAAGGGCCAGGCAGTGCCGGCCTCGTTGCCACCGGTAACCGAAAAGGACCACTATGGGCGCGCCCGGGAAACGGACTCCGCCATTGTGGAAACCGTGGACGCACGTCGCGGCAGCCACTTTGAAAAGTTCCTGTTCTACCGGGGGCTTGGCAATTTCGAGTTGCCGATCAAGCTGGTCGCCTTGGGAAGTGACCGCTTCGAGGTCACGAACGCCGCCGACGACATGAGCGGTGCGCTGCTGCTGGTGCGGATCGGACGCGACCGCGTGCGTTTCACGCGGATAGACCCCATCAGCCCACGCTCGGCCACCGAGATTGCGCTGCCCAGCGAGGAGTCGTCGGTCGACCTACTTGCCGAGGCGGTGGTGCGCGAACTCACGGCCGCGGGCCTGTACGAAAAGGAAGCTTTGGCGATGGTCAACACGTGGCGCAGCAGTTGGTTTGGAGAGAACGGCACGCGGTTGTTGTATCTGGTGCCCGGCGCGCTCACCGACGAGCTGTTGCCCCTGGCGGTCGATCCCGCTCCGGACGAGCGGGTTCGCGTCCTCGTGGGCCGCCTGGAAACCCTCACGCCGGAAGACTGCCGGCGGCTGGTGCAGGCGCTCGCGGGCGGCGGTCCTGGCGAAACGCCGGCGGCGGATGCGGTGAAGGCCGAGCTGGCGTCAATGGGCCGCTTTGCCGAGCCTGCGATTCAGTTCGTCATCGGCCAGACCAGCGATGCAGCAGTGCGCGGCCGGCTGCAAGCGATCCTGGCCGACATTCGCGCCGGCCGGAAGTAAGGTCTTGAGGTGCCGGCCATCCGCCCGCTCATCGATTGGAGGCGAGCGACAACAGCTATTGGAGCCCTAGCACGCCCAAGTCAAGCGGGTCTTCCGCTGCCCCCTCGGCGATCGCCGGCATTGTGAAGCGGTGGTGCGGCAAGTGCATCTTGCCCTCAAGGTCGAAGCGGGCCGACACCGACCAATCGCCTTCGGGCACGTCGTCGATGCGGAACCGTCCCTCGCGGTCCACCGTGGCCGTGAAGTAGGGACTGGCGTTGCTGATTCGCTGATTCTCTTCCACGGTGAACCGCCACGCCATCCAGGCCTGTCCTTCCTTGGTTTGCTGCTGCCACTGGGCAAGCCACGCCGCCCTCTTCGCCACGTCTTGCTTGATCTCGGCCGGTATCGGTGGATCCTCCGGCCGGGGCGGCGTGAACACGTGCCTCTGGACGTTTACCGTGGCGAAATTCCAGCGGACTTTCTCATCGACTCCCTCGGGCGCCTCCAGCCGCCCTACCACGGCCCGGCCGGTTCCACCGAGTTCGATGCGCGTCGTCTCTCCCGGCGGAAAACTCGTCGGCATCATGCCCGCTGACGTGACGTCCGCGGCGCCCTGCTCGACTGACAGCATGACGCGGCGGCCGATGCGGGCGTCGCCGGGAATCACGCGTTCGAAAGCAAACTGCCCCTCTTTGCCTGTGGTCGTCTCGTAGCTGGCGAAGATGCTCGGCGCGCCGTCGCCGTATGAGTGAAAGCCGGACGTGTTGATCGTGATCGGAACATTGGCGACCGTGTTCTTGCCGACGCGGAAAGTGCCTTCCACGCGCGCCCATTTCTCCAGCTCGATCTTCTCAGGCATCGATTGCGGCGTGGCCACGAGGTGCGCGTATCCGTCCGGGTGCGTGATGACGAGCGCGAATTCCTCTTCCTGCGGCGGGAAGCGGAATCGACCCTTGTCGTCGGTCTCTTGCCGCGCGCTGTAAGTCTGGCTGTCGCTGATCTGGCCGTTCTGCACGTGGATCTGGGAGCCGGGGATGCCCAGCGCGACGCGGGCCCGCGTCGCAGGTTGGCCGTCGGGCGTCAACACGGTCGCCGCGACATCCTTGCCTTTCACCAGCTCGAAGTCGATCGAAATCGCGCCTTCGTCGCTCTTGATGTCGCGCGACACCGCGGACTGATACCCGCTGGCTTCGATGCGCACCAGGTGTCCCGGATAGTCGTGAACGCGGCGGAGGCGGTAGACGCCGTCCGTGGCGGTGAATCGGTCGTTCCGCAACCAGGTCGGGTGGGCGTTCTCAGAGCGGATGCCGGGAACTACGTGGAACGATTTCAGCGGCTCCTTTGTTTCGGCGTCGATCACTTTGCCCGACACGACCAGCGCCGGCGGCGGTCGAAAGACGTATTCCTCCTCGCGCGGCACAAGGCGCTGCCTTGCCAACTGCATTCCGTCGGGCCGGCAGATGTCGGCCTCGAACGCATCGAGCGGCGCTTCGTTCCATTCCCAGACGCCGTCCTTGTCGGCGTACTGATTCTTGTGATCGAACTCAAAGTACTCGAATCTCTGGCCGCGCCACCGCTGATAGAAGATCCTCGCCTTGGGGACCGGGTTGCTGTTCTCGTCCAACACGCGAATGCGAACGTGGCCGCCGGGCTTCATCTGAAAGTCGACCGGTTCCATGTCGTCGTCGACGCGCACTTCCCTCATGTCCGTGGCCCGGCCCTTGGCGGAGATGACGATCTTGGCCATCCGCGGCTCGCAACCCACGAGCCGGTAAGTGCCGTCGTCGGCCGAGCGCCCGTCGCGAAGCTCATTCTGGAACTTCGCGCGCACGAGCGCCCCGCCAATCGGCCGGCCCTCTTCATCGGTGACGCGGCCCACGATGCTAAGCCCTCGATCCAAGACGATCTTCGTCCGTGGCTGCTCGTCAAGCGCTATGCCGAACTCGCTGCGCGAAAGGGGCCGGCGTATAGCCTTGAATTGCGGGTGGTTGATCGCCACCTGGACTTCGCTCATCGAGGCTGGCACGCAGTCGAAGCGCCACGTGCCCGCCGCGTCCGTCTTCAGATTGGTGCCGACGCCCAATTGCGATTCATCGCCGGGCCGCTTCTTGTATTCGATGCTGGGACCGATCTTCACCCCTTCAACCGGCTTCCCTTCGTCGTCGACGACGATGCACGCGGCCGACCAGCCGGCGTCGAGCTCGGCCGTGAAGCGGGCGGGCATCGCTTGCGAGTGATTCTCCGACGACCAGGCGGCCCAATACGGACCGTAGCCGGGCGTTTGGACGTTCACATGGAGGTTGTTCGGCCGCTTGGGAAACGCGACGACAAGCCGCCCCTCGGCGTCGGTCGTCGTCGACGCGCCGTAGTTCGCCTTGCGCACGAACTTCCCGACCTTGATTTGCTCGGCCGTCGGGACGGGATTGGTGCGAATCTCGACCGTCGCCGCGGGCACCGGCTTTCGATCGGGGCCCACGACGCGCAGCTCGAACACGGGTTCCGTGGCCGAGATGTCGGGGACGGCGTCCGCGTCATTGGTTGATGAACTGGGCTGGCCCGGCGCGTCCGCAGCGTCCTTGTCGGCCGGCGGGGCTTGTCCGTCGGCGGCAACATCGGCGGCACGAAGCGGCCGCCCCCCCACAAACGCCAACAGCATCAGCCCGCCGAGCAACAAGGCGCCGAGCGGCGTGCGCATCGGCCATTGGAAATGGTCGTCGTTGCGTATCATCGATCCGCGCGCCTCCTCGGTTTCCTCGAACGGTTCGAAACATCGCGCGTGGCCGTTAGAACGTCGCCAGGGGGTTGACCGGCGAACCGGTGCCCCCGTCCACCGCCAAGGGCGCGACGGTCAGCAGGAAACTCCACCGCTTTCGCGCCTTGGCCGTCTCGCTCACCGCTTCCAGGTCGCAATTGTCGAGGATCGGCATACCCATCGCCACCACCACGACCCAGTGGACAGGCAACTCGAAGCCCTCGACGCCCGAGGGCATCACGTCGAGGGCCAGGTCGCTGCCGACCACCGCCACGTCGCGCTCCTTCAGCCAGGGAAGGCAGGAGGCGTGCAGGCCGGCTGAGCTTTTCATGATTTCCCAGTCCCCCTCGAACTTGGCCCGCGCCCATCGGCCGGTGCGGATCAGCACGGCGTCGCCGCTTCCGACCTTGATACCGGCAGCCTGCTCGCAGGCGGCGAGGTCGGCCGGATAGATGGCGTGTCCCCCCTTGAGAAACCGCACGCCGAGAAGCCCGGGCAGGTCCATGAGCACGCAGCGCGTGAAGATGCCCTGCTTGATGTTGACGACCGAAAGTTTCGCGGCCCCGTGCTCTGTGACCTCATTCCGCGAAAACCCATTGTACATGCGCCCCTTGTAGAACAGGTGGCAAAGGGCGTCGAGGTGTGTCTGCGTGAATCCGTGGTAGGCCACGCGGTACTCGTCCGAGGCGCTCACCGCGTCGCCATCCTTGGGCAGCATCATCTTGTGGCCGAAGGCTGGCGAGCTTTCCGCCTCGCTCTTGACGGCGTTGTGCGCCAAGGAAACGGTGACTCCCTCGGTCACGAGTGCCGCAGCCGCGCGGCGCTTCTCGGACGTGATCAAGTTCAACGCTCCCAACTCATCATCCTTGCCCCAGCGGCCCCAGTTGGAAAGTGATTTCATCATCGCTTCGATGTCGGTTTTAGCGAGCTTTGGCTTCGCGGCTGCATCCGGCTCCGCGCCGCCGCTCGGAGTGAGGGCCAACGATAGGACAGAGCCGACCAAAACGAGCAAAATGCACGGGCGACGGTTCATGGAATTGCGTCTCTAATCGAAGCGGAATCGGAATGGATCGGCCCGATTATCGTCCGGCCGTCAAATGAAGTCAAAAGCCGTGGATGGGTAGACCAGGGCCGTTCACAGATTCAAGCTTGCCGGCGGCGCGCCGGCGGGAAAGTGGGACAGGCACCGAGACGCAACGGTGGTCTGAAAGAACTTGCGCTGTTTATGCTCGGAGCCAGTCCCATTTTCCCGCCTCGCCATTTTGAAAAACAGAACGGCCGTGGATGGGTAGACCAGGCGTGGGAATTCTTGGCCGGGCTCACCCGCCGCAGCGAAGCCGGCGCGTTCTCTTGTGCCGGCCCGCGACCAGCCGGGGATCTTGAAGTGTCGGGCTCGACGACATAGTATTCGGTTATTCGAATACTTGAAAGGTTGAGCCGATGCGGGAACACGATCCCCAAGTTCTTGCCGAACTGATCAAGGCCTTCGCCCATCCGACGCGGCTCCTGATCCTCAGAGAATTGTTGGGTGGGCCAAAGTGCGTCACGGACATCGAGGATCTCGTGCCAGCCAGGCAGGCGAACATTTCGCAGCACCTCGCGGTGCTGCGATTCGCCAAGCTCGTCGCCTATGCCCAGGACGGCACTCTGCGCTGCTACTACCTGGCAAGGCCGGAGCTGGTCGAGAGCCTATTGGACGTCGTAGGGCGCGACTATCGGGTGATTAAGCGCACGGCAGACGATATCAAGGCCGACAAGGAGCGGGCGGCGAGCGAGGCTACCAGGCCGACTGTCGGTTCACGCCGACGCCGAGCGAGGGCCAGGTCATGACGCGAGAAATCTACCTCGATTTCAATGGCTCGACGCCTATCGCGCCGGAGGTCCTCGCGGCCATGCGGCCCTCACTGAAAGGCAATTTCGGCAATCCGTCGAGTAGTCACTGGGCCGCTCAGGGGGCGCGCGATGCCGTCGAGCGGGCCCGCGGCCAGGTCGCCGCGTTGATCGGTAGCGATCCGACCGAGGTCGTATTCACCTCCGGCGGCACCGAAGCCAACAACCATGCCTTAAAGGGCGTCTTTTGGTCAAGGAAAGACGCCGTGGCCAAGCCGCATTTCGTCACGTCGGCGGTCGAACATCCGGCGATTCTAGTCCCGCTGCGGTTCCTGGAACGCCTCGGCGCCGAAGTGACTGTTGTCGGCGTTGACCGGTACGGACGCGTCGATCCGGATGACATCCGCCACGCGATTCGGGCCGATACGGTTCTCGTCTCGGTGATGCACGCCAACAACGAGGTAGGCACGATTCAACTTATCGCCGAGATTGGCGCGATGGCCCGCGAGCACGGCATCCTGTTTCACACGGACGCGGCGCAAACGGTTGGCAAAATCGCGGTGGACGTTGACGCCTTGCAGGTCGACCTGCTTTCGATCGCCGGCCATAAACTCTACGCGCCCAAGGGCGTCGGTGCCCTCTACATCCGTGAAGGCACTGCCTTGGAAAGCTTATTGCACGGCGGCGAGCAAGAGGCCGGCCGACGAGCCGGCACCGAGAGCGCGCAACTTGCGACCGCGCTGGGCGAGGCCTGCGCCGCCAGCCGAGACTGGGTGGATTCGGCTGTGATTAGGCAATTGCGCGACCAATTCTGGCAATTGCTCCAACAGCGGTTCCAGGACGGCGTCGTACTCAATGGCCACCCGGTTCTGCGGTTGCCCAATACGCTCAATGTCAGTTTTCTCGGCTGCGATGGCGCGGCGCTTCTCGGCCGGTTGGAGGGCGTGGCCGCGTCCACAGGCTCCGCATGTCACGCCGGACACATTGCGACCAGCCCGGTGCTTGCCGCGATGGGGGCAAGTGAAGCAGTGTCGGCGGGAGCCATTCGCTTCAGCCTCGGCCGAACCACGACCTTGGACGAAATTGCGCAGGTCGTCGAACAACTTGGAGAGTTGGTCCCACGAGTGCGCGTCAAATCAAGCGCCGGCGGCGCAGCCGCTGATTGTGACGTTGCCGCACGCCCGTCGAAGCCGCTGGCGAACATGACTGGCGAGGAAATCATGGCGGCGGTGAGCGAGCGCTATGGCCAGGTCGCCCAGAGCCCGCGCGCCAAGTTCAACTTTCCGGTAGGTCGTGCCTTTGCCGAGAGCGTTGGCTACGATGCCCCACTGCTGGCACGTCTGCCGGACGGACTCTCGGAGTCGTTTGCCGGTGCCGGCAATCCGCAACCTTTCGTGGATGCGCGGCTTGGCGAGACGGTGCTCGATCTTGGCTGCGGGGCAGGTCTAGACGTTTATCACTACGCTCGTGCCGTCGGATCGAAGGGCAAGGTCTACGGCCTTGATTCTTCGGAGGCGATGCTGCGCAAAGCGAAGGAGAACCTGCGAACGGCTGGAATCGACGTGATCCTTCTGCGCGCGCGTGCCAATCAGATTCCGTTGCCCGCCGCCAGCGTCGACCTTGTAACTGCCAACGGCATCTTCAACTTGTCGCCGGACAAGGATGCGGTGATACGCGAAGTCGCTCGTGTGCTGAAGCCGAGCGGGCGAACGATTTTTGCCGAAATCCTTGCCAAGGAAGACTTGCCCGGCGATATGCGGCGCGACTTGAATGATTGGTTTCGCTGCATCGGAGGGGCGTTGACCAAGGAGGCGATGTTCGAGCGGCTCCGGCGAGCGGGACTGGCGGACCCTCAGGTGCTTTGGCTGGGACGAAATGCGCGCACTGGGCACCCCCTCTCCATCTGCGCTGTGATTCGTGCAGAGCGACGCAAGGAGTAACGAACCATGCGACACCTGGCTTTGGCGTATGGCGCCGGGAGTTACGTGATATTTCTGGGCGCCTTTTTATATGCCGTCGGTTTCGTGGGCGACCTGTTCGTACCCAAGAGCATTAATGTGCCGGTGGGTGATGTCGCTTGGCCACGGGCATTGATCCAGGATGCGGCCTTGCTGCTATTGTTCGCCGTGCCGCACAGCGTCATGGCCCGACCGGGCTTCAAAGCCTGGTGGACGCAATTCGTACCGCCGCCGGTCGAGCGCAGCACCTACGTGTTCAAGAGCAGTCTTCTGCTGATCGTGCTCTATTGGCTATGGATTCCCATGCCAGCACTGGTCTGGGAGGTAAAGATACCCGCGCTTAGATTGGTGATCTGGGCGCTTTTCTGGTTCGGATGGCTATTGGCGCTCGTCTCCACATTCTTAATCAATCACTTCGACCTGTTTGGACTGCGACAGGTCTGCTTGTTCTGGATGAACCGGCCCTACGAGCCGGTCAGTTTTCGCACGCCGCTTCTATACCGTTGGGTGCGGCATCCACTTATTCTGGGTTTCTTGATCGCATTCTGGGCAGCGCCCACGATGACCGCCGGTCGGCTACTGTTCGCCGTGGCCACGACCGCATACTGCCTGATCGCGTTGCAGTTGGAGGAACACGACTTGCTTCATTTCTACGGCGATCAGTATGCCGGCTATCAGAAACGCGTGCCGATGCTTGTGCCTATCCCGCGGCGGACGCGGCGCGGACCATAGCGGGCGACCTTGTATCCGCGAAACGGTTTAGCCGCATGGAGCAGATTCAACGGGAAGAGCGCCGCAAGCCGTCGGGTCCTTTCCACAGGGTCATTCTGTTTTTCAAAATGGCGAGGCGGGAAAATGGGACTGGCTCCGAGCATAAACAGCGCAAGTCCTTTCAGACGAACGTTGCGTCTCGGTGCCTGTCCCACTTTCCCGCCGGTGCGCCGCCGTCCAGCCTAAATCTGTGAACGGCCCTGGTCCTTTCCAGTAGTTGTTGTCACCCGCGCCGGATCGTCGAAGAATCGCGGGGGGGGGCCGCCTTTTGCTCGATTATTGACAATAATGGGATGCGGACGCTAGGATCAGGCAATACGACAAGGCGAAGGTCTTCATTCAGCGTGCGTTCCCGCTGCCGCCGCGAAGTGGCCGCGCCTGGGGGCAGCCAAACGCACGATTGCCCGAGGGCAAGAGCTGACGGCTTGACGCTGGGGTGCAATCGAGCGAGGGCTTGGGTCGATCTTCCATGGCCGGCTCGGTCTTGTGTATGTCCACCATCGTGACCATCGACGACGATCGCATGACGCGGGTGGACGGGCGTCCGTTTTTTCCCCTCGCGGCGCGGCACATGCCCCTGGGCGGCGATCCGGCCATCCTGCGCGACGTCGGCTTTAACGCGCTACGGTGGGCACCTTTCGGAATGCTGAAGTACGAGCAGCCGCCGCGCGAGGCTCCACGAGACTTCGGCGGCCTGATGTTCTACGCCTACGTCTACAATCGGGGGGACTTGTCGAAGGACGCCGATCGCCGCCGCGACGAGTTGATCGCGCTCCTGCGATCGGTCAAGGATCATCCGGCGCTTTTGGGCTACGAGCAGCTCAACGAGCCGGCGTACATGTGGCCGGACCAGAGCGAGCCGCAGGGTTCGCCGGAGGGCATGGCGGCCGGCAGCGCGCTGATTCGGTCGCTCGACGGCCGTCACCCGATTCGCATCGGTCACATGTGTGGCAATCTTGTCCCCACGCTACGGAAGTACAACGCGGCGGCGGACATCATAAGCGCCAACCCCTACTGCATCGTCGCTCCCGGCATGAGGAGTTTTCCGGGCGCGCGCGGCGACGGCATCTTGACGGACCATGCCGACCGGACGTTGTCGGTCGTAGGCCGCTATACGGACAAGATGCGTCGCGTGGCCGACGGCCGGCAAGTATGGATGCAGATACAAGGCGCCGCCAATGAAAATTGGTACAGCGCCGAGCACATGCCGGAACTGCGCGCTCACGGCATCTACGAGCATCACCGCCGCTATCCCACTTATTGGGAAATGCGCTTCATGGCGTTCCAGGCGATCATTCACGGCGCGACGGGCCTGGAATGGATGTTGATCCGTCATCCGATCGACGCGCCGAGCTTTGTCGACGTGCGCCGTGTGATCGGCGAATTGCGCGATCTGCACGACGTCCTGGCCAGCCCGCCGCTACGGCATGAGCTCACCGTCGAGTACACTGAGCTTGGCTTCAGCGACTGGGAAGGGGTCGAGGTGCTTGTAAAAGCGTCTCGGGACGGGCCGCACGTCCTATCCGCGAATGCGCAGGGTGACCCGATGCTTGCCACGTTCGGCAACCTTCCGCACGACTGCCTGCGCTGGCAAGTCGTCGGCGAAAACCGCGAAATCCGCGTCGACGGCGGGCGATTGTCCGATCGCTTTGGACCCTACGAAGTACACGTCTACGCGCCGGCCGCCTAGCTGTCTTTATGCCCCGGGTTCGGAGACCAATGAAGACCCTCGGTCGTCAGTATCATCACACGTTGATGGATCGGAGCTTGCCGCCAGCGGCGCGGGTCGCGCCGGGCGAAGACCTCGTGATCGAGACGCTCGACGCGTGCTATGGTCGCGTGCGCAGCATCGCCGACTTCCTGCGCTTCCGCGACGGACCCGATTATCGGCCCGATCCGTTGACCGGTCCGGTGTACATCGAAGGAGCGCGCCCTGGCGGCGGCCTGGTGGTCGACATCCGCAGCGTGGAACTGGACGACACCGGCTTTCAGCTTATCGGTCCGCACCGAGCCATCATCCGTGACGAGGTGGTCGATTGGGACTGCTACTCGGTCCAGATTCGCGAGGGAAAGGTTTGCTTGTCGCGCGGCCTGGAACTGCCCATCGACCCCGTGATCGGCACGCTGGGCAACGCGCCGGCGGAGACGCCGACCAATCACCCGAATCGCCTCGGCGGCAACCTCGACTGCCCGCAGATTCGCATCGGCGCCCGCGTCTATCTCCCGGTGGAAGTCGAGGGGGCGATGTTTTTTTTGGGGGACGTGCACGCTCGACAAGGGGACGGCGAAATCGTCGGAGCGCCCGAGATCGGGGCCCGCGTCACGGTTTGCTTCGAGCTTCTCGACCAGGCGGTTGCGGCCTGGCCCATGGTCGAAGACGCCGAAAGCTGGCACGTCGTGACGGCGGCGGCGACCGAGGGGGAGGCCCTGCGGCTGGGCGTCTTTGAAATGGCGCGGTTTGTCGAGCGCCGTTACCGCGTCTCATTTAACGATGCCATGGTGCTATTGACCATGTGCGTCAGCCTGCGTTGCTCGCGCACGGGGGGGTGGGGCGACTTGGAGCGCGTGGTCTGTACCGGCTTTCCCAAGCGGTTGATGGAACAGGCCACGGCCGGCTCGGGCGAGAGTCTCAAGCAGGACATGCGGAGACCACGACCATGAGCGCAACGATCACGCTCGACATGATGCGGCGGTCCCTCTACTCGGCCGTCGTCAACGACGCCCTCGATGCGCTCGGATTGCGGCAGCAGTCGCCGCGCGTGCCGCTTTGCCCGATGACGGTCTCGGATCTTCTTGTCGGCCGGTGCAAGACGACGCTATGGGCCGATATGGCCCACGAGGTCCCGGATCCCTACAAGCTCGTGCTTGCCGCGGTGGATTCCTGCCGGGCGGACAGCGTGATGATCGCGGCCGGCAACGGGTCCATGCGATCGGCGATTTGGGGGGAATTGCTATCGACCGCCGCTCGTGCCAGCGGCTGCGTGGGGGCGATCGTCGACGGCGCCGTTCGCGACGTGGCCAGGGTTCGGGCGATGAGCTTTGCCGTCTACGCGCGCGGTTCGAGCGTTTGCGATTGCGCCGGGCGCATGCGCGTCGTCGATCTCGACGTGCCGGTGGAAATCGGGCGCGTGCGATTCTCACCGGGCGATCTGGTGTTTGCGGACGAAGACGGCGTTGTCGTCGTTCCCCAAGCGGCCGAGGAAGATGTAATACGACATGCGTGGGACAAGGTGCATCGCGAGCACCTCGTTCGCGACGCCATCCGCGCCGGAGCCAAGGCTACGGCAGCCTACGAGAAGCACGGCGTTCTTTGACTATGGCTTGCGCCCACCGGCGGCCCAGCATCGCCGCCGACTGACTTGTTGCCCAACCAAGATGCCGCCATCCGGTGGCCCATGGCGGTTGTCATGCCCCATCCCACTCCACCGTCAAACCCATTTCCGCTGGACTCAGGGCGCCAGTTGCGCAATGTCGTCTTATACGCCGCCTGCACGGGCCTGATCTACCTGTCCGCGCCGGTCGTCTACGTCGGCATTGTACAGGCCAGTTTGTGCCACGAGTTAGGAACGACCGACGCCGTCGCCAACCTGCCCAGCACGGCCTTCTATCTCGCGACCATCGCGCCTTTGTTTGTTGCCTGGCAATTTCGCACGGTCGGAGCGATCAAGCCTGTCGTATTCGCCTGTTTCGTCGTCTCGGCGGTGGCGGGCCTGGCCGTGGCCGCGCCGCTGTGGGCGGCGGTGAGCGTTCCGATGCGCGTTGCCGCCGTCGTGGCCCACGGCGCGGTGATCGGCGGGGCGACAACCGTCATGGGCGCGTTCCTATGGGAGTTGGTCCGTCGCGGCATTGCGCCCGAACGTCGAGGGCTGGCCCTGGGTTTGGCGTACGGCACGGGACCGCTGCTGGCCGTGGCGGGATCAATGGGGACGCAACTGTTGCTGGCGGGTCAAGTCGCGTTGCCTTGGCAGGCTGCCGGCGACGGCGCGACCCGCGGCGCGTTGGCCGTTGGACGCTTGCAGTTCCCGCTCAATTTCGCGCTGGTGTTCGCCAGCACGGCGCCCATTCTCGGCCTGGCCGCGATCCTGTCGCGCCACTTTGTGCTGCCACCGGATACCAAACCGGACGATCCGCGGCCGCCATTCTGGGCCAGTTTGATCGAGGGCGTCGGCGACATCGTTGGAGATCGGGTCTTGTTGCTTGCCGTTATCGCCTACTCGTGCGTTATTGCTGGCACCTGCATCGTCAACAACATGGCACTCTACACGGCGGAACTGTTCGGCGGCGCGGCCGAAGACTATGCAGGCTACCAGAACGCCTTGCGCTTCGCGTTCAAGGTCGTCTGCGGTCTGTTCCTTGGCTGGCTGCTGTCGCGGACGCACGCCAAGATGGGCGCGCTGGTCGCAACCGGGATGTGTCTGGCAGGCATATTGTGGGCGCTCATCGTGCCGAAACCGTGGTTCCTGCTGAGTTTCGGCCTGATGGGGGCCGGCGACCTCTGCGGCGTCTATTTCCCCAACTATGTCATGACCAGCTCGCCGGTTGACAAAGTGCGGCGCAACATTGCCTACCTGCAGCTCATGACGATGCCAGCCAGCTTCGCCCCCGCTGCCTTCGGCGCGATCTCCGATGCCTATGGCTTCAAGGCAAGCTTTCTTGCGGCGGCTGCCATGGCCGGTACGTCGCTGGCCATTGTCGCCCTCCGGCTGCCGGCCAGGAGGTAAGGATCGGCACGGTAGTGCCGCCCGTTGAACAGTTGGACCGTGTTCTCCGTACGCTGGGCGGCCGCGTTTCCCGCGGCGAGGGCCTGCACGCAAAAAGCGAAATGGCGGCCCAGCGATGCCTGTGACGATGACCGGTCATGTCGTGTTTCCCGCTGCTTTGAAGCGGCTCTTGGGCTGTTCGTGTTCCCGGTTGCGCGTTTGCTCGGACCGAGGGGTATTGAGGAGAAGTTATTTTTCGGTCGATCCTCACCTTGCGGGAGCCGCGCTGTCCGATTCCTCGGCCATGGCGCGCCAGTGGTAGACGGGGCGCCAGGCCAACATGGTCCTTGCCTTCCGACAGTCCACCAGGCCAGCGTTGCCCGATACGCCACCCCGGACGTCATGAACGTGAGAGTAAAAGCGGCGCAACAGATCCCGCGTGGGGGTTGCGACGCACACGTCGTCCGCCGCCAGGTTGAACGCTTCGAAGCCCTGCCGGTCCGACTCGACCCAGGCCAGGCAAGCGCTGGCCACGTCTCGAGCATCGACGTACGCCCACAGATCCTCGGCGGCGGCCGTGTCATTGTCCGTATATCGGCGGAAGCGCCACTCGTAGGAACCCTCGTAGACGATCCGCTGCGGACGCAAAGAGGCAATGGCCAGGCCATGCCACCGCGCATAATGGCTGGCGAGCGACTCCAGGTTCTGCTTGGCCGCTCCGTAGAGGCTGCGGGGCGCCTGCGGAGATTCTTCGTCGATCGGCAGATAGGCGTGCCGCGCATAAGGCGCGTAGACCATCGGGCTACTGGCCAGCACGATGCGCGGCACGCGGAGGTTGGCGGCCGCCTGCAGGACGTTGAACCCTCCCAGCACGAGGTTGCGGAAAGCAGCTTCCGCGGAGGTCCACTGGTCTGTCGGCAAGCTGCCGAAATGGACGACCGCCGCCGCGCCGGCTAGCACGTCGTGGACGCCCGCTCCGCGTTCCACATCAAGCTGGCAGTAGTCGCGGTCGTCAGGACTGGGTGGCTTCAAATCCACGGCGCTCACGCGATAGCCCACTTGTCGAAAGAGCGCAACAATCGAAGTGCCAGTTCCCCCCTTGGCGCCGGTGACGACAATCTTCTTCATCGTGGTGGCGTGGACTTCGAAGAAGGGGCTTGGCGGAAGACCCTGCCGAGGCGCGACAGCTACCTATCGCGCCACGCGCTTGCCTGCCGCGAAAGGGAGGGACCGTTGGCGCACGGGAACTGCTGCGACGGGCCTCGCTCGTCCGTGGCTCGCAGCGCGTAGAGCTCGGCGGCATTGTCGAACAGCCACCGGCGAGACACTTCGATCGCCTCGCCATGGCTTAGCAATCCGCGATCGATGCGGTGGGCCAGGACCGACGCGATTGTTTGCCGGGCAAGGGTCAAGTGGCCGTAAACCTTTTCCACGGGCCAGCGCACGTCGGAGCCGAAGCCGATGATCTTGTTGGTCGGCACCATATCGAGCCATTCGTCCAAGGCGTGGGCGGCCATAGTGGTCGAGATCGTCGGTGCCCAGCAGAGGTTCACCCATACGTTGCGGAAGTTGGCGGCGATGCGGCCCATGGCGCGGACGTAGGGGATACCCATGTGAAACAGATCAAACCGAAGGTCGGGATGCCGCTGGAAGTAAGGGATGAAATGCTGTGGATCGAACTCGCGAAAGTCGCCCCAGACTCCGCTGTGCACCGCCAGAGGGACACCCAGTCGAGCGACTTCCGTCATCAGTTCGTCGCTCAGGTAACTCGCGAGCGGATTGGCGACGCTGCTGCGCGCCGCGGATCGTTCGCCATGGCGCAGGGATTCCCAGGCGTGCCGCGCGGTCCGCGCGTCGCTTTCGCGGTACGGATGCACAAAGTGCTTGAAGGCGATGGCTCCGGCGGCCCGGAGCCGGCGCAACCGCCCGCGAAGCATCTCCAGATAGTCGTCCACCTCGCCGGCGATCTGACCCGTCATGAGCTGCTGCGCGAGATCGTTGTAGTCGTTCCACTCGCCGCCCAGCCCGATCATGGGCACGACCCGCATGAGCGGATCATCGAAGTCGGATTCGTCGGGCGGCGCGTTCTGGGCCACGGCGCGGATGCCACACGCCTCGACCAGCACTGTGCGGTAGAGGACGCCCGGTTGATAGAGCCGCCTCATACGCGCGGTGATGGACTCGAAATTGTCGCGAGTCAGTCGATCCTCGCCATAAAAACGTCCCAGCGCGATCGCGGCCGACCTGGCGGCGGAGCTGTGACGGATCACTTCGTAGTACCGCTCGAACGTGTCGAACCGCTCGTCAAGCGGCGTTTCGGGGTCGTGCATCCGCAGGAATTCGGCCTCGTCAAGACCCGCCGCGAACATCACCAGCCGCGTGTATTGACGATAGAACGTTAGCGCGTCGGCGTGCTCCGTCAGACGAACGCGCTCGATGGGCAGATGGCTGTGAGCGTCGATAACCGGCAGCCGCTCCATGTCGTCGAGCAGCCTTGCCTCGATAATCGTCGGTTTCATGGAATCAAGCGGGTCAAGAGGTGGCATCTGTCGATCGCCGCGCGTCGCGGCGCGCCTCGCTTCGCGACGGCCGCGGAACGGGGACTCGGCGCCGCAGCACGTCGGCCGGCGTGCCGTCGACCCGCAGCCGCGGACCGTGGGCTTCGTCGCCGTTCACCCGCTCCGACGCACAGAGTCGTTGCAAGGCCCGCTCCGCGAGGCGGTAGTAGTCGGGAAATACGTCGATGGCGCGCGCGTAGAGGCTCGGCAGTCGGCCATCCGTCGCCGCCATGTCGGCCAGTTCGAGCATGAACCGCAACGCCGCCCCTTCGGCGGCCGTGGGGTCCGCGCCGCTCCGCGCGAAACAGTCAATCGGCGATAAATCGGCTCCGGCCAAGGCGCGCAGCACTTTTAGCGTCGAATGAACGAGCCTCGTGGTCCAGGAATGCTCGCTCAACAGTTGGCGGCTGGCTGAAAAATGCGCCGGCGCGTTCAGGTAGAAGAAATAGCGCCCGGCGCGAATCCGTGCGAATCGAACGTGCTCCAATAGCTCGACCAGCGGATCGGCGAGGTGGTTGGCCAGATGCGCCTCCAGGCCCGCGCGCGATGCGCCGCGCGGCAGATCCAACGAGACGACGGCGTCGACAACCGGCGCGAGAAGCTCCTCGAAGCCCGAGAACAGAAAGGATTCGAACTTCCGCAGCCGCCCCGGGTCGGTCAGTTCCGGGGTCTCATAGTGGGCGTCGACCTGTTCGAGCACTGCCGCGGCCTGACGGCCCGCGCGGCCGTGGTCGACCAGCCATTGCAGGCTAGCGCGCTTGCTGGGAAAGTGCCTTCGCGCCAGCAATGTCGCCGCGGACAGCATCGGCGGCGCGAAATAGTGCCAGCAGCGCGAGTGCAACGCATACTTCGGCTCGAACTCCGCCAGGTTGATCGGCGGATCGATGCCGTGGATGTACGGCGAGAAGTACGCCAGGAACCGCGCCAGGTGATAATGCTCGTCGATGGGCTCAAGCGGCCGGGCCAGCGTGCGCGCCTGCAAGGCGGCCGCCCAGTCGTCGCGCCCCCACCATGCCGTCCATACCGAATACTCTGGGTGATGGAAAGGATCTTCCGCCAGTTCGCCGAGGCCGACTGCCGCACCCGGAGTATGTTCGTTGATTCGATTCCATTCAGGGTGCGCCGTCACCATCTCTCGATGAACGCGACCCACGTGCCAGTCGATGCGGACCCAATCTTCGGCCGTCGTGCCGTCGTCGCAGACGACGCGGAAGTCCATGTCGCTCAAGCCCGGCACCAGGTCTTCCTTTGACCACTTGGCCGCGAGGGCCACGACCCGGGGGCACTCCGCCGACAGGCGGGCGCCCACGGTCTGTGCCACGGCGGCGAAGCGCTCTCGTAGCGCGCGGATATCAACGGGCGTCGTCATTCAGGAAGCCTCCACCCAGGCCTTGTGTGTCGCGGATTGCTTGATCCAGTCGATAATGCGGGTCGCTCCGATTCCGTCCGATCCGGTAAACCGGGGGGTACGTCGCTCGGTGATCGCGCTGGCGAAATCGTCGATAAGCGGATAGTGCGCGTTTGACGGCGCAGGAAGGCTGACGCGATCGGAATCCCGGCCGCGGGACACGACCAGCTCGGCCCCGTCGAGCGGGGCTAAAGCGACCTTGGCCTTCGTGCCGACGATCTCGAGTTCGTCCACCCATACCGAGCTGTTCCAGTGAAACGACGCCGTGCAAGGGGCGCCGTCGCCGAACGTCATCAGCGCCGCGACGGAATCGTCCACGTCGAAGTCCTGCGTCCGAGTGGCCACGTGAGCCACGACGCGGCGCGGCAATCCAAACCACCAGGCCAGCAGATCCAATCGGTGAGAACCCACATCGGCCAGGACCCCACCGCCCGCCTCGTCACGCCGGACGCGCCATGCGTTGGGATTGTCGGGCCGTGGCGCATACCAACTGTGCAGGGCCACGCGGACCAGCACGATCTGCCCGAGCTCGGCAGCGTCGAGCATGTCCTTGAGGCGGGCGAACGTCGGCCAGAAGCGCCGATAGTAGGCGACGGCCAGATGCCTTTGCGCGTCGCTGGCGGCGGCGACCATTTGTGCGGCCTGGTCATCGTCGAGTGCCATCGGCTTTTCGACCAGCACGTGCTTACCCGCCCGCAGCGCGGCAATGGCCTGCGGCGCGTGCAAGTTCACGGGAGTGGCCAGATAGACGGCGTCGATTGCTGGATCGGCCAGAGCGTCGTCGAGTCGGGCGTGGACGTGGGTTGGCTGCAACAGCGCGAGTTCCTCGGTCCGCGCCGCGGGGTCGCGGGTGACGCAGGATCGCAGCACGCTGTTTGGCTGTGCCAACAGCGCTGCGCCGACCCGTTTGCGGACGACGTCTCCCAACCCTACCCAGGCCCAGTTCAGTTTTCGCTCGTTCATGATAGCCCGGCCCGCGCCGGCCGGCCCGCCTGGTGGATCGCCTCGCCGAGCCCCCACACGATGTAAGAGCAGTCTTCCTGAGTGGTATGAGGAAACAAGGGGAGACTGATGACTTGTTCCGAGGCCTTGGCCGCGACCGGGCAGGCGGCCGACTCGGCCGAATAACCCAAGCCGCGCATGACGTCCCATGTCCACACGGCCGGGTAGTGGACTCCGCAGGAAACGCCGTAGTCGTCCTTCAATGTTTTCAGGAACGCCGCGCGATCGACGCTGACGCGGTCCGTGTCGAGTCGCACAACGTACAAGTGACAACCGTGTCCCGCCTCGATGCCCGATGGACGGATGATTCCCGGCATGTCGGCGAGTAATTCGTGTACGGTTTGGAACACCGCCAGCCGGTTCGCGATCACGCCATCGATCTTGGCCAGTTGCGTTATGCCGACGGCGCATTGTGGCTTGGTCATGCGGTAGTTGAAACCGACGGTGGCCACTTGCAAAGTCGGACCGTATACGTAGCCGAAGGTCTTCTTCCGGCGAACGATTTCCGCGAAATCCGCGTCGTCGGTGGTGACGGCGCCCCCCTCGCCAAGCGTCGTCATGTTCTTGTTGGATTGAAAGCTGTAGCAACTTGCCAGGCCGCGGCCGCCCACTGCTGCGCCGCGATAGAGCGTGCCGACGGCATGGGCCGCGTCGTAGATGATCGGAACCCCGGTCTGGGAGGCAATCGCGTCGAAGGCGTCGCAATCGGCGGCAAGGCCGGTGAAATGCACGGGCAGGATCGCCTTGGTGCGATTCGTGATGCGCCGCCGCACGTCGTGCGGGTCAAGACAAAGCGTCCGCGGATCAACGTCGGCAAATACCACCTTCGCGCCGCGAGCGATGACGCAGGTCGCGGTGCACACGAACGTCAGAGGCGTGGTGATCACTTCGTCGCCGGGTCCGATGCCTAGCGCCATAAGGCACAGGTCCAGGGCCGTCCCGCAACTGTTGACCGCGACGGCATGGGCCGCTCCTTCGTGGGCGGCGAAGGCACGCTGGAAGTCGCTTTCCTCGGGTAACGGAAAGAAGTTGCCACCCGGCGCGGCGGCGCGCCGTAGCACGCCAAGCGCCGCGCCAATATCGTCCTCGTCGAAGACGCCGCCCAGGGCACTGAACGGAATCTCGCGGACACGCGGTGCTGCCTTCATCGGACGAATTCGCTGGGTAGGATGTTCACGTGCTGGGGGATTTCGAACCGGCGCCTAGCGGCATGGCCTGCCGGTGCGCTTTCGCCACGTCGCCGATGGTCGCGGGACGCAACGTGACCTGGTGCTTGTCGGCCAGCGCTGTGCAATCGGTCAGCATCTGTTCCAGCGTTTGCCGGCGAAAGTCGCCGCGTTTGTCGTACGCGAAGGTGTTGTGGCTCAGGGCCACGATGGCCTTGACCGGCTGCGCCGTGGCCTTCTCGCGGCCAATCACTTTGTCGAGAAGATAGCGCTGCTGCTTTGCGTCGAACAACTCGACGCGCAGGTCCTGCGGGTGGCCGCCGGACCACAGCATCGTGTCGGTGTCGGTCGTCAACGGCACCTCGACCAGGTCCAGCCCGCCCGCGAGCAGGCGGTTGGCCGCATGGGCGTAGTGGACGCAGGCGGGCGCACCGGTCCAGGAGCTTCTCAGCCCCGCCATGTTCCGTCCCGGCATGGAGTGGGAACAACTGTCAAAGCCCAAGGCGGCCGTGACCGGAAAAGTGGAGTCGTTGGCCGAACAACTGCCGGTGCGAAACGCGCGCGGTTGGAACCCCAGCGCGTCGGCAAACTGCCGGATGGCCGCCGCGTACATCTGTCGTTGCTCGTCGGCGGCGTAGGCGCCGCAATAGTCCGCATGACCTTCTTCCTGGGGATGAAAGTGCAGGCCGACCTCCACGCCTTGGCCGGCAAGGTTGCGCAACAAGCGAGGGTACGCCCGCGCATCGCCGGGAAGCACGAACAAGGTGACGCGCATACCGGCCGCTGTTACGGTATCGACAAAGCCTTGCACGGCCCGCTGGCCGAGGTCCACGTCGGCCACGGCGCGTTGGGTCGCTTCGCAATCCAGCGTCCAACAGATGTGGATATCCGAGCTGTCAGTCATCACTAGGGTTCGTTCGGCCGTGGGCCTGTGCGGGCAAACTGTCACGTCGAGCGCGGGTCGTTGCTTCTGAAGTCTTCGATGACGCGGCGACTCTCTTCCAGCGCCCGATTCGATCCAGACCGCAGGAACCTGACGTCGGCCCCGGCGGCGATCAATCGGTAGCCCAGACCCAACGCCACGCCGACGTCGCGTGAATCGACGCAGGCGCAACCGCAAGCTTTCCCCGCTCGTTGTGCGGCCGCGGCGGTGTCCCGGCGGGCGCGCTCGAGCGGGGCGCACCCCTCGGCCGGCGCGTCTAGAGGGATTCCCAGATGCAGCTTCATGTCGTCCGCCCCGAAGAACAGGATGTCGATGCCGTCGACCGCCGCGATGCGATCGGCGTTCTCGAGCCCCGCCGAGGATTCGATCTGCGCGACGATGATCGGCTCTCGGTGCCAAACGTAGTCGCGGCCATGGACGTCCGTCGGGCGGCGGCCGCCAAACGAGCGATGGCCCGCCGGCGGGAACCGCAGGGCCCGCACGACCGCCGCCGCCATCTCCGGCGAATCGACCAAGGGAACCATAATGGCCGCCGCCGCCGTGTCCGCGTAAAGCCCCAACAGCCCGGGGTCGTGCGTCGGCACGCGCAGCACGGTTTCCAAGCCCAATCCCGACGCGCAGCGCACGCTCCGCAGGGCGCTCTCAAAGGAGAACTGCCCGTGTTGACCGTCGATCCACACAAAATCCCAGCCGCGTCCGATCGTTTCCAGGATTCCTTCAGCGGGGTAGCAGTGGTGCAAGCCCAACAAGGGCTGTCCGTTTCGGAGCAGCTCCGCCAGACGGTTGGTGGTCGGACTGGTCATGGGTCGCCTGTTCCTCGACAGCATCGCGCGCCGGGGGCGCTCATCCCGTCAGCTTTCCGCGCACGGCCAGATTGTCCGCCACGAACGCTACCAAGGAAAGCAGCTTGCCCTGGGGGCCGAGCATGGCTTGCGTCAGTTTCACCAGTTCGGCGCCGCCGGGCCGGAACCAGGCATCCGCGGCAAGCCACAAGCGGTGCAACAGCGTCGGAGGATCGCGAAACACGTATCCTTCGACCACGATGTGGCCGACTTCGCCGTCGATGTGCGCCCGCGAGCAACTGTGCCTGAGTCTGCGCCCGTCCCGAGCGGATAAGCTCGAGCACATGTTTGCAAGAGAGACTGTCCATGCCGATGGTGGGTCGTCGTGCCGAGGCAGGCCGTCCGGACGCCGGGATGGGGTTCCCGGCGTTTGGCGCGGCGGCAACTTCTGTTTCCGATTTCCCCCTTGCCGTCGCAAACGAGCCGGGGGCTCCCCCGAATGCGAACGGCCCTGGCCCCAAATCATTCTGCCAATAATCGAACAAAAATGAAAGTCTCCGCGGCCTCTTTTCTTCACAATCTTCCGCCGCGGGGGGCAACGGTTGCCCGTGCCCGAACGGCCGTGCCGGAGCCCGGGGGAAGGCGGGCAGGGAGACCATTTTCGTGCAAAAATCACTAATTTTCGCGCCAGTCCGGCGGCTCTTTGCGGAGGGTCTCGACCGCCGACCGTTCCGGGTTCGAGGGCCCGCCGGCGGTGAGACGGGAAGCGCGATTTGCGCGACCACGGTGCTTGACAATATGATCGAATATCGTTAATAATAGGCGCTGGCGTTGCGACTCACGGCGCGGCGCGCGCTTTTTTTAAGCGCCCGTTTCACAAGTTGCCGTCATCGCGAGGCCCTTTGGCTCGTCTACGACCGTCGAAAGTTGAGGGCACCGCCGCCCACGTTCAGGAGACTTCCATGATGTCACGGTTTAGCAGGCAACTGGTGGGCGCGTCGAGCATCGTTTGCGCGATTCTGGCCGCGTCGGGAAACCCCGCGCGGGCGCAGCTTTTCACGCTGTCGGTCAACCCTTTCTCGGGAGTGGTGACGATCCGGAATTCCTCGGCGTCGAGCACGCTGTCGCTCGATGGCTACCAGATCACGTCACCGTCGGGCAAGTTAGTGCCCAATCCCAGTCATACACCGGGGGCCGGGTGGAAGAGCCTCGCGGACCAGGGTCTGAGCGGATGGCAGGAAGTGTCGCCCACCGTTACCGCGTTGAGCGAGCTGAACCTCACGGGCGCGACGTCCCTCTCTGCGCTCGGCAGCCTGAACCTCGGAAATGCGTTCGTGGCGGGGGGGACGCAGGATTTGAGCTGGGGCTATTCCGCCCCGGCCGGTGGCGGATCGGAGGTTGCCGTGAATCCGGGACCCATCGTGTACGCCGGCGGCCTTCAGGTCCAGGTGATTAGCCTGCTCACGAATAACAGCAATTCGATCGAAAGCACGAAGACCGTGCTTCTGAACCAAGAAACGTCGCAATCGTTCGGTTTCGATGCTTACACAGTTCGCTCGGCGGCCGGCAGCCTGAATCCGGCTGGATTCAGCGGATTCGCCGCCCACAGCGTGGCCGGCTGGGAATCGGTATCACCGTCTACCACGGCCATTTCGGAACTCAATCTCACGAGTTCCACCACATTGTCACCCACCCGCTATCAGGCGCTCGGTTCCCCCTTTACGACCGGCGCGACAAAGGACCTGTCGCTTCAGTTCCATCTCGTCGGCGCCAGCGTGACGCCGGTCAACGGCACGATCCTTTACAAGAACCAGCTCGCCGGCGACGCGAACAACGATGGGATCGTCGACGTCTCAGACATCCAGCAGGTTGCGGCGAACTACTTGCAAAACAGCCTGCTGGCCGACACCAACTACGACGGCATTGTCGACGTGTCCGACATCCAGATGATCGCTGCCCACTATCTCAACACGCTCGGCGCCGGCAGCGGCGCAGGCGTCGCCGTGCCTGAACCGGCAACGGCCGGACCGGCGGCCCTGGCACTGGCAGTCGTGGCCGGCAGCGGGCTGTGGCGTCGATTCTCCCGCCTGTCGCGCAGCTAGCGGCGCGGCCATCGATCACCTTAGGAACAAGCGGCCCCAGCACCACCAGTCAGCGCCCCTCGGCCAGCGCAGCAAGCTTGGCCGAGGGGACTGACTGCGTTTTGTTTCTGTCCCCGGACCGGCATCTCATATGGGCGGCATAGCGCCCCACCGATCCATGTAAGTCCGCGGCGGCAGCGGCCGGTAGGGGTGCCGCTCGATCAGCGCCAAATCGAGCTCCACGCCCAAGCCAGGTCGGTCGTCCAGCAGGAAGTGTCCGCCGTGAAGGACGGGACCGAATCTTTGCACCTGGTCGAACCAGGGGCGCAATCGGCAGTGTTCGAGGATCAAGAAGTTGGCCATGGCCGCCGATGCATGGGCGCTCGCGGCCAATGCCACCGGGCCATAGGGGCTGTGAGGTGCCATCAGGACGTTGTAAACCTCGGCGCAATGCGCGATCTTCATGAGTTCACTGATGCCGCCTGTGTGCGACACGTCGGCTTGAATGACGTCGACGGCGCCCTCGCTCAGCCATTCGCGGAACGCCCACCGCGTGCACAGCCGTTCGCCGGCCGCGATGCGGACGTCGGGAAATGCCCGCTTGAGCGCGGCGAGCGGCGACGGCAGGTCGGCATTGATCGGCTCTTCGACGAACAACAGCTCGAGCTCGCGCAGGCCTGCCACGAGCCGAGCGGCGGCTTGTGGGCCAAACAGGCCGCCGCAGTCGACGATCAGATCGACTGCCGGCCCGACCGCCTCGCGCAGATGGCGATACTCGGCCAAGGTCACGTCGACCTGCCGCCGGTCGTCAAAAGGTTGCAGCATTCGGCCCGGTCCCGCCTTGAACGCGTCGAAGCCCTCGGCGACGGCGGCCCGCGCTTCGTCGATCAGGCTGCTCAGACCGAGGTCGCCGCGCGCGTACAGGCGGACGCTGTCGCGCGCCGGCCCCCCCAACAGCTTGTAGACGGGAACGCCGTAGGCCTTGCCCGCGATGTCCCAAAGGGCTTGATCGACGCCGCTAATGGCGCTAGCCGCAACGACGCCTCCGCGCCACCAGAAACCGCGCTGCAAGGACTGCCAGACGCGCTCGATGTGCGTGGGATCCTGCCCGATGAGTCGCGGTCGCAAATGTTCCTTGACCATGGCGGCGACGGCCAGCTCGTGCCACTCGGTGGTGGCCTCGCCAAGGCCCGAGATCCCGGCGTCGGTGTCGACGAACACGAATATCCAATTCCGCCGCGTCTCGTTTCCATCGGGCGTGGGGACGCCCATCACGTGGCAGCGAACGTCGGTGATTTTCATGGTTCGAGCGGGGGAGTGCGCGGTCGGGTGTAGCGAATCGGCCGAAACCAATCGTAGACGAGCAGTATCGCGCTCCCCGTCAGGCCCACGAGCGCGGCCGCAAGGAACGGGGTGGACGAACGGAATCCGGCGGCGATTGGACTCCACAGATAGTCGGCAGTCCAACTGGCGACCGTTGCGCCAATGCCGGTGAAGGTGATCGAACAGCCGATCGCCGCGGCGCGCAGGTTTTCCGGAAGATGCTCGGCAAGGTAGCCGGAATGGGACCAGCGCATGAACTGTCGCGAGAATTCGAACAAGGCCACGGAGGCGAACAATTGGATGGCGACCTGGCTTGCCCCGATGGAGAGTGCGGTCAGCGAGAATGTCGCGAGCATTGCGACACCCGCAAGCCCTGGGGCTCGCTTGCCCGCCACAAACCCGACGGCGGCGCCGCCAGGGATCCACATCAGCGTCCGCAACAGTTGCAGCCACATCCACCCGTGGTCTTCGGCCCCCACCTTCAACCCCAGCTCTTCCGCGCGATAGGGGAGGAATTGGTTTGCCGTGGCGAAGACCGGCCCTCCAAGGACGCACAACGTGAGGACCAATGCCCAGAACTTGCCGCACCGAGCCAGGGCTCGCATATCGGAAATGCTCTGTTGCCAGTCAGGTGGCGCGGCATCTTGAAAGCGCCCCAGGCGCTGTCCCCACAAGCGAACCACAACCCCACAAGCGACGGTGCTCGCCGCTAATAGCCAGAAAATCGGCGCGAAGTCCGTTGAATCCGGCGTGCTGCTCATGGGCGTGAAGCTGAACAAGCGCGGCAAGCACGCGGCCAATCCGCTCGAGTCGGCGACGGCCGCCAATTCCTTGCGATACAGCAACCCGCGGCAGACGATCGCACCGGCGATGCTGCCCAGGCCCAGAGAGGCCATCATCAGCCCGTTGGATAAACCCTTTTTTTTGTTGGGAACCATCTGCGCCAGGGAGACGCCCGCGATCCACTTCAACGCCCCCGTCAATCCCAGCCAAAGTGCCAAAGGCCTGAAGACATCCGGGGCCGGGTGAACCGCCAAGGTGATCGGAATCATCGCGGCGCCGATCAACGACCAGCCCCAGACCGTGCATTCGCCATAGCGCCGCGCGAGCAGTCCGGCGGCGAACGGGCCGACGATCCACATCGCTTGCTGGTACTTCCACAACACGCTCCACGTGTCGGCGGGAAGAGGACCGCCGGTGGCCGAGGTGGCCGTGGACAGGGCGCCGATGAATAGCGGCAATGAATAGTCGAGCGCCGCGGCATAGAAGATCGTGACGATCGTCGCCGCCACAACTACCGGCAGGCGCGCCGTGCCTGCAAGCGATGTATCGGTTGCTGGTTCCTGCATGTGCGGCGCGCCGAATCGCTCGAAATCCCTGGCCGGGTTGATACTACGCGGTCGCTAGCAAAGGCTGCGCGAAAACTGTCGTTGCCCTGGCCGAATCCAACGCATGCACAGGAGCGCCTGTTGATGGTCTTCTGTCAGGTACAAGGTTTGGAAATCGGCGCCGCCGAAAACGCAGTTCGTGCACTTAAGTCCACCGGTGGGAACCGAGTCGATCCATTCGCCGGCGGGCGAAAGCACGGCCAGCATGCCCGCGCCGCACAACGCCACGAGCAAGTTGGCGTCCGCGTCCAGCGCGATGCCATCGGGAGCATGACCATCGAACTGATGGAAGATCTGGCCGTCGCCTATGCTTCTGCCGGCGTCGCGGAACGGATACCGCCACACGCGATGGCCAGAGCTTTCGGCCACGAACAGCCACTGCGCATCGGCGCTCGCGGTGATGCCGTTGGGAAACTGTAAATCCTCGGCGAGCACCCTTGCCTCGCCATCGCCGAGGTCGATCATTAGCACTTGTCCTGGCGCTTCCAGGTCCAAACCCGGGTCGGTCATATAGACCAGGTTGTTGGGACCGACCAGGAGATCGTTCGGGCCAAGCAGCGGTCGTCCATCGACGCAATCGGCGACCGTGGTGAGACGGCCGTCGGGCGTGACCCGACAGAGCGCGCGGTTCACGGAGTCGGCCAGCAGCAGATCACCCGACTCGAGGAGGGCCACTGACTGCGGTTTTCCTCTGGTATGCACGACGTCCGAAATTTGACCGGAGGCATCGACTTTGACGACCCGGCCAGTCCATCGGCTCACCAGGAAGACGTTGCCTGAGCGGTCCACGGCCGGTCCCTCGGGCGACACGATGCCGAATGCCAAGACCGTCCATGGAGCCGGTACGGCGGCGCCGATCTCCGGCGAATTTTCAAGTTCCTGGTCTGGCGACATAAGATCGCTCTAGCGTCCGGCGGCGATGACTCGTATCTCGTTGCGTTTGTCGCGAATCGGTCGGTAGCAGTACTCATTCATGACGGCGATTGAGCCCAGGTCCCCGTGGTCGCGCGCGACGAGAGCATACGCCTCTAGCGCTTCGCGGATGGCGGCGCATGCGACGTCGATCCGATCGAGCGCTTCCCGGTTGCGCCCCTCCTTGAGCGCGAGGGACGCGCCGCCAAACGATTCTGCCGCGTCCAAGTAGCGGACGGCAAAACGCAGACGATTGACGAAATAGCGAGTGTAGTCGCGTCCTTCCGGGCGGCAGATTGCGTGAGCCCGCTCGATCAACCGCAGCGCTTCCCGATACGATTCGCGGTCTTGCAGGATGTCTTTCGGCAAGCCGCCGGCCTGAAAGTGCTTGGTCATCATATCGGGCACGGGAAAGCCGAGACCCAGGCCGTGTTGATCGAGGCGCAACGTGATTTGCTCGACGATCGCGAACGCGGTGAGCGCGGGCTCGACCGCGTCCGGGCCGCAGACGTGCCCAACTTGATCGGCGTACGCCTGCCGCGGCGTCAGCGAGGCGTCCCAACTGCCGCGGGCCAGGAAATGAATGGCAGGGTCTAATTCGCCGATCGTCCAATAGCGCGTGTAAAAACCGGCCCATCGATGCTTTCGCAACAGGCGCATGAGCTCGTCGAGCGAGCCGGTCGCCAGTTGCGGCAACACGCCGACGTTGTCGTCTGCCAGCGTGAAGATCAAAGCGGCCGGGACGTCCTTGGGAGGGACGCGTTCGATCAAATCGCGGCGCGCAAGCTGCCGGCTAGCCGTATAGTCGATAAAGCTGACGGTTTGCGATCCCGGAGGCGCGACGTGGGCGACAAGTGGAACCAGCTCGTCGACCAGGCCGTCGTAGATGAGCTTGATGTCCGGTCCGCCTCCCGGCCGCTTCAGCAAGCCCTGCTCGCGCACAAGGGAATCGAGAAACCAGAGCGAGCTGAGATCGCTCTTGAGTTGTCGTTCGACACGCGCCCCGCCTCCCGGATAGGTCGTGCGATTGCGCGCCTGGGCGCATAATGCGGCGAACTCGTCGACGCCGCGGACATTGTGGGCTGCGATCAACCGGCGATACGCCTCTTGAGCCTGGCCGGCCCAATGCCCGTGCTCGGGCATGGACAGAATCAAGTAGTCAACCTCGGGATAGGTTTGCACGTAAGCGCGGATCACCGTGGCCGTTGCCTCGCGCAGCAGGGGATCATCGATCGACTGATTCGGCCCCGGCTCGATCGTCAGCGACCCGCCGTCCATGTCGACGATTTGGGTGCCCGGCAGCACGGCCTGGAACTCTTTAGGCCACTCGGCGGGGACGAACGCCAGCGCCGTTTCCATGCCCAGTTGCCGCGCTTCGTCGAATATGCCGCGAACGAGTCGCACGGCCCGGCGGTGCAACTCGTCGGCCGACTCGGCGCCGACGAATTCGGGGTTTGTGAATTCGGCCCCACTTCCCAGCTTTCCTTTCCCGATCGTGTCGTCGTCGATGGGAAAGTGGTGTCCGAAGTAAATCGTCCCCTTGGGCTTGGCCATGCCGCGGAGCGTGTATTGAACGAAGGGCTGAGCAGGCCACAGTTGCACCCGGACGCGATTAAACTTCATCTTGGCCATCTGCCGCAGGAACCGGCGATTCTCCCGCAGGCTCCAGGAGACCGGCCCCATCGCGTGTTCGTTGACCAGTCGCCAGCACCGGATCGCCAAGTCGGGTTCCATGACGACGTCGAGTTCGGGCAGGCCCGGCCAGGCGCTCTGCACCGGATACACGTCGCGGTCGTGCAAGTAGCGCGCGCCCAGGCGTTCGCCCAGCTCGTACGTCGCCCACAGCGTGGCGGCGGGGCTGCCGCCTTCGACGAAGAGTCGCGGCGTCGGCCCGGCGACGGTGCGGAGCAACAGGCCCTGATCCGACAGTCCATCCGCCGGCCGCGGCGCGTCGCGCAAGAGAGGATTGGTCGTGCGCTGTCCGAGAACGATTTGCACGTTCGACGCGGCAGTTGCTTTTGTCGCGATCTCGACTTGAAGCGTGTACAATCGCTCGAGGATGGACTTCAACTGGCCGGCCGCGAAGCGCTCCAGCTCCGGCGCCTGCGGGCCGATGACGATCGCGAGGCGCGGCTCATCCGCCGGGACGTCTCCCGGAAAGAGCCCTACGATCGCGGCTACAACGGCAGCCACAAGGCCGCCGCGGATTCGGGATGAGCAAGGGTGCAGGGTCATCGAGGAATCGATCGCGGCAATCAAGCCGTCACGATTTGTCAGGGGCGTCATCGGATGGTGGGTTGGAAGTCGGCAAACCTTGCGCGACGCGGAGGGTTATTTTGAGGTCAACGGGAAGCTAAACTCGTTGGGCCCATGGGCCGTCACCTCGATCGAAAGCTCGCTGTTGCGGTTGTAGCGCGGCGGGACGATCGACTCGTATGCCGGCACCGATTCCAATTGCCCTGTCGCGGTGTTCATGGTGCGTTGCTGTTTCGAGGTGACGCGCATGGCCGTTATCTCGACGCGATAGGAACCGACCGTGGGTCCCTGGTCGGCACTGATCGCAAAGCTCCCGTCGACGATCGGCGCGCCGGCGGTCGGACCGTTGGTCGCAGCCAAGGGCACCAGCGTGATCTGGCCGTCGGCTAGCGGCGCGCCGTCGAGCGTCACCGAGCCCCTGATCGGCACGCGCGTCGCTTCGCCGCCGCAGCCGGCCGCCGCGATCATCCAAGCCACCGCCAGGCCGCACCACGGCCCACGCCGCAAGCGGCGGCGCGACGCGCGCTCGACGCGGAGCGATCGCCCCGGGCGTCCCCAGCCCGGCGCCCGCGCGCCGCTACGCCAGCAGTTTCTCGACAACCTTTCCTTCCACATCGGTCAGCCGGAAATCGCGTCCTTGATGTCGAAACGTCAGCCGGGTGTGATCCAGACCCAGGCAGTGCAACATCGTGGCTTGCAGGTCGTGCACGCCGACCGGATCCTCCACGATCCGATAGCCGATGTCGTCGGTCCTCCCGACCACCTGCCCGCCGCGGATCCCGCCGCCGGCCAGCAGCATCGTGAAAGCGAACGGGTGATGGTCGCGGCCGGCCTCCTCCGCGTCCATCCCCTTGCTGCGGCGGACCTCGTACATTGGAGTGCGGCCGAACTCACCTCCCCACACGACCAGCGTCTCGTCCAACAAGCCGCGCCGTTTGAGATCGTTGATCAGTGCGGCGGCGGGTTGGTCGATCATCTCCGTGTTCGTTTTCAGATGCCGGTTCAAGTGGCTATGGTCGTCCCACGTGGAGTGATACAACTGCACGAACCGCACCCCGCGCTCGACCATCCGCCGCGCCAATAAGCAATTCGAGCCGAACGATCGCGTGGGCTCGCCCGTGACGCCGTACGCTTCCAGCGTCGCGGCCGACTCCTGCGAAAAGTCGATCAGCTCGGGTGCGGCCATCTGCATACGATAGGCCAGCTCGTAGGCCGCGATACGGGAGACGATCTCCGCATCCCCCGTGTCGAGCTGGCGCAGGCGGTTGAGGTCTTCGATGGCCGTGAGCCTAGAGCGTTGCGTGGCGCGGCTCACGCCGGGCGGGCTACTGAGGTGCAGGATCGGGTCTCCCTGGCCGCGGAATGTGACGCCACGATAGCTCGACGGCATGAAACCGTTGCTCCACAACGCCGCGCCCGCGTCGACGCCCATTCCCGAATTCGACAAGAGCACGACGAAGCCGGGGAGATTCCGCGACTCGCTCCCCAGGCCGTACGTCACCCACGAGCCCATGCTCGGGTGGCCGAACATCGTCGTTCCACAATTCATCAACAACTGCCCCGGATCGTGATTGCTCGTGCTCGTGTGCATCGAGCGGACCATGCACAGTTCGTCGGCGCAGCTCCCGATGTGCGGCAGGAAATCGGAGAACTCCGTGCCGCATGCGCCATATTTGTGAAACACCCGCGGGCTGGCCATGGCGCGGGCGCTATTCTTGATGAGCACGTCGTCCAACGAGGCGAGGTACGAGTCGGGTATGGGTTCGCCGTGGAGCTTGCCCAAAACCGGCTTCGGGTCGAAGAGATCGAGCTGGCTCGGCCCGCCGGACATGAACAGGAAAATGACGTTCTTGGCCTTCGCCTTGAAGTGCGGCGCGCGGGGCTGGAGCGGGTCGCTCGCTTCCGCCGCGGCGCCGGCCCGGTCGGCGCTGAGCAACTCCGCCAGCGCGATGGCGCCCAGGCCGCAGGCCGACTGTTTCAGAAAATGGCGCCGCGTGTGAAGCGACATGAGCTGGTCGCGCGTCATCAACCTACCTCAGTCGCGCGTGATGAATTCGTGAAGGTTCAGCATCACGGTACACGCGCACGTCCACGCCGCTGCCTCGGCACGCGGGACTTCGCCCGCGCCCTCCGCAGCCAACAAGGGCGGGGCGTCCGTGTCATCTGCCAGCGCCGCAAGCTGCTGGTTGTAATAGGCCGCCAGGCGCGCGCGCTCCTCCGGCCGCGGTGGCCGCGAAAGCGCCAGCCGGAAGGCATGATCGATGCGGTCATCGACCGTGGGTGCCGACTCGCGCAGCACCCGCGCGGCAAACTGTTGCGCCGCCGCGAAGAAAGCTGGATCGTTCAACAACGTCAATGCTTGCAGCGGCGTGTTCGACCGCTCGCGCCGAGAACAGCTACGGCTCATCGAGGGGGCATCGAACGTGACCGATTGCGCAAAGGGGGACAACCGCTGCATGAACGTGTAGAGGCCACGTCGATACTGGTCCTCTTTTTCGCTTGCCTTCCACTTGTTCTGAAAGCCTTCCATCGCCACGCTCGCTGGCTGCGGAGGAAACACGCTGGGACCGCCGATCCGCCGGTCCAGCAGTCCGCCAACCGCCAACGTCGCATCGCGCACCTGCTCGGCCGAGAAACGAACGGGCGCTTGGCGCGCAAGCAATGCACTGTTCGGGTCACGCTCCCATAGCTCGGGCCGCGCCTGCGATGACTGACGGTACGTTGCCGAGGTCACGATCAGTCGGTGGACGGCCTTCATGCTCCATCCGCGCTCGTGGAACTCGGTTGCCAGCCAATCGAGCAGCTCGGGATGCGAGGGCGGAGCGCCTTGGATTCCAAAGTTGTCCGAGGTCACGACCAGGCCGCGTTCGAAAAACTCCTGCCAGAATCGATTGACGGTCACCCGCGCCGGCAGAGGATTCGTCGGCGATACCAGCCAGGACCCCAGTGCCAAGCGGTCCGGCGCCGCTCGCTCGTCCAGCGGGGGGAGAAAGGCGGGCGTGCCGGGCGTCACGGCCACGCCACGGCGCCGAAAACTGCCGCGCACGTGGACATACGCTTCGCGTGGGCGGTCCGTTTCCTGGATCGTTTGCGCCCGCGTAAGCTGGGAAAAGTCCTTCTTGAGTTGCGCGAGCCGCTCGTGCAACCCGTCGAGCTTCAATTCATCGAACCTCTGAGGATCGACGACGCGGCCACGCTCGAGAAAATAGTCCAGCAACCGGTCCTTCTGCGACCTCGTCCGCCGCGCCGGCTCGCGCAGCAGGATCTGCGTTCCTTCGAGCTGCCCTTCACCCATATTCTCGCCGCCCCATGTCAGCCCAAGCAGCTCCCATTGGCGGTCCCAGAGGGGGTCCTTTCCGGGCTGTAGGACCGCGTCGCGCAGCTTCTGCTCCCAGTGGGTTTGAAGGAGTTCGATTTCCTCGCGCACGGGAGCAATTAACTCGCGCCGCCGGCGGTCGTATTCGGGGAGTTCCTCCACATACCGCTCCAACTCGCCCGGCCGGGGCGCGTCGATGTTCACTTCGGCCGCGCCGTCGAAGAACGCGTAGAGCTGATAGAATTCCACCTGACTGATCGGATCGAATTTGTGATCGTGGCAGCGGGCACAACCGACGGTCAACCCCAGCCACGTCGTGCCGACGGTCTGCGCGCGGTCCACCACCTGCTCGACGCGGTATTCCTCCAGGTCGGCGCCTCCTTCGCGGTTGGAGAGCGTGTTGCGGAGAAAGCCGGTTGCGATCCGTTGCTCGGTGGTCGCCTGAGGCAGAAGATCGCCCGCCAGTTGTTCGATCGTGAACCGGTCGAACGTCAGATCGCGATTCAAAGCGTCGATCAGCCAGTCGCGGTACCGCCACGCCGCTGGCCGCACCTGATCCGTGAGATACCCGTCGGTATCGGCATAGTGACTCAAGTCTAGCCAATGGCGCGCCCATTTCTCGCCGTAGTGCGGCGATGCCAGCAGCCGGTCGACGAGTCGCTCGTACGCGTCGGGCTCGCAATCGTTGAGGAAAGAGGCAATCTCGCCGGGCGCGGGAGGTAGTCCGGTCAAGTCCAACGTCACGCGGCGAATGAGCGTCGCGCGGTCGGCGGCCGGCGACGGACCGACGCCGGCCGACTCCAGCCGGGCCAAAACGAATCGATCGATCGCGTTACGGACCCAGTCTTCACTCTTCACGGGCGGAGGCTCGGGCCGCCGCAATGGTTGGAATGCCCAGTGCCTGCTCTGCTTTCCCGCGTTTGCGGCGCGAGAATCGGCAGCCAGCACGACTCCATCGGGCCACTTCGCTCCTTGGTCGATCCACGCCCGAAGTAGAGCAATCTGCTCGTCGGCAAGGCGGGCGTTCGGCTCGGGCGGCATAACCAGGCCGTCGTCGTCCGTGCCGGCCACGACGTGAATCAGCCGGCTCTCGGCACTGTTTCCCGGGCGCACGACCGCGCCTGAGTATCCGCCCTTGGTCAACGACGGGAAGCTGTCCAGCCGGAGCCCGTTCTCCGCCTTGGCCGGCCCGTGACATTTCAAACAATGTGCCTTCAACAACGAGGCGATCCGCTGGGCGAAGGCGACGCTCTTTTCTCGGGGCGGCGGCGGCCCGCCGGGTTCCTCCCCCTCAGCGGGCAGGGCGGCCAGAATCGCGCACACGACGATCTGCATCGCCAGGCTATTGAGCAGCGGCGCCGGCACGACGGATTTCCTCTCACATGGGCACTTCATCGTTTAAGGCGTTCCGGTGACCTCGCCGCTGGCGATCGTGGAGATCGCCCGCCAGGTAGCCAGGTCGACGATGTTGGTGTAGAAGCCGACGTGGCCATCGACGAAGGCGAGGTTAACACCCCCCGCGTGCATGCTTCGCGCCGCGACGTGTTCGAGTTCGCGGCGCCCGACGGGCGCCGACGATGCGTCGCATGGCATGCCGGGGCTGGGAACGCATTCCCGGGGATCCATGGCGTCGCCGACACTGGTATTGGGCGTGTCGCGATGTGTATAGATGGCATACCCCATGTCGCCCCAGGCCCAAGCTCCCCGGTGGTCACACGGCTTGGAGCTGGTGCATCCGATGCCGTCAACCTTGCCGGCGAGGATCTCGCTGGCGAGCGCCGTTTGCGACGTCCCGTCCAAGAAGTCCGCAAACATATGCCCGTACTCAGGGCAGAAGGCGCCATCCGTTCTGAGATTTTTTCCTGCGCGGGAAACGCACGAAACGAGGTCGCTCCACGTTCCATTCGGAAGATACGTGCTGGATCCGAAGGAAACCGCGTAGTTCGAGCGGCCGCGCGTGTTGGTGGGGTCGTTGAGAAAGTACAACTGCCGTCCGCCCGCGTCGTCGCTGGGGCACAGGAACGTGGGGAACTGCATGCCGGCGACCGTGAGATTGACCCGCGTATCGTAGATCCGGTAGTTGAAGTTGTAGGTGGAAAGAACCGTGCCTTGTTCGAAGTAGGGCAGAATGAGCAAGAACGCGGACTCACCGTGCCATCCTCCCGTGCCACAACCCGTGGCGCCCTCGGGAAACCGTCCCAATGCATCCGCATAGTTGTGCGTGGCCAGACCGATTTGCTTGAGATTGTTGGTGCACTGGCTGCGCCGCGCTGCCTCACGGGCGGCCTGCACGGCCGGCAGCAATAGCGCGATCAAGATGCCGATGATGGCGATCACGACCAATAGCTCAACTAGGGTAAAACCACGTCGCGGACGGCTCATGAAAGGCCTCGAAGAACCGACGGCGGAAACTTCGCCAGGCAATGTCTCGTCAGTGAAATGGCGCATCCTCATCCAACAAAATCACTTAAACGAGCGGGTCACTGCGGGGTGTCCTTGCCGATCTGCTTGCCCCCGTTCCCGTGAGATACGGCATAAAACAGGCAGACGGCGGAGTCCGCCGGCTGATAGCCCTTGTCGGACCCGTCCTCGTTAAAATGGGCCAAGACCTCGAACTGCCCTTCGGAGCCGATGCCCGGCAAGCGAACGTCGACCCGGCCGTCGGCGCCGGTCGTTGCTTTCGCGGTCGCCCCGCTGTCGCGCCTGCGGTCTGCTGACGCGCCGCACCACACTTGCACGGTCTTCCCTGCCAGGGGCTTTCCGTCAGCCGTCAAGGTCACGGTGACCGTGTTCGTGAACTGGTTCGCGGCCGCGTCGAACTTGCGAATCAATCGCAGCCGCGTCTCAGCCCGCTTTTCGTTGACTCGCACACGGAAGAAATCCATGCCGATGTACTGGTTCGCCCCGGCAATCGGGTCGTCGTACCCTTGATGCCACGCGCAAGCGATGCGGCCGTCGGGCAGTTGATGGATCATCGGCTGGTAGCGCGTGTTTTCGGCGCCCGAGAGCCGGTGCCAGCGCTTCCCGAGGTCGTCGCTCCACAGGTAATGCGCGGTGCGATAGCAGCCGATCAGCAGCCCGTCGGTCGCCAGCGTGATGCACTCGGGCGGATTAAGGCCAGGCTCGCGCTCCAGCGCCAGAAATGGCCCGGGCACGAAGCGTTCGCCGACGCGGTAGATAATCTGCCGGCCCGGGCGCTCGAAGGCCGCGCTGACGATCGCCAGCAGGTCGCCGGACGGAAGCTCGACAAAATCGGTCTCGCTCACGTCCCGGACCGGGAAAATGGGAATCGGTCCCTCCCAATCCCGGCCCTCATTGCGCGACACAAAGAGCGACATGGCGAAGAAGCCCGTCTCCTCCGACATGCGGGAGACGCGCGTCGGATGCTCGCGATCGGCGCCCCACATCAGACCGTACGGCACGGCGAGCACGATCGTGCCGTCGCGCAACTGCTTCATCCGATGCGGATAGGCGCAGAAGCGATCGCTCAACAGCGGCGGCAGGTTCGTCCAGGTCTTGCCGTCGTCCGACGATTCGTACAGGAACCGGCCCGGTTCGCGCTGGCCGTCGAGCTTGTAGCAGTTCCACATGCTGCGCAAGAAACGCCCGTCGCGCGTTCGGATCTGGCCGAAGGAGCCTGCCGAGTGCTGGAAGCGCGCCGGCTGACGAGACACCTCCTTCCACGTCGCGCATTGATCGTCGGAACGCAGGAGCACGACCTCCATTTTGTAGGGCGATTTGTCGTACCCGTCGGGCAAAATGAACCGGTACCAATCGTCCAGGGCCGCGACCGGCAGCGGGGGCTCGACCTTGTGCACCTCCTCGAACGACAGGTACCATTCGCCTTCGTGCCCTGGGAAAAATGACACCCACGAGGTGTAGGCCGGCTTCGTCTTTGCTCGATAAACCTCGCGCGTCACGAAGTCGACCGCCGTGACGCCAGGGTCCGGCGATTCCGCCGCGCCGACCGCATCGAATCGCAGACAGAAACACAATGACAACCAGGCGGCCCCAATGTGGCTGCGCATGAGGAGCGATCTCCAGCGTAAACCGCGGGCGGACAACAAGCTTCGGACGAGCCGCGATCGCCAAGTGCGCGCGAAGGCAAGGCACAGCATGCCCACGGCCGCCAGACCCAGCGCTCCCGGCTCGGGAATGGGCGACAGCTCGCTGCCATTTCCGCCGTTGGCGACGATGTAATCCTGCTTGAACAGGGCAAAATCGGCAAAGTCGACGGTGCCGTCGGTATTAAGGTCGCCCGCGGCCACGCCGCCGCTGGTGGTTTGCAGCCAATAACTCTTGAGGATCGCATAGTCGGCAAGATCGACCACGCCGTCGAGGTTCAAGTCGCCCGACGCGACCCCCACGAAGGCGAGCCCACCGCGATACTTGAACAGGTCCGCGGTGCCGCCGTCGAGCGTCAGGTCCAGGTGATAGAGCGAGGCGCCGAGGGGCACCAGCGGTACGACCTCGACCAGGCCGGTCGTGCGGCTCAGCCGCTCGAGGCTGTCGATGCCGCTGGCGCCGAAGTTGAATGTCAGATGAACGATCTGGGCCGCGTCGGCGACCGTGCCCGTCGGTATGGAGAGGCCATTGAGAACCATGAAATAATTGTCGCCCGCCCCTTGCAGGGGACGAAAATGGCCGATGACTACGTCGCCGGGAAGCCCGCTGTTGCTGCCGCCGATGTTGGTGGCGCTGACATCCGTCAGATACGGGTCGCCGCCGGCGCCGGCCGCCCACAGAGGGATGTTGCCCGGCTGCGTGTTCGTGACGTCAAAGGAGCCGAGCTTGTGGAGGCCCATGATCATCGCCACGTCGGTGGTTTGCAGTTGCACGAGCGCAGGCCCGAGATTGCGGCTCTGGCGATTCGTTTCCGCCATGTCAGAGAACTGTGGCTGGCGCGGCGTGCCGTCGCCATCGCCAATAAACAAGGTCGAGCCGGTCCCGTTGGCAGAAGAGCCGCTATAGGTCAACGCCGTCACATATTTGTATCCGAACGTCCAGGCCGAGAACTGATTCACCCTCGTCTCCGACGCCGAAGGGATATGGAAGTGGGCCGGATCGGTGAACGCCTGCAGATAGAGGCCCGTCGGAATCGGCAGTTGTCCCGTTCCGTCAACCCCGCCGAGCCCCAACTGACGGTACTTCTGCAGGTCCGTGTAATAGATGGTCGGGCTGCCGTCGGCGAGGCTCCCGTTGAAAGGATAATAGTCCATCATCAGCATGTCCGGTTGGACGTAGCTGAGATAATTCTGAAGCTGCGCCGTCGTGTTCTGGTTGCCGTACTGGTTGAGATAGCCAATGGTGTCGGGATAGGCGAAGCGCCAGTAATTCAGCACCGCCCTCGCCTGGTCGAGCACGGCCTGGTCCGAAATATCTAATTCGTCGTTGAGCTGCAGACCCACTAGATTGGATTTGTAGGGCACCTCGGACGAATCGAGGTTGTAGCGGCTGGCCGTATAGTAAAGCCGGCCCCACTGGATGCCGGGTGGGGGCCCGAGCGAGGGGAGCGTCTCCACGTTCAAGTTGTCCTTGAACACCGTGGTGAAATTCGACTGTTGAAAGACGGTCGGGTTGAGCGCGCCGTGCGCCATGGCCTGAATTTGCAAGCCCCGCTGCATCAGAAGCTGATTGCCGCGGCTGATTGTCTGGGCATTGACGTCGGAAGACGCAAGCGCCATCTGCAGGAAGGCCGCTGCCACGGCGGCCGCGAACGGAGGCCTTGCCGGTACCGGGCAACGACGCACAGCGAGCCGAGGCGATGATTTCATTTGTGAGAACCCCGCGCACTGTGCAAAGTTCGAAGATCGTCCTGATAGGTCGCCCAAGCGCAGCCGTCGCGCGTAGCTAGTGAGCTTCGATAGCCGATGCCCACTTGCCGCCGGGCGCGTGCGGTCTCGTTGGGGCCGCTCCAGTGGATCGTATTGCAGTGATGCAACGCCACGTCGCCAGGTTGCATTTCCAGCATGACGGCTGGAAAGCGGTCGACCCCGATCGGCTCGTCCAACGTACGGCTGAAGCCCAACACACCCGACTGTCGATGAGCCAGCAGCCCCAGGCGATGCGAGCCCGCGCGGCATGTTAAGGCGCCATTCTCGCGGCTCGACGCGTCGATGGCGATCGTCGCGGTCAACGCATCAGGAGGCTCCAAGCACAGAAATGCGTTATCCTGGTGGGCGGGCGCTTCGGCGCCCCTCGGCGGTTTTCCAAAGAACATCACCGATTCCGCCACGATCGAGCCGGCCGGCCAGATCGCGCCGACGATCCTCAACAATCGAGGATCGTGCCGAAGCGCGCTAAAGAAGGACGAATGGCGCTCCATTCCGTGGAGCGCCTTCAGCTCGCCCGCCCGATCACGCTCGAAATAGACCTCTCCCGCGTCGAGCCCCCCAACGACCTCACTTCGGTAGCGAGCCAACTGCGCTTTGATCTCGCGCACATCCGCGGCGCTGAACATTTCATGCATGACCACCCAGCCACTTGTGTGAAACGATTCTGCGATTGCATCCAGTTCCATCGCATATGCTCCGCAGTTTCCTGCCATTTCCCGGGATGCCTCGTGTGCCGCGGGCCTAAATCCTATGGTACTTGGCTCGCTTCCTCCACCTTCGCGCTGACAACGATATCAATGCGGCAACTCCCATCAGGCTTGCCGTCGCCGGCTCGGGCACTTTCGAGATCGCGAAGTTATCCAATCCGGTCGATTCCGCGCTGCCGATCGGCGGTGGAGCACCGCCGGTGAGGGTGACGAGGTACGAATCCTGTCCGACGTCCGCGAGCACCGAAGCCCACGAGCCGGCGCCGGCCACGCGTGTCCAGCCATTGGCGATGGCTTGGGCATCCGACCACGTCGTATCGATCGGCGCGGACTTCGAGACCCAGCCATCCGCGTGCAATTGCGGCGTGGCGCTAAGATCCCATTCATAGCGCCAGTCGGTGGTGTCGGTCGAGTTCCTCATCTCGAGTCGAATCCCGCTGATGCCGCCATCCTCGACGTACACGTCGTAGCCGAGTGTCAGGCTGGTTCCAAACTTGACGCCGTAGTTCCCATTAAACAATCCGGCGGATCCGTTCATTTGGAAAATGGGATTCGCGCCGCGAACGCCGCGCAGCCAGCCGCCGGGATTGCCGCCGGAGCCCGGGTTGTCGTTGAAAAGGTTCGATCCGAGGCTGTCCCAGCCGGCGGTAGTGCCACTCGACCAGGTCTCAATCGCCACGGGCGCGCCTCGCGCCACCGAGGCAACGGCCAACAATCCGGCGATCACAAAAAACCCCGAGCAAGCTGAAACGCGTCTCATCGTTAGCTCCCGTTGATGCGATAGGAAAGGAACTTGGTCAAGAACCAACTGGCCGCTTCCCGTGTTTTCGCCGATTCGCCGTCTCGCGCACGCGTCGGGGATTGCCGTGTCCCAAGGCAGATTATCACGTATTACGAGCATATTGTCAAGCGCGCGGCCGGCGCCTCGCTCGGTCTTTTCATGGCCGCGCGGGCCGAGAAAAAGCCCATATCGAGACGCACGCGAACGCCAGCCAACGAGGCGGCCGCCTTCGCTGCCGCTTCGATACTTTATGCCTGAAATCGATATTATCGTTGGCCCACCAAAGTGCCCGGCGCGCCGCGCTACGGAACGACGAAAGAGCCGCCCGGCCGGCTCCCAAGGAATGTTGAGCCCACTAGCTCGACTTACGGCGACGCATAATCAGCCAGGCGGGCAAACCACAGGCACTCAGCAGCATGGTCATAGCGCTCGGCTCCGGGACGGCAACCAGATCCGAGCCATTTCCGCCGTTGAACGCAATGTAATCCTGCTTGAAAGTCGCAAAGTCGATAATGTTGACCGTGTTGTCGTTGTTCAGGTCGCCTACTGACACGCCGCCGCTGACGGTCTGCAACCAATAGCTCTTTAAGATGCCGTAGTCGGTCAAGTTGACCTGGCCGTCGCCATTGATGTCGCCAGGGACGAGATTGCTTGCGTAAATGGCAAAGTTGTCGATGCCGGTCACGGCCGTGCTGCCGACAGGTGGCGGCGCGCCTTGCGTAATGGTGACAAGGTAGGAGAGCGAGCCCACGTCCGCCAGCACCGATGCCCACGTACCCGAACCGGCGACCTCCGTCCATCCGTTGGCAAATGCCTGGGCATCCGACCAGGCCGTATTGATCGGGGCGGACAGCGATGTCCATCCATTCGCGGGCACGAGCGGGTTAGCGGAGAAGTTCCACTCGTAGCGCCAGTCCGTCGTAGCGGCCGGGTTTCTCAGTTCCATGCGAATGATGCTGATCCCGCCGTCCTCGACGCGGACGTCGTAACCGATCGTCAAGCTCGTCCCGTACATGGTGCCGTAGTTGCCGTTGAAAATCCCGTCCGAACCATCCATCTGAAAGATGGGGTTCGCGCCGCGGACGCCTCGCAGCCAGCCGCCGGGATTGCCGCCGCTGCCTGGATTGTCGCTGAACAAGTTCGAGCCGACGCTGTCCCAGCCGGCGGTCGTCCCGTCGGACCAGGTTTCGATCGCCAGCGGCGGGCTCGCTTGCACGACGCTTGCCGAGGCGACCAGTCCCACGATTAAGGCGAATGCCAGCCAACCCCTCAAACAAACGGCAACGGGGATGCGTTTCATCGTTCGCTCTCCAATTTGATACAGTACTCGCGTGAATCGAGGGGTTGCGGTATGCGAGAGCCGCGCTTGCCGGAAGCTCGCCGTGATGCGGTCCGCGCTGGTTGACCGCAAGTCCACGCCAGGATCGACCCTCGCTAGGCCACATTATCACGTAATACGAGCATAATGTCAAGAGCAGGTGCCGCTTTTTTCTCCCTGCTTGTCGGGGACGCGGCGCCCTCGCCGGGGCCATGGCCCCCGGGGCCACGAACCTTCCGAACCGCCGAGCTAGAGACATCGAAATGGCGGCGTTGGTCGCCTTTGAGCGAGACCGACGCCCGCCCGGGGAGCCCGATCCAAGCCAATAAGAAGCCCTTTATTTTATCTCCAGCTTTGAGATAATCTGTAGCAAGCGCGAAGGCTCTCGCAGGGGGGACTCCAAAAGGATGGACAATCTTTCCGACCAACAGATTCTCGACCTCATTCGTTCCGGCCGGGCCGAGACCCAGGCAGAACTCCGCCGCATCACGGGGATGGGGAGTTCCACCATGTCGTGCATCTTGAAGCGGCTGCGCGATCGTGGGCTCGTTCATTCCGCGGGGACGCGTGTCGCGGGGCGCGGCAAGCCCGCGACCGTCCTTCGTTTTGCGCCCCCCGGCCACTTGCTGGCGATCGACATTGATGGTTCCCAGGCCGAGGTCGGAGTACTCAACTTCGCCGGTATGATGCTGGAACAAACGACCGTTGAAATGGGGTCGGCTCCCCAGCCAGAGGCCTCCTTGCGCCGCTTGGAACGAGCGGCGCGCCGGCTGGTGGATCGAGCGCGCGTCGATTGGCGCGATCTGCGAGCCCTCGGCGTCAACGTGAACGGCTATGTGTCGGCCGACGGGGTGCTTGAGTTCTCCACGGTGCTGCCATGGCGCAAAACGCCGCTGGCCCGTCTGGCACAAGATGTTTTCGGGCTCACCGTCTTTTGTAGCGATGGGCGCGACCGCGCTGTCGCCGAATACCGTCATGGCGCCGGTCAAGGCAGCGAGGTCATGTTGTATTTCAACGTCGCTGACGGCGTTAGTGCCCGACCAGTCGTGAACGGCCAACTGTTTCGCGGCGGGCATCGGCGTAGCGGCGAGATCGGGCACGTCGTGGTCTCGCCCAACGGCGCGGCGTGCGGTTGCGGCCAGCGAGGATGCTTGGAGGCCTCGATCAGTGGCCCGGCCATTGCGCGACGGATTGCGGCCGACCTCAAACGGAACGCCGGCCAGGCCCGGGTGAAGCAACTGCTGCACCTGGCAAGCAGTGGCCGGGCCGCGAAGACAATTGACGAGGTCGTTCGATTAGCCGACGAACAACAATGGCCGTATGCGCAGCGACTGATCGACGAAATCGTCAGTTTGGCCGGCAAGGCCTTGGCCAGCTCCGCGGCCTGTTTCGACCCCGATTGCATCGTGGTCGACGGGTACGTGTTTCGGGATCGGCCGGTGTTGCTACGGCGGTTGTGGCTGGCAGCGCACGCCTGCTTCAAGCCGGCCGGTACGGAGCTGGCGAAACTGACACCCGCCATGCTCGGCCCGCGCGGGAAATTCCTGTCGTTGGTCACGTTCGTCGGCGATAGTCTTGCCCACGCGGGGAAGCTGACTGGCTAGAATGGCAACCGGCCGTCCTTCGCGGTGCGGTCCGCTTCCAGGGGCATGAGCGCCCACGGCCGAATTCGCACGCAGGCCGGTTTTTTGAGACGTGCCTCATGGCCTCGCCCAAGATCGTCGTTCTCGATGGCGCCACGCTGAATCCCGGCGACAATCCGTGGACAGACCTGGAGGCGCTGGGGAATGTCGTTGTTTACGACCACAGCCTGGCCGAAACGGTCGTCTCCCGATCGCGCGGCGCAACGGTGCTGGTGATCAACAAGGTCAAGCTTTCGCGGGAGTTCTTCCAGCAGGTGCCGGACGTGCGGTTCGTGGCGGTCACCGCGACCGGCGCCGATTGCGTGGACGTCGCCGCGGCCCGCGAGCATGGCGTGCCGGTGTCAAACGTGCCGATCTATGGAACCGATTCGGTTGCCCAGTTTGCCTTCGCCCTTCTACTGCACCTTTGTCATCACGTCGGCCTGCACGACCGGGCAGTGCATGAAGGGGAGTGGAGTCGCTCGGCCGACTTCTGTTTCTGGAGGACGCCGCTCGTCGAACTTGCCGGCCGGACGATGGGCATCGTCGGCTTCGGACGGATTGGCCGCCGCGTGGGAGAATTGGCGCACGCCTTCGGCATGCACGTCCTGGCGTTCGACCTCCGTCGCGGGCAGGCGCCGGATTACCAGCCGTTTGCCTGGGCCGAGCTACAGGAGTTGTTCGCGCGCTCGGACGTGATCAGCCTGCACTGCCCGTCGACGCCGGAAACCCATGGCATCGTGAATCGGGACCTCCTGCGCCGCGCCCGGCCGCAGACCGTGCTCATTAACACCTCGCGGGGCGATCTGGTCGTCGAAGCTGATCTGGCGGCGGCGCTCGACAGCGGACGGCTCGCGGCCGCGGCCGTGGACGTCGTCTCGCAAGAGCCGATTAGGCCCGATAATCCCTTGCTGCGCGCGAAGAACTGCGTCATCACACCGCACATTGCCTGGGCGACGCTGGCCGCGCGGCGCCGGCTGATGGAGTCGACGGTCGCCAACATAGCCAATTTCCTCGCCGGCACGCCCACGAATATCGTCAACGCCTGAGCGTCAGCGGCATCGGGCTGTGCCCCAAGGAACAGACTTCATGAAACGCTATCCGGCGGACATCCTAGCAACGTGTGTTATTCCCTGGGACAGCGAGCACCGTTTTGATAAGGATCGCTTTGTCGCGCAGGTCCGCTTTCTCCGTGAACGGTTAGCACGACGGCTCTATGTCTTCGGAACCGCTGGTGAAGGCACACGCGGTTTACGTATGAGGACCTCGGACGTCGTCCCTTTGCCTGGCGATGCCGACCCAACCAAGTTTGAAGCGACGCTGCCCACTGGCGTCCGGGTGCACGACAATTTGGCGCACGAGGTATATGTCACCGGACAGTTGCCCGTCGTGCCGCCACAGCCTTCGTCGTGGTGGCTCGCCATCCTTCTGGGCTTCGTAGGGACGTTCGTGCTCTCCGTTTTCGGCGTTCTTGTCTATCGTGCTCGCCCTACAAAGGAGGCGTAACGATGCGTTTCTCCCTTGCGATTTCTGGTCTGGCGCTGGTTGGGATCGTCGGGACACTCGTGTGGGCATTCCCTGCATTTGCCATGCACAATAATGCACAATGGCAAATGTTGTGCGTTCATCGAAAATGGCTGCGGAGGATGTCTTGAGGTTATCCCGCGGTTCTATGAGGATCGCGATTCGCAAGACATCTATCAGTGTGCAAGTGGCAGTTCACAGGACGACTGTGCGCAGCCGCAAAAGGCGTGCAACGCCGTTTGGAGAGCCGTGTTCTTCTATTTGGATGCGGACTGCACCCAGATCAACGGGACGAGTACAACGTGCGGATTGGTGCCCGCAGCATGCACCCCGGCGGCGTGAACGTGCTGGTGCTCGACGGGTCGGCGCACTTCGTCGCCAACGGCGTCGACCGAGAGGTGTGGCACGCGATCCACACCCGCGACGGCGGGGAAAGCGTCCCGCCGCCGTTCTGAGGCGCGCCGCAAACAGCCAAAGGTGGCTGTGCAGCTTTAGTCCCACCACCAGCCGCGCCGGGCCACGTCGACGGGGCTGTTCCGCGCCCGGTCGCTATTCAGCCGGCCGCTCGTCTCGGTCTGGATGTTTTCCCGCTTCACCGTGTTGCGCGGGTCGACCGAAACGCCGCCGCTGACCGCCGCCAGAATGTCCGTCCGGTTCACCACGCGGTGGTTCAAGACGGTGTCCACGAAACGCGGTGCGGTCTCGGTGGGCATCGGGTACCTTTGACCGTCGGTAAAGCACGTGGGATGCCAGCCCACGCGCTCGGCCAGCCCTTCCGCGTCGACGAGCGCTGCCACGAGCGCCAGGTCGAACACGTTCCGCAGCTCGGCGTATACCGGGTACTTCGCGCATAGGGCCGCGAAGTCCTTGGTGAAGTTGCGGGCGAACTCCTGGTTCAAGGGCTCGGCCTTGCCGGTGTGGACCTGCTGCCCAGTGGCCGTCAACAGCTCGTTTTCGCTTAGGACTTGCACGCCCTGGCCGCGGATCTCGAAGGCGTCGCGATCGGCGCTGGCCACGACGGCGTCATAGTTGAGCGTGAACCACCACCGCAGCAAATCCAAGGCGGGCGGCGACTCGCCGCGGCCGACCTTGATCATGCTCAGATAGCTGGGCACCTTCAACGTGCCCGGCGCCAGACCGATGCCGATCAGCTTCATGTGGTGGTCGGCGTCGACTAATACCTGCGCCACGCTCGAACCCGGATCGATGCCGTCGAACACGATCGCCTGCCGGCCGACCTGTTTCCGCAGCTCTTCGAGCCAGCGTCCCTTTTGTCCCGGCTTCAGCGCCGCACCGCTCTGCTTCTCCAGGAATGCGTGCGCCTTGGCCATGCCCTCGTTCGTGGGAACGATGGAGCAATAGAACGGTTTATCGGGCGCCGATTCCTGCCGTCGCAGCAGGGTCACCAGGTGATCCAACCGCACGATGGGCTGGCCGTCGTCGACGCTTGTATAGCGCGACTCGCGGTCGAGCGTCCAGTCGCTGGCGGGGCCGGCCAGAACCACGTCCCCCGACTCAGGATAGGCGAGAACGTATTGCACGCGCTTCAGTCCGGCCAGCACGAGCATTTCTTCGTCCAGCGGCTCGCCGGCCGCCAGCCGAAGCTGAATCTCGCGCTCCAGGCGCGCCAGCGATACCTTCCGCAGCGGCGAGGAGCGCCGCACGTCGGCGCCGACGCGCTCGTGACGCTCGGCGCGGCGCAGTGCTGCCAGTTGCCCGTCGTCTTGTTGCGCGACGCGCCGCATCATCCCCTCGGCATCGACGTACACGCCGTTGGGGAACGGCATGATCCGGCCCGGCGCGCCGCTTTCGGTGTCCTCCCACGAGTCGGGCGAGACGGTATTGGTGATCAGCGCGATCAGCGGACCGAAGTTCGCACCGCCGCCCATGGCGCCGCGGGCGGGCATCGCCGCCATTTCGTCCAAGGCGCGGCTGCGGGTGCGGCCATCGGACATTCCCGCCAACGTGTTGTACGACGCGCTGCGCGCGCCGACGCCGGCCTGCGCCTTGGCGATCGTCGCCAGCACCGCGTCACGATCGCCCGGTGCCGCCTGCTGCGCCAGCGCCAGCGCCGGGCCGAACTCGCCGGCGGCAACGTGCTGGCGAATCTGCTCCGCCTGGTCGTCGGGCATCGCCGCGGACGCCGAGCGAAGAGCAGCGAGCGCACAGGCGATCGCCAGTGCGCCGACGAGCCGAATGGTGCTTGCGCGGCCGAGCGAACGGCCGACGCGGTTGGCGGGTGAAGCTTGCATGGCAAGGCCTCAAAATCGTCTGATCCGGTATGTAAGAACCCAATTGATAGACTCCGACAAGCGGGGCCGCGCGTCAAGAAAAAAAGTGGCGTCCGGTTACCGAATCGTAAGGCTCCCACGGTTCGCCCCCGTGCCAACGAAGCGGCCCGCGGCATGGGGGCCGGTGCGGGTCCCGCGCGTCGGCTACCCCCGGCGGTGGGAAGGAGTGGAAAAACCCCTGGCAGTTGGCCTCCCGGAAGCCGAACCCTAGGCCGAGCCGAAGCGCAGAAAATGACGGCTCGCCGGCTTGGCGTGGCCGGCGGCCGTCGGGGGTTTTAGGAGAGCAGGGGACCGAGGGACGGATATCTCAATTGCCGCAGCAGGCCGGCTCGCAGCAGCTCGGGGCGCAGCAAGATTCGCAGCACGTGTCGCAGCAGCCGCGGTGGCACCAGCTCTTGAACTTGTGGCAGAAGCCAAACAACGGGCGCTTGCAGCAGGGCTGAGGACAACACGGATCACAACAGGGGGCCGGGGCGCAACATGTCGGGGCACAGCAGGCCGGGGCGCAGCAAGACGGCGCGCAACAGCTTGGAGCACAGCAAGAGCCGCAGCAATCGGCCGGGTAAGTGCATCCGCCGCAGCCGCAGTGGCCATACCACATGCTGTGGAACAGGCCGAGGGCCTTGGCGTCCTTGGCCGGCGACAGCACAAAGCAGGCGGCCAGCGCCAGAACAGCAACCGCGAATCGCTTCTTCATGGGGAGGGTTCCTTACACACAACTTGGGGAATTAGAGGTATCTTTCCTCTCCTGTCGGGTCGTATCGTCGCCACTTTACCGGTGGCGTTAGCTGTGCCGTCGCCATTTCGGGTCGTGCCGGCAAGGCACACGTTGCAGGCTGGGTAAACGCTGACGCGCACGAACGACCCTGCGGCCCCTTCGCGCGCCCAAAATGCCGCCCAGCCGTAGGGTGCTCTGCGAGCACCGACATCTTCGACGCGGTGTCCGCAGGACACCCTACGGGACGCGCTCGGATCGACCGGGTGGGCTCGGCAAGCCCGAGCTCGCCCCACGGCGGCGAGCCGTTCACCTCCGTCGCCCTCGACTTCAGCGGCAACGCCAAGGAATCGTTCCTGCGGTTCGACTTAAGCACGATGGGCCTCACGTCTCAGCAGGTCGATCAGGCCCTGGTCAGTCTGTACGCCACCGGCGGCAGCGGCTCGCCGGCGCCACAGGCCAAGATCGTGTATGACAACACTTGGGTTGAGTCGTCGCTGAACTGGACGAACAAGCCCGCCTCCTCCGGCGCGGCCCTGGCCGTGCAGCCCGGTGCGGACGGGTGGTCAACGGTTGACGTGAGCGAAGCGGTGCGGCAGGCGATCCGCGTCGGCGACACGAACTTCGACGGGGTCCTCGATCCGCCGGGGTTGCCCGGCAGTTTCGGCAGCGCCTACGGCGACTTCGACGCCTTCGAGACGCTGCTCTACGATTCGGCGACGTACAACGCCACGTACGGCGCGTTCTCGACGCTCGGCGCGAATGACGCCCTGTACCGCGGCGACGCCAACTTCAACGGGCAGATCACCGCCACCACCGACGGCCCCGCCTTCCTCAAGCTTCACGGCATGGTGCAAGGGGACGTCAACTTCAGCAACCTGGTCGACATCTCCGACATCCAGGCGGTGTCGGCCCACTACCTGACGGCCGGGCACTACCGCGACGGCAACGCGAACTTCGACAGCATCGTCGACATCGGCGACATGCAGGTGATGGCGGCCAATTGGCTCAAACAGGCCGGCGTCGTCACGGCCCCCATGCTCTCGCTGCGCCTCTACGCCACCGGCGCCGGAAGCGTGCAGTACGCCTCGAACGACGCGGGCGACCCCGACCAACCGAAACTGACCGTCGACCAGACGCCGGACGTGAAGATCACCGGCTTTGCGGCCGGCGGCCAGAAGCTCACCGTCTCGTACCTCGTCACACACGCCGCGATCGACGAGCCGTTCAATATCGGCGTCTATCGCTCCGCCGACGGTGTGACGAACGACGAGCTTTTGACCACTTACCAGGTCACGGCCGCCGACAATCAGCTAGAGCCCGGCCTGCACACTGTCTCATTCGCGCCGTCCGACTGGTTCGCCAGCTTCGACGTGGACGAGGATTACAAGCTGGTGGCCGTGTTCGACTACGACGACCAGCTTGGCGAAGCCCGCGAGGACAATAATAGCCTGGCGTTCCAAGGGGGCGTGTTCCGCACCGCCGATGGCGTGGTCGAGGTACACGGCACCGACGCCGCCGACACGATCGCCGTTGGCGCGACGTCGATCACCGTCAGCTCGGCGAGTGCCCAGCCCTACACGGTCGACCTGGCGACCGCCACGGCCGTTCACATCCGCGCGCAAGGCGGCAACGACGCCATCACGGCCGACGCCGCGCTCACCACGCCGCTCGTCGTCTACGGCGGCGCCGGCAACAACACGATCCACACCGCCGCCGGCGACGACACCCTCATCGGCGGGGCAGGCAATGACACCCTCTACGGCGGCGCCGGCGACGACACGCTGACAGGCAACGACGGCGACGACCAGCTTTCCGGCGAAGCGGGAGGCGACACGCTCGACGGAGGCACAGGCAACGACACGCTCGCCGGCGGCGCGGGGGACGACACGTACGCCTTCACCGGCCAGGGCAACCTTGGCCTCGACCCCATTTCCGAGGCCGCGGGCGGTGGGACCGACACGTTCGATTTCTCAAACCTCGATTTTGGCATCGGCATCACCATCGATCTCGCCACAACAAGCTTCGCGTGGATCGTAGCCGCCGGGCCGACAGGTTCCCTTGGCCTCAACATGCTTGCGGCGGGCAACCAAATCGAAAATGTCATTGGCACGATCTACGGCGACGTGCTCACGGGCAACGCGCTCGCTAACACGCTCGCCGGCGGCGACGGCGACGACGAGCTACACGGCGCCGGCGGCGACGACGCCCTCTACGGCGACGACGGCAATGACGCGCTCACCGGCGACGACGGCCGCGATTCACTCTACGGCGGCACGGGCGCGGACACCCTCGCCGGCGGCGACGGCATGGACGGCTTCGACACCGACGAAGACGACGTTTTGTCCGCGCCTTCCATTGAGGCGATCGCGAACGCGCATACAAGGCAGGATCAGGATTTCGCCGTCCGCATCGCCGCCGATGACGCACAAGACCCTTACGATTCGCTGCTCTTTTCAGCCAGCGTGAGCGGGCCCAGCGAGCTCGAAGCGGACGTGGACTACAGCGCCGGGGGCGGCGTGTTTCGCTGGCACCCAGGCAACGTGACGCCGGGCGCCTACAGCGTCGTGATCGCGGTTATGGACACCGACTTCATGACCGCCACCGCCAGTTTCACGCTTACGGTCGATGGGTATAACCTCGCGCCGCCGGGCGGCGTCTACAACTGGCCGGTCGATTATCCGCAGGGGCCGGTGCTGGAGTACTGGCAATTGGACTCCTATCTCGCCAGCGGCGACTCGCAGAGTGCAACGAACGGCGTGCAAATGCAGTTGCTCTCCGGGCCCGACGACGCCTCGATGACCGGCGCGGGCCACCTTACCTGGGATATACCGCCGGAGGTCATTGGTCAGCAGGACGATCCGCAGTGGTACAATGCTTATCGTTTCACGCTCAAGGCGTCTGACGACGGCGCGGCCGATGGTCAGGTCCGCAGCCGCACGACGGCCATCGTGGCCAGCCCGGAGAAGAACGTCGATCTCTCCGGCTATCCCGCGCAGTCGGTCTACACGCAGAAGTACACGCCCATCGCGGCCGACGACTTCGTTCAGACGCCGGTCGGCACTTCGCTCACCGCCGACGTGAGCACGCCGAACCCGAACTGGCGAGTGGTCGATTACTTCCCCGTGGGAGGGCCATTGCCCAGCACGCGGTTCGTGTTGCTCAGTGAACCCTCGCACGACGCCAGCTTCAGTTGGAACGCGGCGACCGGCGAGTTCACCTACGTGCCGAAAGCGAACTACGAGGGCTTGGACAGCTTCACGTACCAGATCGACGACCCTGAAGTGTGGACGCAAGCCGGAAACCCGATCGCCCGCTCGGCGCACAACTACAGCAACGTGGCCGTGGTGACGATCCAGGTGGGCCAGGCGGTACATGCGCGGCTGGACATCGACGGCATCACGGAACAGCGGGAGAACGCCGGCGCAAGCCAGCTTCTGTGGGCCAACAATGACGATGACGACAACGATAGTGTCAATGACCGGGAGGACGTGATCGACGGCGTGTCGGGCGAAGACGATCTGGCGCCAGTGTACCTTTCGTATTGGCTGCGCGACGACGCCTACGCTCCCGATTTCACGGCGCACCTCGAGGCGGCGAATACCATCTGGCCTAATCTGCCGCCGGGCATCCGTATTTGGACTGACGCCGCCAAGACGAGGGAGATCTTCGCCTACACCAATGTGGGCGGCATCCCGCAACCCGGCACGGAATGGCTCCTGTCGCAGATGCCGAGCGTCGTGTGGGTGGAAGGCTTCGACGCAGGCCAGGCGTCGCTGACGCTGTGGGTCGGCGCCCCGCAGAGCGCGCTGTTCACGGACCTGGTGACGCCGAGGGGCGCGCTTGCCGTCCCGACCAGCGACAGCGATACGGCCAGATTTAGCATCGGCACCTTCGACCTCACGGCTGACAAGATTGTGCCGCTCAACGATGACGACGACAATGAGAACGGCAGCGCTGACCTGGATGACGGAGGCCCCTTCGTCGGCCAGAACAATCAGCCGATCCAAGACGATGAGATGCGCGAGGCGACGGTTTCGTACGGTGCTCCGCAGGGTGTGGACATGACCGGCTGGACGGTGACGCTGGAGGCGTCGGACGAATTTACCCTTTGGGCGACGCGCAACAAGCAGTCACTGCCCGATCATTGGACCATCGGGGTGGACGACTTCCCGATGACCGCATACATCGAGGGCGTAGAACCTGGCCGGGGCCAAGTGACCGCGATTCTGAAAAACGCGGCGGGTCAGGAGGTGCGTCGCGACACCGAGGAGGTGATCTGCCTGAGAGTGAATTTGGACATTGGCAATGGCCAGAATTCGGGCAGCTCGTTTGTGCCGGACGAAGACGAATATCGGATTGGCGCCGTGACGGTCGCTAATCTGAACGACACTGACGGCGACGGACGGACGGACGCAAGTGACAACTTCGTCCGGTCGGCCGACACGAGCGTTACGCTTGCAACGCAAGGATCAACAACGTTGCAGGTGGGAAGCACTCAAGGGTTCGCCGTCGGGGACAGCGTGGTGATTTACGATGGCGTGCCGAAGACCGAGCGCAACACCATCGCGGCGCTTTCCGGCAATACGGTCACCCTCGGAGCACCGCTTAAGCGAAGCTACCTCTTCGCGCGGATGGGCCACGGCGGCCGAGACGAGGTCGATCTAATGCCGCTCTTGATCGATCGCCCGAGTTACGAGGACCTCAACAATCTGAAGATGACCCTGACGGTGGAGAACGGGAACGCAACGATCTGGAAGGATCCGTGGAAAGGCGTGGGTGGCGCCGCAAGTACGACCATTTCTGTCCTCCGGACGCCGATGATCTTGTGGGTCGAGGCAGCCGGCGCAAGTCAGAGCATGCGCGATATCACGATCTCCCTGAGCTACCTCGGCGCGACCGACAAGGTCCGCGCGACCGGCGTTTGGTCGCAAATGACCGCCTTCGCGCACGACAATCACGGCAACGACGGCATCGCGGCTCTGCTGGAGGACTACAATTGGGTGGACATGGACGAGGACTTGAAGCTTCAATTGATTGACGCCGGCGACACAGGGCTTGCGCCAATCGCGCCGCCGCCAATCGGCGTTGAAAATGTAATGGCGATGCAGTTCACGGTTTCCCCGGCCGGCATCCAGAACGAAGTCGACGGCACCGGACGGAAGCTCGTTGGATTCGACCTGACACGCCAAATCGACTACGCGAAATGGCAACGCGCTGCTCCGACGCAGCCGTATCAGCCTATCGAGCGGATTTATTTTCCCGTTTCGCCTGAAGCGCCTAATGACGATGCTAATAATTTCGATGAGAGTGTTGGCGTCACTAGCGAAGGCCATCTCTACGTGATAGACGAGCCAGGGACTGGCTCGAACGTTGCAGATGCGGAACGAGACGCAAGGCAGATGAGCGCGCTTCAGTGGGTTCGAATCGGGATCGGTCCATCGCGGCCTGGTCCAACCGATCCCGGCTCGCGCGCGTCGGCGCTCGTCCCGTGGCATTCCACGCAACTACTCCAGGATGTAGGCGGCTTGTGGCAGCGCGTCGGCGGCAACGTTGAGGTAGTGGGGCAGAATGAAATAGGATCTGGGGGGCATCGATGTCAGCGATGGTCCACCTTGAGGGAAGCAGGTAGAGAGATGTTTAACAAGACAATCGCGATCGGTGCTTGCATCGCATGCCTCGCGGTTGGCGTCGCGGCCGCGTGGTGCGGCGCCGACGAGGGGCCGAGTCCGGTCCAGCCCAGGCCAGCTCTGCCCCAGGAGCTTGTGGACGCTCTAGACATGCTCACGTCACCAGACGTGGTAACGCGACAGCGCGCGTTCAAGCAATTGTCTAGCGTGCAGTTCGCGCTTCGCGACGAACTTGTCCGGGTTGCGCAGAAGACGTGGCAGCGGACATCAGCATCCCTGAGCTCTCGGGAGCGCGCAGTACTGCTTTTGGCGGAGACGTTGAGCGCACAGGATGTCATTGACGTATGCGTTCATGAAGTTGATGTACTGGAAGTCCAGGACAAGACGGAATCGTCGCCATTCAACGGCTTTCCGTTCGCGCGGGCTCTCGCGGATGCGGGCTTGTCGTCGTTGCCGCGCATCATTTGGTATCTCGATGCCTCCGTCGGTGACCGCATGAACCTCGACACTCAAGTCCCTCGCGTCCACGCGATTCACCGGAAGCCGGTCTCAGATCGCGCAATCAAGCTCTACGGTTACGTTATCGTGCATGTGTACGAAGCGAGCCGAATGACGAATCAGGACGCGATCGACGACGTACGCCGCGCCCTCGGACGCGCAAAGCACCGCGACGATCTCGATAGGCTCGTCAAGCAGCTTGAAGAGATACGTCGGCTGCGCGCGCCAAAGTAGGTCGACGGCCTGTCCGAGGCGAACGAGGTTCAAGAATAGTCCCCGCGCTCCGGTCAAGGTGAAGTAGCGATGACGCCTTTGTGAAGGCCGTTGGGCGTGTGTTGGTGCGGGCGTGGTCACGATTGAGGATAACGACCCGCTGCCGACGATCACGATCGACGATGCCACGCTTATCGACGATGGCGGGCCACCTTGGGAGCCGGACATTGCCGAATTCGTTGTCCATCTGTCCCATCCGAGCGATGTTCCCGTCTATGCCAAATACGAGTTCGTCGACGGCACGGCGTCGGAAGGGATCGACTATGACTACGTCCTGCAGGTGCACGGCTGGAACATGTCTCCCGGCGACAAGGAGGTGTGGGGCGACACGGCGTACAAGCGGCTCTATTGGCAGGGCTTCGAGGGCCGCTTCGGCGTCTTCAACTGGCCGACCTACTACGACGCACAAGGCCCTCGCAGCCCCGAGGTTCTCAACTTCACGTACAATCCAAGCGAGTTCGTCGCGTACCGCTCTGCGGCCGCATTGGAGAACGAACTCATTGAATTAATGGCTGACTATGATACCACGACGGTGATCGCGCATAGTATGGGAAATTTTGTCGTCGGCGAGGCGCTGCGCCTTTGGGCGCTCGCCAACCCCACCGCGCGGCTCGTCGACACGTACATCGCCATGCCGGCCGCAGTCCCCTCTGGCGCGTACGGGAACAACCAGGTGCAGCCTCACACGGAGGGTTTCCTCGACTACTACGGCGCCTTTCCTGGGCTAGCTGGGTATCCCACGCTACCATTGTTCACTAACAACATCACCGCGGCGGGGAAGTGGGTGAATATTTACAACCCGGCGGATTTCGCGCTCAACGTTTGGAACGTGAACAATATCGCGAGGGCTACCAACGTGCAGTCCACAATATGGCCATACAAATACTCCTTCCTCCCGAATCTTGGGAGCGGCTTCTGGCGATTCTCGAGCACAGCGGGCGACTCTAGCCTGTACTTGACGAATAGTGTCGGAGGGTTGGGCCCGAACGCGTACGAGATCCTCGCGTTCTTCGCCCAGTCGCGGACGCCGCCGCTCGGGGCACGCGACATGGGGACGGGCAATCGCTGGCAAAGCATCCCGCTCACATCCCTGGGCTACTCGGAGAGCATGCCCGGCGGTACCGCGCGTCCGAATCATTCGTACGAGTGGCACAACGATAGTCAACGGACCGCGCCATTCTGGAACCAGATCATTGTCAGTGCCGGCCTGAGTAGTACGTATGGACCCTAAACGTTCATCAAACGCGACCGGGGCGCGAATGCGCAATTGTATGACCGCGCCTTTGACGGGCGAGCGCCGAGGATTGCCCTGCGTGTCGTTTGAGGTCGCCGCAACTGTCCTCGTGGGAGCCGCCGTGTTCGCCGGATGCAGCCCCGACGGCGCCGGCATTCGTGCCGAATTCCCCATTCGCGTTGCGGCGTTCTCACCCGACGGCAAGCTGCTGGCGCTTGGGACGGCGAAGGGCACCGTCGAAATCTGGGACTTAGAAAAACGTTCTAAGCTTCGGAGCTGGAAAGCGCATCGGGGCGAGATGCAGTCCCTCGTGTTTCACCCTGACGGCACACTGCTTGCGTCCGAGGCGCGCGACCGCAGAATCGTCGTGTCGCGGGTCGAAAACGGCAACGACGTTTGGTCCGCGCCCGATCCAGACGGCACTGACCCTCTCGCTGATCCCGATTTTGACAACACGCACATCGCGTTTACGCCGGATGGCAACAGTCTGGCCGCGTTTGGATTCTTTTGGGATGCCGGTTCCGGCAAGCAACGCGACCGCTACGGCCCCGCCGGCGCTGTATCAATCCGCGCCGGGTGGCTGTCATCGGGATCACGCCTGGGCTTCCGTTTGCGAAACTTGGAAACTTTGTCCGACCAATGGGATATCGAGGACGTAGGTCTCCTGCGATTGGAGGTTTCTCCCGACGGCAAGCTCGTGGCGGCGGGGCGCTCCACGTTCGACGCAGGCGCGCTCCTGAAGCGTGCTTCAGATGGCAAGCAGCTCGGCGGCTTCCTTGGGAAGTATTGGATTTCCGGCGTCGCCTTCTCGCCCGACTCGCGGCACCTTGCCCTGTCCGGCTACATGGACGCCGTCTACGTCTACAGCACGCAGACGATGCAAGAAGAGCTCCGCCTCGACACGCCCGGCGTCAAGAACTACTGGGTCGGCTTCTCGCCCGACGGCAAGACGCTCGCGGCCGTGGGCGAAAACGAAGAGGTCCGCCTCTGGTCCTTCCCCGCGGGCAAACCGCTCAAGAAGTAGTAGCCCGCGCGCTTTGGCACCCTGACCCTCGGACTCGTGGATATGGGGCCTCAGGGCCTTAACAACCGATGGCGGAGCATCGACCTATCCACGCTTGGTTATTCGACAAGCACGCCTGGTGGGCGCTACGTTCCGAATCGTTCGTTCGAATGGTACAACGATAGCCAAACGACCAAGGCGTTCTGGAACCAGATCATGGTCAGCGCCGGCTTGACCAGGACGTACGATCCTTGAGCGGGCTCCGAAAACGCGGACGAGGAGACGAGACGGTGCCAGACGACGTGCTCGCACGCAAGCAAGACCGCGATGTGCCCGTCGCACGCAGGATGCACGCGTTGCGCCTATCAAAGGCGAAGCGCGAGCGCCGCCAGGGAATGGTCTGCGGCTTCGTTGGCCTGGCAATTGTTCTTCCGGAGGTCATTCTAATCTCGCGCTCGTATTTTAGAGGCGCACGCTGCGTGCCCTCCCAGGGCTGGCTTGCGATGGACATGTATGATGTGTACGCGTTGTTCTACTTGCCGGTCGCGATCGTTGCCCTTCTCGCTGCCTTTTTCGGCCTCGTTAGATACATCAGCGCCGTAATATGGCTGTGCTGGCTTCAATGGGCAGCCGCGCCGGGCGAGCACTGCGGAGCGCGAGAACGGAAGTGACCGATGATGGCAAGTAAGATCGTCAGCTCGCTCAGGAGAGCCTTTCGCCCCCGGTCGTTCCGGTTCATCGCTGTCTTTGCGACGGCTACGATCGTCGGTTGTGGCGAGGGCGGCTCCGGAATGCGAGCCGAATTCCCCATTCGGGTCGCCGCCTTCTCCCCCGACGGCAAGCTGCTAGCGCTTGGCACCTCGAAGGGTACCATCGAAATCTGGGACTTCGAGAAACGCGAACGGCTCAGAAGCTGGAAGGCACATCGCGGTGGCACACAGTCGCTTGTGTTTCATCCCGAGGGCAAGCTGCTGGCCTCAGAGGCGCGCGATCGGAGAGTCGTCCTCTGTCGCGTCGAGAATGGGGAGGAGTTATGGTCTGTTCCCGACCCAGACGGCACGGACCCGCTTGCGGAACCAGATTTCACGAACACGCGCGTGGCGTTTACGCCCAATGGCGACCGAGTCGCGGCTTTTGGGTTCTTTTGGGATACAGCATCTGGCAAGCAACTCGATCGGTATGGGGCGCCCGGCGCGCTGTCAATCCGCGCCGGATGGATCGCGATGCGGATGCGCTCCAAAGTCCCCGGCTTCTGCGTCTTTGATTTTGCGACTCTCTCTGAAAAGTGGAGCACAAAGGATGACGCCCTCCTGCGGTTGGAGCTTTCGCCGGACGGCAAGCTGCTGGCCGTCGGCCGTTCCGCGTTTGACACAGCAGCGCTGCTGAAACGCGTCTCCGATGGCAAGCATCTCGGCGGCTTCCTCGACAAGTACTGGATCTCCGGCGTCGCCTTCTCGCCCGACTCGCGGCATCTGGCGCTTTCCGGCTACATGGAAGCCGTCTACGTGTACGACATGCAGACGAGAGGAGAAGAGCTCCGGCTTGAAACGCCCGGCGTCAAGAACTACTGGGTCGGTTTCTCGCCCGACGGCAAGACGCTGGCCGCCGTGGGCGAAAACGAAGAAGTCCGCCTATGGTCCTTCCCCGCAGGAAAACCGTGGTCTACCGCCGATCCCGCGCACCCCTAATGATTCAGCTCACAGAGGACTAGTTTAGGGCGGTGGGCGACGTGTTTAGGGCACTCAAAAAAAGTTCAATAGCCGTCCTCTCGCCCCGATTTGAAGCAAAAGCAGCTCGTCGCAATAGCGTTGCGGCGAGCTGTTTTTCGTTTGGCGCCGTTTCGCGCTCGGGTATGACAATGAAGCGCGTCGGAGTGTCGCACCGAGCCCCATCACCGTCCACGCTTCGACTGTCCCTGGTTTCCGCACGTGGCTTCCCTTCGGCGCGATTGTTCGCAATTAGGCTGTAAGAAACGGCGGCAATCGTCACTAATCAGGCAGAAAAGGACGGCCTGTTGGGCATCGCGGATCACGAACTGCGGTTTCGGCAGTGGCTCAGCGAGCATACGGGCTTGCTGGTCAAGGTCGCTCGCTCGTTCGCCGAAGGGCCGGCCGATCAAGACGATCTGTTCCAGGAGATTTTGCTGCAGGTTTGGCTGTCGCTACCGAGTTTTCGGGACGAATCCAAGCCGACGACGTGGCTGTATCGGGTCGCGCTCAATACGGCGCTGGCCTGGAAACGGAGCGAGAAGAAACGGCGGCCAAGGCAGGATTCCCTTTCGATTTCCGATGTTGCCGCACCCAGCGTCACATCGGCCGAGGCGGAACGAAACGATCGCGTCGTCGATCAGCTTTATGCCGCGATCCGCGCGCTACAGCCGGCGAAGCGGGCCCTGGTGGTCCTGTATCTGGATGGTTTCACGTACCGCGAGATTGCCGACGTGGTGGGCATCTCGGAAAGCAACGTCGGCGTCAGTCTGAACCGCATCAAGAAGGAGTTGGCAGCAGCCGTCCAGGAGGATGAAGATGAATAACTTTCCGGATCAGCTGCAGCAAGCATGGCAGTCGCAGTGCAGCAAGCCGATCGATGTCAAACCCGATCAATTGCTCACGGTAACCCGCTATGAGCGGCTAGTGCAATTTTTGGTCGACATTGGGATGATCTCGTTTTTCTTGTGTGTCGGGATTCTGATGTTGGGGTGGGCGTTTCGAGATATTCAGAAGGACTGGCCCTGGCTGATCTCGGCTTTGAGCGACGTATGGGTGGCGGGGTACATCTTGTTCAATCGATGGCGCCGGCGACGTAATGCCGCCCATTATGACGAAACCATGCTTGCCCATGTCGAGTGGTCAATCAAAGACATCGAGCATCAGATGTGGCTGGATCGATACGCACCTTGGTGGTACATCCTGCCGATTGGCTTGGGATGCATGATCCCGCCGGTCTTTTTCTTCGCAATGGATTACGGCAAGCGGCCTCTGTTAGACAGTCTAATGCCTTGGCTGGGTACTGAAGTCGTCTTCGTCGCCACTTTTATCTTTGTTTACCTGCTCATGCAATTCGGGGTCCGCATCGCAAACGAGAAGCGTCGCCAGGAATTGCAGGCCCTTCGGGCGCTTCGCGAAACTCTATTGAATACACAGGAATAAATCACATGATTCGAAGGCCGCCCCGCGGCAACCGCCGCACAACCCATAACGATGGGCACGACATACGCTTTGCGTCGGTGCGCATGACACGCCAACCAGGAGCCACGCGTATGAAACCCGTTCTCGCCATCGCTCTCGCCGTGCTCTCCCTCACTCCCATCACCATCCACGCCGCGCCCCCGCCGCCGAAGGATGTCTCCGCGCTTCTGGTGCCGATCATCCAGAAGCACGACGTCCCCGGCATGGCCGCCGCGGTCGTCCGCAACGGCGAGATCGTCGCGCTGGGCGTCGCCGGCGTCCGCACGCGCGGCAAGCCCGACCAGATCGCCGCCGCCGACCGCTTCCACATCGGCTCCGACACCAAGGCGCTGACGGCGATGCTCTGCGGCATCCTTGTCGATGAAGGAAAACTGAAATGGGATCAGACGCTCGGCGAGACTTTCCCCGAGCTGAAGAAATCCATGAACCCCCAGTATCAGGGCGTTACGCTCGAACAACTCCTCACCCACCGCGGCGGCGCGCCCGGTGAACTTGAAAAGAATGAGCTGTGGGGAAAACTATGGCAGCACAAGGGCACCCGCACGAGCGCGCGCCGACTCCTCCTTCAGGGCGTGATCTCGCAAGCACCTGAAGCGCCCCCCGGGACGCAGTACATCTACTCGAACGCCGGCTACTCCATCGCCGGCCACATGGCCGAGAAGGTCACCGGCAAATCCTGGGAAGACCTGACGCGTGAAAAGATCTTCCGCCCGCTCAGGATGACCACCGCCGGCTTCGGCGCGCCGGGCACGCGCGCGAAGAACGACCAACCGCGCGGCCACAAAGCCGACGGCTCCCCCGTCGAGCCTGGCCCCGGCGCCGACAACCCCGTCGCCATCGGCCCCGCCGGCATCGTCCACTGCTCCATCGAAGACTGGTCGAAGTTCATCGCCGCCAACCTCCCCTCGGCCAAGACCAAACTGGTCAAACCCGAAACGCTCGAGAAGCTCCACGCCCCCGCCCCCGGCGAGCCGCCATACGCCATGGGGTGGATCATCGCCGACGGCCAACCCTGGGCCGGCGGCCCCGCCCTCACCCACGCCGGCAGCAACACCATGTGGTTCGCCGTCGCCTGGCTCGCCCCGGCGAAAGACTTCGCCGTCCTCGTCGCCTGCAACCAGGCCAACGACAAGGCCTGCAACGACGCCGTCCTGGCCCTCATCGCCGACCATTTCCAGGGCGAACGGCGGTAGGCCCGAACTGTCTAAACGTCGCGTAACGACCAGCCCTTCGACGAGGAATGTCGAAGGGCTTTCTCATTGTCGGGCAAGGAGTTGCTTTCTTAGCGCCCGATCCAGCAGGCGATTTCCGGGGTTCGCCGCTTGGCGGCATTCTCCCACCGGCACCGAGGAGTTGGTTTCGGCCGTGGACGCTGATCCGGAGCTATATAGAACCAGGCGACAGAACGTCGCGCGCGACTGAAGAGTTGAGGTTCGCACGATCAAGCGAACGGCGAGGTTGAGAACGTGACGAACAGCCATCCCGGATCGCCCGAAGCCGGCCGTGTCACGCCCCCATTTGCGTGGATGGTATTGGCGTGCCTGGGCGTCGTCGATCTCGTTCGCGGATTCTTGCACACGTTTCTTGTCGAGCATTCCGCCGTAAAAATCGCCGGATTGAATCTGGCCCATTCCGGCCAAGACCAACTGTTGCTGTTGGGCTCGTTCGGTATCTCCAATTTCCTCACCGGCGCGATATTCATCGCCGTGGCATGCCAAGCGAGACAACTGGTTCCCACGGTCCTCGCGCTGATCCCGCTGGCCTATCTCTTGGGCTTCATCGCGCTGCGGCTGAACGACATTGCGCCCGAAGCCGCCTTTCCGGGCCGCGCGTTCATGCTCGCCTACGCGGGCGTTTGCGTGCTGACATTCGTGGCGAGCGTTGCTTACGCGCGGACGCAGTCGGCGGGCGCATCGCCGCGACCAGAGTCCTCGCCCACTCTTGGTCGCCCCGCGCGAAGAGTTCGATAGCCGCCCGGTCGCGCGACGTTTTCCTTGGGAGAAAGCAAGCTGGCGCGCGGCGCTAACGCCCCTTGCGCTTCTTTTGCCTGGCCCGTTCCTTCCGCCGCTTTTCGCGGCGAACCTTGTCGCGTTCTCGGGCTTGTCGAGCCACTTCCTCGGCGATCCACTCAAGCGCGCCCGGAGTGGCGTGAAACGCCGCCTGTAATTGGTCGGCGGCGATGCAAGCCTCCTCGACGCTGCCGATCGCGTAGTGAGGAGGTTGCGGAATCGGCTCATCGCACTCGAGCAATTCGGGAACATGCTCGTTTATACGGGTCGCGGCGCGCAGCTCTCGGGCGGCCGCGTCGGATCGCCCGCCCAGCCGGAACGCCAACAACGCCCGCGCATACGCCCAAGAGGCTGATTCCTCGTCAAACTGCTTCAATAGCGCCGCGGCTTCTTCGTCGCGGCCAAGGGCCATGAGACCGGGCAGCAGCGTGTAACGGACCCCCTGGTTGTCGTTGGGGTTGAGCCGCAGCAGGTCCCGGTAGAGCTCAATGGCTTCCTCTTCGCGGCCGGCGGCATTCAAAGCGTCGGCCAATCCGAAGCGGGCCCGCATGTAAGGACGCGTTTGGGAGATTCCCCAGAAGTGGCCGACGTTTTCCGCGAAGAACTCCGGCCCCAGCGCTCGCTCGGCGGCTTCCGTTGCCTGCCGATAGTGGTCCAACTCGTCCTCGGCCGATCCGGCCTGCTCGGCCAGGATGACGTGCGCATCGGCGCAGTCCGGATCGATCTGTAGCGCGCGGCGCGCCAATTGAACCCGGCGTCGTCCGTGCGCGCCAAACGCTTGAAAACACAAATCCTGCGCCTGTTCGGCGGTAGTGCGCGGTTGGGTGAGGGGAGTGTCGAAGGACCGGCCGGCGAACACCCGACTGATCGTCGCCTGTTCATCCCCTTCGGGGAGTGAATTCTCGTCAAGGTAGCGACCCATATCGGCGAATAGGCGTTCGTGAGCCCGACGGTCGGGCAAAAACCCGCGCTTGATCCACTCCTGCGGCGACGGCGGATCGAGCAAGTCGGGGATGCGCAACGTCACGGTGCGCGGACCGTCGGAAGTCGCCACTTCCTTGCTCCAGCGGCCAGCGTCGATCTCGCTTTCCGTCGTCTCGGCCAATGCCCGCAATATCGCTTCGAGAAACGTCAACTCCGCCTCAGTGGGAGGCGAGACTTGCCCATTGCGACCGTACTTGACGGCCGTCGGATAGGCGTGATCGGCCGCGACGGGCAGTCGGTGCTGCAGCCACAGAGCCGCATCCGAAGCGGGTATTTCTTCGAGGTGGTCGAAAGTGACTTGCGATACCCCGCTCGTGATGGCCTGGTCGTAGTCGGCGTCTTGTCCGGCGCGCAAGAAGCGCTCGTAAGAGAGACGGTCGGGGTACAATCCCAAGCCATAGATGCTGCGCCCTGCTCCCAAGACGACAAAGCACCCCATCAGGCGAGGCGGTTTGGGCGATTCGACTTCAATCAAGTCGCTGTCAGACAGGTATTGCCATGGCGCCGCGCGGTAGAAGTCGGCCGCCGCGTCGGCGAACGCACGAATCCGCTCGATCGTTACGTCCCGCCCACCGAGCAGGCTCGGCGGCCCCTGGGCATGAGCATCGGCCATCTCGGCCAACTCTTTAGCGGCCCTATCCAGGGCCGGAAGGCGATCCCGCAGTTGCACCTCAATGCCCGTTTCCGGCAGGTAACGTCGCAGGTACTCGGCAAGCTCTGGATCGCGGACCTCGACGCGTTGCGGCCGCGCCTGCATCGTCTCGACGAACCCGATCAAAGCCTCCAAGGCGGCGCCCAGCGGGTCATGGGCCGCGGAAAGCAAGGCGTCGGCGTCGGTATATACCAGCCCAGACTCGGCATGCACCCAAAGCGGCACGCGCGCTTGCGCTGGCGATGCGGGGTCTTCGCCCGCGAAACGGGCCAGGGGAAGAACGGCTCCCTGGCAGGCTGCGGCGTTCCTGGGAAGCCGCTGTAAATCCTCGATGCGCTCATCCATGGCGACTCCATTATCGGGTTCCCAACCAAAATCGCAACCCATCGGTGACAGGGAGCAGGGCCGTTCACCGTTTCAAGCTTGCCGGCGGCGCACCGGCGAGAAAGTGGGACAGGCACCGAGACGCAGCGTTGGTATGAAAGGGCTTGCGCTGTTTGTGCTCGGAGCCAGTCCCATTTTCCCGCCTCGCCATTTTGAAAAACAGAATGGCCCTGTGACAGGTTGCCCAGGAGAACTGCAAAGTCCTGGGAGAGGGGGTCAGGCAGTCAGGCACATTTTTCGGCCGAAGGTCCGTCGGAAGGATTGAAGACCGCGTGTGCCGAAAAATGAGCCATACCCCGGACTTTGCCGGTCTCCTGGACAGGTTGCCATCCCGCGCGGCGCGGTTCCGCGCCGGGTCGCTGGCGACGGAACGCCCATGCCGCGGATCGAGGAAATCGCGAGGACCATGCTGGCACTACGCGCCCAGCGCGCGGTAGTACACCGTCGTGCCGCACAGGCCGCCCTTTGGCAGCAGGGCGTAGCCGCGGATCGACGGGCACATTGATCTCGGCGTATTTCGCGCTCAACTTGGCATCCGCGTCGTCCCGGATCTGCTTGGCTAGGTCGCTCCCCAAATCGTGGGCAGAAATCAGGTCCCCCAAAACTGGGCTCCGCCGCGAGCCTACCAAAAGGGCTGGCCTAGTTTCCAGCAATTTCTGGCTGAGCTGCGCACTAGACAGGCGTGCAATCGCGTGTCAACAATGTCGCCGGCGCGACATAGCGACAGATCACATGAAAAGCCGCGAGAATGCCCGACAGACGGAACGCCATGCGGAGCGACCCCGGGTCCGGCCGCCGCGGATCATGCCGCCCGTCTATCTGTTCGCCGGCATCGTGGCGATGGCCGTGCTGCACTGGCTTCTGCCCGGCGCCGTCATCCTGCCGTCGCCGTGGCGATGGCTGGGCGCTCTGCCGCTCGTCGGCGGCCTGGCATTCGGCCTGTCGGCAGTGCGGCTTTTTGCAAAATACAAAACCACGATTAAGCCGGGGCAAACTTCCAGCCACTTGATGACCGATGGCCCGTTTCGCGCCAGCCGCAACCCGATCTACGTGGGCATGACGCTCATCCTGGCCGGCGTGGCCATGATGTTCGGCAGCGCGACGCCGTGGCTGGTGCTGCCGGTCTTCGTGTGGCTGATTGCGCGCAACGTGATTCCCGTCGAAGAGGCCTTGATGGCCGATGTCTTCGGGGCGGACTACGAGCAGTACCGGGCGCGAGTGCGCCGCTGGATCTGAGAGCGGCTTCGAGCGTTGTGCGGCCCAATCGGGCCGAAGGCGGCAAGATGACCAAAACTCCAGTATCGTGTGCGTCGATCCCATGGGCATGGCCTGTGCCGCCCCCGTTGGGGGCTTCGTCGATGGTACATCGCCGGCATACCAGGACCGCTCCCCCGCCGCGCTCCGACGAGTTATAGTTGTCAAGCTTCCCCGGCCATAGAGGCCAGGGAGAAAGTCCGCTCCTTCCGGCGCCCCGCCCATGCTGTCCGAGACGGCAACCACTGTATTGGCCGGCGGCCTTATCGCCGCGCTGGCCGCTGCGCTGGTGGCGGGCATCGTGGCGCGCTACTGGAATGCTCACTACACGCTCGCGCAGTTCCCTTGGTTTTATCCGTTCAACCTGGTCATGGCGCGGGTGCTGTGGCGCGCGAAGGTCACCGGCCGACTGAAAATCCCCGCCGATCAAGGGGCGGTGATCGTCTGCAATCACGTCGGTCCGATCGATCCGTCATTCATCGCCCTGGCGACCGACCGCATCGTGCATTGGATGGTGGCCAAGGAGTACTGCGACCATCCGGCGATGTCATGGTTTTTTCGCACCATGCAGGCGATCCCCGTCAACCGCCGGGGCGTTGACACCGCCGCCACCAAGCTGGCGATCCGCTACGCCGGGGGGGGGGGCCTGGTGGGACTGTTCCCCGAGGGACGCATCAACGACACCGGGCGTTTGCTGCTTCCCGGCCGTCCCGGTGCGGCGCTCATTGCCCTGCGGGCCCGCGTCCCGGTCGTGCCCTGCTACTTGACGGGCGCGCCCAACGACGGCACCTCCTACGGTGCGTTCTTCATGTCGGCCCGAGCGCACTTGCGCATCGGCGAGCCGATCGATATCTCGGAGTTCTACGGCCGCGACACCGACAAGGAAGTGCTCGAGGAATTGACGCGGCGGTTCCTGATCGAGATGGCGCGGCTGGCGGGCGTCGAGAACTATCAGCCCGAGCTAGCCGGCCGCCGCTGGCGAACGGCGGCGGAGCTGGAGCCGGCGTGAATTGGCCGATCGGCCGCGGATCGCTTACACTTGGAGCGCATAAGAATTCCGACCTTCGCCGCCCATCGAGGTTTTTTCACCGGGAGCATCGCCATGCACGCACGCTTCACCTCTTGGCTCGTTGCGTCTCTGTTGCTCGTCGTCGCGGCGCGGTTGCTGGCCGATGACGCGTTCAAGCCCTTGTTCGACGGTCGCACGCTCGCCGGCTGGGACGGCGACCAGAAGCTGTGGAGCGTCGCGGACGGCGCCATCGTGGGCACAACCGACGAGGCGCAACTCAAGCACAACTCCTTTCTAACGACGACCCGCACTTTCAAGAACTTCGTGCTCAAGGTGAAGTTCAAGCTTCGCAATGGCAACTCGGGCGTTCAGTTCCGCAGCAAGCTTTTCCCCGATCACGTCGTCAAGGGATACCAGGCCGACATCGCCGACAACATGTTTCTCGGCATTCTGTACGAGGAAGGGGGTCGCGGCATCCTGGCAAACGTCAAACCCGAAGAGGTTGCCAAGCACGTGCACAAGGAGGATTGGAACGAGTACGTGATCACCGCCGACGGCCCACGCATCACCCAGGTGCTCAACGGTTTCACGACCGTCGACTATCAGGAGAAGAGCGACCAGGAGGCGACCGAGGGCGTGCTTGCCCTCCAATTGCACGTCGGACCGAAGATGCGCGTGTGGTTCAAGGACATCGAAATCCGCGAATTGCCGTGAGATTGCCTGCCGCGCACGCCGGCTCACTACGGCGGCTGTCGTACATCAGGAAAAACGGTACTTGACCAGGCCGTGGCCTTATCTTTGTTGTGCGATTGCGCTCGCCGGGCTCTCGAGGCCGGGCTCGGCCCGCGGGGAGCCGGTCGTTGGCGCGTACTACTATCCGTGGTATGGACCGTTTCCCGGCGGGCACGACTTGGATGACAGCCTGCGCGGTCACCTGGTTCCGCCGCAGCCGCCCGCCCTCGGTCAGTACAACAGCCGTGCGAGCGACACCATCTCGGCCCAAATCGACGCAAGCCACCGGGGCAATATCGACTTCTGGGCCGTGAGTTGGTGGGGGCCCACCTCGGCCGAGAATACGACGTTTCGCAACGCCATTCTCGCCAACCCGCGCGCTTCCGAGCTGAAATACGCCGTCCACTACGAGTCGACCGGTCGGCTGGGCTCGTTCGACAATCCGGAATACAGCAATCTCGTTTCCGATTTCAGTTACCTGGCCAACTTCTACTTCCACAATCCCAACTATCTGCGCATCGACGGGCGGCCGGTCGTCTTCATGTACGTGACGCGGGCCTACTTCAACAGCCAGGCCGGCCGCGACGCCGTGGCCAATCTGCGCACGACGATGCAAAACACGTTCGGCGTGAATCCGTACATCGTCGGCGACGATGTGTTCACCGGTGGCGTCGATCTCACGCGCGCTCGTCTGTGGGATGCCATTACCGACTTCGATGTTTATGGGACGTCGCTACAAGGCCACGGGTCGACGTCAGCCGCGCTATTGGATCTGGCGAGCGTGTACGACGATGCCCGTCAGGCGATCGCCGGCCGGAACGTCGCCTTCATTCCGACGGCTTCGCCCGGGTTCAACGACAAGGGCGTGCGCGACGGGCATCCGGCGGCGCCGCGGTACATGACCGACGACCCGAACTCGCCGGACGGCGAGCTCTTTTCCCGCATGCTCAACGAGGTCGTGGTGCCCCGCGTCGACCCCAAGGCCGACAATATCCTGATGGTCAACTCGTTCAACGAATGGCACGAGGACACGCAGATCGAGCCCAGCATCGTCGCGCCAAAGACCAATGTGGACGACTCGGGCACGCAGCGGTACAGCGAGGGCTACTACTACGAGGGCTACGGCGACCGCTACTTGAACGAATTGCGCGCGGCGACCGTGCCCGAGCCGGCGACCGGAATGCTGGCGTTCGGGCTGCTTCTGGCTGTTGCCCTGTTTCTGCTGGTCGGGCGCGTTGTCGCAACGCGCAACCGACGCAAGGCGGCGGACTAGCCGCAACGTCGTGCCGTAAACAAGGAAGTCACGGTGAAGGCGCGAGCCCAAAAAAGAGGAAATCGCCAGGCTCGGCCGGCGGATTCCCACGGGCCGCTCACTGCGGTTCGTTGGCGCGGTACTTGACCACTTGCACGCGCTCGAGCGTCACCAGGCCCTCGGTCACCATTTCGTCGATGTGCGGCAACAGTTCGTCGATCTTTTCCTTGGCGTCGACGATCTCGATCACCATGGGCAGGTCTTCGGATAAGCGCAAGATCTTTGCCGTGTGCAGGCGGCTGTGCGCGCCAAAGCCCATCGGGCCGCGCAGCACCGTGGCCCCGGCCAGGTGCAGCTCGCGGGCCTTCATCACGATCGCTTCGTATAGCGGCCGGCTGTGCCACCTGTCGCTTTCGCCGATGAACACGCGCAACAGGCAGCCGTCTTGCGGAATCTTCATGGGAATAGGCTAAAGACCACAGGCTAGAGGCCAGAGGCAACGTTCATTTTTCCCAAGGCGGGCGGGATGCCCACCCGAATCCCTCCATCAATTCTTATACGCCAAACCATCGCTCGGCGAGCCGGTAGCCGAACCACACGGCCGCGAAGCCCAGTCCACAGCTTAACACCACATTGGCTAGCGCCAGCCGCATCTGGCCGTCGTTGGCTAGATGAAACGTTTCGAGTCCGAAGGTGGAAAACGTGGTAAATCCGCCCAGGACACCCACCGTCAGACCGATGCGATACTCCTCGCGGATCAAAAACGGCCCGGTCAACATCGCGGTGAGAAAGCCCACGCACAGGCAGCCGATGGCGTTTACCGCCAGCGTACCGGCGGGAAATCCGCCCCCGGCAATGCGCTGGACGGCGCCTTGCAATCCGTACCGTAGCACGGAACCAAGGCCGCCCCCCACCGCGATTAACAAGAGTTTGGTCATGGGGATAGGCGTCCGGCGAAGAGAGGGGGACAGTCCCATTTTGCTCGGAGTACCTCGCAAAATCGGGACAGTCCCCGACGGTTGTCGGATACGTTCATTCCGCTTCCAGAATGCGCCCGTCGGACGAGACGACCAGCTCGTGCAGCTTGCCGCGCTTGTTCTTGCCTGACAGTTCGTAGTCGCCGCTGGGAGTTTTCCAGGCGGCGCCAAAGGTCACGTCGGGAAATTGCCTCTTGGCCGCGTCGAGCACCGCCGGCGGCACGTCGGCCGTGGCCACCGGCGCATTGGGCACGACTTTCGGCCCGCCGCAGCCAGCCACAAGCAGGACAATCGCTGCCGTGGCGGCGCGCGTCGCGCCGTTGATTCCACGAACAAGGACCGCGAGGGTGAATGTTTCCATCATCTGCAGGCGTCAACCCTCTTATGCCCGCCCCTGTCCCGCGCTTCGGGTAGGGAATCGGGTTCGCCGATACGGTCCACCGACCAGGGAACACGGTCGGCTCATTCCGTCGGCTCGCCGCCTGCGCGCGTCGCCATCGCGCGATACACCTGATAGTCGATCGAGGCCGGCAGGAACGTCACGTGCCCGTCGACGAACAGAAAGTTCACGCCGTTGCCGTGCAGGCTGTAGAACTGGTTGATCTCGCTGCGCGGATCGCCGGGGCCGTGTCCCAGGCCGACGTGGCCCAAGACCATGCCCGCGCTGTGCTCGAGTCGCGGCTTGCCGATTTCTCCTTCTTCCTCGTCTGGAAAGAGGATCGTGCCCGTGACGCTGCCGACCCAGGTGGCTTCGCCCAGCCGGTGCGATCGTTCGCCGACGGCAATGGTGTGCGACAGTCCGTCGGTGATTTCGGCCAGCCGGATGCGGCTGTTGCGAAAGAAAACGCCGTCGCCATCGACGCCCGGATCGCTGGTGCCGTACATGCCCACGAAGTGCGCGATGGCCACTTCGCAGACCACCCCCGTTGGCGTTCCGCTGGAGTCGCGCGTTTCAGCGGCCCACGTTTCGCGCGTTTCGTCGGAGGGGCAGCGCATCGTCGGCACGGTCTTCAGCCGCACGATGTTTGCCGGGTGTTCGATGGGCAAGCGGAAGTCGATCGCCGCGTGCATGGCCGGCTGCTCGAGCTGGGGCAACAGCATCGCGGCCCAACCCCAGCCGGGACCGCTGTCGTCGCCGGCCGGCGTAAAGTTCGAAATGTAGCCCGGCGGCAACGATTGGTGATCGTTATGGTAGTTGAGCAGCGCCAGGCCAACCTGCTTGAGGTTGTTCGCGCACTGCGTGCGGCGCGCCGCCTCGCGGGCGGCCTGCACCGCCGGCAACAATAGCGCCACCAACAGCCCGATGATGGCGATCACCACCAAAAGCTCGACAAGCGTGAAAGCGCGGCGCATGCGTGGAGATTCCTTTGGGCTACGAGTATAGCAGCGCTGGTGGTGCGGAGTAACGTGGAGAATTATTAAGAATGGGCCGCACCGGGGCCGCACCGGTCAGGGCCGTTCACAGATTTAAGCTCGAACGGCGGCGCACCGGCGGGAAAGTGGGACAGGCACCGAGACGCAACGTTCGTCTGAAATGGCTTGCGCTGTTTATGCTCGGAGCCAGTCCCATTTTCCCGCCTCGCCATTTTGAAGAACAGAATGGCCCTGGGCCGCACCGGCCCAGGCTAGGCGCACTTGCATCAGTGAGCCTAGAATACCATTTCCTTCGCGACGACGTAGCGCTAACGGAGCGCGCTTGAGATGCCTTTGCGCTATGCTTCGTTCAGTGGGCTGGTGCCCCGCGATTCGATCGACGCACAAGCAATCGTTTGCGCGTTTCGCGGTTGCCACGCTCGCGATCCTTTCCAGTCTCGCCAGTCGTTCGCAAGCGGCCGGTGACTGCCCGGCGAAAGGGCCGTGCTTTCGATTCCTGGCGGGCTGCCATCAGCACTCCTTATTCAGCCCGCGACCGTAACCTAGACCACCATGATCTGGGATACCCACGCACGCCATCGCAGGGTAAGCTGCCAAGTTGCCGCCCGACTTCCCTCCGCGAGTGCTCAGACCAAGAACAGAACCGGCCACGCGATGGCGATCGTCATTTGTTCCCCCATTGCTTCCGCCGCGCGATTCGCCGCGCGCCGCCGGGCCGGAAGTCCGACCCGGACCGCCAGCGGCCGATTCTGCTCGACCGGCGGTCCCTGAGCGGCTCATTTCCTGGCTGGCGGTCATTTTGACGAAGGTCTTGCGCAACCGTGAACGACACAGCGATGCTTGCCCACTGGCAGTCGACTTCGGTCGATTCGCACCCGCGACTGGCCCATCTTGAGCATACGATCGAGCACCTGTCGCATCTCTTGCCTGCGCAGGCGCCGATCCGGGTGTTCGTGCACCACAACACCCTGCACGCGTTCGAGGACCAGACGTTTTACGACGCGGTCAAGCAGGGGAGCGCAACGTACGGCTGCCACGCGTATCTGCCTGAAGACCGTTATCGTCAAAAGCTGGCACGGGGGCGGATCCTGCCGCAGGACCTGGCGGCCGCGCTGTTGGAGGATCCCGGTGAGGAGCCTGACCGTCTGATCGGTTTCCTGGGAACGCGGTACCACCTGCGATTGGCGATGCTTCAGCATCCGCTTCGCCTGGGACCTGACGCCGAGTTGCGTTGGCTGATCGCGGAGGCCGACGCGCTGCGGCGCTTTCGCGACGAGGCGCCGGTCGACGTGAAGGAGCAAATGATCGACCAGACGCGCCGCTGGGTGATGCGCGATCTGCGCAACGGCGCCGCCGCGGGCGACGAGCGCATTCGCAGGGCCGTGGCGGTGCTGTTCGACCGGTTCGGCGGGTCGAAGATCGAGCGGTGGAGCGAAGCCACGTGGGAAGCCTTCACGCTGCAGTTGCTGTGGTACACGTGCCATCACGGCGTGCACGGCGTGCAACGCTTCGCGGAACCGCTGCCTCCCTTGGTGTGTCATCGCGACTTTCTGTTGCACGCCACGGGAACCGACACGGACCGTTACGTGAACGACGTGCTGATCCGGTTCTGCGCGGCGTTCCTGGACCAGGGCATCGCCCGCTGGACGCTCCCTTCGCGCGAGCGAGGGTTCCTGGCGTCGTTCTTTGCCCTGAATCGCGACAGCCGCCCGGTCGACCGCTGGCTGCGCGGCCTGCCGACCGAGATCAAACGCCTTGAAGGGATCGGGTACGGAGCGCTCGAGATCATCGCCGAATCGTTGTACCTGCTGGGCGTCGACGAGGCGGAGGAGGAGGCCTACCTGTCGCGGATGCTGTTGGCTCTGCGGGGCTGGACGGGCATGCTGTGGCAGATGGAGACCAACGCCGAGTGGGCGGTCCATCCCGCGCCGACCGGGACGCTCGTCGAATACCTCGCCGCGCGGTTGATCCTCGAGCGGCTGGCGATCGACTACTTCGCCCGCGCCGCATGGGGAAACATAGGTCCCCTCTCCGACTTGCGTTCGCGGCTGCGCAAGGGGATGCCCCGCGCCGCCCGCGTGAGCGTCGAGCAGCGGGCGTTCCTGGTGTTTCAATTGGCCCAGACTCTCGGCTGGATGCCGGCCGACTTGTACCGGATGTCGAAGGGCGAGTGGTCGAACCTGGTGGAGGAGATCGAGTCGTTTTCCGCCTCCGAGCGGCGACGGATCTACCACCTGGCTTTCGAGCGGCGATATCGCAATCAGGCGCTGGACGCGATTGCCGCGCACGCGCGACGCGCCATGCCGACGACCGCGACGGCCCGTTTTCAGGTCGTCTGCTGTATCGACGAGCGCGAGGAATCGTTCCGCCGGCACCTGGAGGAGATCGCGCGCGACTGCGAGACGTTCAGCGTAGCCGGCTTTTTCGGCGTGGCGATGTACTACCGGGGCGCCGCCGACGCGCACTTCGTGCCGCTTTGCCCCGTTGTGGTCAAGCCGCGGCACTACGTGGTGGAGGAGGTGGTCTATTCGTTCGAGCAGTCCCACCGTCGGCGGACCGAGACCCGCCGCGCGCTGGGAAAAGCATCGCACCGCCTGCACACGGGGAGCCGCTCGGGGCTGGCGGGCGCGGCGACAGCCTTGCTCGGCACGCTGGCGTCGATTCCGCTGGTGGCCCGCGTCCTCTTTCCGCGGCTCACGGCGCGGATCCTTCGCCTGTTCGGCAGCTTCGTCGAGCCGCCCCCCATCACGCGCCTGTTGATGGAACGGACCGATCCCGAGCCTGGGTCGAAGAACGGCGGCCTGGGCTACTCACTCGACGAAATGGTGACAATCGCCGAATGCGTGTTGCAAGACATCGGCCTGACCGCGCGGTTCTCGCGGTTGGTGTTCGTCACCGGGCACGGCTCGTCCAGCTTGAATAATCCCCACGAGTCGGCCCACGACTGCGGGGCCTGCGGCGGCGGCCGCGGCGGGCCCAACGCCCGCGCCTTCGCCGCCATGCTCAGCGACTTGCGCGTCCGCGAACGCCTGGAGCGGCGTGGTCTGGCCATTCCGCGCGAGACGGTGTTTATCGGCGCCTACCACAATACGTGCGACGACAGCATTCAGTTCTACGATTTGGACCGTCTGCCTTCTTCCCACCACGAAGAGTTCGAGCGCGCCAAGGCGGCCCTCGACGAGGCGCGGCGGCGAAACGCTCACGAACGGTGCCGCCGCTTCGAGTCCGCGGAATTGTCGATGTCGCCGGAAGCCGCCCTCCGCCACGTCGAGGGGAGGGCCGAGGACCTTTCCCAAGTCAGACCGGAGTATGGTCACGCGACCAACGCCATTTGCTTCGTGGGGCGGCGCCTTCGCACCAAGGGGCTGTTCCTCGATCGGCGAACCTTCTTGACTTCGTACGACCCCACGCGGGACGACCAAGAGAACGCCATTCTCACCCGCATCCTGCAAGCTGTGATTCCCGTCTGCGCCGGCATCAACCTGGAGTACTATTTCTCGTACGTCGATCCGACGGGATACGGTTGCGGCACAAAGTTGCCCCACAACATCACCTCGCTCTTGGGCGTGATGGACGGCGCGGCCAGCGATCTGCGCTCGGGCCTGCCCTGGCAGATGGTTGAGATTCACGAGCCGGTGCGGATTCTCTTCGTCATCGAAACGACGCCTCAGGCTATGCGGGGCATTTTCGAACGCAACCCGGCCCTTGCCGGGCTTGTTCGCAACGACTGGGTGCAACTGGCGACGATCGATCCGGACTCGCCGGCCATTCAACTTTATCGGAACGGAGGGTTTGAGCCTTATCGTCCCGAAACCACGGAATTGCCGGTGGTCAAATCGTCGGTCGATTGGTATCGCGGTTGGCGAGATCACCTGGGCTTCGCTTCGATCGCCGACGTGAACAAGCCGTGCGGCGCGGCCGAGGAAATTGCGGAATGAACGTCGACACGCTGTATTCCGTGCTGGGGCTGGGCACCGTGGCCTTTCCGGCATTGCTTTTGTCGGTGATGGGGCTGACGTCCTTGCTCGGGTGGCCGCTGGGTGAGCGAACCACGGCCCGCGCCACGCAGGGCGCGGTCATCGGCGGCCTGCTCACGGCGATCGCGATTTTGGCAATGATGCTGGCGTCCGGTACGCGGTACGTTCCGATCGAGCTTGGCAACTGGGAGATCGCCCCCACCGAGCATTTTCATTTCCATCTCAAGTTCGTCTTCGATCGCCTTTCGGTCCCCTTCACGATCCTGTCGTTTGTCTTGGTCGGCACGATCGGAGCGTTTGCAAACCGGTATTTGCACCGTGAGCCGGGTTACCGGCGGTTCTTTCTCTTGTATGACGTCTTCTTGCTCGGCATGATCGTCGCCTCGCTCGCCGGGACGATCGAAACGCTCTTTCTCGGGTGGGAGCTCGTCGGTCTTTCCTCGGCGCTGCTGGTCGCTTATTTCCACGAGCGGCCCGCGCCGGTGATCAACGGCCAGCGCGTGTGGAGCGTCTATCGCGTCGCCGACGCGGCCTTCCTCATCGCCGCCGTCACACTGCACCATCTGACGGGCGAAGGCAACTTCGCCGGCTTGATGGACAAGGGTTTCTGGCCCGAGGGAGTCGCCGAGCTAAGCTCGCGCGAGGCCCTGTTCGTCGGGCTCCTCCTGCTCGTGGCCGCGGCGGGAAAATCGGCCCTCATTCCTTTCTCGGGCTGGTTGCCGCGGGCGATGGAAGGGCCGACGCCGTCTAGTGCCGTGTTTTATGGCGCTTTGAGCGTTCACTTGGGGACGTTTCTGTTGCTCCGCGTCAGCCCGCTGCTGGACTTGTCGAGTTTGCTGAGCGCTGCGGTGGTGATCCTCGGGCTCGCGTCGGCGGTCCTCGCGGCGATGGCGGCCCGCGTGCAGACGGACGTGAAAAGCGCGCTGGCCTTCGCGTCGCTGACGCAGGTAGGCATCATCACGGCGGAAATCGGCTTTGGACTGCGCTATATCGCGCTGTTGCACATCATCGGGCACGCGTGCCTGAGGACGCTGCAGCTTGTCCGCGCCCCGACGCTGTTACACGACTATCACTCGCTGGAGAACGCGCTGGGCGAGCATCTTCCGCAACAGCAGGCCGGCTTCTGGGAACGCTGGGTCCCCGACGGCGTTCGGCTGCGCTACTATCGTCTGGCGCTCGAGCGCGGCTATCTCGACGCGGCGATTAACGAGTACGTGGTTCGCCCCTTCGTCGCCTTGTTCCACTGGTGTGATGCGCTGGAGCGCAAGTGGACTGACGTTCTGTCGGGCACGCCATCGCGCGAGAGCGACCATGTGCCGCCGACGATGCCCATCGGCGAGGAGCTGACATGAGCCACGTCTATGTCCCTTGGCTGGAAGGAGCGATCCTCGTACCCCTGTTGGCTGCCGTCTGGGTGCGGTTGCTCCGCAATCCCGACATGGCGTGGTGGCACAGCATGATTGCCTGCGGCCTCACGCTCGGCTGCTCGGTGGGGTCATGGGCTCAATTCGCGGCACGGGACGGCGTCGAGGCCGATCGCGCGACGCTGGCCGCGCGACTCGTGGGGGATGGCGTTCTGGAAGTCGATACGCTGAGCGCCCCCCTGCTGCCGCTGTCGGCGCTGTTGTACGCCCTGACGGTCCTGGCGACGCTGCGGACGAAGGTGCGGCGGTTCCCCTTCGCCTGGCTATTGGTGTCCGAGGCGATCTTGCTCGCCACTTTGAGCGCCAAAGAGCCGTGGATCATCATCGCCCTATTGGCCGCCGGGATCGTTCCGCCCTGGGTCGAGCTGCGGTCGCGGAGCAAGCCCACGCGCGTCTTTCTAGTGCACATGATACTCTTCGTTGCTCTGCTGGTCGTCGGGCAAGGGTTGGCGACCATCGGCGGGCCGTCGATGACCGTCGTTGGCGTGGCGCTGCTGATGGCCGCCGTGCTAGTGCGCACCGGGATCGTGCCCGCGCATTGTTGGATGACGGACTTGTTCGAGCATGCGTCGTTCGGCACGGCGCTGCTGTTCGTGACGCCCATGGTGGGGGCCTACGCCGCCGCCAGGCTCGTCCTGCCGATCGCGCCCGATTGGGCGCTGCGTGCGATTCTGGTTCTCTCCTTGGCGACGGCGTTGTACGCCGCCGGCATGGCCCTGGTGCAGCACGAGGCCCGGCGGTTTTTTTGCTATGTGTTTCTGAGCAATTCGTCGCTTGTCTTCGTGGGCCTGGAAATGGCCACGCCGCTGGGCCTGACAGGGGCACTGTGCGTGTGGTTTTCGGTGGGGCTATCCCTGGTCGGATTCGGGCTGACGCTTCGCTCGGTCGAGGCGCGCACGGGGCGGCTGTCGCTCGACGAGTTTCACGGACTGTTCGAGCATATCCCGAAGCTCTCGGTCCTCTTTCTTTTGACGAGCCTGGCAAGCATCGGCTTCCCCGGAACGGTCGGGTTCGTCGGCGCGGAGATGCTCGTCGACGGGGCCATCCAGGTTCACCCGCTCGTGGGGATTGCCATCGTGATCGCCAGCGCGCTCAACGGCCTGGCCGTGCTACAGGCCTACTTCCGCGTCTTCACCGGAACGCGCCACGGCGGGTCGATCGACCTGCACAGCCGGATTTCGGAGCGGATCGCCGTGCTGGTTCTCACCGCGCTCATTATCGGCGGCGGCCTCTATCCGCAGCCCGGCGTCGCGTCGCGCTATCGGGCGGCGACGGAACTTCTGAGCGAACGGCAAGTGCGGCTCGGCGGTGGCACGGCGACCCAGCACGCCGGGTCTCAACCAGCGGCACACCACAGTCCGGCGGGCTGAAGAGCAATCCCTTCGACGGTCGGCGTGCCCCGGCGCACGCCGCGGCTTCCAACGACGCACCTGGACGCGAGGACTGGACCGGCCGATCCGATTCGGACATCATATGTTTGTTAGGACAATACGGCCCACGGCATCGTTGGCGTCCGACAAGCTTGACCGGAACTGAACCGCCGGGCTCGCGACTCGGGGTCGGCCGGCGGCTGCATTCGTGACGTCGTCCTCGGCGACGATATCCACAGGCGGAGACGCTCGCCGAAGCGCGTGTTAGAAAGCGAGCATGGTGCACGGACTATGAACACGATCGACTACATCTATCGATTCGATCCCAACAACCCTTCGGCGAAACCGCTGCCGCACGACGCGGACGTGGCGCGTCGGATCCTGGAAGACGGCAATCGCATGTTCTCCCGCTGGATGGAGAGCTGCCGCAATAGGACCCCCTCCGACGGCGAGCCGCGGTACGTCGTGCCCTGCAACGGGCTCGAGGTGGGCATGACGCGCACCTATGGAGAAATGCCCAGGCAAAGCCCCTTTGCCGTCGTCGTGGGTTGTTCCGATGCGCGCGTTCCCACCGAAATGCTCTTCGGCCAGGGGTTCAACGATCTGTTCGTCATTCGGGTCGCCGGAAACGTGCTCGGCGACGTCTGCATGGGCAGCGTCGATTTCGCGCTCAACGCTCTGAGCGAGAGCGTTCGCGTCGTGGTCATGTTGGGCCACAGTGGCTGCGGCGCGGTCACGGGCGCCGTCGACGCCTACCTGCGGCCGCAAAAGTTCTGGTCGCGGTCTCTCTCCCCGATGCTTCGATCGCTGGTGCAACGAATCTTTGTCGCCGTTCGCGAAGGCGCGAACGGGCTCAAGGAATCCTGGGGGCCGGAGGCCCGCGAAATGCCCGGCTATCGTGAGGCGCTGATCGAGACGGCCGTGTGCATCAACGCGGCGCAGGCGGCCTTCGATTTGCGGCAGGAAGTCGAACGGAACGGCAAGTGGGAGATCGAAGTTCTCTACGGCGTACACAATATTCGCACCCACCAAGTTTGCATGCCGGTCGATCCCAATGCGGTGCGCGGCGACGAGAACGTGCGGTTGGCCCAGGCTCCGACCAATCCGTCCGAGTTTCACTCGTTGGCGATCCGCATGGCCGAGATTCTCAGGGCCGATCGCAGAGACACGCGACCGGAACCGGCGGTTTGACGAGCGAGCGAAACAGCCTTCCGACGTACGGACCTTGCGCCTAGGCTGGTCAAGCGTGCCGTTGCCATTCATTACATTTCCGCAAGCTTCGCCCGCGCCCTAGGGTCCGCGGCACGCGGTATCCTAGAATAAGTCGTGTGAGTCAGGCCGGCTCTGGCTGGTACGGCTTCCCTTGTGAGCCGGCTTTTTGCGTTACGCCGTCCGCACGCCGCGGCGCTCCTTTGAGCCTGCCCCCACTCACTCCTTGAGATACTGCCGACAGTGCATGACCTGGACCGCGCAGCAGCGGCGTGAGCGGGCGTTATGGTGACCCGAGTTCTGATCGTCGACGATCACCCCCTTGTGCGACAGGGCCTGATGGGCTTGATCTCCACGCAGCCCGATTTCGAGGTTTGCGGCGAGGCCAGCGGCACTTCGGAAGCACTTGAGCTGGCCGCGCAGACGTCGCCGGACGTGGCCATCATCGATCTGACGCTGAAGGACGGCAGCGGCATCGAGCTCATCAAGCAGTTCAAGGAGCGCCATGCCGCCATGAAGTTGTTGGTGATCTCCATGCACGACGAATCGGTGTTCGCGGAACGGGCACTGCGGGCCGGCGCTTCCGGGTACGTAAGCAAGCACGAAGCGATTCGCACGATCGTACAAGCCGTTCGCACGGTCCTGGCCGGAAAGCTCTATCTGAGCCAGACGATGACCGAACGGATGGTCCATCTGGCGGTGAATTCCGGGACCGACGGCGCCCGTTCTCCACTGGAACGCCTGACGGACCGGGAAATCGAGGTTTTTGAACTGATCGGCCGCGGTCTGACAAGTCGACAAATCGCCACGCAACTTCAACTGAGTCAAAAGACAGTCGAGACGCATCGGGAGCACGTCAAGGAAAAACTGGACTTGAAGAACGCCACCGAACTGACCAAGCACGCCGTTCAATGGGTCCTCGAGAACCATTGACGGCGGTCGGCGTCCGGCGTCCCCCGCCTTGCTTGCCCCGACGGAGATACTCGTTAACCGGGTTGGGAGCGCGATCCACCATGAAGGCCACTGGCAGTCATTCCCTACGCCGCGCCACGGCGGTCGGCTTCGGTCTGATCGTGCTGTTGCTAGTCGCGAACACGCTCGTGTCGCAATGGAACACGCAGGGGCTGATCGAGATCGAGCATCAGGTCGCGCACACGCAGAAAGTCTTGACCACGCTGGAAGAAGTGTTGGCCCGGGTCACCGAGGCCGAGACGGGCGAGCGCGGTTTCCTGATCACCGGCGACGCCGACTTCCTGCGATCGTACCAGATCGCCATGGTCAAGACCGGAGAGACCCTGGAGCGGCTCCGGTCCCTCACCGCCGACGACCCGCGTCAGCAGGCCCGCCTGGAAACGCTCGGCCAGCGCGTGCAGGCGCGATTCGACGAGCTGCGGAGGGCGATCGGCGCCCATCAGTCCGAAGGGTTCGACGCCGCCAAGCGGTCCGTGTCGACCAACCACGGCCGCCAGTTGATGAACGAGATGCGCGCGCTGGTCGGAGAGATGCAGGGGCAGGAGCGGGAAGAGCTGGCATTTCGCTCAGCGGAGTCGCGGCGCAGTGCCCACGTCACCACCGTGACGGACCTGGTTGGCTCGCTTTTGGGCATCGGTATGGTAGGCCTGGCGTTCTTCCTCTTCCAGCGCGAGTTGGCGCATCGCCAGCGCGCCGATGACGCCATGCGCCGGCTGGCGGCGATCGTCGAGTCGTCGGACGATGCCATCGTCAGCAAGACGCTCGATGGCCGCATCGTCAGTTGGAACGCGGGCGCCCGGCGCATCTATGGCTACGACGCCGAGGAAGTCATCGGTCGCCCGATCGCTCTTCTCTGCCCGCCGGAGTGCGTCGACGAGCTGCACCACCACTTGGAGCTCGTGCGTCGCGGCGTGCACGTCGAGCATTTCGAAACGACCCGCATGCGCAAAGACGGTCGGCGGATCGACGTGTCAGTGAGCATTTCGCCGATTCGGGATGGCAGTGGCGCCGTGATTGGCGGATGCGCGATCGCCCGCGAAGTTACCGAGCACAAGCGTCTGCAGCGTGAGGTACTGGAGATCGCCGCCCGCGAGCAACAGCGACTGGGCCAGGATCTTCACGACGGCACCGGCCAGCAGTTGACGGGGCTGGCCATGATGGCCGAGCGCTTGGCGGGCGAGCTAAGCGACCACTCCCTTCCTCACGCGGACGCCGCCGCGAAGATCGTCGATGGCCTGGAACACGCGCTGGCCGACGTGCGGGCTCTGTCGAAGGGACTCCTGCCCGTCGAGGTGGATGCCGAGGGTTTGATGGCTGCGCTGGGCGATCTGGCGGCGCAGACCAGCGAGTTACCCGGCGTGACCTGTAGCTTCGACTGCGACGAGCCCGTTTGCATTCTCGACAACCAGACGGCCACGCACCTTTACCGCCTGTGCCAGGAATCGGTCACCAACGCCCTCAAGCATGGACCAGCGCGAAACATCGTGATCGCGCTGACCGGAGACCAGGACCTGATCCGGCTTACCATCGCCGATGATGGTGCCGGATTTGCAAAGGATCAGCGCACACGAACCGGCACCGGCGTGCGCATCATGGGCTATCGCGCGGAACTGATCCGCGCCAAGCTGACGATCTCGCCAGGGCACCCGCGCGGCACGCTTGTGACCTGCACGCTGCCACGCCCGCAGGCTTCGTGGAACGCGGCGTCCGTCTCCGACTCCAGCGAGGTGCGGCGGCTCCCGGAGCGGCCGGAGCCCAATGGCCAGCGTGCCCTGGCGCCGCCGGACGTCGTTTCGACCGACGCGGGACGGTAGCTTTTCTGGCGGCCGTCCTCCCCTTGTTGCATGGATTCGCGACGGTGCACGCCCGCGCAAAAGGCCCCTGTCGCATTTGTAATCCACCGCAAGGCCGCGACGAGCGCGTGGAAAACCTGAGAAGCGCGACGATTTTTTGCCGAGTTGCCCGGCTCGCCACGACGCGCTCGCGCGCCACTTGGGCGGCTGACCACTCGGCGCAGGCTAGTCGCGCACACCCTGGCGGCGCAGCACTTCGCGCCCGCGCGGGGACCTCGGTGCATGGACAATCTCCGCAGTTGATAGGGGAGTTACCTATTAGAGTGAAAGCAATTGCCGTATTCACATCAGCATATTTTTCTGATGCCACAATGAGGCGATGATGGGGATGCTGTGTTCATGAACGCACTGATATTCCCCCTTCCAAGTCGGACCTAGATTGCAAACAGCCTTGCATGTTGCCCCCCCCGCCCGACCCATTGCCAGAGACGAGATTCGCATGCCCCACGAATTCGCCCCATCCGGCATCAGCAGAACGTGGTTGTTACGCGATTGGGGAATGCGACCCGCGCGAGCCGCCAATCCTCCTGATTCAGCCCGACCGGGGGCTGGGGGGGCCGACGACCTGGCCCGCATGAGCCTGACCACCACCGAGAGCACGACCAGCGCGGACGACGAGGTCTGTCGCCTGGCGCTATTGCGAGCGGATCGGCACGCTGAAGAACCGCTTCGTGCCGACCGCCTGATGTAGTACCCACGTCCGCCATGGGAAATCCAGCGTGGAAGGAGCGAGAAGAGAGCGCGTTGGCCGTGGGCTTATGCATTGCCCCATGCCTGCGAGCCCGCGCGAGCATCCCCGCCTGAACGATCCCGCCGTGTCCTACAGTTCCACTCATCCTTGAATTGAGTCTTTCATCCGCAAGAAAGCGCCCTGGTGTTTTTCCACCAGAGGCTACGTCTTCAACCGGAGTTTTGGAAATGACGGTCGTCGAAATGTCCGCGAAGCCGGTACACCTGGAAACGGTCAACCCTGTTGACAAGCCGCAAAATGGCGTCGCCGGGCTCAAGCACTGGCGCTATGACTTGCGGAGTGGGTTCATGGTGGCGTTGATTTCGCTCCCCTTTTCGATGGGGATCGCCATGACCTCGGGGGCGCCGCCGGTTTGCGGCATCGTGTCGGCGATCATCGCCGGCTTTCTCCTGCCGTTCCTCGGCGGCTCGTACGTGACCATCAGCGGACCGGCAGCCGGCCTGGCGCCGGTGCTGTTCGCCGGCATGATCGCGCTGGGGCACGGCGACCTGGCCGTGGGCTATCCGCGCGTCCTGGTCGCCATTTGCATCGCCGGTATCGCGCAGTTGTTGCTGGCAAGGCTGAAGGTAGCCCGGCTCAGTGCCATGTTCCCCGCCGCGGCCATCGAAGGCATGCTGGCGGCCATCGGCATGATGATCATCGTCAAGCAAGTGCCGTTGTTCTTCGGTCAGAAGTTCGAGGCCCACGAGTTCTGGGAAATCCTCGAAGAGATTCCCGCTCGCCTTAGCGCCATCAATCCGCAGGTGTTTTGGTTGGGCGCCGGATGTCTGGCGCTGATCTTCGGGCTGTCGGCCATTCCCAGCCGCGTTCTGAAAGTGATGCCGCCGCCGGTGTGGGCCTTCTTGTTGGGCACGATCGTGGCCCGCTTCGCGCTGAACCTGGGCCCGGAAAGCCTGATCAACGTCCCCGAGGCCCCGCTCGCCAACGGCATCGTATTGCCAGATTTGCAGGGCGTCATCAATGACTCGACGATTTGGGTCTCCTTGGGTCTATTGGCGTTCACGCTGGTGCTAATCGACGGAACGGAATCGCTGGCGACGATCGCCGCCGTCGACAAGCTCGATCCTTATCGCCGTAAGTCGGATCCCGACCGTACGCTGTCGGCGATGGGAGCTTCCAACCTCACCTCCAGCGTGTTGGGCGGCCTCACGATTATCCCCGGCATCGTCAAGAGCACGGCAAACATTCTCGGCGGCGGGCGAACCCAGTGGGCCAACTTCTACAACGCCAGCTTCCTGTTGGGCTTCTTGGTCTTCGGCCGCAACCTGATCAACATGGTGCCCACGTGCGTGCTGGCCGCGATCCTGGTGTTCATCGGTTATAAATTGTGCGGGCCCAAGGTGTGGCTGCACATGGCCCGGCTCGGCAAGCAACAATTCGCCATCTTCACGGCCACCGTGTTGGTGACGGTGACAACGGACCTGCTCGTGGGCATCGTGGCCGGCGTGGCCCTCAAGTACGGGTTGTGCCTGTGGTATCACATCCGGAACGCCGAGGTGGACCCGTGGGCTCCTCCGGGCATGCTGACGCGTTTCATCGACCTGTTCCGTAACCCAGTGCGGCGGCGACAATACGCCGATGGCGTGTACGATCTCTATCTGGAGCGTCCGCTGGTGTGCTTCAACTTGTTCCACCTGATTCGCGAGATGGACCGGATTCCGGCCGACGCCACGGAGGTCAGCCTGCACATCACAAAGCACGTCTCGGTGATCGACCATACGAGCTGCGAGAACCTGTTCCATTACCTGGACGAGTACAATTCGGGCGACGGCAAGCCGCACTTGGCCATCCAAGGACTCGATGTCATGCGGCCTGTGTCGCGCGACAAGGCGAGCATCCGTGTGGCCGACCGAAGCGTCTCGTCCGCGGCATGACGTCGACATGTTCCTCTTCGCCGCTCGCGTCGGGCGAGGGGAAGACTGCCGGGCGCGGGCCGAGTGGCTCGCATAGCGCGGTCGGAGCACGGTGAACGTAGTTCTTAGGGTGAGCCATGTTGCGCAACCTCCTCTGTCCTGTCGATGGTTCTCCTCTGGCCGAGCAGGCGCTGCCTTATGCACTGGGTCTGGCGCAGAAGGCGGGGGCGACGCTCCACATAGCGCTCGTGCACGTGCCCAACGCGTACGGCGAGTACTTTCCCTCACACACGGAAGACCTCGAAGAAGAGGCCAAAACGTGCGAGCAGAAGTACCTCGACGGCCTGCGCGACAGGCTCGCAAGCGCGTCGCGCGTCAACATCGACGTTCATCATCTGGAGGGAATCGTTCCCGAGACCCTCACGGCGGAAGTGGCGGATCGCCAGATCGATCTGGTGATCATGGCAGCGCACGGATGGGGATACGTGTCGCGCGCTATCGTCGGCAGCGTCTCGGATCATTTGATTCGGCATCTTACGATCCCGCTCCTGATCGTTCATGCGCCCGAAATCCATGCCCAACTCGAGGTCAATCGTCCCACTTCCTTTCGCCGCGTCCTGGTCCCGCTCGACGGCTCAAAGCTGGCGGAAACGATCATTGCACCGGCGCGCAGCTTGGGCGACTTGTGGCGCGCGGCGTACCGCCTCGTGCGCGTCGTCGTGCCGCCGTCGCGGCAGTACGTCGGATGGCCCCCCGACGAGGCGGCGCCCACGTTCGACGAGCGCGCCCTCGAGCAAGCCCAGGGTGACGCAGCGACCTATCTAGAGCAGCTAGCCGCGCGGGTCCGCCAAGACGACCTGGCGGCCGACGTGCGCGTCGTTGTCGAGCGAAACGTCGCGGCCGCCATTATTAAGGAAGCCGCGGCCGGCGATTGCGACGTGATTGCCATTGCGACGCACGGCCGCGGCGGACTGTCGCGGCTCCTCTTGGGCAGCGTCGCCGACAAGGTCGTGCGCGGGGCTTCCGTGCCCGTGTTGATCTGTCAGGCCGCCTCGGCCACGCCTTCCTGACGAAGCGGCTCAGGGCCACGGCTTCCCCAGGGGGGTAGCAGGAGGCGGCGGGGTGCCATTTTGGCAGCAGACCTTCCGGCGGCCGGGTGATGATGGTGGCAGCACTCCGACCGCAATCCTTGCCATGATCCGCCCGCCTTTAAGTTCCCCTGGCCCCGGCGGCTCGGGACCTGGAGGATTCTGGCACAGGCCTTGCTTTTGCCCCCGTGCTGGCCGCGCGCCTGCCAAAAGCGGTCGCGGTCCAGGCATTCGGAGCTGCACACATACCCGCCGCGAAGCCCTCGTAGAGACTCACGCAAGCTTTCCGGCGGTTTCCCTCGACAATCTCTCGCCCCCAACAGGAGGACACGGCTGTGGCAAAACAGATGGTCTTTGATGATGAAGCACGGCAGCCGCTGTTGGCCGGCGTCTCGAAGCTGGCCCGGGCCGTGCGTAGCACGCTCGGTCCCCGCGGTCGCAACGCCGTGCTCGACAAGGGGTGGGGGTCGCCCAAGATCACCAAGGACGGCGTGACCGTTGCCGAAGACATCGAGCTCGAAGACCCGTACGAGAACCTCGGCGCCCAGTTGGTCAAAGAGGCGGCCAGCAAGACCAACGACGTGGCGGGCGATGGCACCACGACCGCCACGGTTTTGGCCGAGGCCATCTTCCGCGAGGGCTTGAAGATGATCGCCGCCGGGGCCGACCCAATGGCCCTCTCGCGCGGCATCGCCAAGGCCACGACTGCCGTCGTCGAGTCGATCCAGAAGCTCTCCACGCCCATCAACGAAAAGAACAAAACCGAAATCAAGCAGGTCGCTACGATTGCCGGCAACGGCGACGCCAGTATCGGCGAAGTCCTCTCCGACGCGTTTCTCAAGGTCGGCAAGGACGGCGTCATCACCGTCGAGGAAGGAAAGCAGGCCGAGACCACCGTCGAAGTGGTCGAGGGGATGCAGTTCGACCGTGGCTATCTATCGCCGCACTTCGTCACCAATCAGGACGACCAGACGGTCGAACTCGAGAACTGCCAGATCCTGATCTACGAGGAAAAGATCTCCAACGCCAAGAATATCGTCCCGCTGCTGGAAGCGATCAGCAAAGCCGGCAAGCCGCTGTTGATCATCGCCGAGGACGTCGAGGGCGAGGCGCTCGCCACGCTGGTCGTCAACAAGATGCGGGGCATCCTCAGCGTGTGCGCTGTCAAGGCACCGGGCTACGGCGACCGCCGCAAGGCCATGCTGGGCGACCTCGCCGTGTTGACCGGCGGCACGGCCATCTTCAAGGACCTCGGCATCCAGCTCGACTCGGTGAAGCTCACCGACCTCGGCCGGGCCCGCAAGGTCATCGTCGACGCCGAGAACACGACCATCGTGGGCGGTGGCGGCAAGAAGAACGACATCGACGGTCGTGCTGACCAGATTCGCCGCGAGATCGACGTGACCGACAGCGACTACGATCGCGAGAAGCTGCAGGAGCGCCTGGCCAAGCTGGCCGGCGGCGTGGCCCAAATCAATTGCGGCGCCGCGACCGAAACCGAAATGAAGGAGCGGAAGACGCTCTTGGAAGACGCCAAAGCGGCCACGCAAGCCGCGCTCGAGGAAGGCATCGTGCCCGGCGGCGGAGTCGCGCTCATCCGCAGCGAGAAATCGCTCGACAAGCTCGACCTGACCGGGGACGAGGCGCTGGGCGCGCGGATCGTCCGCAACGTGCTCGACTATCCGCTCCGCTCGATCGCCGACAATGCCGGGCTGGACGGCGCGGTCGTCGTCAACCGCGTGCGGCAAATGAAGGGCAAGAACGAAGGGTACGACGCCGACAAGAACCAGTACTGCGACCTGGTCGCGGCCGGCATCATCGACCCGGCCAAGGTGGTGCGCAGCGCGTTGCAAAACGCCGCCAGCGTCGCGTCGCTATTGCTGACGACCGAATCGCTCGTGACCGAGATTCCCAAGGAAGAGGAACCCGACGATCACGCCGCACACGACCACGGCATGGGTGGCATGGGCGGGATGGGAGGCATGGGCGGAGGAATGGGAGGCATGGGTGACATGGGGATGTAATAGTCCCACGCGCCGCCCACGTCCTGTCGCGTCGCCGCCGTATCAACAAACACAACACTCAAGCTACGAGAAGGATATCCAAACCATGAAAAACGCAAAACTCCGGCCACTGGATGATCGCGTCGTTGTCGAGCCCCGCGAGGCGGAAGAGACCACCGCCGGCGGGATCGTGCTCCCCGACACCGCCAAGGAAAAGCCCCAACGCGGCAAAGTCATCTCCGTCGGACCGGGCAAGCTGTTGGATAGTGGACAGCGCGGGCAGCCGTCGGTCACCGTCGGCGATGAAGTGATCTACGGCAAGTACTCCGGCACCGAGATCGAGCTGGACGGGCGAGACGTGAAGATCCTCCGCGAGAGCGACATCCTGGCCAAGGTCGTCAGCTAAATGGCGGGCTTGAAAGCCCGAGACTTGAGACGAGGACATGCACTGGCGTCGCCAGTGGCACGCGACCGACCGACCAAAATACCCAACCTATTCCAAGGAATCACGAACGTGCCAAAGCAACTGCTTTTCGAGGATCAGGCCCGAGCCAAGATGCTCAAGGGCGTCGACAAATTGGCCGACGCCGTGGCGATCACCATGGGCCCGACCGGCCGGAACGTCATCATCAACAAGTCCTTTGGCGGCCCCACGGTCACCAAGGACGGCGTCACGGTGAGCAAGGAGATCGAGCTGGAAGATCACTTCGAGAACATGGGCGCCAAGCTCGTGAACGAAGTCGCCTCGAAGACCTCGGACGTCGCCGGCGACGGCACGACCACGGCCACGGTGCTCGCGCGGGCCATCTTCAAGGAAGGAACGCGCAACATCGCGGCGGGCAGCAACCCCATGGCCGTCCGCCGCGGCATCGAGAAAGCCGTCGACGCCGCCATCGAGCACCTCAAGGGCATGACCAAGCCGGTAAGCAGCAAGGAAGAGATCGCACAAGTCGGCTCGATCAGCGCCAACAACGACCGCGCGATCGGCGACTTGCTGGCCGACGCCATGGAAAAGGTCGGCAAGGATGGCGTGATCACTGTCGAGGAAGGCAAGGGGACCGAAACGACGCTGGAACTCGTCGAGGGAATGCAGTTCGACAAGGGCTACATTTCGCCGTACTTCATCAACAAGCCGGCCGAGATGGAGTGCGTGTTGGACAACGCCGTGATCCTGATTCACGAGAAGAAGATCAGCAATCTGCGCGACCTGATCCCGCTGTTGGAAAAGACGAGCCAGGCCGGCAAGCCGCTATTGATCATCGCCGAGGACGTCGAGGGCGAGGCGCTCGCCACGCTGGTGGTCAACAAGCTGCGCGGCGTGCTCAACATTTGCGCCGTCAAGGCGCCCGGCTTCGGCGATCGCCGCAAGGCCATGTTGGGCGACATCGCCGTCCTGACCGGCGGGACGCTCATCAGCGAGGACCTGGGGCTGAAGCTCGAGAACCTGGGCCTCGAGCATTTGGGCCGCGCCAAGCAGATCAAAGTCGACAAGAACGACACGACGATCGTGCAAGGCGCCGGCAAGCCGGACGAGATCAAGACCCGCATCCAGCAGATTCGCAATCAGATCGAGGCCACCGAGAGCGAGTACGATCGCGAGAAATTCCAGGAGCGATTGGCGAAGCTGACCGGCGGCGTGGCGATCATCTCGGTCGGCGCCAGCAGCGAAGCCGACATGAAGCAGAAGAAAGCCCGCGTCGAGGACGCGTTGCACGCCACGCGGGCCGCCGTGGAGGAAGGCATCCTACCCGGCGGCGGCGTCGCGCTTCTGCGCTGTGCCGACGCGGTGGAGAAGGCGCGCGGCGCGGCGCGCGGCGACGAGAAGATCGGTATCGACATCGTGCTGCACGCGCTATCGGCGCCGATGCGGCAGATCGTCGATAACTGCGGCATCGACGGTTCGGTCGTCGTCGACGAAGTGAACGGCAAGCCAACGAACGTCGGATACGACGCCAACAAGGCCGAATACGTCGATATGTACAAGGCGGGCGTCATCGATCCGTTGAAGGTCGTCCGCAGCGCGCTGTCGAACGCCGCCAGCATCGCCGCCCTGATGTTGACGACCGAAGCCTTGGTTACTAACCTCGACAAGGACGAGAAGGGGAAGCACCGGGTCGAGGGGAGCGTGCGCTAGGATCCGCTTGGCGCAAGGGGAGAAGCCGGTGTGGAGGGCCGCCGTCCGAACGGCGCCGGATAGCGTAAAATGGATTGGGCGCCGCCGGTCGGCCTGCGGCGGCCTGTCTGGAATCTCACGTTCGAGATCTACGATTTCAGAATCTCGAGCGTGAGCTTTCAAGTCTCGGGACGGCCCGTTTTGCGCTCGCGACTCCTCTTCCGGCGAAGCAAGCCATGGCAACTATGGCCAAGAAGCGCGACTACTACGAGGTGCTCGGTGTCGCGCGCGGCGCCTCGGGCAAGGAAATCGCCGCCGCCTATCGCAAGCTGGCCGTTAAGTACCATCCCGACAAGAACCAGGGCGACTCCGAGACTGTCAAGCGATTCAAGGAGGCCGCCGAGGCTTTCGAGGTCCTCAGCGACGCCGACAAACGATCCCGCTACGACCGCTTCGGTCACGCCGGCATCGACGGCCCGGGCGGTGGCGCGCCGCACTTCACCGACGTCAACGACATCTTCGAGGCGTTCGGCGACATCTTTGGCGGCAGCGTGTTCGGCGATATGTTCGGCCGCGGCTCGCGCGGTGGCCGGCGCGCGCAGCGCGGGGCCGACGTCCGCTGCGACCTGACGCTGGAGCTGGTCGAAGCGGCCCGCGGCGTCACGAAGACCGTGCAATTCGAGCGGCACGAGGAGTGCGCCGAGTGCCACGGCAGCGGCGCTCGCGCGGGGACGAAGCCGGAGACGTGCCCCTACTGCGGCGGCCGCGGGCAGGTCGTGCAGAGCACGGGCATCTTTCGCGTGCAGACGACCTGTCCCAACTGCCACGGTCACGGCTCCGTGGTCCGCGACCCGTGTCCCGCGTGTCGCGGCGGAGGCTACGTCCGCACGCGCGTCAAACGCGAGGTGGCCGTGCCGGCCGGTGTCGACAACGACGTGCGCCTGCGACTTTCGGGCGAGGGAGACCCCAGTCCCAACGGCGGGCCACGCGGCGATTGTTATTGCTTTCTGCGGGTCAAGGAGCATCCGCTCCTGCGCCGCGAGGGTCGTCACCTCATTTGCCAGGTGCCCATCACGTTCTCGCAGGCGGCGCTGGGAACCACGGTCGAGGTGCCCACGATCGTCGGCAGGGAGGAGTTGACGATTCCGGCCGGGACGCAGCCGGGCGAGGTGTTCAAGCTGCGTGGCCGTGGCATGCCCGACCCGCATTCGCGCGGCAAGGGCGACCTGCTGGTGCAGATCCACGTGGAGGTGCCCAAGACCCTTTCGCCGCGGCAAGAGGAGCTGCTGCGCGAAATGGCCGAAGAAGAGCACAAGAATGTTTCGCCGCATCGCAAGAGCTTCTTCGAGAAGCTGAAAGAGTATTTTATTCCTGAAGACACAGCCCAAGAGTAACAAACAGTTCGCGGATCATGCGGCGACGGCGGAGAGAATAACCATGGCAGAAAACAAGGACAAAACGCACACGCCCACAAACGACGAGCCGTCGGCCGACGCTGACGCGATCGATAGCGCGCTAGCGGAAAACGCCGAGCCCATGGCCAGCGAGGCCGAGGAGCTCAAGGCGCAACTGGATGAGGCGAAGGACCGCGCCCTGCGGCTGCAAGCCGATTGGGAGAACTATCGCAAACGGGCCCGCCGCGAGCTGGACGAAGAGCGCCGCTACGCCGATCTCAAGTTGCTGACCGACCTCTTGCCCGTGCTCGACAACATGCAGCGAGCGATCGAGGCGGCGTCGACGACCACCGAAGGCGCGAGCCTGTTGGAGGGATTCAAGCTCGTCAAGCAGCAGTTGGACAACGTGCTGTCGCAGCATCACTGCACGCGGATCGACGCGCTCGGCAAACCGTTCGACCCGCACCTCCACGAGGCCGTGATGCAGCAGACTACCACGGAGCACGCTCCCCATACCGTTCTCGGCGTGGCGCGTGACGGGTACTTGCTGTTCGACCGCGTGATCCGCCCGGCCCAGGTCATCGTGTCGGCGCCAACGAGCTAAGGTCCATAGCCGCCGTGGCCCGATGCCACCGCTGCGTTGCCCCGCGGTGCAGGGGAAGGCGAAACGCCGCTGGGCGAAGCCAGCAATGGCACGCGCGAGACGCCGCGAGAACGTGTGCTACGATTTCACTACCGTTTCAAATACACACAGCGACTCCGGTTACCACCATGCCGACTTACGACTACGTGTGCGACGGGTGCGGCCACAGCTTTGAACTGTTCCAAGGCATCACCGAGGCCGTGAAGCGGAAGTGCCCGAAGTGCCGCAAATCGAAGCTCCGCCGTTTGATCGGTCCCGGCGCCGCGGTGATGTTCAAGGGGTCAGGCTTTTACCAGACCGACTATCGGAGCGAGGCGTACAAGAAGAGCGCCGCCGCCGACAAGCCGGCAAGCGACGGCAAAAGCTCCGATGGAAAACCGTCGGAGGGCAAGGCGAGCGCCGGCGACAAGTCGTCCGGCGGCGAGCGGTCGAAAAAGTCAAAGTCGGACGATTGAGCGCGGGCACTTGCCTGATGCCCGACAGTGGATTCTGCGATGGCCGAGTTGCGCTGCCCCGTCTGCGATACGCCGTTTGAATCGAGCGAATCGAAGGCCCTGCCGTTCTGCAGCGAGCGCTGCCGGCGGATCGACTTGGGGCGATGGCTGGACGAGGGCTACGGACTGCCGTACGAGCCGGAGCAGCAGCCGCCGGCGGAGCCGGACGACGACTGACCACTAGCGGCCGGGGCGACTGCGGACAAATCGTGCGTCAGCCGTCTCGCGCCATATCTTCGCATGCCAGCGACTCGCCGCACGTGCTAGGCTTGTGTGGGTGGGTCGCAGGCGCAGCGCGGGGTGCGGGGGTGCGGCAGGATATGTTATTGCAGGATTACCCGCTTTCCTTATAATCCCTGAACTTGCACGTCTAGTGGAATCGCACCCGTTCTGGAGCCGCACGCATGTCTGAGGATCGCGGCACCCTGCGGCGAGTCGCGTGGGGCGAGGTGTTCCCGTGGATTCTGCTTGGCCGCGCCCTCCGGCTGGCAATTCAACCGCGACTCTTGGTCCTGGCAGCGGCCGCGCTTTTGCTGACCACAAGCGGGTTCGCGGCGCTGGCCTACTTTCTTGGCGGACCAACCGATTCGCCGCGGAAGGAGTGGATGGCCTCCTATGCCGTCTGGCCGTGGGCCGCGCCCATCCCCTCGTCTGACTCCGCGGGCCCGCCTGGCCCGTGGGGGCCGGAAAACGAGCGCCGTGGGATTTACCCAGCCGTCGGACTCGATCATCCCGTGCTGGGGTCGTGGATGAATCTCAGCCGGCCGTTTTTTGACCTCTTCGGCAAGGATCGGGACAAGGAACGGTCGCTGCCAGGTTTGGCGTTTGTCCTGCTCGCCGGATTATGGACCGCTTTGATCTGGGCGTTCGCCGGCGGGGTGATCACCCGCCTGGTGAGCCTTAACGTCGGTCGCGGCGAGCGCGGCAGCTTGCGCGCCGCGTTCCGCCACGTTGGCGCCCGCTACTGGTCGTACTTCGCAGCCCCGCTTTACCCCTTGTTCGGCGTCCTCCTGCTGATCGTGCCCGTGGCGCTCGTGGGACTGGTGGGTCAGTTGGGAGGCGCCGGCCTGGCTGCGATCGCGCTCGTGTGGCCGCTGTTTCTGCTCGTGGGCCTGTTGATGACGGTCTCTCTGGCGGGCCTGCTGTTCGGCTGGCCGCTTATGTGGCCCACGATCAGCACCGAAGGGACCGACAGCTTCGATGCCTTGAGCCGCTCCTATTCGTACGTCTTTCAGCGGTTGCTGTACTACCTCTTTTTGGCCCTGTTGGCACTGCTGCTGGGGGCGATCGGTTGGAAACTTGTGTACGCTTTTGCTTACGGCGTGCAGTACCTCACGGCATGGGCCGTGAGCTGGGGAGCCGGTAGCGCGGCGCTCAACTTGCCGGACACGCTGCCGGACGACGCTCCCGTGGCGGCCAGGCTGTTCGCGTTCTGGGATGGTTTCGTGACGCTATTGGCAACGAGCTTCCCGTACACGTTCTTCTTTAGCGCCGCAACGATCATCTACTATCTCATGCGTCAGTCGGTCGACGGCACGGAGATCGACGAAGTGTTCATCGAAGAGCAGCCGGAAAAGTTCGGCCTGCCTCCCTTGGCCCCCGACGCGGCGGGCGTGCCGACCGTGGCGGAGCCGTCGGCCACCGACGAGCTGGCCGCCGAAGCCGCCGACGACGAGTAAAGGGGGGCCCGCCTTCCGTGGTTTTGGGCGGCGCGTTCCGCGCCTTCCGCGCACCCCATCCGCGACCGGCGTTCGACGGATCGCCGTCGTTCGGATTGCTCCGCGGATCGCGCGGCCCGCCGTTCTCGGCGCCGCCGCGCCGACGAAGGCGGGCAGGATGCCCGCCCCCCACGGAGCCTCGCGGCACGCTCGCTTGTCGCGCGACACGGCTCTATAGGGTTAATACCCTATGATCGCGCGCGGGCGTTCTGGCGCCGATGTCTCTTTCCCGCCGCGCGAGGGGTGGCCAATTCGTGGCTTTACTGAGCGGGAAGTTTCTCTATGATCGGCGTATTCGCTTTCGCGAAGTGATTCTCAAACGCCGACGCCGAGACGCGCGACCGACAAAATCGCATGCCTCGTCGCGACCGTTCGGCGCCACGAACCGCAAGGGCCGGGTGTGCCCCTGCGCCAAGGTCCAACTACGCAAAGGCAGACTCCTCACATGAAATTCGCCATTCTCCGGAAACTTTCCGCCAGCAACATCAAGCCCTCCTGCAAGGCCGCTACGACCGCCAACATTACGCTCTCCGGCGCGCAACCGATTGACCACGTGTCGATCGCCGCCGGCGACCGCGTCCTTGTGAAAGACCAGGGCAACGCCGCGCAGAACGGCATCTACGTCGCCGCCTCGGGCGCCTGGAGCCGCGCGACCGACATGGATGCTTGGTCCGAGATTCCTGACGCCTTCACGTTCGTCGAGCAGGGCACGGCCCACGGCGACACGGGCTTTGTGTGCGCGTCCGAGGCGGGCGGAACGATCGACTCGACGGCCATCGAGTGGGCCGAGCTAGCGCCGCAGGGGCAGTTCCAGCCGCTCGACGGCGAGTTGACGGCGCTTTCCAGCGTCACCTCGGCCGCCGACAAGCTGCCTTATTTCACTGGCCCCGGCGCTGCCGCCGTTACGCCGTTCACGCCGGCCGCGCGCGACTTGCTCGACGACACGAGCGCCGAGACCATGCGCAGCACGCTGGGCGTGCCGATCAACGTGGCCAACGGCGTGGCGGGCCTCGACGGCGACGGCAACCTGACGCTGCCGATCCTGGTCAAGGGGGACACGGCCAGCAATCTCGACGGGATGACACTGCTCAGCCGCGAGATCGCGCTGGAAACCGACACCGGCAAACTGCGCTACGGAGACGGACACACTGGCGGACATCGGGTGAAGGCCGATCTCGCTGGACAGACGGGCTTTATCCCTCTGCCGTTGGGACTCTTTCGGTATGTCGAGTCCGCCAACGGCGATTTAATCCCCATCCCAACGCCATTTTTCGATGCCGCCGGTGACAATCTTCATTTCGTCGGCTCGGCTGCCTCGATCCAGAAAATCCAGTGGCCTGGCACGAACGTGCTTGCGATTCAGGCGTCCGTACCGCTACCGCCCGATTTCGACGGGACGCAAGATGCCACGTTGCACGTGCTGACGAATATGTCAGCGGCCACGGACAACCCCACGATCGCGCTGGCGACAAAGTGGGACGGCGGCACTCAGTACAACGACACCGTGTCCGCCACGCAAGGGACGACGATCGCGGAACGGACGGCAACGATTGCCGCGAGCGATATCCCAGACACTCCCAAAATGTTCTGGCTTCGCCTGACACCTGCGACGCACAACAATGAATTCCTGTTCCTCTACGCGGTGTGGCTCACTTACATCCGCAAATGATCGAGGCGCCAAGGACGCGTCGCTCGCCCGCGGGTGTGAAAACCACCTGGGGCTGTGGCGGCGCGTCTTCCGGCGGAATTCCACTTGACGGTTACGGCACTTGTGCTGGCAGCGGGCGTCCGGTCGGGCTGTCCGGCAACGGTGTCGATTGCGGCATGCCCCGCGCTCTCTCATGGAATGACGAACCATGCCCACAATCCTTGACGGCAACTCGACCGATTATTCCCGGATCCTTGACGGCAACTCCACGGACTATAGCCGCGTGGTGCAGGACGGCTCTTCCGGCGAGGCGCTCGCGGCGCTACAGTTCGACGAGCCGGCCGATCGGCCTGCCGGCACGCTCCTTTGGCCCATCACGATCGGCGTGCCGTTCGCCAACGGCAGCCGCGACACGGTGGCCGATCTTTCGATTTGCGACGGCCAGATGGCGCATCCGACGCAGTTCGCGGCCGCGCTCGACTGGCGATTCGGCGACGGCGGAATTTCGTGGGCCCACTGCGATTTCCTCGCGCCGTTGGGCGGGGGCGCCGTGCCGCGCCGCGCGCTGCGAACGGACGTCGCCAACCCGGCGCCGGCGACGGCTGTATCGGTCACGGAGGATAGTGGCTCGATCACCGTCGACACGGGCGAAGTAACGTTCACGATCAGCAAGACGGCTCTCAACCTGTTCGAGTCGTTCGACGCCGGGGCAACGAACCTGGTCAGTAGCTCGCAGGCATACTGGAAGGACACGGATGGGAACGTCTACGACGCCAGCTCGGTCGTCGATAGCGTCACGGTGGAAAAGGATGGCCCGATCAAGGCCGTATTGCGGGTGGACGGCAAATACAAGGTTTCCGGCGGCCGGCAGATGCTCCGCTACCAGGTGTGGATCGCCGCCTGGGCCAACTCGCCGTTTGTCCGCGTCTACCACCGCTTGCTGTGGGACCAAAACCTCACTCTCCGCGTGACCACGCCGACCGGTGGCACCGTCTGCACCACCGTGGTCGGCTTGATAACCGAGGCGGGAACGGCCGTCGCGCACGGCTGGCAAACCGGCGACGAAGTGCGGTTCGCGTACACCCACCCGGTGCCGTCTACTGGAGTGGACGACCTGGACGAGTACAACGATGCGTCAGGCACGAACCTGCCAGCCGTGTCGGGAACCGCCCTGAACCGCACCACCACTTACTACGCGCGGGCGGCTAGTGGCACAACGCTCACCTTGCATCGCACGCTCGCCGACGCGCAAAACAACGCCAGCCCCATCAATTTCGTCGGCGCGCCGCCCGCCGGATACGCGAGCTACCTCATGCAGCAAAAGCCGGTGCTCGCCGAGTACGGGCTCAAGCTGAACCTTGCGCAAACCGCCACCACCTCTACCGTCTGGACCGGCGACAGTAGCGCCGGCGCCGCCAATGCTTTCGACCCATCGCTCGGCGTCGTCGCGCAGCAGACGAGCTACGATCCCGACCAGCAGCTCGCCTCGATTGTGCCAGGCGTCGGCGCGCCGGTCACAGCGGTCCGGCTGTCGGGCCTGATGAAGGCCGCGGGGGCAACGCGGTCTTTGTGCGTCGCGCTCAAGGACCCGATCTCGTACCCGAAACAGTTCGACATCTACCCCACGTACACGAAGGTCCGTCTGTGGGGGGGCTCGACGCCGATGCCCATGCGCGAGGAGGCGCGCGTCGATCCGCGTTGGCTAAACGCGAGCGGCCACGCCACCTACCGCAAGGAGAATCTGATCGACCAGGGCGAAGCCAACCCGTTTGGCGTAGCGCGGACGCATGAAATCTGGCTGTGGCCATCGCAGGGTTCGAGCGTCGATGTTCTGGCCAACGACCTGGTGCAGCGACCGCCCTGCTGTGTAGCGAGCCCCGGCTACGCCTGCGGCACCGACTACGCCTACGGGCTCAGCGCTCGATCCAGCACGCCGGCCGCCTACAGCGCGGTCGAGACCGCCCTGGAAAACATGCTCCGCTACCTCGCGCGGCGCGACGCGGATTTCCTGGACTACGACGAGTGGCACTTCGGGCAGATGCGGCTGTTTCAGAACGGCTCGTTTCGCGAGTGGAACAACAACGGACACAACGAGGCCGAGCTGTTCTGGCTGCAACTGTACCGCAGCGGCGTGCGGTTCTTTCTGGAAGAAGGCATTCGCGTCAGCCGGGCTTACATGGACGTGGGGCTGGTGAACGTGTCGCAAACCGCGAGCGTCAGTTTCGCGAAAATCGCCGGCCGCTCGAACGTCTATCATACGGTGCCGTGGGGGGTCACAAACGCCTACGGAGACGCCTTCGACGACCACCCGCAGCATCTCCTCATGTACTGGCTGCTGACCGGCTACGAGCCGGCCGCGGTCTGTCTGCAAATGAAGGCCGACGAGCGGGCGGCGGCCGGCTATGGCGATCCAGGCACGCTCGGCAGCTACGCGCACAACGCAGTTACGCGCAGCCAGTACGGTTCCCTCGCGCCCAAGCTGGCATACTACGAATACACCGGAAACGCCGGCTACTTGAGCGCCATGACCAACTGGGCGACACTCTTCACGCTGGTGCAGGCAGATGGGCTCACGCAGGACGCCGCCGACAATCACCTGTTCTCCAACAACCCCTTCCACGGACTGTTCTTCGACGGGTTGCGCTATTTGTGGCGCGTTACGGGGAATGACGATTGGGCCGATGCGCTGCGGCAGCAAGTGGAAAATTTCTCGACCAACCCGGCCAGCAACTACGCCTCGCAGGACTGGACCGTGACCGACGACGCATCGTTGACGGACAAGGCGGGCTTTCCGGCAAACGTCGCCAACCTCAGCGTCGTCGCCAACGAGGTCGCCTACCGCCTGACCGGCGACGCCGACTACCTGCGGCAACCGGTCGAGCAACTGGCGCGCGAGGCCCGCACCGTTCAGTCGTCCGGCCCGTACATCGGATACCACGCGACGCAAGGCTTGCAGGCGGTGATCGACATCCGCGGCGGGCTGTACATCCTCGGGTCGCTTAAGGACGCGGGCTGGCCGACGCTAACGTGGGCCGGCAGCTTCCCCTTCTTTGCCTCGCGCCCCGTCAGCAAGTCGCCGTGGCTCTCGCAGATGACACTGTTCGTGAGCAAGTCGGCGGGCTCCGAGGGGCATCTCAAGCTGTACTTCAAAAGCAGCAACCTCAATGGCCCGGAACTGCCATTCACCAATGTTCGCGCGGTAAGCTTGGCGCCGGATGACACCGTTACTACGACGACGCTCGCCAGCGGCTCGGCGATCTATTCCGCTACGCTCAACTTCGCCTCCGGCGACGCGGGCATTTTCCGCGTGTTCATCCAAGGTCAGCAGCAGTTGTTGTGGGTCTCTCCCAAGACGGACATGGACGGCCTGGTCGTCGAGCTGAACGAAAACCGTGACATGACGGTCGAGCGGACGTTTGGCGCGGCGGACGTGTTCTTCCGCATGGATGACGGCATCAGCCAACTCACGCTCTCGACGCCCGCCGCGACTCTCGGCAATGCGCACCTGGCCCTGCCGGTGGCGGTGCTCGACGGCGACTACAACGAGCTCGGCCGGCTCGATTGGGATGGCCGCACGACGGGCGATCCGGGGGGCGGCGACGTGTCGCTCGCGCTGTCGGCCGGCGGCGGGGCGGCGATTACCCCGATCGAAGAAATTCTCGTATTGGCCCGCGGCCGCGAGCAGTTCAGCCCTAGCGGCCTATCTGGCCTGCCGACCGTGCGTCTGACGGGCGCCAAGCGTCACGCGTCGCCGGTTGCCGCGCAGCTCTTCGATCCTTTCGGCACCATTAACGGCTACGCCAGCGCCTTCTGGAAGATGGACGAGCCGAGCGGCGCCGATGCCGTCGACGCCACCGGAAACGGCCGCGACCTGGCGCATCGATTGACTGCGCCGAGCACGACCGCGATCGGCACCAACGCCGGCGGCACGGTCGGATCCGCGCGCCAGTTCATCGCCATGGAAAACCATTACTTCCAGTCCACCGACGCCGTCTTCCGCGCGGATGCCAGCTTCTCGGTGTGGGGCTGGATACGCCACGACTCGGATAGCGCCGCCCGCTATCTATGGGTCAAGGGCGGCAATTTTCTCGCGCCCGAGGCCGCCAGCGCGCTGGAGTGGGGCGTGTACATCCTCGACGGGACGGTGAACTTCGCCGTGCGGATTGGAGTCGCCACCACGATCTTCATTGGTCCGCAGTTCGCACAGGATACGGGAAGCCTGCACTTCGTGGCGGCCCGCTACGACTCTAGCGCCGCCAGGCTCTACCTGCAAGTGGACAACGGCACGCCCGGCGAATCGCCGGAACTGTCCGGTGCCATCAATGCGGGCAACCTGACGTTCAAGGTGGGCGGCGTGGGGGCAAGCGGTCGCGGCCTGCAGGGGCTGATGGACGCGGCCGGTTTTGCCAAGCGATTCCTCACCGACCACGAGCTGACCCTCCTGTACAACGACGGCCAAGGGCTGGAGTACCCGTTCTGACGGGGCACGCCAGATTGCCGATCGCGAGCAAGGCGGGCCAGATGCCCGCCCCCCAGTCTCTTTAGCTGGCGGCTTCGCCGGCTAGGATGCGATCGACTTGGGCGTGGAATTGGCCGCGCGATACGACCGCGTCGCAGCCGGCTTCGCGGGCCGCGGCCAGCAGGGATTCGTGCACGTGCGGGCCGAAGGCCAGGATCGCGCGCGGCGGGGCCGGGAGCGCCCGCAGCCGCCGCACCAGCGCCCGCACGTCGAGCCCCGCGGCGCTAAGGTCCAAGATCGCGATGTCAAAGCCTTCCGCCGCGGCCTTGTCGCACAGCGCCTCGACGCTCATCGCCACCGCCAGCCGGGTCCCCTGCCGGGCCGCGGCGGCCGACACCTTTGAGGACGTGGCCAGGTCGGTGGTTAGGAGGAGCGCGGGCATGATTGATGGATCGTTGGGACCGAAGCGCCGCTGTCTTAGCGCCGCATTCGCTTCGCGAAGCCCACGAATGGCAACTCGTGGGAACGGAGCGGCCCCTTGCTCTCAGCAAGCGCTCACACGGCTTCCGGTCCCTCCAGCTCGTCGTCGATGCGCACGACTCGCTCGGCCGGCACGACGAACACCTTGCCGTCGCCGATGCTCCCCTCGGGACCGGTGCGGGCAACGCTGGTGATGGCCGAGAGGGTGCGGTCGACGAAATCGTCGTTGACCATGATCTCGAGCGCGATTTTGCGCAACAGGTTCGTCTTGTACTCGTGCCCCCGATACATGGCCGTGCGGCCGCGCTGCTGGCCGTAGCCCTGCGCGTCGCACACCGTCATCCGCGTGACGCCGATTTTGACCAGCGACTCGCGCAGCGGGTCGAGCTTGGTCGGCTGAATGATGGCGATAATGAGCTTCACGCGCGTTTTGGCGTTCGACGGCGGGACTTCGGCTTGTAGGATGCGCCATGCGCACCATGTTCGAAGGCGGGCGAACCGAGGCTCGCCCCGCACACCTAACGATAGCCGCGCGGCGAAGAAAAAACAGCCCTGCGTGCCCCCGGCACGATTGCCGTAGGATGCGCTCTCGCGCACCGGCGACGGGATGTCCATTCGGTGTCCAAAGGACACCCTACGTTGCGCCGCGTGGCCGCGGCGGCTAACCGCCTACCCTTCTCACGGAGTCGACGACACCAGGCGCGAATCGAGCACCTTCTGGATCCGCTCTGACGTTTCCATCAGGTGGGCCCGGCTATAGGTGTCGAGCTTCAGGCCGGCATCCAGGCGCCCCTTGATTTTGTCGCGCAAGCCGACCAATTCGGCGAAGGCCACGGTCTGGCAGTCCTGCGGAGCGCCCGATTGCCCGAGCGCGATCGCCGACAGCCGCTTGAGGTAAATCCGTTGCAGGTTGCGCCGCAGGCTGCTGACGGCTGGCTTGCGATTGGTGTACTCGCCCGGCGCCATCTGGTCGACCTCCGAGAAGATCGCGCTCGTGAGCCGCGAGAGCAACTCGGCCGCCGTCAGCGCGTCTTGGTCGGCGGGCACCTCCAACTCGGTGTCGTGCAATCGCTCGAGTGTTAACGGCGATAGCAACTGCGACAGGATGCGCGCCTGCCACATCGAGATCACGTCGTGCACGGCGTAGTCGGTGCGGAAGGGCATGTCGCTCCCCCAGTGGCTCCATCGGCTCGACGCCAGGCGGTTGTACAGCTCCGGCGGGAAGCTGAACGGCTTGTCGCTGAGGACCTGCTGCTCCAGCAGCCCCAGCGCCTCGCGCTGCTTGGCGACCGGCACGACCACGAACGGCGGGCGGCCGTTCGGGTCCCCCTTGTGGTCGCGGTTGACGCTCACGCCCCCCACCAGCCGCGAGGCGAAGAACACCGCCCGCCCATAGTTCCCCAGCAGGATGCCGAAGGCCTGGCGGGCCCGCTCGTACCCGTCGCCGCTGGCGGTCACGCGGTCGACCAGCCCGGGCCACAACTCCGAGATCAGCTTCGTGCGGTCCTTGGCGTACTCGACCGGATCGTTGCCCAGGTCGTACCTGTTGGTGTACGGATCGGGGTCGATCCCGCGCGTGTCCTCGTCGGTGGCGTAGGCCAGCATCGGCTCGGCCGAGCGGGTGGCGATCTTCTTCAGCTCGGCCACTTCCCCCTCGGTCCCGCCTGAGAACGGCTTGTACGCGTACTCGATCGCCCAGATGTCGTAAGGGCCAATCGTGTCCGAAAAGTAATTGTGCTGCTTGAAATCCTTGCCGACGATGTTGGCCGGCGAGTAGTCCATCACCGACGCCGTGAGGCCGACGTCCTTAGTCTTTTCCGGGTCGTTGACGTCCTTGAGCGAATGGGCGGTGCTGGACTTGAAGTTGTGCCGCAGTCCGAGCGTGTGCCCCACCTCGTGCATGGTCACTTCCTTCAAGCCCTGCATGACCATCTTTTCCTGCTCCTTGGCCGTTTCGGGTCCCAAGGTGCGGGCGGCCAGGGCGACGGCGCCCAGCGCGAACTCGCGGGCCATGCCGTTGTGCAGCTCGCAGCGGCACAGATAGCTGTGCCGCACGTGCTCGGGCACTTTAGAGAGCTGCGCTTCGTATTCCTTGAGGTCCAATGGCCCGCCGGTGAGCGCGGCGATGCTGTCGGTCGTGAAGTTTTCGTACTCGCGCTTCCAGAACTGGATAAAGTCGGCGTCGAAAATAATGTCCGCGTCCAGGATCTGGCCCGTGATCGGATTCACGCGGCTGGGTCCCATGGCGAAGCCGGCGCCCGAGGTGATCCAGCGGAACGTGTTGTAGTTGATGTCCTCCGGGTCCCAGTCGGCCTTGTCGGGCTGCTGCCGGACCTCGATAGCGTTGACGAAGCCGGCCTTCTCGAAGGCCTTGTTCCATTCGAGGATGCCGTCGCTGATCGGCTTGCGGAACTTGTAAGGCACGGTCTTCTCGACCCAGAAGACGATGGGCCGCTTGGGGGGCGACATCTCGGCCGACGGATCGGCCTTCTGCAAGTCCCAGCGGTTGATGTAGCGAATGAAGCGGTCCTCGTCCGATTTCTTGGAGAAGTCCTTGATCACCGTCAGGAAGTGCCCCACGCGGTCGTCCGCCAGCCGCGGCTGGTAGCCCGTCTGCGGCAACAGGCTGATCGAGTAGTGCACGTTGATCGTGGCGCCGCGGGTATCCGGGACGGTCTCGAACGAAAAGAACCCACCCGAGGCGTATGTGGCGGCGACCTCCAGCTCGACGTTATCCGGAAGTGGCTTTTCCGACAAAACCCACGTCGATCGATTGGGAACAAACGAGAAGCCCGGCATCATCCGCGAGATTTGCGGCAAATCGCTCATGAAGACCGGCGTCAGGTCCACGACCAGGCCGCCCGACGGGCCGATCGTGGCGATCGGCAGGCTAAAGAGAATGCTGTCGGTGTAGGCGAGCTTGACGGCCCGCTCTTCCGGGCTGCCGCTGGCCGCCTTGAAGCGGACGTTGCGACGGACGACGTGGATGTTGTCGTCGACACGACGGAACTGCCACAGCCAGTCGTCGCCGAAGCCCCAGCTCATGCCGCCGATCAACGGGGCCTCGCCGATGCCGCGGGCGATCGAGATCAAGATGATGAAATCGCGGTCCAACTGGCCGCTCGTGAGCTCGGCGTACACCTGGTTGCCTTTGTGGTGGAGCTTGATGAGCCCGTCGATCGGCTTGGCGTCCTTCAGCACGTCGGCGTAAGGGGGGAACTTGGGCTTGGGGGCCGGCTTGTCGCTCTTGGCGGCTTCGGCGGGCTTGTCCTTATCCTTGTCCTTGTCTTCGTCGGCCCGCGCCGCGGAAGCGATTGCTAGAGAGGCCAAGAGAGCGAAACAGAGCCCGACGATGCGACCGTGCTTGGTCATTGCGCTGGTTCCCTTATCGAAGAGGTGAAGCTGGCGAGCGTGGGGGGTGACGACGCGCGGACGGCACCGCGACGGTGCATAGATATATCCCATTTTAACAAGGCGTCGGACACGCGGGAAAGGGAGCTTGCCGGCGGCGCACCGGCGGGAAAGTGGGACAGGCACCGAGACGCAACGTTGGTCTGAAAGGACTTGCGCTGTTTATGCTCGGAGCCAGTCCCATTTTCCCGCCTCGCCATTTTGAAAAACAGAATGGCCCTGGCAGCCCCACCTTCGGGAAGGCCGGGGGCCGAATGCGCCGGTTGGCACGGCTATCAGCCTTACGGACCGGCGGATTCCTTGTTCGCCTTGGGAGCCGGAAACTTGCCCAAGAGCGCGTAGATATTCACTAGCGCCTGATTCATCATCCGCTCGCCCGCGCCGATCTCCACGGGAGACACGGTCTGGTCGGCCCCGTACCCCCCTTCGCTCACGGCTTCGATCGTGGGGAAGTACATGTGGTGACCGTTGCAGTATCCGAAGAACAACGTGTGTGGAACGTAAGACCGCTCCTTCAACCGGTTCGAGTGGTTCGCAAAAAACTCGCCCGAGGCGCCCACCAGCGCGATCTCCTCGTTCAACAGCACCGTCACCAACTCAGGGGTAACCCCCTCGCGCCACTCCTCCATGAAGCATTGCACCAGCTCCGGGAAGAAGGCCCGGCCGTATCCGGCCACCAAGAGCGGATTGGAGAAGTTAACCCGCGAGGCGAACCGCATGTGGTCGACCTTGCCGCGGATGCCCGGCCGCTCGGGCTTAGCGGTCTCGATCGAGCGGGCCAGCTCGAGCACCTGGTCGGCGAGCGACTCGCCGAAGGCGACGTGCCCGCTCGTGCCCGGGGGCGGATTGGCGCTCATGTCGCCGGCGGAGCCTTGCATGAAGACGCAATGCGTCGACAGCTCTTGTTCGACTTTCTTCTTCATCGCGCCCGGATAGTCGGCCGAGAATTGTAGGATCGCGCCGTCAATCATTGTCGGATGCGCTGCGAAGTTCACTAGAACGGCAATTGGCTTGCCGTCGTCGCCGTCGAAGCGCATCACGGCCAGCATCGGCTCGGTGGCCTTGGGAACGCGCTTGCTGTGGCGGTTGCGGTTGTAGTTGATCGATTTGGTGGCAACGCCGAGCTTGGCGGGCTTCACGGCCCCGTCGGCCTCGAGGATGGCCTCGATCAACAGGTCCGGCAGTTGCTTGCTGTATTCCACCGCGCCGTCGAACGTGCCGCGGCCGAAACCCTCGCGATCCACCAGCTCGATCACCGGGCCATGGTGCGAATGGCTGCCGCTAATCATGACGTGCTCGATGCCGGCCTTCGACTGTAGCTCGGAGCGGATCTTGGCCATCATGGCCTGCGTCGGACCGCGCCCCAGGTCCGTGCCGACGATGGCCAGCTTCTGATCGCCCGCGTGAATCACAATCGCCTTGGCCATGAGCGGGTCCATCGTGCCCTTCGACAGCGCCGCATGGCGGGCGCCGTAACCCCACATGGGCGTCGGAGCCTTGGGCGTCACGTCGCGCGTGGCGACGCCCACGGCGAATCGTTTGGCGTCAGGCGGCTGTGACTTGTCATCGGTCCGCGCGGCGGCCGTGCCAACCAGCCCGGACGCGACAGCCAGCACCGCGGCCGTCCAAAGCCGAGATCGGATCGTTCGCCGTGCGCACGCCGTCGAAGTACTCATGCTCGTCATGGATATTCCCCCGCTTAATGCCCCTTGCCGCAAACGCTCGACTATACTCGGGCGTACTATCGAACGCCATATGGCGGGCGTCGCGGTCAGGGCCGTTCACAGATTTAAGCTTGCTGGCGGCGCACCGGCGGGAAAGTGGGACAGGCACCGAGACGAAACGTTGGTCTGAAAGGGCTTGCGCTGTTTATGCTCGGAGCCAGTCCCATTTTCCCGCCTCGCCATTTTGAAAAACAGAATGGCCCTGGCGTCGCGGTTGCGATGGACCGCGGGTTGAGCGCGCGTTTGGACACGATTGGGAGGGCGAGACTCCTGCCGAGCCGCCCAGACGCGCCCGAGTTCATGGCCCTGGTGCGTCGGCTGGCCGGCCAGCCTACCGCCATGCGGCGACGGTGAACGGCTATATCATCGCGGTGCGCGGCCCGCCGGGAACGCCGAGCGACTTTCTGCCCGTGAATCCAGGAACGCGGGTGGTGCCTCCCGGCCGCCGGCCAGACTAGAATCGTCACCTGGCGTCAGGCGTTTCTCGGATTTCGGCTGGGGGCCCGGTGCGGGCTTCGACATGCTTCGCAATACCAGGCGCGGCGACCAGGACGCGCGCGGCGCGGCGCCAAAGCAGTCGCGCCGCGCGAGTGTCCTGGGGCAAGTGGCGAGCGGCGATCCCGGTTCCGCCGATAGCGATCGCCCACTTCCGATTCGCTGGCTGATGCCGGGGATCGGCTGTCTGCTCGTGGTGGTTCCGACGATGTACTTCCACGCGGCGCGGCAGGTCGCCAACCGCGACGCGTTCGTCTACGCCGAGATTGCCAAGGAGGTCGTGTCGGGCAAACGGCTGTACGCGGAAGCATGGATGGACAAGCCGCCGTTGGCCATTTTAGCGTACGCGGCGCCGCAACTGGTTGCGCCGCGCTCGTACGGCGCGATCGCGCTCTTCTGCGGAATTACAATCGCCGTGCAAGCGGCGCTTTTCGCGTGGGCGTTCCGGCAATGCACGGCGGCGATCGTCGGGTGCGTCACATTTATCGCTTTCTATCCCTTCACCACGTTGGACTTTCTGTGGCCGTCGACAGAGCATTTTTCGAACCTATTCGTCACCGGGTGCGTGCTTGTGGCCCTGGCTATCACGCGCAGGGGCCGGTTCTCGCTGTGGCAATGTTTCGGCGTCGGCGCGCTGGCGTGCGCGACGTTTCATATTCGCCAGCACACGGTCGTCAGCGGACTCGTGCCCGCGGTGGCCGTGCTGCTTGCGCCACGGCCTGCCAAGGAGAAGCTGGCGGCGTGCGGCGCGATACTGGCCGGCGCCGCAGTGATGGCAGGTGCCGTTTTGGCGCTCGTCGCCTGGCTGGGGGACCTGGACGGGTATTTTTGGACGGTGTTCCGCTATCCTTTCTCCTATGTCGCGGCCGGTCGGATCAGCAGCACGAGCCTGCTTTTGACCTTCGTTTCCCAGGGGGCCTTGCCGTTTCTCGTCGTGCTGTTCGCGTCGGTCGCCGCATACGGGCGGTTCTGGCCGCTCGTGGCTTCGGCTCTTGTCGCCGGCGCCATCAGTTGCATTGCGCCCATGCACGGGTTAGGCCACTACTGCGTCAGCACGTTTCCGTATATCACGCTTTTCATCGGCTTGGCGCTCGAGCGGATCGCAAGAATCGATCTACGCTTGACGTGGTCGTTGGCCGCCGCCCTCGCCGTCGGATCGACGGTCGGCGCCGCTACGCGGATGTACACGGCCTACGCCGATCCGACCTATTTGACGTTTCTCAAGGTGGCCGAGGCCATCGATCGCATGGCCCCGCCCGATGCCACGCTGTCGGTGTGCGGCCCCGAAGGGTGGGAGGCGATCCAATTTGCCTCCCGCTTGCCGGCCCCGAACACGTTCTGCATGATGTTTCAGCTTCAGCCTCCCTGGGTGGACATGCTGCCCAAGCCAATCGACGCGATCTTCGCGGACTACCTGGCGCATCCGCCGGACGCGATCATCATCGAGCAAGGAGTCCTCGATGCGGCCCAAGCCCGCGATGGGTCGCCCGGCGAAGTGGCGTACGTCCGCCTGATGAGATCGCTGTTGGACGAACATCGGTTTCGGCGCCTGCCGACGGCCGAGGGCTACGCCGTCCTGGTCAGGCAACCGCACGCGGGCGGAAATCAGGAAGAACAACCACGGTAGCGGCCGAGAGAGCAAGAACGTGATCCGCGACGGGCAATCCACTCATGCCGATCCACGTGGCCCCGCGCGCGGCGACGTCGCGCAGGGTCGCGTGTCCGGGGCTGTTAAGGCGGCAAGCCGGCTCCCATGGAGCAACGCCTTGTGGTGCGTGGCGCTCGTGGTGGTCTTGGGCGCCATTGTGTGGATTTACGAATTCACCGCGCGGCAGGCCGTCGACGGCGATCCGTTCATCTACGCGGCGCTGGCCAAAGACGTACTGGCCGGCAAGCGCCTCTACCTGGATGTCTGGCAGGACAAGCCACCGCTGGGCATTCTGATGTACGCGTTGCCGCAGCTTTTTGTGCCGCGGTCGTACTCCGCCGTGATGTGCTTTAGCGCAGTGCTCATCGCAACGCAGGCTGCGCTATTCGCGTATGCTTTTCGCCGACACAAAGTGGCCGCGCTGGGTGCCGCGATGTTCATAGCGGTGTTTCCGCTGACGGAATACGGCTATAGCTGGCCATCCACCGAGCACTTCGCCAACTTGTTCGTCACGGGCAACGTGCTGATTGCCCTGTCGATTTACCGCCGGCAATCCTTCACGCTTGCTCAGTGCTTTGCCGTCGGAGCGTTTGCCTGCGCGGCATTCCACATCCGGCAGAATATCGTGCTGTGCGGCGTCATACCGGGTCTGGCGGTCCTCGTGACGCCCGTCGGATGGGCGGACAAGCTCAAGGGCATCGGCGCGATGGTGGCAGGCGCGCTCGTGGGCTGGCTGCTCATATTGGGTTTAGTGCTCCGATTCTGCGATTGGCGCGAATACTTCTGGACGGTGTTCGTGTACCCACGTGCGTATGCGGCCATCGGAAGCATGCGTGACGTAATCGATCTGGCCATCATGCTCTGGCGTGGCTCATTACCGTTCGTGATCGTGTTCTTCGCGGGCGTGGCGGCGGCGTCGCGGCAATATCGATGGCTGGTCGTTTCGGCGCTCGTCGTCGGGCTGGCAAGCTGCGTCTTGCCCATGCGCGCGTATATCCACTATTGGGGAAACTGCTTTCCTTACGTCGCGCTGTTGATCGGCCTGGGTCTCGAACGGCTAGAACGCGACAACCGACCCCTGGCCTGGGTGTCAATGGCGGCCCTCGCGATTGCGTTTATACCGACGGCGGGGGTTCGCGTGCAGTTAGCGTACAAGGAACCGTCGAACTGGAAGCTCGAGCGCGTCGCCGCGGCGGTCGACCGCGCGGCGCCTGCCGGCGCGAACCTGATGGTGTGCGGCCCCATGTGCTGTGAGTCGATCCAGTTCGCCTCCCGCTTGCCGGCGGCGAACAAGTTCAGTTGGGTGAGCCAATTCCAACCGCTGTGGCGCGATATCCTGCCGGAATCACTCGATAACATTTTCGCAGACTATGTGGCACATCCTCCCGACGTCATCGCTATCGAGCACAACCACCTGAAAAACGCGATGGCAAACTTCGCGCCGGACGCACCCGACTACTTGCGACTGATGCGGGCGTTGTTCGACACGCATGAATACAAGATCGTGGATAATCTCGAAGGCTACGTGATCGCCGTTCGGCAAGGCGACTGAATCGCGGCAAGGATCGACCGAAAAATAACTTCTCCTCAATGCCCTCGCCCCTTGCGGCAGGGCCGTTCACAGATTCAAGCTTGCCGGCGGCGCACCGGCGGGAAAGTGGGACAGGCACCGAGACGCAACGTTGGTCTGAAAGGACCTGCGCTGTTTATGCTCGGAGCCAGTCCCATTTTCCCGCCTCGCCATTTTGAAAAACAGAATGGCCCTGCCCCTTGCGGGAGAGGGCAGGGTGAGGGGTCAAAGAATCAGGAAGTTATTTTTCGGTCGATCCTAAGGCCTTCGCAAGCCATGTCAACGCGCGCTAGAAATACCGTGGCGGCCGGCCGGCCTATCGGTCTGCTACGGCGTGAAGGGCGTGGCCGCGATCGTCATGTGCCGGAGACGGCCGCATGCCGCGTAAGAAAGAGCCGACGCTCACCAACTGCGATCGCGATCTGCGCGCGGCCGCCTCGGGCATGACTCAGCAAGAATTGGCAGATCGGGTCGGCGTCACGCGGCAAACGATCGTGGCATTGGAGGGTGGCGCATATACGCCCTCCTTGGCTCTTGCTTTGCGCATTGCACGAGTGTTCAAAAGACCGACTGATGACATCTTTCGGCTCGACGAGTAGCGGCTAGGCCCGTTCCGCGCCATGCCGCTTGCACTCGGCGTCGTCCTCTAGGTCGTCCTCTTCCTCTTCGTCATCGGGAGCGTCGTGCGACTCGTCGTACTCCTCATCTTCACCGAAGGACTCCGCGGATTCGTCCTCCTCCTCCTCCTCGCCGCCGTCATCGTCTGATTCGTCGTCGTGGACGACGATGCGCGGCGCGCGGCGAACCGCCGGCGGCGACTCATCATCGTCGTCGACTGGTCCCGGCAGAATCTTGTTGCGGCGCACCGGGCGGGGCGGCTCCGGCGGCGCCGCTTCGCCGCTCATCGCTTGCCACTGCTCGAGCGTGACGAGCACCTCGCGGGCCTGCGACCCGTTGTACGTGCCCACGATGCCGTCCTCGGACATGAAGTCGATCAATCGCGCCGCCCGGCCATAGCCGATACCCAGCGCCCGCTGCAAGAGCGAGACGCTGCCGCGCCCCTCGCGGATGACGATGTCGACGGCGGCGTCGTACAAGTCGTCGCGGTTCTTGAGCGTTCCCGATCCGTTGTCACCCGGTGCCGCCGGCTTGAGTTGGACGAGCTCCCTGACGAACTCCGGCTCGGCGGTGCCGACGAAGTTGACGATGCGGTTGATCTCGTCGTCGCTGACGAAGGTGCCTTGGCCGCGGATCAGCGTGCTGGTGCCCGGCCAGAGGAACAACAGGTCGCCATTGCCCAACAGCTTGTCGGCCCCCATCTCGTCCAGCACCACGCGGCTGTCGACGCGGCTGGCCACCTGGAAGGCGATCCGTGCCGGCAGGTTGGACTTGATCAACCCGGTGATCACGTCGACGGTCGGCTTCTGCGTGGCCAGCACCAGGTGGATGCCGACGGCGCGACTCTTTTGCGCCAGGCGGATGATGTGCGTCTCGACTTCCTTGGCCGACGTCATCATCAAGTCGGCCATCTCGTCGGCCACGATCACGATGTATGGCAAGTGCGTGGGGATCTGCTGCCGCTCGTCCTCGTTCTCCGGCTGTAGCCGGGCCATCAGCTCCTCTTCGCCAAGCTGGTTGTAGCCCGAAATGTGCCGCACGCCGGCGCGGGCCAGGAGCGCATAGCGCTCCTCCATTTTGTCGACGGCCCAGGCCAGGATCGCCTCGGCCTTGCGCATGTCGGTGACCACCGGGTGCATCAGGTGCGGCAGCGTCTTGTACGGGCTGAGCTCGACCATCTTGGGGTCGATCAGCAGCATGCGGACTTCGTCCGGCCGGCGCGTCATCAGCATCGACACGATGATCGAGTTGAGGCACACGCTCTTCCCCGTGCCGGTGCGCCCCGCGATCAGCAGGTGCGGCAGCGTCGCCAGGTCCACGACCATCGGGTTGCCGGCGACGTCCTTGCCCAGGTAGATCGGGATGCGCATCTTGCCGGCCTTGCCGTTGGCCTCTTCGATGACTTCCCGCAGGCGGACGATCTGCCGCTCGGCATTCGGGACCTCGACGCCCACCGTGTTCTTGCCCGGAATAGGCGCCACGATGCGCACGCTGGGGACGCGCAGGGCGATGGCCAGGTCGTCGGCCAGGCTGGTGATCTTCGATAGCCGGAGGCCTGACTCGAGTTCAACCTCGAACTGCGCGATCACCGGCCCGGTCTCGATCTCGACGACGCGGACCGTGTAGCCGAAACTGGCGAACGCTTGCTCCAGGATCTTGGCCTTGCGACGGACCTCTTTCTCGTGTTCGTCGAAGTGGACCGGTTCCCCTTCGACCAGCATCTCGATCGAGGGAAGCTCGTAGGGGATGCTGTCGTCGGCCCGGACCGCCGCGTCGAGCGCCGCCATCACTTCTTGCCGCTCGCCGCGCCGCGAGGGGGGCTTGATGCGCAAAAGCGACGGAGTAGCTTCGCCGTCATGCTGCTCAACCGACGCACCTTCCTGCGGGGCGTCTTCGGATTCGGCTTCCTTGTCTTCGTCGTCATCCAGTTTCTTCACGGCGTCGATCGCCTTTCCGCGGATGCGCACCGCCAGCTCTCGGGTGGCGCTGTCCAAGTCGCTCACCCGGCGATGCTCTCGGTTAACGCTGCCCGCGTAGGCACGGCGGGCGCCGGCCAACCCGCGCCCCAGCCCCTTAGCCGGCACGCCGAGAACGAGCGCCGTCGTGCGAAACACGAGATAGTCGCTCGACAAAAGCAATCCACCCAGAAAGGCGGCGATGACCACCAGATAAGCCCCGGCTTGGGCCAGGTGCGCCTCGAGCAGGGCGCGCGCTGCGGCGCCCAGGTGCCCGCCAGCGCCGACCACGGGTCCTGGCGAAAGCCACGGCACGGCCATGCTGGCAAGGCTCGTGAGCCCCACCAGCGCGAGCAACCAGCCCAACCCGCGTAGCCACGGCTGATCGCAGGGCCGATTCGTCAAAAGGACGAACGCCAACACCGCCAGCGAGAGCGTAAGGAAATACGCCCCGACGCCTACCGCCTCCAATAGCGCCCGGGCCACGATCGCGCCCGCCGAACCGCATAGATTGTGCGTCACGGTGGCCGGCGGATAGACGAGCGCGCTAGGCGGATCAGCCGGATCGTAGGTCGCCAGCGCAAGCGCCAGGAATACGGCGACCGCCGCCAGCACGAGCGCGAGGACGTCGCGCTTCAGTTTTCGATGATCGGGCATGTGCTACCGCTGTCTCTCGTAGAGACCGGCGTGCGGCCGGCTGGCCAGCGCGCCGCGATGGGCGGATCCATGCCCGACAAATCGATCCCTTGTCACGGTGTAGTAGTCATAGGTCGGCGCGAGAACCGCTCACGCGCCAACGATTCGCCGCGGCGCCGCTCTGAACCGCTCGACGCACTCGTGAGCGAAAGAGCGGTCGGGACGGATCAGACCGGCGAGAACGCTACTCGACATCTCCCCGCAAGGAAGTCTAGCATTCGCGGCCAGCGCGACGAGCCGCTTGTTGCAGTCGTTCGATGCGATGCGTTCGGGTCATCGTCCGTTTGTATCGGCTGTAGCGAATGCGCCGGCGCTGGGCTTTATATTTCCCCAGGGGATGCCACCCCTGGGCTTCGCGGAGCGCGTGGCGGCGCGAAAAAAGTCAGACGCGTCGTCGCATACTGTCCGCCGCCGGTCGCCGACTGACTGCTGCTCTCCTCTAGTACTAGTAGCGAAGAATCAGATCGGCGTAGACCCGGTTCCGCAGGATGTCGCGATTGTCGGTCAGCGGGAACTCGAAGCCGCTACCGATCTCGACATGGCCGTTCGGCTTCCATCGGCCGCCCACGACCGCCGACACCACGTTGCTGCCGGCGACGCCCTGGGAAGGCAGGTTGAGTATGTCCAGCGCGGTGATCCCGCCCGTGTTCAACGGTCCCGTCGAACTTCGCATCCAATGGAACCAGTTGACGCCGAAAAGCGGATACAAGTGGCCGGGCAGCTCGTAGTCCCATTGGTTCGACCAATACCACATCTGCGTTCCCCAGTTGCTGTTGACGGGGATGCGGAAGCCGGTGCCGCTCAGCCAATGGCCGCGGCCGAAGATTTGCTTACCGCCCGTGAGGAAGAAGTGGAAATCACCGTCGCCAAAAGTGGGCAGGGCGCTGATCGATCCTGGAATGAAGTACGTAATACCGCCGGAGAGCAGGAATTGGTTGTCGACATCGCGGAGCAAAGTGCCTTTGACGCCCACGGGCGCCGACAAGAACCCGCTCGGTGCGCCGCCCACCCCTTGATTCACCTGGAAATAGCCGAGGCGCGGAGCAATGACGCTCAAACGGTCGGTCACCCGGCCGCGAACTTGGGCCCCCCAGAACTGCACATCTCCACCATCGATGGTGTTCGGCAGGCTATTGTCGAAGAAGATGCCCCGAATCTCGGTCAGCGCCCGGGGATCCTCGAAAAAAAATGGATTCGACAACGGGCTGATAAACCGGTCGAAGCAGTGATCGCTGGGCAAGAGGCCTAGAAAGCGGCCACAGCGGCCCCACGAATCGCAGCAGTCCTGGTCACAGCCGCGGCAGGAATCGCACAGGCCGCCGCATGATTCGCATCCGCCGTCATCGCGGGGACTCGTAACTTGTGCGCTCGGGTCACCCGCGGCCACTTCGCCCGCGGCCGCTGCCTCGTCGTAGTAGCTTGTCGATCCCAGCAACCCATCAGCCGCCGCGAGGCCCGTGAAACCAAGAGCCAGAATCCACGCCAACCCAATCGATCGCGCCATCCGTGCACCTGCTCCGATGATTTGCCATAATTACCATAAGACACATGAACATTGTGGCTATCGGCCGGTGGCTTGCCGCTCCTTCGATAGTGGGGGCCTCGCTCGAACATCCGGATGCGCAGGCATTTCCGCGATGAACGCTACAGCCGTTATCGCGAGCGCTGTTTTAAGCTCGACGATGCCGCGGCCAGATTGATCCGCGGCCCGAGGCGGCCGCCACCGCGCTGCCGCAGGATGGCCACGAGCTCTCCGTCCGGGCCGATGGCCGCGAGCTCGCCGACCGAGGTGAAATCCGGTCCATCCAACGTCACAAATCGCCCATGCGCGACCTCGTTCACTTGAGCGGCGCCAAGCGCCACGCTCGGCAAGGCAGCCGCTGCGTCACGCGCTGGACGTAACCATTGAGCCATATTGTCCGACCGCAGATTCTCACACGGCCACGCGTCCGTTAGCGCAAATGGTCCGATTTCCGTTCGCACGAGCGCGGACATCACAGCCGCCGTGCCAACCGCTTCGGCAAGGTCTCGTCCCAGCGACCGGACATACGTGCCGGAGCCGCAACGGATGTCGAGCGTCAATTCAGGATACGCGTAAGTGACTACGTCAATCGCGTGGACGACGATCTTCCGCGGCGCGAGTGCGACCTCGCGCCCGGAGCGAGCCAGGTCGTACGCCCGCCGCCCCCCGACCTTGAGTGCCGAATAGGCGGGCGGCCGCTGTAGTATCTCCCCGGTAAGCGCGGCGGCGGCGCGAACGATCTGCTCACCGCTCGGTTGCGGCGCATTGGCGAGCACCGTTACGTCGCCTTCGACATCCTCGGTCGGGCTCGAACGGCCGAGCTGGAACGTGGCCCGATACCGCTTAGGTAGTTGTTGAACGTACTCAATCAAGCGCGTCGCCGCTCCAACGCACACGACCAGCACGCCCGTGGCCAATGGGTCGAGCGTGCCGGCATGGCCCACCTTGGCGGGCCGCACTACTCGCTTCACGACGTCGACGGTAGCGCGCGACGTCAGCCCCGACGGCTTGTGGACGTTGACCAAGCCGCAGAGATGGGACGGTGTCAAACCGCGTATGGGCATGGGAATTCACCGTGCCGGGCGAACCGGAGTCACATCGCGTCACCAGCCCGAATCGCCAGCGAGGCCCCGGCCGCCGCATTGGCTAAAAAAACCCCTCGCTGGCGCTGCGGGCTAGTGTATCGCATGGCAGTCTCGCGGCTGATGGTTTATGCTCGCAATCTATACGGGGGCGCTTCTCACGACCACTACCAGGTGCGGTCATGCGTTACGGATTCACGCACGGTTTGGCCCTTCTTACGGCAGTCACGGCGGCGCTCGCCGTGGCCCCCTGCTCGGCCCAACTGGAGGGCGTTCTAGGCGCCGCCACTCGAACCGAGGCCACCAAAGTTCACGAGCGGATCTACCAGGCCGCCGGCTTCGGCAATACCTTCATGGTGCTGACCGACGACGGCAACGTCATCATCGACACCTCGCTCCGCGACACGGCCGAGAAGCATCAAAAGCTGTTGCGCAAAGTCAGCACGGCGCCGATCCGCTACATCATCTTCACTCACGCCCACGAAGACCATACGACCGGCGCCGCCTTCTGGAAGGAGCCCGACACGCAGGTCGTTGCCCAACGGTTGTTTACCGAGATGCGGCAGTACCAGGATCGGTTGGGCGAGTTCTTCGCCCGCCGCAACGCGGCGCAGTTCGGCTTCGACGAGGAGAAGCTGTTGGAGGCCGTGCGCGGCCGCCGCCCGCGCGTTGAGCCTACCATCCTCTTCGACGACCGGCACGAGTTCGAGCTGGGGGGCACGAAGTTCGAGCTCTATCACACGCCGGGCGAAACGTACGAGCATCTCACCGTGTGGTTGCCGCAATACAAGGCGGCGTTCGTCGGCGACAATTTCTACGCATCGTTCCCGAACTTGTACACGCTCCGCGGCACCCGGCCGCGGTGGGCGCTGGACTACGTCGATTCGCTCAACAAGGTGTTGGCGCTCAAGCCTGAGATCCTTCTCCCCAGTCACGGCGACCCGATCACGGGCGGCGACAAGGTGGCCGCGGCGCTATCGCGCTATCGCGACGCGATCCAGTACGTTCACGACGCCACGGTCCGCGGCATGAACGACGGCAAAGACGTGTACACGCTCATGCGCGAAATCAAGCTGCCGCCGGAATTGGACGTGGGAGACGCCTACGGCAAGGTCTCGTGGAGCGTCCGCGGCATCTATGAAGGCTACGTGGGCTGGTTCGACGGCGACGCGGCGACCATGTACTCCGAGGGGCCGCAAGAAGCCGACGTCGAGCTGGTGCGATTGGCCGGCGGCGCGGACGCGGTGGCGAAGCGGGCCGTGGCGCTCAGCGAAGCCGGCGAGCCAGTTCGCGCCCTGCGATTGACCGCGACGGCGCTCGCGTGCGAGCCGGGCAACGAAGCGGCGATGAAGGCGCGGGCCGCGGCGCTCAAGGCGCTGTTGGCACGCAGTCGCAACTCGAATGAGCGAGGATGGTTGGCAAACGCCTTGCGCAAAATCGAGAGCAAGCCGCCCGCCGCCGCAACGCAATAGCACTCGACGTCAACGATGAATGGTGTATGCAATGCGGAAAGATGAACAACGCATTCATCATTCATCATTCCGCATTCATCATTAGTTTCCCAGAACCATGCTCCTGGCAATTCTCGTCGCGGCCGTCACTGTCGTCGTTTGCGTCATGTTTCACTTGGGGATGTTCGTCGTGGTGGCCCGGCTGCTGCGGATGCGCGCCTTTCGCCGCAAGCGGCTGACGCTGGCCGGCCTGGTACTTGTCGCGATGACCGCCCATCTGCTGGAGATGGGATTTTTTGGCTTCAGCATGCGGTTGCTGGTGGCTGAGGACTCGGCGGCAGCCGCCGACAGTGACGCCGCATTCGACTCCTTCTACCGTTCGGCCGTGGCCTACACGTCGCTGGGAGCAGAGCCACCGCGAACCACCCCACTGCGCCTGCTAACGGCCGTCGAGGCTCTCACCGGTTTGATCCTTATCACCTGGACGGCGTCATTCCTGTTCCTGGTCATGCAAAAGGACTGGGAAGAGCGCGTGCTGTGACCGTGCGTCGCAAGTAGGGTGCGCTCCGCGCAGCGGGGTGCAACGTTTGGTCCTTTTTCGGCAAACGCAGGTGCTCACAGAGCACCCTACGCTCAATGCCCACCGCGCTCGAGTAGCTCAAAGTCGTACAGCCTGCCGATGTCGTCGGCGCTTTTTCCCGCCAGGCCGGTGAATCGTTTGTAGAGCGCGTCCACGTCGCGCACCCCGAGCACGGCTAGCAGCCGGAACTTGTGGGCCAACAGCCGGTCCAGATGGCCGCTCGTGTTGCGGGCGTGGCCTTCCGGATACATCACCAGGCCGCTCGTGAGCCGGCCCAGATCGGCGTGCTCGATATCGAGCGACGTGGGGATACCGTCGGGGTATTTGGCGTCGTACTCTCGCCCGCCGTGGCGGAACTCGATCCGCTCCATCAATCGCCGCGTGAGCGGATGCACGAGACTTTCGTCGCTGTAGTCGGCCGGCACGAGCATCAGTTCCTGCCAGCCTGACGTTCTCTGCTGGAACGCTTTGCGCAAGAGCGTGGCAATGATGTACACCATCGAGTGATCGGCGCTTTGCCGGGTCCGCGGGTCGCGCTTGGCCGCGTCGCCGATGATGTGGAACGCTGGTTCGTAGATCGCGATGCGCACATTGCGCAGCCGGCGCTCGTCGGCCAGGATCTCCGGATGCGCGGCCAACAGGTCCATCAACCCCTGGATCGCCCCGGCCGACTGGTGCTCGTACAGCCCGAGCTTGAAGTGCATTCCCATCACGGCGAAATCGTCCCCCTCGGTCGCCAGCGTCAGGTCGAAAGGGCTCGTGTCCGCTGCGGCGGGCTTCTCGAACAGGCAGAAGATCGCCTCAGGATTCCGGAAGATATCGGCCGGGCCGACAAAGCCGCGCATCGCGCGGCGCATGGCCATCACGGCCACCTCGGCGCTGATGGCCGCCGACGCGCCCTTGGAGTCCGACAACTGGTGCCCGGCGCGGATCGCGCGGAACGGAATGTAGTGCGCGACGACCAGCCCGATGGCCGATTCGATCTGGTCGACCGAAGCGCCTAGGATGGCGCCGTAGACAGCCGCGGAAGCAATCGCCCCGTGTACGACGTGATCGATCTTGTAATCTTTGAGGGCGAACACCTCGGCCAAGCGGCCGCGGATCTCATCCAAGAGGATCATGGCCGACAGCGTCTGCCTCCCCCCCAGGCCGCGCAATTGCGCCCCCGCCACGGCCACCGGGTAGAAGTCGTTGTGCCCGAACTCGCCGCGCGTGTATCCGCGTGCCGGGTTGTAGCCGAAATTGGTGCCGTTGGCGTCCCACTCGCGCACCGCCGAGCTGTTGGCCAGAACAGCCTTCTCAGGCATGACGCGCGCGGTCGATGCAAAACAGGGCACGCCCTGAGCGGGCTCGCGGCACACGTACTCGAGGGCCTCGCGCCGCAGCACCGTGGGAGCATTGGCGCCGCAGGCCAACGCCGAGACGCCGCAGGCGATGCTGTCCAGATGAAACCGTTCGACCGTCTGATAGACCGCGTCAGCAGGCCCGCCGAACCGGCCGGCCATGAAGTCAATCGCGTATTGGGCGATGCCGCGCGCCTGATTCTCGCCGCGGGTCAACGTCAAGAATTTGTTGGGCAATCGTGGTTCCTTTTCTCTCGAATCCTCTCTAGGTTTTGTAGGAGGCGACTCCGGTCGCCGACCCGGCGCCGCCAGACGACTTTAGGCGTGGTCGCGAAATTCGGCGATGGGAGACGCCTCCTACAGCTCCTTGCAATGTGACTAGCCGCCCTCGCCCGGCTGGCTTCCCACAGCATATCGGACTAGGATAAAGAGTTCAGGCCGCCTTGCCAGCGCGCTCTCGCGGCCACGCGTCCGCGCCGTCGGGAGCGATTCCCAAACGGCCCTGGGCTGCCAACGATGCAAATCGAACAATTGGGACCGTACAAGATCGGCCGCAAGCTCGGGCGGGGCGGCATGGGCACCGTCTACGAAGGCGTCTTCGTCGAGACGGGCGAGCCGGCCGCCGTCAAGATCCTGTCGGCCGCTTTGGCCCACGACGAAGGCTTCCGCGAGCGCTTCAAGGCCGAGATCGAAACGCTTCGCAAGCTGCGCCACCCGAACATCGTGCGGCTGTACGGCTTCGGCGAGCAGGATGACTACCTGTTCTACGCCATGGAGCTGGTGAACGGCCGCAGCCTGGAGGATGAGCTGGCGGCCGGTCGCCGGTTCAATTGGCGCGAGGTCACCGACTTCGCCATTCAAACCTGCCGCGCGCTAAAGCACGCACACGATCGCGGCGTCATCCATCGCGACATCAAGCCGGCGAACCTGCTCTTGACCCCCGAGGGCGAGATCAAGCTTTCGGATTTCGGCATCGCCAAGCTGTTCGGGTCCACCGGCCTGACAGCGGTTGGTGGCGTCTTGGGCACCGCCGAATACATGGCGCCCGAGCAGTCCGACGGCCGCTCGATTACTCCCCGCTGCGATCTGTACAGCCTGGGGGGCGTGCTGTACACGTTGTTGGCGGGCCGGCCGCCGTTCCAGGCGGCCACGTTGGTCGAGATGCTGCAGTTACAGCGTTTTGCCGAGCCCGATCCCGTCGGTCGATACGCGCCGGACGTTCCCCAGGAGCTACAGCAAATCATCGCCGACCTGCTGGTTAAGGACCCCGAGGGACGGATCGCCACGGCGATGGTCCTGTCGCGCCGGCTGGAGGCGATGCGGCACGGCTTGTCGATGCGCGGCGGCGGGGGCTTGCCGGTAGCGCCGACGCAATTGTCCGATGTTCCGCCCGAGGTGAGCGTGTCGAGCGGCGCCATGACGGCGGCCGCGGCGCAGCCGGTCGAGCCTGCTCCGCCCGGGGACGTTTTGCCGAAGCCTCCGGCCGAATACGAATTGGCGCCGTTGAACTCGTCTGGCGACAGACCGTCCGCGACAAGGGACGACGGTAGTTTGCCGGCGACGGCCGATCTGGTCTCCGCCACGACGAGTGATAAGGAACAAAAGCTACCGCCGCACGCGCCGCCAGCGGAGCCCGCCGGCAGATTTGTGGCGGTTGCGGAGGACGAGCACCGGCGACACGAACCGGACTTTGAGACGTCGACGCACCGCGTGGTGTGGCAAACCGTGCTTCTGGCCGCCGCGGTCCTCATGCTGGCCGCGGGCACGTGGTACTTGTTGCAGCCCGCCACGGCCGACGCTCTATATGGCCGCATCGCCCGCGCCGCCGGCGGTGGAGACATCAATTCCTTGCAGAAAGCGCAGGACGATATCACCGCCTTTCTGGCCAACTATCCGGACGACCCGCGCGCCAAGGTCGTCAGGGAGTATCAGGATGACATCGACATCTATTGGGCTGGCCGGCGGGCCGAATTGCGCGCTCAATCCACGGCCGGCATCGAGTCGGCCACGCCGCTGGAACGCGCCTACCTCGAAGCGATCAACTACGCGCGGCTCAATCCCGAGCGGGCGGCCGAACGGCTGACGGCGCTGGTCGACTTGTACGCCACGGACGGGCAGCTTTCCGCTGCCGATCGGGAATCACTCAAGCTGGCCCGCCTGCAACTCGAGCGATTGCGGAGCCAGATTCGCGAGAATGTCGTCGCCGACACGCGTCTGCTCGGTGCCCGGCTCGACGCTGCCGACCAGTTGGAAAAGACCGACGTCGCCGCTGCACGAGCGATCCGCGAGGCCGTCGTCAAGCTCTACGGCGACAAGTCGTGGGCCGCCACAATCGTCGAGCGCGCGCAAGCCGCCCTGGCCGAGCGGACCGCGGCCGAGCCACCCCGCAGTCCTTAAGGCTCGATGGATAACAATCCCAGCACACCTGCCGGTTTTCCGACGGTCCGCCTGCGAAGGCTGCGGCAGCACCCGCGCTTACGCGAAATCGTTCGCACGACGCGACTCGACGCGCGACGCCTCATCCAGCCTCTCTTCGTGCGGCCGGGCCGGGGCGTGCGCCAGGAAATCGCCGCCATGCCGGGGCAGTTCCAGCTTTCGGTCGACGAATTGGTACGCGAAGCGAGGAGCCTCGCGGAAGTCGGCATCACCGGTGTGATCTTGTTTGGTATCCCCGCCGAGAAAGATCCCCAGGGTCGCGACGCGTACAGTGATTCAGGCATCGTGCAGCAGGCGGTGCGCGCCGTGAAGCAGAGCCTGCCCGACATGCTGGTCGTTACCGATGTCTGTTTTTGCGAGTACACCGACCACGGTCATTGCGGCGTGGTGAACGAGGCGACGGGGCGAGCCGACGTCGATAACGACGCGACACTCGGGCTGCTGGCCCGCCAGGCGGTGAGCCACGCCGAGGCAGGCGCCGACGTGGTGGCTCCCAGCGGGATGATGGACGGCATGGTGGGAGCCATCCGTCGGGCGCTGGACGAGAAAGGCTTTTCCCACCTGCCGATGATGAGCTATGCCGCCAAGTACGCGAGCGCCTTCTATGGGCCCTTCCGCGAGGCGGCCGAGAGCGCCCCGGCCTTCGGCGACCGCCGCGGCTACCAGATGGACCCGGCCGGCGACCCAGGGCAGGCCCTGCGGGAGGTCGCTTTGGACCTGGCCGAAGGGGCCGACATGATCATGGTCAAGCCGGCCCTGGCGTATCTGGACATCCTGCGGAGCGTCCGCGACCACTTTGGGGGGGTGCCGCTGGCGGCCTATAACGTGTCGGGGGAATACAGCATGGTGAAGGCCGCCGCCACTCGGGGTTGGCTGGACGAGCGGAGCGTGGTTCTGGAATCGCTGACGGCGATGCATCGGGCCGGGGCGGATGTTATCCTCACGTACTGGTCCAAGGACGTCGCCGCCTGGCTAGCCTAGACGGCGTGTATCCCCTAGCTTTTCGGTTAGATGGCCCAGGAAGCGAGCAAGGCGCTGGCAAAGTCGGCGGTACGCAGCATCCCCTGATGCATTCCATCTCCACGCAATCCCAGCACGAGGACATGGCGGCTCGCGAGCGGAGCCGCGCGGCGTTCGCGCAGGCGAAGCGGCTGATCCCCGGTGGGGTGAACAGCCCGGCCCGCGCTTTTGGCGCTGTCGGTGGCGAGCCGATTTTCTTCGACCGGGGCGAGGGCCCGTATCTTTACGACATCGACGGCGAGCGCTACATCGACTACGTCGGGTCGTGGGGCCCGATGATCCTGGGGCATTCGCATCCCATGGTGGTCGAGGCGCTAGAGGCGGCGATCGCGCGCGGCACAAGCTTCGGCGCGCCGACCGTGGCTGAGAATGAATTGGCCGCATTGATCGTCGACGCGGTCCCTTCGATCGAGAAGGTCCGCCTGGTGAACTCCGGCACCGAGGCCACGATGAGCGCCATCCGGCTGGCTCGCGGGTTCACCGGACGCGACCTGATCGTCAAGTTTGCCGGCAACTATCACGGACACGTGGACAGTCTGCTCGTCGCCGCCGGCAGCTCGGCGGCTACGCTCGGCGTGCCCAATTCGCCCGGCGTCACGCAAGGCACGACGCGCGACACGCTGGCGCTGCGCTACAACGACGTGAACGATTTGGAGCGCGCGTTTTCAGCGCACGGGCAACGGATCGCTGGCGTGATCCTCGAGCCGATCGTGGGAAACATGGGCTGCGTCGTGGCCGCGCCGGAGTTCCTGTCTGCATTGCGGCGGCTGACGCGCGAGTCGGGGGCGCTCTTGATCTTCGACGAGGTGATGACCGGATTCCGCGTCGCTTATGGGGGAGCGCAGGAGCTTTTCGGCGTCATGCCCGATTTGACGACGTTGGGCAAGATCGTCGGCGGCGGGCTTCCGGTGGGGGCGTACGGTGGCCGCGCCGAGATCATGGACCGGATGTTGCCCGCCGGGCCGGTGTTCCAGGCGGGGACCCTCAGCGGCAATCCGTTGGCCACCGCGGCCGGCATCGCTACCCTGCGATTGCTTCGCGATGATCCGCCTTACGACTACCTCGAGCGGTTGGGCGAGCGGTTGGCCGGTGGGCTCTCCGGTGCGGCCACCGCGGCCGGCGTGCCGCACACGATCGCGCGCTCCGGGAGCATGATGACGCTCTTTTTCCAGCCGCGGCCGGTCACGGATTGGGACACAGCCAGCCGCAGCGATACCAAGCGATACGCCCTGTGGTTCTGGGGGCTGGTGGGGCGTGGCGTCTATATGCCGTGCAGCCAGTACGAGGCCTTGTTCCTCTCGGCCGCGCACAGCGAGGCGGATATCGATCGCACGATCGCCGCCGCCGCCGAAGTCTTCTCGATGGTGGCAAGCTCCTGATTCCACGCACCTGAGAGTTCACCATGCAAAGAGTGATTTTCTGTCTCGCTTTCTGCGCCGCCTGCGCGGCGCACAACGCCCGCGCGTTCGTCCTGACCGGCTACAAATGGCCGCAGCCGAGCCCGGGCGCGGCGATTACGCTGACCTACAGCTTCTCGAACCTGTTCGACGGGGGGATGCTGGACCAGAACGACCAGCCCGTCCCGATGGCTCAACTGCGCTCAAGCGTCGAAGAGGCGCTCGGGCTGTGGGCCTCGGTGGTTCCGCTGAACTTTGTCGAGCTGCCCGACGCCGGTCCCCCCGCGACCGACGCGGAGTACTACAACTTCGGAGCCTACCCGCAAATCCGCATCGGCCATCACTTCATCGACAGTTTCGGCAACAACAAGGCCCACGCCTACTATCCGTACTCGCCCACGGGCGGCCTGGCCGGTGACGTGCACTTCGACGACAGCGACCGCTGGAACCTGATCGGCACGCTGGCCTACCCGGACGTCCTGGGCGCGGCCGAGCACGAGCTGGGTCACTCGCTAGGGCTCGACCATGCGGGCGCCAGCACGTCAATCATGTATCCGACGTTTGTGCGGATGCAGGGCTTGGGGACTGGCTATTTGTCGGATGACGACATCGCTGGGATCCGGGCGATCTATGGCGCCGGTGTCGGATCGGTCAAGCCACTGCCGGAGCCGTCATCGGTAGCCCTGTTGGCCGTGGGCATCGCTATCTCGGTATGGGCGAGGTATGGGCGATGGCCACGGGGGCGTCTTCGACTCAACCTCGATCCGCCCGTAATCTGACCGGCTCCCCACCGCCGCTGCCAGATTGGCAGAGACACACGGACGTCCGGCCAGCACCCATAGCCCGAGAATTTCCAAAACCTCTTAAATTGCAAGGGATTGTGATTTGTGGTCCCCTCCTGGTCACCGGCATGGCCTTTGCATCCCACACTTGGGTTAGTTTGCTCACCGCCACGATCGGTCCGGCTGGCTCTGCACCGGACTAACCACATCGAGCACGAGAGCCGGCAAGTTCTTCGGCCGTACAATCAACCGCACTCCCGCGCGTGCGAACTGCGCCTGCGAGACACTGTAAGGAGAAACACATGGCACAAGGTGAAAAGATCATCGGGATCGACCTGGGCACCACCAATTCCGTGGTGGCGATCATGGAAGGGGGTGACCCCAAGGTGATTCCCAATCAGGAAGGCAACCGTCTGACGCCCAGCGTCGTGGCATTCACCGACAAGGGGGACGTGCTGGTCGGCGAGCCAGCCCGGCGCCAGGCCGTCACCAACCCCACGCGCACCGTTTCTTCGATCAAGCGTTTCATGGGCCGGCGTCATGGCGAGGTGGCGGCCGAGGAGAAGCTCGTCCCTTACACCGTGACCGGCGGCCCGCAAGACTATGTGAAGGTCAAGATCGGCGACAAAGAATACACGCCGCCGGAGATCTCGGCGAAGATTCTGCGGAAGCTCAAGGAATCGGCCGAGGCCTATCTGGGCCACAAGATCAACAAGGCCGTGATCACCGTCCCGGCTTACTTCAACGACGCCCAGCGGCAGGCCACCAAGGACGCCGGCCAGATCGCCGGCCTCGAAGTCGCGCGCATCATCAACGAGCCGACGGCGGCCTCGCTGGCCTACGGGCTCGACAAAAAAGAGGCCGAAAAGATCGTCGTATTCGATCTTGGCGGCGGCACGTTCGACGTTTCGGTCCTGGAAGTCGCCGAGGGCGTCTTCCGCGTCATCAGCACCAACGGCGACACCCACTTGGGCGGCGATGACTTCGACTTCATCTTGTTGAACCACGTGGCGGACGAATTCAAGAAAGAGCAGGGGATCGACCTGCGCAGCGACAAAATGGCCCTGCAGCGCCTGCAAGAGGCCTGCGAGAAGGCCAAGAAGGAGCTCAGCGCGGGCCAATCGACCGACATCAACCTGCCGTTCATCACCGCCGACGCCAGCGGGCCTAAGCATTTGCAGATGAACGTCACGCGCGCGAAATTCGAGCAACTCGTCGATCCGTTGATCGAGCGCTGCCGCGGGCCCGTCATGAAGGCCCTGGAAGACGCCAAGATGCAGCCCAAGGACATCGACGAGGTCGTGCTCGTGGGCGGCTCGACGCGCATTCCCAAAGTGCAGGAGCTGGTGCAGAAGATCTTCGGCAAGGAGCCGCACAAGGGGGTCAACCCGGACGAGGTAGTGGCCGTCGGCGCGGCGATCCAAGGGGGCGTGCTCGCGGGCGAGGTGCAGGACGTGCTCTTGCTGGACGTGACGCCGCTGTCGCTGGGAATCGAGACCCTGGGCGGCATCATGACCAAGCTCGTCGAGCGCAATACGACCATCCCGACCGAGCGCAAGCAGGTGTTCAGCACCGCCGACGACAATCAAACGGCCGTCACGGTGCGCGTCTTCCAGGGCGAGCGCGAGATGGCGAACGACAACCGCCTCCTGTCGCAGTTCAACCTGGAGGGCATTCCGCCGGCCCCGCGCGGCGTGCCGCAGGTCGAGGTCAAATTCGACATCGACGCCAACGGCATCTTGAACGTCTCGGCCAAGGATTTGGGGACGGGCAAGGAGCAGACCGTGCGGATCGAGAAGTCGAGCGGCCTGTCGAAGGAGGAAATCCAGCAGATGCAGAAGGACGCCGAGTCCCACGCGGCCGAGGACAAGAAGAAGCGCGAGCTGGCCGAGGCCCGCAACCAGGCCGAGTCGATGTGCTTCCAGGTCGAGAAGCTTATCAAAGAGCACGAAGGGAAGCTGAGCGAAGCGGACAAGAAGCCGCTCGAGGGCGCGATCACCAAGACGCGCGACGTCGCCAAGGGGCACAACACCGACGCCATCCGAAGCGCGATCAACGAGCTGGAACAGGCATTCCAGGCCGTCGGCAAGGTGCTGCAAGAGCCGGCCGCCGGTGCCCGCGCGACCGCCGGGGCCCCAGGCGCCGACGGTGGCGCCAAACCGTCGGGCGAGGACGAAGCGATCGACGCGGAGTTCGAGGTCAAGGAGTAACCCGTCGCACGATTCCGCGGCCGGCGCATCCGCACTAGCCCGAAGCGCCAGCGAGGGACCCGCGCGCCCCTCGCTAGCGCTTCGGGCTAGTGGTGCAACGTCGGCGATCAAGGGAAGTTCCCAATGGCATTTCGTTTCGACAAGCTGACGATCAAGGCCCAGGAGGCCGTGCAGCGGGCTCAGGAGTTGGCCGCCGATCGCGGCAATCCGCAGATCGAACCGATCCATTTGTTGGCCGGACTGTTGGGCGAGACCGAGGGCGTGATCCGGCCCGTCCTGGACAAGATCGGCGCCAACCGCCAGCAGCTCGACCGCGTCGTGCAAGGCGAACTAAAGCAGCTTCCGGCTTCCTCGGGCAGCACCCCGCCGCAGCCATCGGGCGCTCTGATCCAAGTTTTCGACGCGGCGTCGAAACAAGCCGAGACGATGAAGGACGAGTTCGTCTCGACCGAGCACCTGCTTCTAGCCCTGTCCAAGACCGACACCAAGGCCCGGGCTGCCCTCAAGCTCAACGCCATCGGCGAAAGCGAGATTCTCAAGGCGCTGCAGGCCGTGCGCGGCAGCGCGCGGGTCGAGGATCAGAATCCCGAGGCCAAGTTCCAGGCCCTCGAGAAGTACGGCATCGACCTGGTCGAGCGTGCCCGCCAGGGCAAGCTCGATCCGGTGATCGGCCGCGACCAGGAAATCCGCCGCGTCATCCAGGTCCTTTCCCGCCGGACAAAAAACAATCCGGTGCTGATCGGCGAGCCGGGCGTGGGCAAGACGGCCATCGCCGAGGGGCTGGCCCTGCGCATCGTGCAAGGCGACGTGCCCGAGAGTTTGAAGAATCGCCGCGTCATAGCGCTCGACATGGGCGCGCTCATCGCCGGCACCAAGTATCGCGGCGAGTTCGAGGAGCGGCTGAAGGCCGTGCTTAAGGAGGTCCAATCGGCGGGCAATGTTGTCTTGTTCATCGACGAGCTGCACACCGTCGTCGGCGCCGGCGCGGCCGAGGGGGCCAGCGACGCCGCCAACCTGCTCAAGCCGGCGCTGGCCCGCGGCGAATTGCGCTGCATCGGCGCCACGACGCTCGATGAGTACCGCAAGCACATCGAGAAGGATGCCGCGCTGGAACGCCGCTTCCAGCCCGTCTTCGTCGGCGAGCCCTCGGTCGAGGACACCATCGCCATCCTTCGTGGGCTCAAAGGGCGCTACGAAGCGCACCACAAGGGGGTGAAAATCAAGGACTCCGCGCTCGTGGCTGCCGCCAACCTCTCGAACCGCTACATCACCGACCGCTTCCTGCCCGACAAGGCGATCGACCTGATGGACGAGGCCACCAGCCGCCTGGCGATGGAGCTGGAAAGCGTGCCCAGCGAGATCGACGTGGTTCAGCGGCGGATCATGCAACTCGAGCTGGCCGCCCGACAGCTCTCGGAAGAAAAAGAGGAGCATGCCCAGGAGCGGCTGGAGGAAATCGAAACCGAGCTGAAAGAGTTGCGGCTTAAGCTGCGCAATCTCCGCGAGCAATGGGAGGCCGAAAAGCACGGACTGGGCGACGTGCAAGGTATTCGCGCCGAACTGGACAAAGTCGAGCTTGAGTTCGACCACTTAAGCGCATCGGTCAAGGAGCGGCAGGCGGCCGGATTGCCCATCGACGAGCGCGACTACCAGCGATTGTACGAGCTCGATAACCGCCGCAAGAAGCTCTCCGACCAGCTCGAGACAGCCGGCACGCAGCCCCCCACGAGCGGCCGCCGGCTGCTGCGGCGGGAAGTCGGCCCTGACGAGATCGCCGAGGTCGTCAGTGCCTGGACCGGCATTCCCGTCAGCCGCATGATGGAAACCGAAAAGGCCAAGCTCCTGGTGCTCGAAGAACGGCTGCACCAGCGCGTCATCGGCCAGGACGAAGCGGTCGAAGCCGTTGCCAACGCCGTCCGCCGCAGCCGCTCTGGACTGCAAGACCCCAACCGGCCCATCGGCTCGTTCATCTTTCTGGGCCCGACCGGCGTGGGCAAGACCGAGCTTTGCAAGGCGCTCGCCGAAGTGTTGTTCGACGATGAGAACGCCATGGTCCGGCTCGATATGAGCGAGTTCATGGAGCGACACACCGTCAGCCGCTTGATCGGCGCGCCGCCGGGCTACGTGGGCTATGAAGAAGGCGGCCGACTGACCGAAGCGGTCCGCCGCCGTCCGTACTCCGTCGTGCTTTTGGACGAGATCGAAAAGGCGCACCGCGACGTCTTCAATATCCTCTTGCAGGTGCTGGACGACGGCCGGCTGAGCGACAACCAAGGCCACACGGTCGACTTCACGAACACGATCATCGTCATGACCTCGAACATCGGCAGCCAGGAGATACAAGAGATCACCCGCGCGGGCGGCAGCCACGAGGAAGTGCGCGAGGCGGTCCGCGCGGCCCTTGAGACGCGGTTCCTGCCCGAGTTCCTCAATCGCGTCGACGAAGTGATCGTGTTCCACCCACTCGATGCCAAGCATCTGCGGAAGATCGTCGAGCTGCAAATCGACCGGCTGCGAAAGCAGGTCGAGCATGCTGGCCTGTCACTTACTGTTACAAGCGGCGTCTTGGACGCGATCGCGCTCATGGGCTACGACGCGGTATACGGAGCGCGGCCGCTGAAGCGCGTGATCCAACAGAAGCTGCAAAACGTGCTGGCGACCGAGCTCTTGAAGGGGACGTTCACGGAAGGGAGCGCCGTGCGGATCGACTACGAAAACGGCGACTTTACGTTCTCCCGCGTCGACAAGCCCGAGCCGGCGGAAGTGTCGTAATGAACCGCCGAAGGCGCGACAAAGAAGATCGAATCACGAAAACACGAAAGGCCGAAAGAGGCGACCGCAGCACGCCGATTACCGTATCCGTGGACGGGTGCACTTTGAATCGTCACAAGACGACGCGTTTTACGACGAGCGTCGGTGCGTTGAAGTTCATCAGTAAACCGATGTGCAGCCCGGTAGCCTTCAGGTACGATCTTAGCTGTGCGAAGTGAACGTCTTCCAGCGTCTTGATGGCCTTAAGTTCCACGACGATCGTTCTATCGATGATCAGGTCGGGGCGATGCATACCGACTTCCTCACCCTCGAAATGAATCGTCACGGCCTGCTGGAACTGAAAGGGGATTTGGCGGTGTGCAAGCGCCACGCGAAGCGCACCCTCGTATACCGACTCCAAGTAACCCGGCCCCAGCGCCTTGTGGACCGCGATGGCGGCTTCAATGACGCGCCCGGAGAGAGCCTCGAAATCGTGCCCCATAGTGGCGTCCAAGTGGTTGTAATGAGGCTTCGATTTAGGCCTCCACCCATCATGTCTGCTGTTTTCGCCTTCTCGTGTTTTCGTGATCCAATCCGCCTGTCCTGGCTCAGTTCGCCCTGTCGACTGCTGGCTTCAGCCGTGCCAGCTCGCGCTCGGCGAACAGGACCGCCAGCCCGATGCGCCATCTCTCTTCAGCGTCGCAATATTGCAGCGCAGTGGCCCTCAAGCCGCCGATAGCGCTAAGCAACTTTTCGATGCGCGTGGCGCAGGCCTCGTCCTTGGCAAGCTCGCGATCGATGAGCGCCAGGATTGTTTCACCGAACAACCGGTTCGCCCGCGCCGCGCAGGCTTGAGAGGTTGAGGAGAACTTCGCGGACTCATCCAAAGGCTTCAGTCGTTCGAGTGTTTGGAGCGCATCGTGCGTTTTTCCAGCCCGATATTGGGCGGCGCCAACGAGGGCCTGGCAATCCAGATCAGACGAATCGGCCGCGGCTGCTTGCCCGGCGATCTCCAGAACGCGGCTGCTGTTCTCGACCGCGTCCGCGTCGATCAAGCAGACGAGCGCAATGGCTGTGCTTTCGAGCGGCGTCGATTCGCTCCCGTGGTGCGAGACGAGCTCGCGACACGTTGCCCGATACGCCGTCGTGTCGCCGGCCATCCATTCCAAGAACGCCAACTGACAGCGCCGCTTCCAGGCGAAATCGCCCGCGTCAATGCTTGTGGCCAGCGTGCTTGCCGCCTCATTCCACCGATCGAGTTGAGCCAATGTCTCGGCGATGTTGGCAACGAGCGTGGGCGGGACGTAGGCCAACTTCGCCGCCGCGCGAAAATCATCGAGTGCCGTGGTCCAACTGCGCGCCGCCTCTTCCCGCTGGCCGCCCGCAGACTGCAACAATCCGATGTGGAAGTGGATGCCACCGATCGAACGGCGAAATCTGCTTTGGGATGGATCCTCGCGGACAAGGTCCTCGAACAAATCAAGCGCCCGGCAGTACGACGCGCGGGCGTTCTGCAGTTCGCCCGCGACGCGCTCGACTTCACCAAAACGGTAGAACGCCCCGGCTACGCGGCCTCGATTGCGCGGGTTCGTGGGATCTTCCTGGAGAAGTTGCTCGTAGAGGTCGAATGCACGAAGTATAGCCGCCTTGGCCTCGTCCAACCGGCCTGTCGCCAACAGAAGTGCGCAAAAGCGGTAACAGGCGTCGGCGAAGTCGATCCGATAGGACGCGGCGGTCGGTTCCGCGCGCGAGAGCTTCTCGTAGATTTCGATGGCACGGACGAGAGGGGCTTCCGCTTCCGCGAACCAGCCTGCGGTTGTCCGCAGTCCGCCCAGTCGCGTTGACGCCCGCGCCACGTCGACCCATGCGTCCGCTTTGCCCGCAGACCGCGCGGCAAGACTTTCGCTGATTTCGATCGCTCGCCGAAAGGATGTGTCCGCTCCCACCGCCCGACCGGTCGACTGCTGCACGGCCCCCTTCTGGATATAGGCGCTAGCAGCTTCCCTGGAAAGACGTTCGCTTGCCGGTTGCCGTTTAAGGAGCCGCTCGTATCGTTGGGTCGCTTCCTGGAGGGGTTCCAGAGCCCGATCGCTCGACCCGACAATCTCGTATAGTTCACCGCAACTAAAATAGGCATACGCCAGCTCGGCTTCGAGCGCCGGGTCGTCGCCGTGTTGATCGATGAATTTGCGGTAGTAGGCCAATGCGGAGTCGAGCAGCTCGCGGCGAAGCGGCTGCAGCGCCGGCACATTCAAGTGCTTGCTGTCGATGATCGAGAAGAAATAGTCCTTAGTGGCATCCCGCGCCTGGCGAAAGTTGGCCTCGGCTTCCGCGCGGCGCCTTTCAGCTTCGTTCCTCTGTTGCTGGGCGACCTGTCGTTGTTCGGCTTCGGCGGCTTGTGCGGCGGCGGCCTGGTTCCGCTGCTCCTCCGCGATCCCGCGTTGCCGTGCCTCTTCGGCCAGCGCGGCTTCGGCCACTTTCTCGGCCCGCGTGGCCTGGATCGCCAGAATCGAGCTCGTGATCGTGCCAGCTACCAGCGTTGTCGACACCAACAGTCCCGCGATAAGGGCCAACCGGTGCCGGCTGGCGAACTTTCGCATTCGGTAGGTGGCCGACGGCGGCCGCGCCGCGATCGGCTCATGGTCCAGAAAGCGCTCGATGTCGCGCGTCAGATCATTGGCGCTCTCGTACCGGCGGCTGCGTTCCTTGGCAAGCGCCTTCATCACGATCCAGTCGAGGTCCCCGCGCACGGCCCGGCGGAGCTGCGCCGGCACGGCGCTCCGACGATCGGCAACGTCGGATACCGAGTCGCTCGCGGCGAGTCGGACGCTCGGCCGTGAGGGTTCGTCTTCCTTGATCAGGCGGAGCATCTCAGGCAGCGAGGCTTCTTGGAATCGCTCGCTGGCAAGCGGCGTCGCGCCGGTCAACAACTGGTACAGAATCACGCCCAGCGAATACACGTCGGTTCGCGTGTCGATGTCGAGGTTATTGAGCTCCGCTTGCTCGGGGCTCATGTAGCGCGGCGTCCCCATGATGAGGCTCTGGGCCGCCGGCAGCGAGTCCTCCGCCACCGGCTCGTGCATCGCCTTCGCCAGGCCGAAGTCGATCACTTTCGCAACCGCCCGATCCGATTCGTCGGCAACCAGTATGTTCGACGGCTTGAGATCGCGGTGGATGATCCCCTTCTGATGAGCGTGGTGCACTGCCTGGCACACCTCGATGAATAGCGTTAAACGCTCGGGAACCGTCATCCGCGCGCGGTCGCAAAACTCGGTGATGGGCAAGCCCTGGACGTACTCCATCACGAAGAACGGCCGGCCCGCCTCGGTCAGTCCGCCGTCGAATACGCGGGCGATGCCGGCGTGATCCATGAGTGCCAGCGCCTGTAGCTCGGTCTCGAAGCGCGACAACACGCGCCGGCTGTCCATGCCTGGCTTGATGAGCTTGATGGCCACCTGGCGGCGCAGCGGCTCGATTTGTTGGGCCACCCACACGGTGCCCATGCCCCCTTCGCCGATCTCCTCTAGCAAGCGATAGCGTCTGGCAATCACCTGGCCGGGTGCATAGTCGGGCGGGCGCTCGCAGGCATTCGGCTCCAAAAGCCCAGGCCGCGGCAGCTCACCGGGATCGTCATGGGCCGCCAGAAGTGCGACAACCCGATGGCGCAATTCGGCGTTGTCGCCGCACTGCCGCTCGAGTACGACAGCGCGCTGGGCCGAATCGTCGCACGCAACCGCCGCGAGGAACACCGCCTGAACAGACTCGGGCTCGATCGACATGGATCCTTACCACGAAGCCTCAAAGCACACAAAGACAGGACTCTAGGTCTCCGGCGGCCCAACACCCGTGCACCAAAATGCTCAGGATCGAACGTCTATCTTCCGTCTTCTTCGTGACCTTCGTGCCTTTGTGGTGCAACTCTTTCAGATATGTAGCCGAAACCTTCAACTTCCAAGCGCGTCGCACAGCCAGGCGCGGGCGTAGCTCCATTTCTGCCGCGCCTGATAGACGGTCACTCCCAAGGTCTCCGCCACCAGCTCGTGGCTCAATCCAGCAAAATGATGCAGCTCGACCACCCGCGCGGCCTGCGCGTCCTCGGCCGCGAGTCGCGTCAGGGCGTCGTCGAGCGCCACCAGGCGCGTGTCCTCATCCGCATCGGCAGGGTCCCCGACCGTGATGCGTCGCCACTCGCCGCCGTGCTTGATGCGCGCTTTGCGTCGGGCGTTTTCCACCAGGATCCGCCGCATCGCCTCGGCGGCGGCGGCGAAAAAATGGCCCCGGCTGTTCCAGTGGGGCCGCTCACCCGTCGTGCTCGTGCCCTTGGGCACCAGCCGCAGATAGGCCTCGTGTACAAGCGCGGTCGCATCCAGCGTCTGGCCCGGCGTCTCATTGGCGAGTTTTTGGGCGGCCAGGCGGCGCAATTCGGTATAGACCGCCTGCAACAGCTCTTCGGCGGCGTGGGGATCGCCATTTTCCGCCGCCGAAAGGATGGCTGTCACGTCCATCATGTGACTGCGGGGCGCGCGACACCCCCGGTCCCGAGCCTTTTGATTTCGTGGATTTTTCCAGAGCCGGTCGGCCCTCGCCCGCCCGAAGCAGATTTTGACTGCCGCCTGCGCCTAAAGCAAATCCGGCGGACGATTTGGGTGCACCCTCAACGGCCACCTGCTTTCAAGGTTTCGAGCAGGGGATGGCGTTCCCCCCGCTTTTTTTGGACTTTTTTCGACAGGCGACCCCGCCGGCGTCGCACTGAGGGGCGGAGGGCGACTGCCGGCGCCGGGGTCCCGGCCCCGCACTCGGGCGTCAGCGGCCGTCGAGTTTCGCCTTCTGCCGCGCTATCTTCCGCGAGAGACGCTACTGAAGTTTCAGTCTATCGCCGCTCTCGGTGACCTCGCGTCTCGTCCTTAGCGCCGGCCAGGCCCGGCATCGGTGCGCTCGCGGTATGCGCCGGTCTTCCCCGTGACGGCAGTCCGTTAGAAGCGGCAACGGCTCTCAGCCGCGCGTCGGAAATCATGGAGAAGGTATCAGCCTCTAACCAACTTTGGAGTCTCGTCAATGAAATACCTCGTTGCCGGCATCGGCGTCCTTGCTTCCTTGCATCTTGCGACCGTTGCAAAGGCCACCTCCCCTCGGGCTTACGCCAGTATCGCCTTGGGCGCCGATCTGACGAGCTTGGATATACACGGGACCACGCAGTTCAAGCAATTCGCATCTAACGATCTCGACGATACTGATGACGCGGACGACAAAGACGTCGTGGCATCGATCAACGAGACGTTTTTGGACGCCCACGCAAACTTGTCGGGAGCGGCCCATGCGTCGATTGGCGACCTGGGAATCAATTTCGTGGGCTCCGTGAACACGGTGCCGGCGGCTCCTCCCTTTGGGGGACCCAGCAGTACGACGGCGTATCGCGTCTACGGCGTCACGTTTTGGAGCGACGTGTTGAGACTCGACCTCCGCAACCCGGGCTTCTTTCCGACGATCATCAACGCCAACCTCTCGATCGACGGCAGGTTTGGGTACGCCTCAGGCGGCCAGAGCCCCGGCTCCCTCCGCGGCACCCTCTATCTCGACGATCTCAGCAAGAATTCAGGCTTTCCCGCGACGCTTCCCCCGTCTCCCTTCGGGCAAGACACTTTCGGCGGTGTCTGGGGCTTCACGCAACAAGATCCAACGACCCACATCAATTTCGATCCGCCGCATCTGATTCCCGTCACGCTGGTCGCCGTGAACGGCAAGGATTACGAGTTTGTCTTCGAGATGGTCGTTCTCGCCGACGCGGCCTCGGGAATCGGCCCCCTGGCCGTGAGCGGCGATTTTTCCGGCAGCCTGCACTGGGCCGGAATCGAAAGCGTCACCGACGAAGCTGGAAATCCCATCCCGAACGACGAGTGGACCCTGACATCGGCCTCAGGCTTCGATTACACCAAACCGTTCCAAGGCCCCGAGCCGTCGAGCTTTCTGCTCTTGGGCATGGGGGGCCTGGCCGGGCTGCTGGCGTCGCGCAGGCTGAAGTCCGCGCGGCGGCGCGCCGTCCGCTAATGAGTGAGGCGCGCGAGAGCGGCGACAGCACAATCGATCGCGGCAGAAAACCCGAGCCGGGGAGGGATCGCAGCGACCTCTGCCCTCTCGCCTCTGGCCTCTGGCCTGTGGCCTGTAGCCTCCGCTCACCGATCCGAATCGGTGAGCTGCCAGTTGGCGATCACGACATCGGCGCCGGGAGTCAGCTTACGGACTTTCTCGGCGATTCCGGGGCGCTCGGAGACCTTGGCGATCTTCAGCCGCTTCGAGAGCTTGGTGAGCTTCTTGCGGCGATGCCGCCGCCGCTTGACCTCTTTGCCGCGTTCGCTGATTCCACCCACAAACGACTCCTGTTTGGCTGGCCGGGGGCCCGCTGAGCACCCGATTGAGCATTCTTTCGGTGAGGCTCGTTTTTATCCGCCCCAGCGGCCGCCGTCAATCGCGAGGCGGCGAGTCGCAGGGCCATTTTGTCTTTCAAGATGGCGAGGCCGGAAAATGGGACTGGCTCCGAGCCCACAGAGCGCAAGCCCTTTCAAACCAAGGTTGCGTCTCGGTGCCTGTCCCACTTTCCCGCCGGCGCGCTGCCGCTCAGTGTGAATATGTGAAAGGCCCTGCGGCAAATCGTCCGCTGGTTCACCAACCCCGGACGACTCCCATTACGCCCCCTTGGGCGTGCCCCAGTGGTCGCGGTATTCGCGGCGGACCAGGGCATCGGCCTCCGCGTCGCCCACCACGTGTTCCGATTGCGGATCGAACGTGAGCGATCGTCCCAGCCGCGTGGCGATATTGCCCAGGTGGCACAGCGACGTCGAAAGATGGCCGGTCAGGGCGTCGGCGTTGACCTTTCCTTCGCCGCGCACCGCCGCGCAGAAATTGGCCACGTGGGCCACGTCGTTCTGCGCCTCGGGTTTCACGGCCACGTCGACCGGCTTGTTGTTGTCGTCGCGGACCTGGATCTTCCCGCGCCGGCTGAGGAACATCTGCCCGCGCGTGCCGTAGAATTCGGCGCCGCTGTCAACGTTGTACGGATAGTTGTGCGACCACAGCCGCTGCTCATAGATCAGGATGCGCCGGTGGCCGACGGTGCCGTCGCCCGGGTATTCGAAGGTCACCTGCTGCGTGTCGGGGAACTGCATGTCGTCATCGAACTGGAACTTTCCGCCGACGGCCACCACCTTGGCCGGGTGGGTGTCGACGCCCAGGCCCCACCGCGTGTAGTCGATGTCGTGGACGCCGTCGTTTCCCATGTCGCCCGTGCCGAAGTGGTACCACCAGGTCCAGCGGTTGTGTACCCGGTTCGAGCGGTAGGGGATCATCGTTGCCGGACCAACCCAGTTGCTGTAGTCGAGTCCGGCGGGCGGATCGCCGTCCTGCCCGCGGCCGATCGAGCCGCGCCGTTGCACGTTCCAACATTTGGCGACGAGCACGGTGCCGATCGCGCCGTCGCGCAACAGCTTCACGGCGTCGATCATCATGCTCGTGCTGCGGTTCTGCGTCCCGTGCTGTACGAGCGCGCGATTGCGGGCGGAGGCTTCTACCAGCAGTCGCCCCTCGCGGATGTTGTGCGAGATCGGCTTCTCGACGTAGACGTGCTTGCCCGCCTCGCACGCCAGGATCGAGGCGGGTGAATGCCAATGGTCGGGCGTGGCCACGATCACGGCGTCGACCGCGCGCTCGTCGAGAATGCGCCGCAGATCGTCGACCGTGCGCTCCGAAGGCACGCCCAATTCCGCGGCCGCCTTCCGCCGGCGCTCTTCATCCACGTCGGCGACGTAGGCCACCTCGACGGCGGGCGAGTTCTTGAACAGGCCGGCATCGTGTACGCCCCGCCCCCCGCAACCGATCAGCCCCACGACCAGTTTATCGTTAGCGCCGCGCGCGGCGGAAACGTGCCCAGTCGCGAGGGCCGTGGCGGCTGCGGCCCCGGCCACGCCCGCTGAAAGCTTCAAGAACGCGCGGCGGTCAGCGTTATTCTGCATGGGAGGGTCTCCATTTTGCGTGGGCGGCAGGGGCATCTGGATGAAATCTGCGGCGCACGCATTCTAGTCGGCTCCTGGCCCAATGTCTCCCACGGTCGTCAGGAGAACAGGGCCATTCTGTTTTTCAAAATGGCGAGGCGGGAAAATGGGACTGGCTCCGAGCACAAACAGCGCAAGCCCTTTCATACCAACGCTGCGCCTCGGTGCCTGTCCCACTTTCCCGCCGGTGCGCCGCCGGCAAGCTTGAATCTGTGAACGGCCCTGGTCAGGAGGACTGCCAAGTCCTGGGAGAGGGGGTCAGGCACATTTTTCGGCCGAAGGTCCTTCGGAAGAATTGAGAACCGCACGTGCCGAAAAATGAGCCAGACCCCGGACTTTGCAGTTCTCCTGACGGTCGTGCCGGCGCTGTGCTATCCAGGGTAAGATGGCCGGATGTACGCCAAGATTGCCCAGCTCAAGACCGCGGCGGCGTTGCGGGCGAGACTTGCGGAGCTGGACCTCGATCTGCCGGTCGACGACGCGCCGCTCACGGCCGCGGCCGGCTCGCCGTTGGCAGCGCCGATCACGATCGGCGGCTTCACCGTCGGTAATCGCTTTTGTATCCACCCGATGGAAGGCTGGGATGCCAACCGCGATGGTTCGCCGTCTGAGCTCACGCTGCGGCGGTGGCGGCATTTTGGCGCGAGCGGCGCGAAATTGATCTGGGGCGGCGAGGCGGCCGCCGTCCAAGCCGGCGGCCGGGCCAATCCGAATCAAACCCTGGCCACGCCCGACAACCGCGCCGGTCTGGCCGCGCTGCGCGACGCGCTGGTCGGCGAGCATTGCGCGCGGTTCGGCACGACTGACGATCTCCTGGTCGGGCTGCAACTAACGCACTCGGGCCGATTCTGCCGACCGCACGAGCACGCTCGGCTCGAGCCGCGGATCGCCTACCACCATCCGCTCTTGGACGCCCGCTACGGCATCGACCCTCACGACGATTCCGTAGTATGGACCGACGCGGACCTCGGACACTTGATCGACGGCTACGTGCAAGCGGCGGGCGTGGCGCGCGACGCCGGCTTTCGCTTCGTCGACATCAAGGCTTGCCACGGCTACCTGCTGCACGAGTTCCTGAGCGCCTACCCACGGCCCGGCCCCTACGGCGGCGACTTCGACGGCCGCACGCGGCTGTTGCGCGAGATCATCGACCGCGTCCGCGCCGCGTATGGCGATCTCATGGTCGTCGTCCGCCTTGGCGCGTTCGACACCGTGCCGTTCGAGCATGGCGAGTTCGTCGGCCGCCCGATGGAACACGCCAGGCTGCTGCCGTACCGCTACGGTTTTGGCGTCGACGCGACGGACCCCGTGCGGATCGACCTGACCGAGACGATCCGCCTGCTGCGCGTGCTCGCGCAGCGTGGCGTAGCGGCGGTGAACATCTCCGGTGGCAGCCCCTACTACAATCCGCACGTCCAGCGGCCGGCCATCTTTCCGCCCAGCGACGGTTACGAGCCGCCGGAAGACCCGCTTGCGGGCGTGGCGCGGCAAATTCACGCCGCGCGGGAGTGCAAAGAGGCCGTGCCGGAGCTGGTGGTCGTCGGCACGGGTTATTCGTACTTGCAGGAATACGTGCCGCACGTCGCGCAGGCGGTCGTGCGGCGCGGTTGGGCGGACGTGGTCGGCCTGGGGCGCATGGTGCTCGCTTACCCAGAGCTTCCGGCCGACGTGCTGGTGCACGGCCAGCTCGCCCGCAAACGCATCTGCCGCACGTTCAGCGACTGCACCACCGCGCCGCGCAACAGCCTGCCGTCGGGCTGCTACCCGCTCGACCCGTTTTATAAGGACCTGCCCGAGGGGGCCTCGTTGCGGGCGATCAAGGCCGCTGGGCCGCGGCGCGGCGATTGACGTCAGCCGCGCGGCTCGTGGAAGATGCGATGGGCGTGGCTTGCGCAGCGGTTGTACCACGACGGCTCGCGGAACGGGCGCAGTTGGATGCCGCAGGGGATCGGCTGCTCCCAATCGTCCTTGACGCCTGAGCCGTGGCTGTCGATCACCAAGGGCGAGCCGCTCTCCGCACGGCCGAGCGGGCCGACCCATAGCACGACGTGCGTGATGGGCCCATCTTCGCGGCCGCGAACGTAGAGCAGGTCGCCGGTCCGCAGCACAGCCAGTCGCTGGTCGTACTCCTTCGGCAGCGCGACGGCCCGGATCGAGACGGCATCGTGTTGCCCCTCCAGCGCCCGCTCGACGTGGGCCTGGTGGTCAATTTCGGAGGTCATCTTGATGCCGAAGCCCTGGTTGTAGACGAAACTCGTGAAGTTGCTGCAGTCGACCCCTTTGCCGTTGTGCCCGACGCACGTCTCTTTCCACGGCCAGTCGGCCGGCGGGCCCCAATCCGGGATGTGGTGATGCTGGTAGCCGTAGCCGAGAAAGCGCGCGGCCGTGGCGATCACGCGCTCGCGTATCCACTCGATCGACCTGGTTTCCAGGCCGTCGAGCGGCGCGTAGCGGCGGGCCTTCGGCCCCCACGCACCGAACCGCCGCCGCGCGTGGTGCGTGTACCAGTCGGCGTGCGGCCAAGCCGATTCACGCTTCGGGTCGCCGCGATCGCCATGCGCGAGGTCGCCGATCAAATCGTCGAGCGCGTGCGAAAACTCGATGCCGTAGCCGGACGGCGTCGTTACCTGGCGACGTTCGCGGGCCAGCAAGCGCACCGGCGCTGCCAACGACAAGGGCGCGACGCCGGCGACCGACAACGCCGTCAATGCGCTTCGCCTGGAGAGTTTTGTCGATGTTTCGAGCATGACCGGTTCTCCGATCCGGGGGCTAAGCCGCAAGCGCACTGTCAAAACGTTCAAGTGTAGCCCACGACAACTTCGGGGGGCGGGCGTCTTGCCCGCCTTTTGATTCACCCGGCCCTGACCACGCCGAACACCGATTCTGCTTGCCAGCCGCCCGGCGTGGCCTTACGATTTTGGTCATGAGCGCGATCACGATCCTAGGCAGTGCGCGCCGCGCCTGCACGGGGCCCACCCGCCGCGAGACGCTCAAAATCGGCGCCCTGTCGCTTTTGGGCGGACTGTTCAACACCCGGTCGCTTCTCGCGCTCGAGCAGTCGCAGAGCCAGTGGCTGCGGCCGGCCCGGGCCAAGAGCGTGGTGCTGCTGTATCTGCAAGGCGGCCCGCCGACGCAGGACATGTTTGATCTCAAGCCGCACGCGCCAGGCGGGGTCGGCGGCGAGTTCAAGCCCATCGCCACCAGCGCCCCCGGCGTCTCGATCGGCGAGCTATTGCCCCTCACGGCCCGCACGATGCACCACTCGGCGATCGTCCGCAGCGTGTATCACAACGGCGGCTGCCACAAGAACCTGCCGATGTACACCGGCTACGACCTGAACCTGCCGGACGAGGAGTTTCGCGACAGCGATCCGCCCAGCATGGGCTCGGTGTGCGCGTACCTCGAGCGCGACCGGCAGAAGGAGCTGCCCACGTACGCTTACCTCCCCTGCCCGTTGGGTTGGGGCGAGGTCCGCCGCAAGGCGGGACCGCACGGCGGATTCCTGGGCCGGCGCTACGACGCCTTCAGCACCGAGTGTACGGCCTACGTCGACAAGCCGCCCGACGACATTTGGAAGCCGCAGGTGGTGCGCGGCGAACCGAAGCTGGCCGACGCCGAGTTGCCCGACGGCATCACGCTCGATCGGCTCAAGAGCCGCCGCCGGCTGGTGGAACTATTTGACGATGAATTTCGCGGCCTGGCGGAAAAGCACGACCTGGGCAACTTCCCGCGCGAGCAGCGGCTGGCCTTCGAGATGCTCACCTCGGCCAAAGTCCGCGAGGCCTTTGATATCTCGCTTGAAGATGATCGCACGCGCGACCGGTACGGGCGGACGCTCTTTGGCGCGTCGACGCTGTTGGCCCGGCGGCTGGTCGAGCGCGGCGTGCGTTTCGTCAACGTAAGCTGGGACAATTTCTCGAAGCGGTTCGAGGTGAGCAAGGCGGCCTGGGACACGCACCAGCGCAACTTTCCCATGCTCCGCGACACGCTCTTGCCTAGCTTCGACCAGACGTACTCGGCCTTCATCGAGGATTTGGCTGCCCGCGGCCTTCTGGACGAGACGCTGGTGGTGACGATGGGCGAGATGGGCCGCACGCCGAAGATCAACGCCGACGGCGGCCGCGACCATTGGACGTACTGCTACTCGGTGCTGCTGGCCGGCGCCGGCATCCGCGGCGGCACGATCCACGGCGCTTCGGACGACCAGGCCGCGTTCATCAAGGACAAGCCCGTCCACATCCGCGACATCTGCGCGACGATCTACCACCTGCTGGGCATCGACCCCGAGATGCCAGTCTACGACCGGGCAAACCGGCCGATAGCAGTAGCGCACGGCGGGCGGGCCGTGGCGGAGATCTTGGCGTGAAGCTGCTCACGTTTGTGCTGGGCGCCGTGCTATGCTCGGCCGGGCACATTGCCTTGGCCGGCGAGGCAGTTTTCGACGCCGGCCCGCAGCATCCGTGGAATCGGGTGCATCGCGCGCTCTTTACGCGGACCACGCAAGACGGCGCGACGTACGACCAGGATGGCTTGGAGCCGCCCTTTGTGCCCACGTCGAAGTTCCTGACCGAAGGAGCCTCGCACGAGCTGGCGATTCAGGAGCTGGATGCATTTCTCGCGGATAGTGCCGACGCCCTGATCAAAGACCCGCTCAAGCGGGCCGTGCTCCAACGCGATCTGTGGGCCGTCTTTGCCATGACGGCCGACGGCGATCGGCCGCGCCAGGCCGAGCGGCGGGCGCTCGAACTGCGGCTCGCGCAGGTGATGCGCCGCGTGGCGCTCTCGGCCAACGAGATCGCGGCGCTGCCTGACAATCTGGCCGCCGCCGTCGATGCGAGCACCTTGGCTGGCGACTATGACCCCCGGCGGCCCGAGCGGTCTTTCCTGCCGGCCGGCTTGTTCGACGAGGGCGGCCCGTGGGTCGTCGTGGGCAATCGCTGGCGGCACGATCATCTGGCTGCCCCTTCGCACGCGAAGTTTGCCAAGGGGCGCAGCGCGTTTCTCATCTTGCTGCGCCTGTCCGAAGGACGCGAGGCCACGAAAGCCTACTTGCAGAAGCTCGAAGATGCGCGGCAGAAGCGGGGCAATGGCGAAGTCCTAGTCGGCGAGACACCGCAGATCCCGCCCGGCACGCAGGTCGCGCTCGTCCGGCGCACGCTCTTGATCGACAGCACAGGCACGGTGCGGACGACGCCGCTTGTGGAGAACGTGCAGATCCGCGTCTATGAAGACCTCAAGAAGCCCGACGTATTCGAGCTCGTTCTGGACCGGCGGGCGCTATTCGCGGGTCGCGGCGGCGGGCTGCGTCCGGTCGGCCGGAACGAGACGGCCTACTACGCGCTGCCCGCGGGCGTCCTCCTGCGCCCTGATGACAGAAGCGATAGGGACCCGCTCGAGATGCCCAACCTGCGGCCGGCGCCGGCGGTGATGAAATCGTGCATCGTGTGCCACGGGGGGCACGGCATTTATGGATTCCAGAGCCTGTTCGTCGATCACTTCGACACGTTCCCGCTCTACGCCACCAGCGAACAGGGCCAGATCGAAAGCACGCTCGCCGCCACGCAGCACAGCTACGCCTGGGGCCTGCTCATGGGCCTGTGGGAAACGCAGGCGGCGAAGTAACGCCAGCCGCGCGTTCCCAACGCGGCATACTCCGAGGCCGCAGGGAAAATGTCTCCGAATCGCTGGGCGCTGTGACATACGTATGTCACTGGCCTCGCGTACCATGCAGGCGTTTTGCCCGACGGTTCCGCTCCGTTCGGGTTGCGTCAGGCAATTGCTCAAAGGGGATATCGGCATGGAAACTCTGGAATCGGTCACAGTCAGGTTCACTCTTCCCGACGGCGATAACAAGGACGACAACACCCGGCTCGCGATCAGGATCACCAAGGGTGACGTGGCCATCGCCAAGAACGACAACTTCGCGGACGGCGACGAGTTCAGCGATCCCGGCAACTACGGGCCGTACAACCTGCAAGTGCAAACGAAGGTCAGCAAGGACGTATACCGAGGAAGCACCACAACATTGACGATCACGCCACAAGGGGGCGCTGGGCATGACACGATCGTCATGAACACGATCGTCGATGCCAGGTTCTCCGACGGCACGGTCTTAACAAGCGAGTCGGGGACCGTGCGGACCGTAAACGCCGCCACGACCATTTTTCAAAACCCTTAGACCATGTCTGGCAACACGGCACCCGTTACGGGTTGAACGGGCCCGGCCTCCTACGCCGCTCCGCCGAAGAGCGGCCGGATCAGCGCGCCTTCGTTCAGCCGGTAAGGACGGCCGACGGGATCGTGGATCGTCGCCGCCGGATCGACGCCGAGCGCCGTGTAGATCGTTGCGCCCAGGTCGGACGGGTGAAAGGCCTCGCTCGTCGGAAAGGCGGCGATCTTGTCCGACGCCCCAATGACCTGCCCGCCGCGCACGCCGCCGCCTGCCACGAGGGCCGAGAAGCAGCTCGACCAATGGCCGCGGCCGTCGGGCCAGAACTTGCCGTCCTGGAAGTCGCCGATCTTGGGCGTGCGGCCGAACTCGCCGGCCACCACGACCATCGTCGCGTCGAGCAGCCCCCGCTCGTGCAAGTCGTCGAGCAAGGCGGACACGGACTGATCGAGCCGCGGCAGCAGCCGCTGTTTCATCGGTCCGGCGTTGTCGTAGTGCGTGTCCCACTCGGTGGCGACGCCCAGGTTCGCCTGGATCACCGGCATGCCCGACTCGACCAGCCGCCGCGCGAGCAGGAGCGACTGGCCGTAGATGTTCCGGCCGTAGCGAGCCCGCACGTCGTCCGTCTCGCGATCGATGGCGAAGGCCTTGGCCAATTCGCCGCTGGCCAGCATATCGACGGCCCGCTCGCGGTACGCGCGGTACTCGTCGTTCGCTCGCGCGGCGCCGTCGCGGCCGCCACGATTTTCGACCAAGTCCAAGAGCGATCGCCGCGCGTCGAACCGCTCGTGTAGCACGTCCGACGGCAGGCTCAGCCCATCGAGGCGGAAGTCGCGGGCGTTAGGGTCGTGATCGACCTGGATCGGGTCGTGCTTCGGCCCCAAGAACCCGGCATGCGTGCCGGAAATCGCGTTGGGGCCGTTGCGCAATACGAGCGGCAGGCAGACGCCCGCGGGGCGCCCGTCGGGTCGCGGCCGCAGATGGTCGAGCGCGGCGGCATAGCAAGGCCAATCGCCGCGCGACGCCACGCCCCGGAACCCGATGGGCACGACGTCGATGCCGCACGGGATAAAGCACACCGCGTCGTGGTGCGGCAGCGCGTGGGTCATCGAGCGGATGATGGCCAGTCGGTGCATCCGCGCCGCCAAGAGCGGCAGGTGCTCGCAGAATTGGACGCCCGGCACGCTGGTGGCGATCGCGCCGAACGTGCCGCGTATCTCGACCGGGGCATCCGGCTTGGGGTCGAACGTGTCGAGGTGGCTGGGGCCGCCCGGCAAAAAGACAAGGACGACGCTCCGCACCGCTCGCGAAAGCGGCGATTGGACCCCCGTCGCATCGGCGCTGGCCTGCCGCGCGAGCAGGCTGGGCAGTCCCAGGCCTATTAGGCTCGAGCAGCCGACCTGCAGAACCTCGCGGCGGGTGCGACGGCGCTGGGCTGGGAAACCGTCCTGGCTCATGCGGAGCAACCTCGAAAACGCCTCGTTGGCAGTGGCGAACTGACGGTTGACTATACCAATCAGGAGCCGCGATCACAATTTCGTCCGGTTAGCTGCCTCGCTCTCAGCCGTCTCAGCCGGCATGCACGGCTCCACGCTGGGCGGCCACGCCTAACCCGATCGTTATGACGGGTATCATCAGGTAGGCGAGGCCGATGTCCGCCACATATTGCCCAAGGCCCATCGCCATCGGCCCGGCACTGAACATCGGCGCGTCGAGCACCCAATTCGCCGCCATCCAAATCAGGCCGATTCGCGCCCCGCACACGACGAAACGGCCCGCAGTCCGACGCAAGTAGGCGCACCCCAACAACACCGTGGAACCGGCCAGGAGAACTCCCATCAGGGAGTCGAACAAGGGAGGCGACGACTGCTTCAAGGGAAACAAGAAGATGGACGCGGCGAACGGCGCAAGCCAGGCCGCCACGGCCAAGCCAAGTTCTCGGGCGACGGTCCTCATCCCGACTTCGCCTCTTTCTCCACAAGAATCTGAATCTCCGTGAGGTAATTCTTGGGGCGCCCTTTGAAGATCATGCCCGGCCCCTTGAGATAGACCTCGCGGGTGGGCATGGCGATCCGGTAGCCGTGCTGCCGCACGTAATCGAGGATTTTGGCGTAGGAGTGGCCCAACTGATCGTACGGTCCGCGGTGCAAAAGCGACGCGCACGCGCCGCCCGGCAACTCGCGGACCGACACGGCGTCGCAAGTGGCCGCTTTGCGAATCGGCATGCACGCCTCGAAGTCGGCGTCGTCCTCTTTGAATTCCGCGTCGTAGTGCAATAGCATCGCGCTGCCGCCGATGTGCCGGCCCAAAGCGCGGCCGATTTTTGCAAACGCCCGCCCGCACTCGTCGTACCGGCCGCGCATGCGGACGCCGGCGACCAGGACCGGTTCCAGGACCTTCTCCTGCACGTCGAAATCGGACTCTGCCATGGCGATAGCCTGCCTTTCTTCAGCGATGAACTGATCGAGCGAACGGATCGTTTTGCGGAAATGCCTGAGCCTCTCCTCGAGCACGCGTTTGTGGCGTGACAGAATGTCGAGCGTCTGCTCGCCGCCGGGCGTGCCCAGAATCTCCTTGATCTCCGCTAGCGGCAGCTCCCATTGCCGCAGGTAGGCGATTCCGCGAGCGACTTCAACTTGCGCCAGGCTGTAGTACCGGTAGCCCGTCTGGTCGTCGACGAACGCCGGCACGAGCAGCCCCTGGTCGTGATAGAAGCGCAGCGCCTTGACAGTGAGGCCGGTTGCCTTGGAAAACTCGCCGATCGTGAGCACGCGGACATCCTCCCTCTCAACAGGTCGCGACCCATGATAAGGCCTCCCGTTAGGGGAGAGTCAAATGGCCGCGCGGCGGTTTTTTTTGGACGGGGCGGGCCTGGCAGAACAGGCACCTCGGCGGCCGCCCCTGGCAGCGGGGTGCATTCCGTTCCGGCGTCTTTCGGAAGCCGCGGCACGCGCATTAAGATGATGCCGCCGACCAAGGTCGGTGTCGGCAAGGGCCTGGTTTCCGTTTGACGGGAGGACGCGATATGCGCATCGCACGCTGCGGCACAGTGGTCGTCGCTGCGACGACCTTCGCGATGGTCGCCCGGGCCGAGCAGCCGCCGCCGGCTAAAGCCAACGCCCGCCAGGCGGCGCCGCAGTCCGATCCCGCTTTCGCCGCAGTCACCGACGATCCGAAGCTGCCGCGAGTGCTCCTGATCGGCGATTCGATCTCGATCGGCTACACCGTGCCGTCCCGCAAAGAACTTGCCGGCAAGGCCAATGTCCACCGCATTCCCACCAATGGCGGGCCGACCACGCGCGGGCTCGAACAGCTCGACCGGTGGCTCGGCGACTCGAAATGGGACGTCATCCATTTCAATTGGGGCCTGCACGACTTGAAGCACGTCGACGACAAGGGAGACACCGTCGCGCCCGGCGAAGGGCATCGGCAGGTCTCGCCCGAAGAGTATGAGGCGAACTTGCGGAAGCTGGTGGCGCGGCTGAAGAACTCCGGCGCGCGGCTCGTGTGGTGCTCGACGACGCCGGTGCCCGCGGGCGCCGCCGGCCGCACGCCGGGCGACGAGGTGGCGTACAACGCGATCGCCGCGCGGGTCATGGAGCAAGAACGGATCCCGACCGACGACCTGTATTCGTTTGCCCGCGCGCGGCTCGACAAAATCCAACGTCCGGCCAACGTGCACTTCACGCCCGAGGGATCCGCCGAGCTGGCGAAGCAAGTGGCGGCGAGCATTGCGGCCGCGTTGGCCAAATGACACGGCTGATCATTCGTTCGAGGCCCGCATGTTCAAGGACGCGATCCCTGTGCTGCACGTCGCCAGCTCGGCCGCGGCAGAGGCGTTTTATTGCGGCCAGCTTGGATTTTGGCACTCGTTTGTCTATCGCATCGATGACGCGAAGCCGGACCCTTGCTATATGGGGCTTGAGCGCGACGGCGCGTTGCTGCACGTCTCCTCCTTTTCTGGCGATGGCGTGTCTGGGGGCGTCGTGTGCCTGATCGTGGACGACGTGGACCGGCTTCACGAGGAGTTGGTTCAGAAAAAGGTCCGCATCACCCTGCCGCCAACCGACCAGACGTGGGGCAACCGGGAGATGTACGTCCTCGACCCCGATGGCAACAGCATTCGCTTCGTCCGCCCCGGCAGTTAGGCAGCCGCAGAACAAATTGTCGCCGCGCGACCGCCTCACCCCAAAAGCGCGCGAGCATGCGCTTGGGCGTTTCGTCCGAGGATTTCGCAGCGGATCATCGGCCGAATCGCCATTTGCCGCCTTAGTGCCCCGTGTCGCCCGCTTCGTGTCGCGCCCGATTCACGCCGCCATTCGCCCGCATGTGGTCCAGTGGCTCGCCTCACGGGAGGGCGAGGCTCCGGCCGAGCCGTATTGCCGAGTTCCGCCGCATTTGCTGAGTCTTGGCACGCTACGCATCCTGCCTCGCCGCTTCACTGGTGCGCCGCTCGGCCATCGCAAGCACCGCGCGAGTGCCACCAAACGAGGCGATCGCATCGCCCGCGGATTATACCAGGCGGCCAAAAAATCGGGCCGTCCCGCTGCCGACTGGAATGTCGTCGCGTGCTCCATATCCCGGCCATGGAACGTCACCTGCGGGTTAGGGGTTAGGGGCTAGGGGGCAGGGGTTGGCAGTTCGTGAGGCGTCACGCTTTCAGACGAGCGGCACGAGACCAGCGGACGGGAGGGTGCCGCACGACTGGAGCCGCTGAATCGCGGGAGGGCGAGGCTCCCGCCGAGCCGTGTTACGGAGCTCGACTCGTTGCGCGCCCTGCCCTCCGGGGAATCTTTGCGACGCCAGGCCCTGAGTACGGCTGGTCCGCAACATTAACGCGTCGGTGCGTTCCCGCGCGTCGGCGCGGAGCTATTGCAATAAGTTGTGGATGGGGAATTTTCAGGCGGCGGTTTCTTGGGGTTTGATTCCGTCGACGAATTGGGCTCCGGCGATCACGTCGGGCAGCAACTGCGATCCGTTCAACAGCCGCCATCTTTTGGAGGCGGATTGCATGAGTTTGAAGACCATCGTCAGGCAAGCGGTGCGGCTGCCGTTGCCCTTGGTGCGACAATGCCGCAAGCGGACCGTGGCGAAGGTGCTCTCGATGGGGTTGGTC
>JACPPG010000021.1 GCA_016191115.1 Planctomycetia bacterium | reverse complement strand
TGATGACCATCTATCGCACCTTGAAACAACGCGGACTCGATCCGATCCAAACCATCACCCAAGCCCTGGCGACCTACCTCGCCACCGGCCAACTACCCGCACTCCCAGAAAAAACCACTCCACACGGCTAAAGAGTTACGAATTTGCGAAATAGTCGGGGCGACTGGACGCCGTTAGAACTTTTTCTAGTGGGCGTCCAGGAACTCCCGGCGGCAGTCAGGGACGAGAGTTATCTCGTCGCGGCCGCGGTTCAATCGAACCGCGTTGGTCAGAGGGTTTCTTTTGTTTCTTTTGCCTCACAAATGCAAGTCAATGGTGCGATGCAACTTAGCGTAGTTCAAATGGCGACGGTAGCGACGACAAATTCCGCGACGGCAAGACCTACCGCGAGGAATGTCGTCAAAGGAACCATTCTTCGGACCGACGTAGTGTTCAAACAGACTTCGAAGCCGACACGAATTCGGAAACAACTTGAACTGCCGGCGAAAATCCCGAAAAATGCGATTGTCATGCATCCGATGCCGAAGTAGGCCAAGATCTTCGAAGCGGCGACGAATCTCTATTCTGAGGCCGTGCTGCGCGAACACGGCGGCCTGGAGTCCCTTTCTTGCGGGAATCGTTGGAGACAGCCATGGCCGGAAGTGGACGGCCCAAACCCCGGATCCTGATCGGAGACGACCAGTCCGACGTGCTGACCGCCTTGCGGTTGCTGCTGAAATCTGAGGGATTCGAGACACAAGTGGCACGTTCGCCGGCGGAGGTATTGAGCAGCCTGGCGGCCGAGCGGTCCGATGCCGTGCTGTTGGACATGAATTACAGCCGCGACACGACGTCAGGCGAGGAGGGCCTGCAGTTGGTGGCGAAGATCACGGAGTCCTGGCCGCAGCTTCCCTTGATCGTGATGACCGCCTGGGCCACGATCGATCTTGCCGTCGAAGCCGTGCGCCGCGGGGCGCGAGATTTTCTGCAAAAACCGTGGGACAACCGGCGGCTGCTTGCAACCTTGCGGACGCAGCTCGATCTGTCCCGCGCGCTCGACGGCCAGCGGCGGCTGCAAGTGGAAAACCGAGCGCTTGGCGCCGCCTCACGAGTGCCAATCGTGGCTTCCTCCAGTTCGATGCAAGCGGTGATCGAGTTCGCACAGCGCGTCGGACGTTCCGACGCGAACGTACTAATCACGGGCGAACACGGCACGGGCAAGGGCGTGATTGCTCGAGAGGTGCATGCACGCTCGCGCCGCGGCGACCGGTCGTTGTTTACGGTCAACATTGGCGCCTTGCCTGAAGCCCTGTTCGAGAGCGAGTTGTTCGGCCACGTGGCAGGCGCCTACACCGACGCACGGCAAGCGCGCGAAGGGCGTTTTGAGCTGGCCGACGGCGCCACGCTTTTTCTGGATGAGATCGGCAATTTGCCTTTCGGCTTGCAGGCCAAGCTGCTGCGGACGATCGAAACGGGCGAATTCGAGCCGGTCGGTTCCTCCGAGACGCGGCGCGTGGACGTGCGGTTGCTGGCGGCGACGAATGCCGACTTGAGCGCGCGGGTGTTGGAAAAGACTTTTCGCGAGGACTTGTACTACCGCTTGAATACGGTGGAGATCCGTCTGCCGCCGTTGCGCGACAGGCGCGAGGATATCGTACCCTTGGCCGAGTACTTCCTTGCCAACCACCGGGCACGCTACGAACGGACCGAGTTGACGTTTTCGGCCGCCGCCGTGGCCGCTCTGCTTGGCTATCGTTGGCCCGGCAACGTCCGCCAATTGGAGCATTGCGTCGAACGGGCCGTCTTGCTGGCCCGTGACGAAGCGATCGGTCCCGCGGATTTGGCGCTGTCGAGCCAGGATGGTTCCAGCGCGTCGCTCGACGAGATGACGCTGGAAGAGGTGGAACAAGCGCTGATTCGCAAGGCGCTAGCCCGATCGGTGGGCAAGGTCGCCGAAGCCGCGGCCGCGCTGGGGCTCAGCCGCAGCGCGCTTTATCGGCGATTGGTGAAGTACGGGTTTGCTCGCGAGGAAACCGGTGTCTGTCCTTGAAGCGGTTGACCCGCCGAGCGTGCGGAGGCCGCGGTTGGCGAACCGCTGGCCGGTCGAGCAGCGCATGTTTCACGCGGCGCTGTTGGCCATACTTCCTTCCACGTTGATCGCCTTGGCGCTGCTCTGGCTGGGCGACTATCCCGCGCGCGTGCGTTGGACGCTGGTCGCCATTATTTTAGCGACAAGCGGCACGGCCCTAATGTATCTGCGCGATCGGTGGGCCTACTCGCTGCGCACGATCGCCAACCTGCTATCCGCGGTCCGCGAAGGCGATTTTTCAATTCGACTGCAAGCCGCCCATTCCGACGCCGCCCTGGACGAGCTTATCGACGAAGCCAATGCGCTGCGCGACGTGCTGCACCGCCAGCGCATCCAAGTCGCCGAATCGGGGGCACTATTGGATCGGGTATTGGCGGGCATCGACGTGGCAGTCCTGGCGTTCGATGGCCACAACCGCCTGCGCCGGGCCAATCGGCGTGCCGAAATGCTGCTCGGCTCGCGGTTCGAATCGCTCGCGGGACGCAGTGCCGGAGAACTGGGCCTCGAGGATTGTCTGAGTGGCCCCAGCCCGCGCATCGCGGAGCTTTTCTCGGACACGGTTCCTCGGCGCTGGGAATTACGCCGCACCATGATTCGACATCACGGCGAGCCCATGCAACTTGTCGTCTTGTGGGACGTGACCGCCGAGCTGCGCAGCGAGCAGAAAGAGGCTTGGTTGCGTTTGGTCCGCGTGATGCGTCACGAAATCAACAACTCGCTTGCGCCCATCTCGTCGCTGGCAACCACGATGTTGCACCTTGTCGAGCGACGCCCGCAACCGCCGGATTGGCAGACGGATTTCAAGGAATCCTTGCAAGTCATTGCCGAGCGGTCCAAGGCGCTTTCGCGGATGTTGCAATGCTATACGGAGCTGAGTTGCGAACCGCCCCCCATCAAGAAGCCGCTCGACGTCGCCATACTGGTGCGACGCGTCGTGGCGGCCGAGGTTCGCACGGAGGTGACGGTTGCCTCCGAAACGAACGTTACGGTGTTGGCCGATGAGGATCAGATCGACCGCGCACTGGTCAATCTGGTTCGCAACGCCGTCGACGCCAATCTGGCTACCGGCGGGCGCGCGGCAATCGGATGGACCGTACACGATTCGCCCCTGCACCGCGCTTTCGGGTCGACGGAAACAAACCCGTCGGTCCTCGAGATCTGGGTGGAGGATGAGGGAGCCGGCCTGCTGAACTCCGATAATCTGTTTGTCCCGTTTTTTACCACCAAGCCGGGCGGTTCCGGCGTTGGATTGGCGCTGGCTCGGCAAATCGCCGAAGCGCATGGCGGCTCGCTCTCGTTGGCGAATCGCGTCGGACGAAGCGGCTGCCGCTCGTCATTGCGCCTTCCATTGCGATGAACGGCCGTCTCTGCGGCGCTCGCTAATGGGACGCCAGTATCCCAATTGCGAACGTAGTTGCTCCTTGCCCACGGCGCGACCCGTCGACTGTCACGACGATTTCGCTACTTGTTCAAAGAGGATCGACCTGGCACGCCGATTGCAATCATCCCAGCGAGGTTGTCACCAAGAACTAGTCCGCGATTCCAAAACGACGCCGCAAGAGCCCGACCCGTGAACGACTCGATGAAGCAATCGACTCCGCAACCGACTCGAGCACCGCAATCGGATTTGCAGTCGCGGCCGGCACAAGTCATTCGGCTGGAAAAAGTCAGCAAAGTTTTCGCCGTGGAGGACGTCGAGACGCGCGCGTTGGTCGACGTCGACCTGACGATCAACCGCGGCGAGTTCGTGGCCGTGTCCGGGCCTAGCGGCTGCGGCAAGACTACGCTGCTGTCGATCCTCGGCTTGCTCGATTCGCCCACAGCGGGAAATTACACGCTCGACGGTGACGTGGTGACAACGCTAAGCCAGCCCGAGCGCGCCAGGCTGCGCAATAAGAAGATCGGGTTCATCTTTCAGAACTTCAACCTGATCGGCGACTTGACGGTCGAGCAAAACGTCGATCTGCCGCTCACGTACCAGTCGATGCGAAAGGCGGATCGCACGCGTCGGGTGCAAGAGGCGCTCGAGCGCGTGGAAATGTCGCACCGCGCGCGGCACTATCCTTCGCAATTGTCTGGCGGTCAGCAGCAGCGTGCGGCCGTGGCTCGGGTGCTGGCTGTCTCGCCGCACATCCTGTTGGCCGATGAGCCCACTGGCAATCTCGATTCGAAGAACGCCGAATCGATCATGCGCCTGCTGTCCACCTTGCACCAGGGGGGCGCCACTATTTGCATGGTCACGCACGACCCGCGCTACATTAATTACGCACGACGCATCGTCGACCTGCTCGACGGCCGTGTGGTAGACGATCGCTCCAACGCAGGCTGAATCTAGGCGCACAACCCTTCCATTCGACGAGAACCAATAACCATGTGGGACTCCTGGTGGCAGGACATCCGGCAGGCGGCGCGTCTGGTGCGCAACAATCCGGGGTTTTCGGCCGTGCTCATCGGCTGCCTGGCGCTGGGCATCGGGCCAACGACGACCGCGTTCAGTCTGATTAACGCGTCGCTCTTGCACGCCGTGGACGTGGATTCGCCGGAGACGCTCGTGACGATTCTCACGAATCGAGTGGGAGCCGAACGCCCCTCCGAGGGGATTTCTTATCCGAACTACGTGGATCTTCGCGACCGGTCGACGACGTTGGACGTGGCGGTTGCCGCGGACGCGAAGCTTAGCATTCGATCGGAAGGGACGAGCGAGTTGGCCGAGGGCGCGATGGTATCGCCGAATTTCTTCGACGTGCTCGGCCGCAAGGCGCTCTTGGGCGACGTGTTTCATGCAGGCGACAACGACACCCCCGGCTCGCAACCGGTCGTAGTGCTTGGATACGCCTATTGGCAGGACAAATTCCAAGGAAGCCCCGACGTCCTCGGCAAGACAATGCGGATGAACGGCCACGACTTCAAGGTCGTGGGCGTCATGCCGCAGAGCTTTACCGGCCAGATGGCGGTAGTGCAGCCTATCTTGTGGGCCTCGACGACGATGTTGGACGAAATTCGCCCGGATATTCCCTCGCAACGGGTCCAGCGAAATCATTCTTGGATGGATCCGTTTGCCCGCATTCGCCCCGGGGCGAGTATCGAACAAGCCAATAAAGACTTGGCTGACATTTCCCGCCAGCTTGCCGCCGAGTTTCCGCAGAGCAATGAATTCATGTCCTTCTCGGCGGCCCCGTTCACAGGCATCCCCGTGTCGATTGCCGAAGGGGTCGGGCAGCTTGTAGCGTTGGCGGGCGTGGTCGTGCTCTTGCTCCTATTGCTGAGTTGTTCCAGCACGGCGGCGCTGCAATTGGCCCGAGCGACGGTACGCCGACGCGAGATCGCGATCCGCATGGCGATTGGCGCAAGCCGTTGGCGGATCGTTCGCCAGTTGCTGGTCGAAAGCGTTTTCGTCGCCATCCTTGCCGGCGGGCTGGCGCTGTTGCTGACGCTGTGGGCGTTCGAGCTTTACAAGGTTCTGTTGCCCGACGGGCCGCGAGGAATTGTGCTGGGCTCGAGTCTCGACTATCGAGTCCTGGCATTCACGCTGCTGGCCTCCGTAGTGGCCGGAATTCTATTCGGCCTGGCGCCGGCCTGGCAAATGTCCCGGCCCGACCTGATCGCTCCCCTCAAAAGCCAGGAGCCGGGCGGCGATTTTGGCAGCGCTCGGGTGCGCAACGTGTTGGTAGCCGCGCAGTTCGCGTTGGCGGTTGTGCTAATGATCTCGGCGGGCTTGTTTGTCAGGGGACTTCGGCGCGCTCAGACGCTCGATCCTGGCTTCGAAACCGAACGGATGGTCATCTTCGACACGGACTTGACCATTTACGGATACTCGATGCAGCGAACCAATCAGTTCGTTGATGATTTCCTCAAGCGCATTGGAGAACTGCCGGGCGTCGAGAGCGTCAGCGTATCGCGATTTCCACCCCTGTCTCGCAGTAGCAGCAATACTGGGATGACGCCGATCGGTGAAGATTTGACGGCCGGCGCTTCGGTCATGGTCGGGCTGAATTGGGCGGCGCCGGGCTATTTCGATACCGTGGGTATTCCATTTGTCGCCGGCCGCGATTTTAACACAAAGGACTCGCGCCTCTCCAAGCGAGTCGTAATCATCAATGAATCCTTAGCGCGGCGATTCGGCGGAGCGAAGGAAGCTCTGGGCAAAATGGCCAGCGGTGGTCCGGGCGAAAGCGTCGAGATCGTCGGTGTCGTGAAGGATAGTAAATACTGGTCGTTCGGTGAGGAAGACGTTGATTTTGTGTATCTTGCGATTGCGCAGACGCCAACGCGCGAACTGGCCTTCTGCATCCGAACCAATGGCGACGCCGACGCGATGCTGACGCCGATCGCCAGCGCGATACGTTCCTTCAACAACGATCTTGCGCTCTCCCCGCTGCGCACGATTCAAGAGCACACCCGTCAATCGCTCGCGCCGGCGCGGATGTCGGCAATCCTGTTTGCGGTGATGGGTGGACTCGCGCTGCTTTTGGCGGTAATCGGCGTGTACGGGGTTGTATCGTACAGCGTCACGCGCCGACAACTGGAGATCGGAGTCCGCATGGCCCTGGGCGGGCAGCCGCGCGACCTGATCGCGCTGCTTGTCCGTCGCGGGCTGAGACTGGTGGCCATTGGCGCCGCGGCAGGCATTTGCGCGGCGTTTGGAGTCACGCGATTTCTCGCTCCGCTTTTGAACGGCGGGAGCCCAACCGATTGGCAAGTTTTCCTCTTCGTTCCGCTGGTTCTGGTGGCTGTGGCGTGGTTGGCCATCTATCTACCCGCGCGGAAAGCTACGAGAGTCGACCCCATGGTGGTATTGCGCTATGAATAATGTTTGCCGGTTCAGGCGCCTTGTCGCCGCGGTAGCGATATGGGCCGCACGGCTCGCGATGTCGGATGCTTCGCGCGGGGCTGAGCTGTTCTACGGCCCTTTTGTGCTCGAAGGGGCCACGATCCATGAGGATCAGGTCGTATTTGCCTGCGGCGGCCGGCTGTGGCGCGTTGCGCGCTCAGGCGGACGAGCGCAGGCCGTTACCTCGGGTGCCTCGCACGATTCGATGCCCCACTTTTCTCCCGATGGCGCTCAACTTGCCTTTCTTCGTCGTAGCGAACGTCTTGTCGGCCGTGCGGCGGCGTCGCCGGACGATCCGTTGCCCACTTCGGCGGTCTACGACGTGTATGTTCGCACGGAGTCTGGCGGTGAAGAACGGCGGTTGACGTACCACCCGGGCCGCGACTTGCCAGTCGGTTGGACGATCGACTCTGCGCGAGTGCTCCTCAATTCCAATCGCGAGGGGAACAGCAGGCTCTTCACGATGAGCCTCGGCGACCAGATCCCGACGCCGCTTCCGCTGCCCGGCGGATTCACGGGATGCTTCTCGCCCGACGGCAAACGAATGGCTTACCTTCCGAGGGCGCGCGACTATTACTTTGTCGAAATTCGCCATTATCGAGGCGGCGAATGCGCCCCCTTGTGGATTGCGGACCTCGATTCAGGGGCCGTGGAAAAAGTCACCGATGAAACGTCCAACGCGCGCGATCCGATGTGGATTCGCGAGAAGGTTTATTTTCTCTCCGATCTCGACGGGCGTTTCGACCTGTATGTCTACGATCTCGCAACCAAGGCAACCCGCAAACTTACGAATCTGCGGGATTTTGGGGTTCGCGAAGCGGCGGCCGACGAGACATCGATCGTGCTGGTCGGTCGCGGCGGTTTGCAAATCTTCGATCTGGCGAGCGAAGTCGCGCGGCCCATGGAAGTTGGTATCGAGCGCGACGAACAGGCCTTGCGACCACGCATCGTCAACGCGCTTTCCCAGGTTCAATCCGTCGCGCTGGGCCCTGATGGCAAGCAAGCCGTCGTGTGCGCCCGTGGCGACGTGCTGCTGGTGGACACCGGCACGGGAAAGGTGGCGAACGTCACGAAATCTTCCGGCGTCGCCGAGCGCGAGGCCAGCCTTTCGCCTGACGGAAAGCGGATGGCATACTTTTCCGATGCCTCGGGCGAGTACGTCCTCACGGTGCGCGACAATCAAAGTGGAAAAGAGACCGCCATTGCGATCGAGCCGCGGCCCTCGTTCTATCGCGAATTGGCCTGGTCGCCCAGTGGCAATCACATTTCGTTTTCCGACAAGCGATTGGGAATCTGGCTGGCGGATCTGTCGAAGGGGGACGTCAGTCAGATCGACAGCTCGGTTTCCTCCGCGCAAGGACTGTTTCAGCTCAACTGGTCCCCCGAGGGAAAGTACCTGGCCTATTCCAAGTACGGCGAGAATCGATTGCCCGGGATCTACGTGTACGATCTGGCAGCAGGCCGGAGCTATCCCGTAACGCCCGACGACGACTACGCCAAATCCCCCGTGTTCGATCGCAGCGGTCGGTACTTGTACTTTTTGTCGAGCCCGAATGCGCCAGCCGCTGACTACCAGTGGGGCGTGATGTCTGCAGTGCTGTCGCAGCCATTGGTGATTCGCCATTTGAACGCCATCGTGCTCGTTGACGGAGATCCCGCTCCCGTTGCGAGCGGCGCCCCCAACCTCGATGTAAGATGGAACGAGCGGCGCGCAACGGCCATCGACTTCGATGGAATCGAAGAGCGAATCGTCCCCATCGACGTCAGGCGAAACCTGCCGGCCGAGTTGGCAGCGGGTGAAGCCGGCGTGTTGTACATGGTCGTCGAAGAATGGCCGGCGACGCCCGGATCGGGACAGCCGCCGAGCCAGGCAATCCATCGCCTCGACCTGCGCTCGCCCGCTGAAATCAAGAAGGTGATTCCGCTGGTCGCGACGTATTCCGTATCCCGCGACGGCAAGACGGTGCTTTGCGCAGGCGGAGCGAATCTGCGATTGGCCGCATTTCAGGGGTCGAAGGTCACGCTTCGACCGGTATCGCTGGGTGCTCTCCCCGTTCCGGTCGACCCGGGCCGCGAGTGGAGACAGATCGTCCATGAATCGTGGCGCGTGATGCGCGACTTCTTCTACGACCCCAAGCTTCACGGATTGGACTGGCCGGAGATCGAGCGGCGCTACGCCGAGTTCATACCAGGCATTCGTTCGCGCGAGGAGCTCAACGTGCTCATGCGGCGGATGTTGGGCCACGTGTCCGTTAGCCACCTGGGCGTGGGCGGTGGCGATGTGTCGTCGAATCTCGATGAGCCCGAGCCCGTCGGTTTGCTGGGCGCCGATCTGGAAGTGTCCGACGGACTATACCGGATGAAGCGCGTACTGCGCTCGGGTGACTACGATGCATCGAGCCCGGTGCGAGCACCCTTGGCACAGCCTGGCTCTGAAGTGATGGACGGCGAGTATTTGTTTGCGATCGACGACGAACCGCTTGACGCGAAACAGAACATCTATGTCGCGCTACGCGGCAAAGCGTCGAGACCAGTGCGACTGTTGGTCGGTAAGACACCCGATGGCGCGCTTGCCCGAACCGTTCGCGTCGTCCCACTGAGCGACGAAGCGTCGCTACGAATGGCCAATTGGGCCCGCGAAAATAAGAAGGCTGTGCACGACCTTTCGGACGGCAAGCTTGGGTATTTCCACATCCCCACTTGGGGAAATCCCGACGTGCAGACGTTCCTTCGCGGATTTTTCGCCACGCAGAGCAAGGCGGGCGTGATCATCGATCAGCGCCACAACGGAGGGGGGATCACTCCCGATTTCTTCATCGAGATGCTTTCGCGCCGGCCGCTCTATTATTATCTGTTTCGCGACGGCGATGATCTCGCCGTACCCATCAACGGCCGCCATGGAGGCGCCACGGTCCTCCTTATCAACGAGAACAATGGCTCGGCCGCTGAGACATTCGCATTGATGTTTAAATTGGCAAAGGTCGGACCAACCGTGGGCCATCGCACGAGTGGTGGCGGCATCGGCCCGTATGGGGCGGCCAGCCGTCCTCCGCAACTCGTCGACGGCGGCCGTCTTCAGATCCCGGCGCGCGGCGCCTATGATCCATCGGGGGCTTGGGGAATCGAAAATGAAGGTGTCCGTCCGGATATCGCGGTCGAAATCATGCCAGACGACTGGCGCGCCGGCCGCGATCCGCAGCTTGAAGCCGCGGTGAAGGCCGCGCTTGAGTCCGTCGATGCATGGCAGCCGAGCATCCCCAATCGGCCACCGTTTCCGGTACATCCGTAAAAACGTCAGGGACGAATGGCACTGTTCCTGACACGTTCCTGACACAGTTTCTTCTCCACGCGAACGCGACAAAGGAAGGAACCTATTCGGGAACGCCTCGCTCGGATGGCTCGTATTCCGTCCAGCAGGGGACGATTGAGCAGAATGAGACTTCGGTCCGCACCGTTCGCGCGGGCTCCTTCAACAGATGGTTCGCGGATTCTCCTAATGGGTACGGGCATTACGTCACAGAGATCAAGGGCTATACCATCGGTCTACCGGGCGGCGATCAGCGAGCACCGGGGGCTAACCTCGTAACGCGAACGCACTACCATAAATCGACATACGACGCTGATACGGAGAGGACGGAGAAGGACACCCAGACATTCGCGACAAGCGGGAAGACGACGACCTTCAATGTGAGCGACTACGTCGGCCCGGATATTTCCGAGCAGTCGAATACCACCACTATCGACACGCTCGTCTACTCGGTCACGCAGACGAAGGATGCGACCGGGAAGGTAACGTCCAAGAAAGACGGAACGCGTGAACATCGTGACACGGGAGTCAACACCGATCACGGCGTTGACACGCCCGTCAATGTCCATTGGACGATTGATCTGGGTGACCCAGATCCGACCAAACTTCAGGCTCCGCCCAAGCAGCCGCTTACGTTCTCGACCATCGTGTCGGCCGGGATCGACGCCTGGAACAAGGCCCGCAACGTCGGGGCCGCGCTCAATTTGGCATTCTGGGACGCGGTTGCCAGCACGTTTTCGGAGAGCACCTATTTCGACGCCGCCAAGGCGGACGCCTGGCAGGTCGCCGGGCTCGACCAGACGATTGTGCCGGCCGTGGTCGACTTCACGATGGGCCTGGTCCGCGAGACCGCCATCACGGTGGGGCTATTCGCCCTGACGCCGGCGACAGGCGGCGGCAGCGCCGTGTTGGCCGTCGGGCGGATCGGATTGCGCGGGGCTTTGGGTGCCCGCGACGCCTACCAAGGGACGCAATCGTTCATCAGCGCCTACCAGGATTTCCGCGAGGGGAACTACTGGAGCATGCTGGGCAACGCCGCCTTGGGTACAATCAACTACGTCGGCGTCGTCGCCGGGGTCCGCGGCCTGGCTGGCGAGCTCAAGGCGTCCCGCCTGTTGGTCGGCGCCTTCCCCGGGGCGGTGGATGATGCCGCCCGGCTTGCTGGGAACAGCCAGCTCAAGATTCTTAACCAGATACAGTGCTTTGCACCCGACACGCTTGTCGCCACGCCAACTGGTCCGCGTCCGATCGCGGAAATTGCCAAAGGCGACTTCGTCCTTGCCCACGACTTCCGAACGGGCCGCTGGGTCCCGCGGCGCGTTGCCGCGCGACACGAGAACATCTATGAGGGACCCGTCGTAACGATCCGCACGGACGGTGGCGAAATCCGCACGACCGTGTATCATCCGTTCTGGGTCCTGAATGGGCGGGACCTCGCTGAGCGTACGACGCCGCGCGAACTAGACGAGAAGGAGGATCAAGGCCAGTCGCTCGCGGGCCGCTGGGTCAACTCCCACGAGCTGCGCGTGGGCGACACGCTGATCGGCCACGGTGGACAGCCCCGGACCGTTATCCGCATCGAGCAGGAATTCCGCTCCGGCTTCCCCGTCAACAACCTGACCATCGACGAGCATCACACCTTCGCCGTCGGGCAAGATGCCATATTGGTACACAATACGGCGAGCTGCGACCCGAGCATACCCCGCGTTCCCACAGATTCGCTTCTTCCGACGCATCGGATCAGCGTGCGGACGGGTGCTGCTCGGGCGCAATTTGAAGGACTAAAGGCGGACGTCGCAGCAAATGGAATTAAAGATCCGCTCAAGTACGTCGAGTACAATGGGATGAAGTTCCTCGTCGACGGACACCACCGTCTTCGCGCGGCGCGCGAGCTTGGCTTGAAGGAAGTCCCGGTAGTCCGCGTTCAGCTCCCGTACGCAGGGTACAAGGACTTCTCTGATCTGCTAGACTTATTCAACAACTAGGTTAGCCCATGGCTGTATGGCAGTACGATGTAGTGGTTATTCCTAAGGATGCTGTTAAGGCGTTTTTCCACAGCGTTCCGCGCAGCATTCGCACCGAGGAGTTTGACCTTTACGAATGGTGGACGAACAGCAAAGCGCCGAATGTAGAAGAGCTCTCTAGCCTGTTTCCGCGCGCGGCGGCTTGGTCCGAGTCAATCAAGGCGTGGGGCGGCTCGGACGATGAGCATAGGATCGAATTGCATTACGGAGATGGACGCTTGCTTATGGTCAGAATCCGACTGGATCTACGAGAGACAGTAGTAGACATGCTGCAGGCTGTTGTGCGATGGGCTAAGCTTCATGACTATCTGTTTTGGAGTGAAAGCCAATCTGTATTGGAGCCTACGATTGAAGATGTCGTAAAGGACATTAAAGCGTCACGCGCCTTCTCATTCGTATGCGATCCCATCGCATTTCTTGAAAAGGTAGAAAAGGAAGGCGGGCAGTAAGGAACGATTCGTCTTGTTTTGACCTGAGCAATTAGACTCTTCGTTGCCGGGATCGCGCGCTGCCTGGACGCGGTTGCCAGCACCTTCTGGGAGAGCACCTATTTCGACGCGGCCAAGCAGGCCGCCTGGCGCCGTAGCGGGCTGGACGACACGTTTGTCCCTGGATTGGTGGAGTTCGGCCTATCGGCTACGCGAGAGGCCGTCATCACGGGGGCGTTGATCGCCCTGACGCCGGCGACAGGCGGCGGCAGCGCCGTGTTGGCCGTCGGGCGGATCGGATTGCGCGGGGCTTTGGGTGCCCGCGACGCCTACCAAGGGACGCAATCGTTCAACAGCGCCTACCAGGATTTCTCATTGACGAAGTGAAGGCGCTGGGCGTCAGTCGAAGCAACGCTCTATCGCTGTGCCCGAACTGTGCCACGGTATTTGACGAGACTCTGCGGCCGAGGCTATATCGTGCGCTGGTCGAATTCGGCGCGACCGGGCTGCCGCTATCGTGGTCGAAGGACAACAAGATTTCGGTGCCGACGAATGGGGATCTATAGACCTTTTTGGATCGGCCGGCGTGTGGGAGAATTGGCTCACGTCTTCGGCATGCATGTCCTGGCGTTCAACCTTCGTCGCGGGCAGGCGCCGGATTACGAGCGATGTGCCACCTTCCTCGGGGCAAGGCCACAAACGTCGTGAGCCCCTGGGGTGCGACACGGCCGTGCAGGATACAATGGAACGTCATGACCTCGACGGCTCAAGGGAACGACAGCAGGAGAACAGCAAAGTCTTGGGAGAGGGGGTCAGGCACATTTGTCGGCCGAAGGTCCTTCGGAAGAATTGAGAACCGCATGTGCCGACAAAATGAGCCAGACCCCGGACTTTGCAGTTCTCCTGGGAACGACAGCGGCCAGCTTGACATCGAGCAGCCCGGCCACTTGGAGGCCTATCTGCGCTCGACCGGCCGCGTGTCGCCCCATGAACCGCTCGCAGTCCGCCGCCTGGCCGGCGGGGTCTCCAATCGAACGATGCTGGTCGACTTGGCGGGCGGCGAAAAGTGGGTCGTCAAGCAGGGGCTAGCCAAGTTGCGGGTAGCCGTCGACTGGTTCTCCGACCCGGTGCGTGTACATCGGGAAGCCTTGGCCATGCAATGGCTGAGCCGGTCGCTGCCGCACGGAATCGTGCCCACGTTCCTCTTTGAGGACCGTGCTCACCACCTGCTGGCCATGCAATTCGTGCCCGAACCGCACGACAACTGGAAGACGCTGCTCTTGAGCCGGCCGGTCGACAGCCAGCACTTCCGCCAGTTCGGCGAGATGCTCGGCTTGATTCATCGGCGAGGGTACGAGCAACGTGTCGACTTGCCGCAAGAGCTCCACGACCAATCGCTGTTCGAGTCACTGCGGCTGGAGCCTTACTATGCCTTCACGTCCCAGCAAGTGCCCGAAGCCGCGGCATTCCTCGGAGGCCTTCTCGATCGTACTCGCGCGCGTCACGATACCTTCGTCCACGGCGACTTCAGTCCCAAGAACATCCTCGTCCATCATGGCCGATTGATCCTGTTGGATCACGAGGTGGCCCACGTGGGCGACCCGGCATTCGACATCGGCTTCTCACTTACGCACTTGTTAAGCAAGGCACACCATCGCGTCGACCGCCGGGCAGGATTCGCTCGCGCGGCGAATCAATACTGGATCGCGTATCGCCAAAGTCTGGGAGTCGTGCCTTGGCAGGTCGGCTTTGAAGATCGCGCCGTGCAACATACGCTGGGCTGCCTGTTGGCCCGGGTCGCAGGCCGTTCACCGGTCGAGTATCTTCAAGAAGCAAATCGATCCCGGCAGCAGCAGGCGGTGCTCGGGCTGCTGCTCAAACCGCCGCGAACGATTGCTGAATTGATTCCCGCTTTTCTGCAAAGAGTCTAAGCGCAGCGTGACGATCCGACGTTTGACCGGCCTGGAGATTTTGGACAGCCGCGGATGCCCTACCGTGCGCGCCACGTGCGCGCTGGCGAGCGGGACCACCGGGACCGCCTCCGTGCCCAGCGGTGCCTCGACCGGCGCCGCTGAAGCGGTCGAGCTGCGCGATGGCGATCCGGCGCGCTACGCCGGCCGCGGCTGTCGCAAGGCGGTGGCGAACATCAATCATGAATTGAATCGCGCACTTTCAGGACGAGCGGACATCGCCACGCAAGCGGACGTCGACCGCGTTCTCGCCGAACTGGACGGCACGCCCAACAAGGCGCGACTCGGCGCGAACGCCATCCTGGCCGTTTCACTCGCGTTCGCGCGGGCGCAAGCCGTGGAAAGGCAAGTGCCCTTGTATCAGCACTTCGCCGACATGTTGGGCACGCCAATTCGCCACTTGCCGCGGCTGACCATCAATCTCTTTAGCGGCGGCAAGCACGCCGGCGGACAGGTGCCAATCCAGGATGTGCTCATAGTGCCGCGGTCCGCCCGCACGATCGATGAGGCCTTGGTAATGGCCAGCGCCGTCTATGCACAAGCCGTCGCGCTGATCCGTCGCGAATACGACATGCGCTGGCTCACGGCCGACGAAGGCGGGTTAGCGCCACCAGCCGCGAGCGCCGAACAGTTGTTCGAACACGCGGTGACGTGCATTCGCGCCGCCGGCTTTGAGCCGGGGCGAGATGTCGCACTGGCGGTTGACGTGGCGTCGAGCCATTTCTATCGAGACGGCCGATACGATCTGGGGCCGACGCCGATGACCGCCCAGCAAATGATCGCGCATGTGTCAGGCTGGGTCGAACGTTTTCCCATTATCAGCATTGAGGACGGGCTGGCGGAGGACGACTGGGAGGACTGGCCCGATCTATGCGCCGCCTTAGCCGGCAAAGCCCTGATCCTTGGGGACGACCTGCTCTGTACAAATCCTCAACGAATCCAGCGAGGGATCGAGGCCCGCGCCTGCAACGCCCTCTTGCTCAAAGCCAATCAAATCGGCACCCTCTCGGAAGCCCTTGAAGCGTACCGTCTGGCGCGTGCAGCGAACTGGAGCGTCACGCTTTCGGTTCGCAGCGGCGATACCGAAGACGACTGGCTCGCCGATCTCGCCGTCGGCTGGACGGCTGACTACACCAAGGCCGGCTCGCTCACGCAATCGGAGCGCTTGAGCAAGTACAACCGCTTGCTTGCCATCGAGACGGAGCGTCGCGGGAACATGTCGTGATGCACCATATCGTACGAATTCGGGTTTGCCGCTCGCTCGCCGGCTCGCCGACCAAATCGCCGTGAAGCGTGTGGCGCAGGAGGCCTTCACACGGCTCCGCTCTATCGCGGCGGTGCGGCAGTCTTACCGCGTTTCCGATCCTTCCTGCCGTTGGACTGGGCCGTCCTCCATCCCCTGTCCAAGGATGCCAGCCAACATCCGTATGGCGGCGTTTCGAACCGCGGCGATGTCCGCTGCCAACCAGCCGCCGGCCGCCAAACTTTCAAGTTGCCGGTTCAAGGCTTCGAGCGGGTCGCCCGCTTGGCCGAGGCACTGCTGCACGCACTCCCGGACGGCTTCATTGCCTCGCTGGTGGTCCATGTCGAGAATCTCGCGCCGTGACGCCGCAGCATCCGCGCGCGAACCCGCGACTGGCCAATTGCGAGCCAGGGCGGTCGTTGCCGCGTCAGCCGGATTGAGCGCTTCCGGGAGATTTTGACCCGGTTGCAGCCGTTGTCTCCTGGAAAGCAAAAAGTGGACCGAGGGGGGGTTCAGCCGGGGCCAGGCGGCCACGACACATGCCAGGTCGGCGTTGGCGGGACCAGTAACCGGAACGCCGGCGGACCCGTCGCCGGGGCCAACGGCCGCGCCGTTGGGGAGCGCCGCCGCACCGCCCGATGCACCCGCGCCGGCGCCAAACCGGCCTGAATTTGCACCGCGCAATTTGCGATTCGCTGTTTTTCCCGTACAATCCGCGGGGTGTTCGGCTCCATCAGGGGGCTCTTCGGTCGCGGCAACGCCTCTGGCGACGGGGTTATCCTCATGAACGGCAGCATCGTGCGCGTGGTCGTTTTTTGCGTGCTGGCGGTCTCGTCCGCGCTTCCGTGTCGCGCTGAGAAGTGGAAGGACGCCAAGGTCATGCCCAAGTCGGCCACCGTGCAACTGCGCAAATCTCCCGGCGACCGCGCTGGCGGCGCCACGGTCTTTCAGATGGAATGGCCGGCCGAGGTGAAGAAGGTCGACGGGCAATGGCTGCAGATCGCCGACCCCGGCAGCTACAGCCGCGAGCCTATCGAGGCCTGGGTGCGCAAGGAAAAGGACGTCGTCGCGCTCGACGACATTCAAAAGCACTGCACGGACAAGATTCGCGAGTACGAAGCAAAGAATGCGAATGGGGGCAAGACCAAGACCAATTCCAAGGGCAAGGCCGCCGACAACCCGTGGGACCTGTACTGGCTGCGGGGCATCTATTGGGAAAGCAAGGACGAGACGGAGAATGCGATTGCCGACTATCAAAGGGCGCGGCAGCACAACTGTCAGGTGGGAGACGTGCACCACCGGCTGGGCCGAATGTGGGCCAAGCGAGCGACGCAGTTCAAAGCGAATGATATGGCGTCATTCGACCAGGCATTCGCCAGCTTCAGAAAGGCCGAAGAAACGTTCCAGCAGCAAAAGAGTCACCCCGTGCCCCCGCAGCTCTACGACAGTTGGGGCGACGCATTCGCCGATCAGTATGACGCTGGTGAAGCCGACGCACGCAACCTAGTTTGTTGTGCCTGCGAGAAGTATCGTGATGCGGAACGCGCCAACCCGTCGTGGAGCGTTCCTCCTTATAAGCAAGGAAAACTGCTGATCGGCGCCATGGACAAGGGCAAAACGCCGGAAGCAGCCGAAACGACGGCCGATCGGCGGATTCTGCTCGTGGCCATCCAGCGGTTCGATCAGGCGATCCGTCTGGATCCGAATTTTCGCGATGCCTATCGGGACCGCGCGGATGCGTTGAGGCGACTGGTCGCGGCGCCGGTCGTGGCTGCGGCGGCGCGGAATCCTGGTCTGGCTAAGTCGTGCGACGGAGACGCGAACAACCGGCCGCCCGTTCGGCCCGACCCGCCGATCAAACGGGACAAGCGCGACGAACCGGACAAAGCGGCCCTTGCCGTCTTGGATCAGGCCCTGCGCTCGGACGACCGGGCTATCGACCTGGGTTACAATCGCGAGCCAAAGTCGCTGGAGGTCAAAGCGAAGATCGCCGCGGCGGTCGCCAAGCAGCTTTATCCCAAAACAAATGAAACACCGAAGCATGCAGAAGAATCCCGCGCCCGCGAGGCGTATAGATTGCTCGTGCGGGCCGAATCGTTCGCGAACGACGCCGCGAACTACAGTGAGGGTTTTGAGGATAGCGCCGGCCGGCTGCAGCTCGCCTTCGACTACCACACGGATGCGTATTTGCGTGCCAAGCATGTGCCGGACATTCGTGCGTTCATGGCGAATGCGGCCGTGCAGATCGCGGAGATCAACAATGGCATGAGCAGGTTGGTGAAGGAGGCGGATGACAAACGGAGATCCGAACTCAACAGCATCCAGAACGCCGTCCAAGAAGCATATGAAAGCGCTCTTGTCGACACGCAGACCCCGACGCACGCCCACGAAACAGTGCGGAAGTTGCACGTTGCGGAGCAGGCATTGTCCCACGGTCGGAAGGCGATTGGCGGACGAGCCTACCAGTTCATCGATCCGGCCGCCAAGTTCGTCAAGCAGGCCAGAGACGCTCGAACGTCCCTTGAGGCGGCATTGCAATCAGCCGCCCCCCCTCCCCCTCCCCCTCCGCCCACGTACGTCCCTCTGTACCGGAGCGCGACGCCATCCCGCTACTGACCGAAGAATCCTGGCGGCGGTGGCGTGAGTGTCTGTTGCTGCAGATTGAACGGCAGCAATAGCGAGCCCGGTACCATGCTGGGCGAGGGCGGGTAGAACCGGTCCTTCAGCACGCCTTTGCGAAACTGCTCGCTGATATATTGCAGCTTGTTCTCTAGCGACGCCCGCTCGGCCAACAGCCGGTTGCGCTCGTCGCGGAATGCCGGTGTGTTCAGCTTCGAATCGGACTCAAGGTTTTGAAGCCGGCTATCGACCACCTGCAAGCGGCCCTTGAGAACTTGCTCGAGTTTTGCCTCTTCCGGTTTCGACGTATTCAGCAGGCTGGCGTTGTTCTCGTCGATATTCACCGCGGCCGTGACCGTGCCCACCGACTGCTTTTGCGTGGTCGGCAGGCCGTTTTCGTCGATGTAGTACGTCACCAGCTTGCTGCGCAACTTGGGCGGATCGTTTAGCGCGTAATCCAAAATCGCCAGCGTCAGCTTCGTCAGCTCGTCGCGCCCGCCGGCCGGAACCCACACGTACACGCCGCAGTACTCGCCCACGTACAGGCACGGGCAGCCCTTAGGGACGTCCTTCTTGCAGCCCACGCAGAACCAGCAATTCGGCTTCAGACACTCGGAGGTGACGGCCCCTTCGCCGCTTTCCGCGATGTCGCCGTCCGGGTCGCCCGTATAGAACTTGTTCTGAATGGTCTGGCAATCGGGGCAGTGTTCGGAGACTTCGCCGCGTCCGCAGTTCGCGACCGCTTGCTGGTACGCGCAGCGCATGAGCTCTAACTTGCGCGGGTCGTTCACGGGCGTCATGGTGAACGATTCTTGGGCTTCCCGCGCGGCGCCGAAATTCAGGCCCAGCGCGTCGAAGAGGAAATTGCTGGTCGCCCGGCCAAACCCCGGCGCCACCGAAGCATTGCCCGTGTCGGTGACGTTCGAACCGCCTTGGTTGGGAATCGAGAACGACGGCATGGAGTTGTTGTCGTAAACGAACATCGCCAGGTTGTTGAGCACCTGCTGCTGGTGGATGTCGCCGACGGTGCGGGCCTGCCGGACCGTGTTCCGTTGAAGCTGCACGTGCGTGCAGCCGGAAGACGCCAGCACGATGCCCGTCCCCAGAGCCCCGAGATACGCCGACAAACGCTGCCGCGAGATGAACCGTTGCATGGATTACCCCTTTTTTGATTGCCGTGACGCCCACGCGGGCTATGGGGAACGTATCGGCTATAGCAATCAATGCCCAAAAGGGTGGGCTACAATGGTCCTGAAATGCCGAATGTGCCGATTGCAACGGCGGTAGCATGCGCGTCCCGCGTTCGCTAATCGGAAAAGGCGGCACTGTTGGTAGAAGTCCCACCATCCCGCGGCTGCCCGTTGTTCGGTTAGTTAGCGCTTCCATCGAGGTCATAGCCATGAGCGAGCCCTGGTGTCGTCCGCTTGTGCGCACATTTGCTGGAAAGACAACCGAGGGAATTGCGTTGGGCGCGTCGTGGGAGGGAGGTAAAGCGTGCCTATGGAACGCCCGATAGCGAACCCAGGGAGGGGGGCCCAAAACCGTGCGGGGCTCTTGTATCTGCAAAGCGGATGGCAATTCCGGTTCAAAGACGCGAAACTCCGTGAGATCCGCGTCAGCCAGCCGCGCAAGGGTATTGAGTTTGAGGTCCGCGACAATGGGACGATCATTGAGCGGCTCAAGAAAACGCGCTGAGGCCCAGATCGCCGCGCCGGCAATGCGTGGGAGGGTTGCCGTGGCTCGGTTTTCCAGCGGCTTGCGTGGTCGCAAGCTGCCTTGCCCTCACGGCGTCTGTTCCGGCAGATCCAAGGGCGCGTAGTACTCCCGGTCGCCCAGCTCGCGGTACTTCTTCATCCACAGGCCGTTGGCCTCGCCGGGGTGGAAGGCCCAGGCCTGGCGGTGGTAGTTCCAGTTGTCGGGCTCGAGCTCTTGCGCCGCGCGCCAGTACTGTTCGGCGCCGGTTTCATCGCCCTGCTTGTGAAGCTGAACGGCCAGCTTGAAGTTCGCGTCCGCCAGGCCCGACTTCGCGTCGCGCTGCGGCAGGCGCTTCCGCAGGGCCTCGTCCTTGAGCGCATACACGCTCTGGTCTCCCTTCGCCACCCAGTCGCGCAAGCCGGCCACGTAGTGGTCGCCGTCGACCTTGATCGACAAGAGCGACACCTTCTTGGAATACGCCACTTCCGCCGGGCGGACGATGCGGCCTTGCTCGTCGATCCACACGCCCATCGGCACGTTGACCATCTGGTAGAGCGTGCTGACGACGTGCGCCGGATCGATGAGCGTGGTGTAGGTCGCCTTGGCGCGGTCGTAGAACTTGCCGGCCGCCTCCTCGCCCCCGGTGTCCTCGGCCACCGCGATGATCTCAAGCCCCTTGTCCTTCAATTCCTCGTAGAGCGTCTGCCAGCCGGGCAGGTCGAGCCGGCACCCGCACCACGAAGCCCAGGTGACCAAGAACACCTTCTTGCCGCGAAAGTCCGACAGGTGGACGAGCTTTCCTTGCCGGTCCGGCAGCACAAAGTCGGGCGCCATGACGGATGTAAAGTCGCCACCCGCGGCCGAGGAGCGAGGGCCAAAGCTCCACGCCTTCCGTTCCTGGTCAGCGACCACGGGCTGGTCCAGCTTCCGCGCGAGCTTCGTCAGGTTGAAGAGCTCTTGCCCGTTCTCGGTGCGCACGAAGCCGTCGGCCGGCTTGCGGCCGATCGGGATACAAATGTCGTCGAGGCACACTCCCTGCGGCTTGAGCACGAAACCGCTGATCTCGGTCAGTTGCTCGGGTGTGATCCACAGTTGATCGCCGTCGTCAAAAGTCTTGTCGAGCTTAACGGCGCGATCGGCATAGAGAACAGTCGTTCCGGCGGCGCGAGCAGCACCCACGAGGAACAACGTGGCGGCAATCGCGGCGGCGATCGGGCAGGTGCTGGATTTCATCGGGTGACTCCGCGTGGCATGAAGCTTGCCGGCGGCGCACCGGCGGGAAAGTGGGACAGGCACCGAGACGCAACGTTGGTCTGAAAGGACTTGCGCTGTTTATGCTCGGAGCCAGTCCCATTTTCCCGCCTCGCCATTTTGAAAAACAGAATGGCCCTGCATCGTGGCCCAGGAGAACGGCAAAGTCCGGGGTCTGGCTCATTTTTCGGCACACGACAAATTGCCGCGGCCGCTAACGCCCGCGGCTCGTGGGCGGCGCCGCCGTCACAACGGTCGGCCGCCGAGGGCTTGCCACAGCGTCACGGCGAAGACCACGCCGTAGGCGGCCGTGACCGCGGAGAGCACGGCGGCCTGTCGCGCGGACGATAGTGTGCGGCGCGTGCGGCTGAGCCAGTACCCCACCAGCGGCAAGACCTGAAAAGCGTGCAGGCCGATCGCGTGCGACACGCGCAGGTCCCCCAGCGACGTGCTCCAATTCACAAACGGCAGGCCCGGTCCGCCGTCCGCGCCGCCCACCGAATGCGCGCCGCGCACGACCATTGCGGCGCCGACGCCGCTGGCCACGATCACGCCCAGCAAGCCAAAGCGGATGCCCCACAAGTACGTCGGCGGCAGCGGAACGTTCCGCGTGAAGAATAGCAGCAACAACAGCACGTCCAAGAGCGTGCTGAAGGAAATGAGGGCGCCCATAAGGCCGAACACGGCGGCATCGAGTGGCGTACGATCGTTGAAGTGTGAGGGGGTTCCGCGGAGCGACTGGCCGGCGATGCAGATGATCTCGACCGTCATGGCGACCACGGTGCCCCAGCGGATAAGCCCCTTGGCCCATCGCGGACCGGTGACGTGCGGCAGAAACCAGGCCAGCGTCCACACGTAGATCGCGATCGAGACGGCAAACTTGCTCGGCTTGATCCACGGGTTGAGGCCCAGGATCGTGCGGTGATCGAAGGGCATCGCAACGAGCCTGGCCGCCAGCAGCGCGACCTGGAACCAGCCGGCCCGGGCCAGCAGCCGGTCGCGGCGATCGAGCTCGCGGACGAATGGCAACATCGGGATGGCAAAGGTTGTAAGAGTCGACTCCCGTCGCCGAACGCACTGCCTTTTCGCTCGTGCGAAGCGTCACTCTAGCATAGGGTGTCATACCCGGGCTGCGCAGTATTTTGTGCTCGGTCGGCGACGGGAGTCGCCTCCTACAAGTATTCGGTGGGCGCGTCGCGGTATGGGACCGGTTCAACCGGGCTCCGCGGCGCAGTAGAATCGGCCTGCCGCTTTGATGTGCCACTCTCGTTTCACACAATCACCGGGATCCATTTGCTCATGACGCACCGCCATCTTCAACACGCTCTGTGCGCCTTCCTCGGTTTCTCCGCCGCCCTTTCCGCTGCGCCCGGGCACGCGCAGGGGGGCGCGGACCAGACGCCGGCCGACAAGCTGCTCGTCTACGTCGGCACGTACACCGGCGGCAAGAGCGAGGGCATTTATTGTTGCCGGCTCGATCCGGCCACCGGCGCGATCGAGCGGCTGGGCGTGACCGCCGACGTCAAGAACCCGTCGTTCCTGGCGATCGATCCCGCCAAGCGATTTCTGTACGCCGTCAGCGAAGTGGCCGACGCCGACGGGAACACGGGCGCCGTCACCGCGTTTGCGATCGAGCGGCCGAGCGGGCGGCTGACGAAGTTGAACCACCAATCTTCGGCCGGCGCGGGCCCGTGCCATTTGGTCGTCGACCGGGAGGGTAAAAACGTCCTGGTAGCAAACTATGGGAGCGGCAGCGCGGCGGTGCTGCCGGCCGGCCCCGACGGCCGCCTTGCCCACGCGTCGAGCAAAGTCCAGCATGTGGGGACGAGCGTGAACCGCGAGCGGCAGGAGGCGCCGCACGCCCATTCGATCAATCTCGATCCCGGCGGCCGTTATGCCTTTGTCGCGGACCTGGGCCTGGACAAAGTGCTCGTCTATCGGTTCGATCCGGCCGCAGGCAAGCTCACAGCCAACGATCCGCCGGCGGCGTCGGTCGCGCCGGGCTCCGGTCCGCGCCACTTCGCCTTCCATCCCAGCGGCCGCTTCGCGTACGTGATCAACGAGATGGCGTCGACCGTGACGGCGATGAAGTACGATCCGGCGCACGGAACGCTCACCGAGCTGCACACGGTAACCACCCTGCCGCCGGCGTTTTGGGACAGCAACACCACGGCCGAAGTGCAGGTGCACCCGTCGGGCCGGTTCCTATACGGCTCGAACCGCGGCCACGACAGCATCGCCATCTTCGCGATCGACGCCGACACGGGACGGCTCAGTCCGATCGGACACCAGCCGACCGGCGGCCGCACGCCGCGCAACTTCGGCATCGATCCAGACGGTAAATTTCTGCTGGCGGCCAATCAGGATTCAGGCACGATCAAAGTCTTTCGCATCGACCCGGCGACCGGCAAGCTCGCGCCGACCGGGCATTCGATCGAGATCCCCATGCCGGTGTGCGTGAAGTTCATCAAGCCGGCCGGCTGAACGGTGTGAACCGCCAAGGCGCGAAGGACCCCAAGGAAGAGTCAAACACTCAAACATGAAGGCACGAAGAGGGATGCAAAGACGGGCATTCCGCGGATGGCGCGGATTCCGCAGATTTTGTCGAACAAGAGTTTCGCTTCCCACCCTGCAAGTGACGGTGCAATGCGCCCGTCTATGGATCCTTTCCAGATCTGCGTGATCCGCGAAATCTGCGGATACTCCTCAACTGTGTGAGGTGCGGCCATGAGCACGTCCCTGATCACCAAGCGGATCGACGGTGAATTGTTGTTCGTCACCATCAATCGGCCCGAGAAGCGTAATGCGCTCACGCCGGAGATGCTCGAGGAAGTCGCCGCGGCCATCTGTAGCGTCGATCGGGAGCCGGACGTGCGGGCCGTGATCGTCTCGGGCGCGGGGCCGATCTTTTCCGCCGGCATCGACGTCATGTCGCTGGCCGAGAACCAGGGCGCGATCGGGCGGCAGAACCCGGCTCGTTGGCTGCGCCGCTTTGCCGGCCGGCTGCAGCACGCGCTCGACACGATCGAGGCCACGGAAGTTCCGGTGATCGGGGCCTTGCACGGCCAGGTGCTGGGCATGGGGCTCGAACTGGCGCTGGCCTTCGACCTGCGCGTGGCCAGCGACGACTGCCGCTTCAGCATCCCCGAAGCCCGACTGGGCCTGGTGGCCGACGTGGGCGGGACGACGCGGCTCAGTCGCTTGCTGGGGCCGAGCCGCGCGAAGGACATGCTGCTGACGGCCCGCGCGGTCGACGCGGCCGAGGCACTTCAGTGGGGCCTGGTGAATCGCGTTGTGCCGGCGGCCGAATTGGCGACGGCCACGGCGGCGCTCGCCCACGACATCGCCCGCAACGCCCCCTTGGCCGTCGGTCTGGCGAAGCTGATCGTCGATCAAGGGAATGGCCTCGACAAGCAAACGCAGATGGCCATCGAGCGCTGGGCACAGAGTCAGTTGATCGCCACGGCCGACGTGCAAGAGGCCGTGATGGCGTTCCTCGAGAAGCGGCCGGCAAAATTTGAGGGGAAGTAGGCGAAGGACGGCAGACAGCGGGCAGCCGGCAGCGGGCAACGACGAAGGGAATGAGGCAGCGATGATGACTAACCATAGACCGCCCAGGTTCTTGCTACGCTTGATCGCGGTGGCCGGCGCGCTTGTCCTCATTGTGGGAGCTGCCTCGCCGGCCTGGGCCGACGACGATCTCGACGAGGTGCTCGAAGCGCCTTTGCCTACCGCGGCGCCGCCTGCCCCGCGGGCGGTCGAAGTGCTGCTCAACGACGACAGCCGCTTGAAAGTCGTGCTCGCCGACGAGCCGATCGAAGTCGCCAGCCGTTACGGCACGCTGCGCATCGCCTCGGCCGATATCATGCGCATCGACTTCGCGCAGCGGCTGTCGGACGAGCGGAAATCCGAGCTCGATCAGGCCCTGGCGGCGCTGGCAAGCCCGCAGGGGCACGTGCGTGCCTTGGCCGCGCGGCAACTCTTGGCGCTCGGACAAGTGGCGTACCCGGCGCTTGCGAAGACAGCCGCCGAGGCGTCGCTGGCCAGCAAGCAGGCCGAGCGGCTCTTGGAGAAGATCAAGGAAACAGTCGACGCCAAGGAACTGGAACCGCGCGACCTGGACGTGATTCAAACGGTCGATTCGACGATTTCCGGGCATATCATCGCGTCGACGTTGAAAGTCCGCACGGCGCAATTCGGCGAGCTGCCCTTGCGCGTGGCCGACGCCCGCCGGCTGCGCTCCCAAGCGCTCGTCGAGGAAAAACCCGAGCCCGAGGATACCGGCGCGCTACCGGACCCTGGGGCGCTCATGCAATATCAAATGCACGTGGGCAAGATGTTCAAGTTCCGCGTGACCGGCAGCGTGGACGGTGCGATCTGGGGCACCGGCATGTACACGACCGATTCCAAGCTGTCGACGGCCGCCGTACACGCCGGCGTACTGCGGCCCGGCAAGACGGGCGTCGTAAAGGTGCAGATCGTGCCGTCACCGCCGTCGTTCACCGGCTCGCCGCAAAACGGCGTCGTCAGCTACGACTACGGGGCCTACCCGATGGCGTACCGGATTGTGAAGCCGCGGTAGTGGAATGGTGGTGATACCGCGCGCATGCGCCGAGTTGCGCCTACCCAGACGCTCGCGCTTCAGACGCACGAGCAGCGTCGTCAGTTTTCGCGGTGCGTCCTTGCGACGCTTGTTGACGGTAGTCCGCCCGCGCAAGCCTGGGTGCGCGAATATCTGCTCCCCAGTCCCGCGTTTGTCGGATATTGTGCGCCGCTCGCGCGAAAATAATTCTCGCGCTCGCGCAAGGTGTGATTTGATTTTGTGCATTTCTTCGACTTGATTTGATTTCGCGCGATGGATGCCCTCCAACACGCCCTTGTGGCGCGCGCTGTGCGCATCGACTCAAAGAGAAACTGGTGCCTGGCGACCGATCGTCAAGCACCCGTTAGCACGTTGTGACAGGCGCAGCACCCGAACGTAGGGACGGCGCCTCGTCAACGTGCACTCGCGCCGGGCCTGTCAAGACGTATCGACGCCACACCCGCAGATGATTGCGAGTGAGCCGTCGCCCACCACGGAGACGTCCGAGGTGTCAAGCGCGGCGAGAGTCGCGCGCAGAAATGATTTTAAAATCAATGCCCCCAGCATGCACACTTTTAAGACGATATTGCAGTTCTTGCCGTTCGTGATTCTTGGAATCAGGCTCGATACGGCCATAGTCGTTTTTACTGGCCGCCTTCGGCCACCCGCCCCGGCGGTCGGACGCCGCGGCCGACGCGATTGGTGAGGGTGTCGCCCAAGTCCTCGCGGGCCCCCTCGGCCAATGCCAACAGCCGCGCGACCGTGTCCGGGTGCTCGGCGGCGATGTCCGTCTTTTCGCCGATGTCGGCTTCGAGGTCGTACAGCTCGGGCTTCTCGATCTTTCGCGCTTCGCCGCCGGCGGGCCGGCCGTCGCGGCCGCCGGGCTTATCGGCCATCGACCGGTACGTGTGCGGCAGTTGTAGCTTGTGCCTGCCGCTGGTGACCGCCTGCAGCTCGTTGTCGGCGAAATAGAAGAAATACGCGTCGTGCGGGTTCTTGGCGCCCGGTTCGCCCGACAGGAGTGGCCAGATATCGAGCCCGTCGATCTTGTGCTTCGGCAACGGGGCACCGGTCAGCCGGGCGATCGTCGGCAAAAGATCGATCGTCATGGCCGGTTCGCTGCACACGGTGCCGGCGGGAATCTTGCCGGGCCAGCGGGCCACGAACGGCTCGCGGACGCCCCCTTCCCAGCACGTCCCCTTCCCTTCGCGCAACGGTCCGGCCGAGCCGCCATGATTGCCGTACGGCAGCCACGGGCCGTTGTCCGAGGTGAAAATAACGAGCGTCCGCTCGTCGAGTCCGGCCCGCTTGATCGCCTCGAGGATCTGCCCCACCGACCAGTCGATCTCTTCCATCACGTCGCCATACATGCCGCGCTCGGACTTGCCCTGGAACTTGTCGCTGACGTGCAAGGGCACGTGCGCCATCGTCTGGGGGACGTACAGGAGGAACGGCCGGGCCTTGTTCCGCTCGATGAAGCTCACCGCGTGCTCGGTGTACCACGTGGTGAGCTGCCGCTGCTCCTTGGACGTGACGTCGGGAATCACGACCTTGTCGCCTTCCACCAGCGGCAAGCTCGGGTAGCCCTGCCGCCGCGCCGGCGCGCCCGCGGGCGGCGGCAAATAGTCCGGGTGCAAGGGCCACATGTCGTTCGAGTACGGCAGCCCGAAATACTCGTCGAAGCCATGGTGCGTGGGCAAGAACTGCGGTAGATGCCCGAGATGCCACTTGCCAAAGATGGCCGTGGCGTAATCTTTCTGCTTGACGAGCTCGGCCATCGTCATCTCGCCGTCGCTGATGCCGATCTTGGCCATGGGATTCAGCGCGCCCTTGATCCCGACGCGGCTCGGATAACAACCGGTCATGAGGGCGGAGCGCGAGGCGGAACACACGGGCTGCGCCACGTAGAAGCGCGTGAAGCGAACGCCCTCCTTGGCCATGCGATCGATATTCGGCGTGGTGTAGCCGGTGGCGCCGAAGCAGCCGATGTCGCCGTAGCCCACGTCGTCGCAGAATATGATGACGATGTTGGGCGGCGTGGCCGGCGGTTCGGCGGCGCGGATGCCGGCAGCCACGGCGAGTACAACGAGGGCGGGCAGGGCGTATTTCATGGTCTGATTTCTCCACCCAGGTTTATCTGCCGCGGCTACGCGGCGTAAACTATCGATCAACCGGTAGCGTATACTCGCCGCGGGGCGAAGGATACTGCCGGCATCGTGCGAAACTGCGATGCGCTGCGATGCCAGGGTCATTCTGTTTTTCAAAATGGCGAGGCGGGAAAATGGGACTGGCTCCGAGCATAAACAGCGCAAGGTCCTTTCAGACCAACGTTGCGTCTCGGTGCCTGTCCCACTTTCCCGCCGGTGCGCCGCCGGCAAGCTTAAATCTGTGAATGGCCCTGCTGCGATGCGGCCCACTCCCGACATGGGTCGCGCCGGCGGCTACAATAGGGTCGCGCAGCAAACGGTGATACGACGCGATGGGAGCGAAACCAGGAGCGGTCAGCCATGAGCGACGCAGCGGAACGATGTTTGAAACTCGATCGTGGCGAGTCGGTCGCGCGCGGGGCGCGGCTCGGCGGGAGCCGCGCCCTCCCAGGTTTTGCCCCCGCTTGCTTGGCGCTGCTGCTACTGGGCACGATGGCGGCGCGCGGCGCGGAGCCGGCAGGCGACGACTTGCGGCTCAATCAGCTTCAGGTCATCGGCACGCACAACAGCTACCACGTCCGGCCGTCGGAAAAGACGCTGCGTTCGTCGGCCACGCTCCGCCCCGACGCGCGCGAGTGGGACTACAGCCACGCCCCCTTGGACGTCCAGTTGGACCGCGGCGTGCGCAGCTTCGAGCTGGACCTGCACTACAAGGAGGGCTCGTTCGAGGTGTTTCACGTGCCGGTGCTCGACGACGGCACGACGTGCCGAAAGCTGGCCGACGCGCTGGCGACCATCCGCGCGTGGTCGGACAAGCACGGGCGGCACGTGCCGATCTCGGTGCTCTTTGAGCTCAAGACCGAAGGCCCGCGGCTCGACAAGCGGATTCGCGAGGTGGACGCCGCCGGGCTGGACGCGCTCGATGAGTTGATCCGCTCGGTCTTCCCCGCCGAGCGGCTGATCACGCCCGACCTGGTTCGCGGCAACGCATCGACGTTGCGCGAGGCCGTGACCACGACCGGCTGGCCGGCGCTCTCGGATTGTCGCGGGCGGGTGTTCTTCGTCCTGCACGATGAGGGGCGCCGCCGCGACACGTACACCGAAAACCATCCCTCGCTCAAGGGCCGGGCGATGTTCGTCCGCTCCGACGAACAGCGCGATGACGGCGCGGTGATGATTCTCGACAACCCGCGCTCGCCCGACATCCCCCGCGTGGTCGGCGCCGGCTACATGGTGCGAACGCGGGCCGACTCCGGCCTTAAACCGGATCAGCCGGGCCGGCCATCGCGGCGGGACGCGGCGCTAGCGAGCGGGGCGCACATCGTCAGCACCGATTTCCCGCCCGGCGAACCGCACGCGGAGACCGGCTATGCAGTGGCATTTCCCGACGCAGCGGCAGCGCGCGTGAATCCTGTGAGTGGGCCAGAGAACCTGCGCGGGCAACGAGTGGCGGAATGACGAATGTCGAAATCCGAATGTCAAAAGAAATCTGAATGTCGAAGCTCGAATGACGAAGGACGCGCCGACCGTGGCTCCCGATCGTTTCGGCATTCGGATTTCGTGCTTCTTTTGACATTCGAGCTTCGACATTCGTCATTTCTGCCCTCGCCAGTCCTTCGGCAATTCAAGCGACCAGACTTCGCTCGATAGCGGCGTGGCATGGCCGCCGGCGACCCACATTTTGTCCTGGAACACGAACGCCGAGTGCTCGTGGCGGGCCTTCCAGGTCACGGCACTGTTGAGCTCGTGCCAGTCGCGGCCGTCGCGCGAGTACCACACGTCCCCCCAGTTGCGCGACGGGTTATTGGACCAGCCGCCCAGCACCCACAGGCAATCGCGATAGGCCACGGCCGAAAACCAGATGCGCGGATGCCACGGCGCGGCGCCTGTAGCTTGCGTCCAATGCTCGCCGTCTTCGGAGCTCCACACGTCGTTCTTGGCTTCGTACTGCGGGACGTAATTGCCGCCCCCCATGACCCACATCTTGCCGTCGTGGACGGCGGCGGCATGATAGGCCCGCGGCGACCAGCCGGCGGCCGGCGTGACGAGCTTCCACGTCTTGCCGTCCTCGGAGCTCCACACGTCGTTTTTCGGGCTCTTCTCGTCGCCGAAGTAGTAGTTCTCGGTCCCGCCCATGATCCACATGCGGTCCTTGAAGACCAGGGCGCCGGCGGCCAGGCGTGGGCTCCACCCGGCGGCCGCCGTGGCCTGTTCCCAATGCGCGCCGTCGGTCGACGACCAGACTTCGCTACTGGCCGAATAGCCCGGCAGACGGCCGTTGTGCCATCCGCCCATGAACCACATGCGATTCTTGAACGCCAAGGCCATCGACAGGTCGCTGTGTTTCCACGGCGCGGTCTTTTCGACAAGCTGCCAGGCGCGGCCGTCGGCCGAGCTCCACACGTCGCGGGGCGGGGCCTCGAACGATTGGAACCAACCGCCGAAGATCCACAGCCGGTCCTTGTAGACCACTTCGCCCTGCGAATCGCGCGGCTGCCATCCGGCCGCGTCGGTCACCTTGACCCAGTCGGGAACGGCGGGTTCGGCAGCCACGGCGGTCGTCGCGAGCACGGCGACGGCTTGCCGCGCCATTTCTTGACTACTTGAGTAGTTGAACGCTTCAAGAGGGGCGACTTCGGCAAGCGGGGTATCATTCTCGACAGCCCATCCTGTGTGCGCCCCGCAGGCGGTCGCCGCCGCGACGACGATTTGTAAAATGGTGTGTCGCGTCATACGAATTCCCCTCCGCATGTTTTCAGTGCCGGCTGCCGGCTGCCCACCGCCGGCTGCCTACGATTCTGCGTCACGAACTGCCCGCTGCCTACTATCTGCTGCCCACTATTTGACGTTGCCCTCGGTTCGGCTAAGCCCAAAGGTTGTTTGTCGTCAATTGGCCGAGCGCGGCGGGCTAAGCCCAAAGGTTGCTCTGTCGTCGACCGGCCGACCGTTGACCGTTTGCCGGACTGCTACCGCCTATTGGTCCCAGCCCGCTAATTCTCCCATGACTCACGGCATACGACGGATCATTTCGGGCGGGCAGACGGGGGCCGACCGGGCGGCCTTGGACGTGGCCATCGAGCTGGCGATCGACCACGGCGGCTGGGTGCCCGCGGGGCGGTGGGCGGAGGATGGGCCGATCGCCCGTCGCTATCGGGTGCGAGAGACCGACTCGCCGAGCCCCGCGGTGCGCACCGAGTGCAACGTCCGCGATGCCGACGCGACCTTGCTCTTTTCGCACGGCACGTTGTCGGCCGGCTCGGCCCTGACGCTGGCCATCGCGCGGCAGCAGGGCAAACCGGTGTTGCACGTCGACCTGGCGGAGCTGGACGACGCCAAGGCGGCCGCGCACGTTTCGGCGTGGCTGGCGACCGAGGGACCGAAAGTGCTGAATGTCGCTGGCCCGCGCGCCACGAGCGATCCCTTGATCTACGACGCCGTGTCGCGCGTGCTGCGGCGGGTCCTCGAGCGCGGTTAGCCGCCGCGGCCAGGCGGCGTAGGGTGTTCTGTGAGCACCGTCCGTTCGCGATCACGGTGTCCGCAGGACACCCTACGGGTCACTCCTCCTTCGGCCGGATCTCCAGCAGCACGCTTTCCGACTCGGTGCCCGGTAGCGGCCAGGCGGCCAGCTTGCGGAGCTTGAGATCGCGAAACAGTCCGGCCTCGCGGGCTTCGTGCCGCTCCTCGACCCAGGCCGGGCCCTTGATCACCAACAGCCGGTCGAAGGAGCCCCAAAAGGGCGCGAACCAGCGGAGCAGCTTCGGCAAGGGCGCCACGGCGCGGACCAACAGCGAATCAAACCGCTCGTGCGCCAGCAGCTCCTCCGCGCGGCCGTGATGGACGGGGATCGCCAGACCCAGCTCGCGCACGATCGACTCGACCACGCGGGCCCGCTTGCCGACCGATTCGGACAGCGTCACCGCAAGGTCGGGGCGCAGGATGGCCAGCACGACGCCCGGCACGCCGCCGCCTGTGCCCACGTCGAGCACCCGCTCGACCGGCTCGGTCGCCGCCGAGAATTGCAGCGTGTCGACCACGTCGCGGGCGACGAACTTTTCGTAGTCGGTGTGCCGCGTCATGTTCAATTTCTCGTTCCAATCCCACAGGAGCCGACAGTACCGATCGAGCACAGCGACCTGCTCATCTGGCAGTCCAATGCCGTGCCGCGCAAGCGCTGCGGCCATCGTGTCGGGCGGCGGCGCGTCATGGGGCGTTGGATCGGTGGACATGGGGGATATCTGGTTTGATTGCTGAAATGAATGTTGCCGGCCGTACAACTATCGTGGTTCCGGCCTTGCGCGTCCACCAACGTGTGGGAAAGACCCCCGTCGCCGACCGCGCGGCGCCACCGGCGCCGTGGCCTAGCACATTCGGCGTCGGGAGACGCCTCCTACAAAAAGGGGGACGCTTGCGGCCGTTGCTGCGCGCTCGTTTGACGCATGGTTTCCGGCGAACTATGCTGCCGGCACCATGTTCGGCGACCGCGAGTCGCCTCCCGCACGTCTTCGCGTTGCCACGCGCTCGAATGTCTGTTGCCGGCGGTCAGCATACGATCGAGCACGTAGCTATTGCCCCCACAGCCTTCAGGAGTTTCGCCATGTCGCTCAAGCTTAGCGTGTTGAGTGTGTTCGCTCTGTCGCTGGCCGCCGCCGTCCAGCCCTCCGCCGCGCAGGAAATGGGCGAAGAGGGCTTCGTCGATTCCAACGGCGTGAAAATCCACTACGTCACGATGGGCAAGGGCCCCTTAGTGGTCTTGATCCACGGCTTCCCCGACTACTGGTACACCTGGCGCGCCCAGATGCCCGAGCTGGCCAAGCACTTCCAGGTCGTGGCCATCGACATGCGGGGCTACAACAAGAGCGATCAGCCCGAGGGCGTCGAGAATTACAAGCTCGACAAGCTGGTGGGCGACATCGACGCGGTGGTGAAGCACTTCAAAGCCGATAAGGCGATCATCGTCGGGCACGACTGGGGCGGCATGGTGGCCTGGAGCTACGCCATGCAACACCCCGACAAGACCGACAAGCTGGTGATTCTCAACCTACCGCACCCGAAGGGGCTGGCGCGCGAGCTGGCGAACAATCCGCAGCAGCAGAAAAACAGCCAGTACGCCCGCAACTTCCAACAGCCGGACGCGGCCAGCAAGGTGAAGGCCGAAGGGCTGGCGTTCTGGGTGAAGGACCCGGCGGCCCGCGAGAAGTACGTCGAGGCGTTCAAGCGATCGAGCATCGAGGGGATGCTGAACTACTACAAGGCGAACTACCCGCGCGAGCCGTACACGTACGACGAGAAGCAGCCGTACCCGCCGGTCAAGTGCCCGGTGCTGATGTTCCACGGACTGAAGGACACGGCGCTCTTGCCGGGGGCGTTGGCCGGCACGTGGGACTGGGTGGACCAGGACCTGACCTTGATCACGATCCCCGGCGCCAACCACTTCGTGCAGCAGGACGCGGCCGACTACGTGACCAAGGCGATGGTCAATTGGCTGACGACGCGGTGAGGGTGCGGTGCCGGGGCGCGCCAATTAGCGCGGACGCACAGCACGTTTTTATTCTGCTGGCGCGGGATGCACGGTCACGGTTACCGAGAGGGCGTCGGAGACGGGAAACGCTAACGACTCGGCGAGCCTCAATCGCTCGACCACTCGGCGCTTGACGGTATTTGCGCTGAGGGGCGGGTTCGGCTTCCCGGCGGGGGTCTTCTCGAACGTCGTAAGTTCCGCGGTGATGTCGGCGATGACCGTGTCCTCGTCGGCGCCGACGATGGTTACGGCCACGGTCTTGCCACTGGTGGCGAACGAGACGATGGGCGTCGTCCGGCCGTCGTCCACTTTTTCCCCAACCTCTCGGGAGAATCGCTTTGTATCGACGACGTCCGCGGTTTCGCCATCGGCGAGCCGCACCTGCGTAGCCCACGCTTTGTGGCCCTTTGGCTCCAGCACGACCCGGACGACGTACTCGGCGGCAGTTTTTCCTGACGGGGTAACTCCTTGCCGAGGACCCGCATCGGAGCAGTCACCCGCAAGGGCAAATGTCCGGTCGGTGCCGCTCTTTTTTTTCGTGCTGTGGGGCCAGGCGGACCGGGTCGAGAACGAGCAGCCCTCCGACGAGAAGCCCAGTCCGGCGCTGAAGTACGCCGCCAGTTTCCCCGTGTCTCCGTTGCCCGCGGTCAACGAAGCGTTGGCCGCCATCGGGGGGCGCCCGTCGGGATCGCTCTCTTGCACTCCCGTGGCCTGAAACCCTGCGGCCATCAAGGCAACGACGGGAACGATGCTGGCAGTGACGCGCATGGCGACCTCTCCTTCGCAGCGGGTTAGTCTGGTTCCTCGCAGCCCGAAAATGTGGGGCGGACTGTAGCGGGCATGCCGGCGGCGGGTCAATAGGAGCGGGCCCCGGCTGGCGGGGGGCGCGTCGATTGCGTTGCCGCGGCGGCTAACTCGGATTGACCCGCTGCCGGGTCATTCTGTTTTTCAAAATGGCGAGGCGGGAAAATGGGACTGGCTCCGAGCATAAACAGCGCAAGTCCTTTCACACGAACGTTGCGTCTCGGTGCCTGTCCCACTTTCCCGCCGGTGCCCCGCCGGCAAGCTCAAATCTGTGAATGGCCCTGTGACCCGCTGCCGGAAGCTTTACATCGCTTTTGGCGGTGGCCTATAATCGCAATGTCCGCGTGCCGCGCCCGTGTGTGCGGGGATCCGGCGGCCGGTCGAGCGCTCTCTCTTGCGTCGAGCGGCCCGCGCGGGTGCGAGCGCTGCGGCGGACGGTGCTATCTAAAAGGTCGATTCAGGCCGTGGCGGGCTTGGAGCGTCTCATACCAGTCCGCTCACTTTTCCAGGAGTGAACTCCGATGTGGATTCCCAAATGGGTCAGGGACAGAAAAAAGGGCGTTGATTCCCCCGTGCCAACCCAGGTCGTCTCCAATGAGGAGTTCATCCCCCGCCCCCAATCCCACAAGCAAAAACAGGTCGAGCACCTGATCAACACCATGGGCGACCAGAACGCCAAACGGCTGGGCATGGAACGCCGCGCGTTCATGGCCAGCACGATGGGCCTGGCCACGTGCTTCCTGGCGGCCAACAAGGTGTTTGGCAACTACTGGGAAGTCAACGAGGACGAAACCCTCGAGCCGGGCGCCTATGAGGACAAGTACCCGAAGGGCGAGTACTTCGTCATGGACGTGCAGGCCCACTTCACCAATGGAATCGCCATCGGATTCCGCAACCAGGAATTCGTGAAGAACATGGGCTTCAAGCTGGACGACTCGGCCGAGTCGTACGCTTTCCCCAATTTCGTGAAGGAGATGTTCTTCGACAGCGAGACGGCGATGCTGGTGATCTCCGGCGTGCCGGGCAAGGAGAGCCACCTGGACAAGAAAGGGAACCCCGCGGAGGGACCCAAGCGCGGCGGCGGCGTCTTGCCAAGCTGGCTCATGTCGGCCCGCAAGAAGGACATCAACGACATGGCCGGCAGCGTCCGCGCGCTGTGCCAGGGCAACTGCGCTCCCAATCACTACTGGGACATGGCCACCAACTCGCAGGACAAGAAGGCCCTGTTCGAGCAGATGCAGCGCGAGTACGAGACGTACGGCATCGACTCCTGGAAGTGGTACTGTCACACCGATCCGGGCCGCTCGGGCGGCGGCTTCCAGCTTGACGACGAGAAGATGACCTATCCCTTCTACGAGAAGTCGAAGGAGATGGGACTGAAGCGGTTCAGCGTCCACAAAGGCTTCTCGTACCAGTCGAAGACGCTGGGGCACCTGGCCAATCCCAAGGACGTCGAGAAGGCCGCGCTCGATCATCCCGACCTGACGTTCGTGATCTATCACTCGGCCATGCAGCATGCCCCGACCGAGGCGGAATTCCTCAGCAAGTACAACCCCGAGACAGGCGACTTCGCCTGGCACGACGTGCTGATGAAGATCAAGGAGCGCAATCCCAAGATCAACAACGTCTACCCCGAGATCGGCTCCAGCTTCGGCACGCTGGCCGTGTACAACCCGGAGATGTGCCAGCACTTGATCGGCCGCAATTGCAAGGTTTACGGCGCCGACCACACGGTGTGGGGCACCGACTGCCTGTGGTGGGGGTCGCCGCAGTGGGTGATCGACGCCTTCAAGCGGTTCCAGATCACCGACGAGATGTGCGAGAAGTTCGGCTACAAGAAGCTCACCAAGGAAGACAAGGCGAACATCTTCGGGCTGAACGCGGCGCGGATCTACAAGATCGACGCCGCCCAGCAGCGGAAGAACCTGCCCAAGGACGAGCTGGCCAAGCTGAAGACGGCCTACCACGCCTTCGGCGGCATGCGCGACAACGCCGCCTACGGCTGGGTTCGCGACGACGTGAAGAGCTGACCAGAAAGAATGATGAATGCGGAATGATGAATGATGAATGGCCGAGAGCCGGCTGACGCCGGCAAACGCGCGATTCAGGCGGGCAGGATGCCCGCCCCCCAACGGCTCATTCATCATTCATCATTCATCATTCACCATTGGCGCCGGTTAGCGTTCTTGCTGTGTCTGGGCGGTACTGGTGCGCTCGTGGCTGCGGCGCCTGCGCCCAAGTCGCTCGACCCGGCGGCCTGGGGCAGCGATCACGTCGACAAGCCTCTCCCGGAATACATGGAGAGCGGCGAGTGCCTGTTCTGCCACCGCACGCAGGTCGGCGCGACGTGGGGCCCCAACAAGCACAATCGCACCATTCGCGACGCCGAACCCGAGGAGCCGGCGCTTGCGGCACTGCGGGCTGACGCAGGCGCCAAAAAGTTCGCCGACGAAGTGCAGTTAATCCTGGGCGACACGCGGGCCAACCGGTTCCTCAAGCGCTCAACGCAGTACGGCAAGCTCGATCTGCTCTCGGTGAGCGCCACGTTCGGCGGCCGCACCCGCCGCGCGCGGCTGGACAAGACCGCCGACGCGCACTGGGATACCGAAACATTCGCCACTGGTTGCGCCGGCTGCCACACGACGGCCGTCGATCCGCAGACGCACGCCTTCGCCGCCCCGTCCTTGGATTGCTACGCCTGCCACGGCGATGCGACAGCCGAGCACGCCAACGACCCGTCGCTCATGCCGCTTGCCAAGAAGCGCAAGGACTCGCCGGCTGCCGTTACCGCGATCTGCGCCTCGTGCCACGTCCGGTTCGGCAAGTCGAAGTCATCAGGGCTGCCGTACCCCAACAACTTCGTGGCGGGCGACAACCTGTTCAAGGATTTCCAGTTCGACTTCGCGCTCGCGGACGATCCGAAGATCAATCCGGCCGACCGGCACGTCCTCGACAACGTCCGCGACGTGGTGCTCTACGGCCGGGATGCGATGACCTGCCTGAGCTGTCACGAAGTGCACCCCGGCACGACCAAGCGGCACCGCGAGGTCCCCGACCAGAAATATTGCCTGCACTGCCACGAGGCCGGCAAGCCGAAGACCGAGCACATCAACTACGAAGTGCACAGCGAGCGGTGCCGGTACTAGGGGAAATGATGAATGCGGAATGATGAATGATGAATGTGAAGACTCAGGACTTCGTAACTCTTTAGCCGTGTGAAGTTGATCTTGGTGAAATTGGGCTGGTGTTTTATGACGATGGGCATTGATCAGTGGCATGGATGCCGAACGCATGTCTGTCGCTACGTTGCCGGATTTGGGACCGCGGCTGACCGCCGA
>JACPPG010000009.1 GCA_016191115.1 Planctomycetia bacterium | reverse complement strand
GACCATCTATCGCACCTTGAAACAACGCGGACTCGATCCGATCCAAACCATCACCCAAGCCCTGGCGACCTACCTCGCCACCGGCCAACTACCCGCACTCCCAGAAAAAACCACTCCACACGGCTAAAGAGTTACGGATTTAGACATTCGACATTCTCGTCGCATGAGCGTGTATCTGCTCGCCACACTCGATACCAAGGGGCGCGAGGCGCAGTTCGTGCGCGAGCGGCTGCAGGCGGCCGGCGCCGCCGTCACGCTGGTCGATACAGGATCGCTCGGCCAGCCGACGTGTACGGCTGACATCCCGCGCGAAGAGGTCTGTCGCGCAGCGGGCATCGATCTCGGCGAGATTGTAGCAGCGGCCGATCGCGGCCGCGCCGTGTCGGCGGCTGCCGCCGGCGCCGCGGCGATCGTGCGTGCGCATCACGCCGCCGGCCGCGTCTCCGGAGTGCTGGCGATCGGTGGGTCGGCCGGCACGACAATCGGCTCGGCCGCCATGCGGGCCTTGCCGCTGGGCGTGCCAAAATTGATCGCCAGCACGCTCGCCTCTGGCCAGGTGCGGCACTATGTGGGCGACAAAGACATCATGATGCTGAACGCCGTGGTCGATATCGCCGGCATCAACCGCGTCAGCCGCATGGTGCTGGACCTGGCCGCCCGGGCGATGGCCGGCATGGTGCGTTTCCCGGCCGCGCCCGCGCCGGCGAGCGAAAAGCCGCTCGTGGCAGCGACGATGTTCGGCGTCACCACGCCGTGCGTCGAGCGGGCCCGTGCGGTCCTGGAAGAGGCCGGCTACGAAGTGCTCGTGTTCCACGCCACGGGCAGCGGCGGCCAGGCCATGGAGTCGCTCGTGGCCGACAGTCTCTTGGCCGGCGTGCTCGATATCACGACCACCGAGCTATCGGACGAGCTGGTGGGCGGGGTGCTGTCGGCCGGGCCAGACCGGCTGACGGCGGCCGCGCGGGCAGGCGTACCGCAAGTCGTTTCGGTCGGCGCGACCGACATGGTCAACTTCCACGCGCCCGAGACGGTGCCGGAACGTTTTCGCGGCCGGAAGTTCTACGAGCACAACGCGAGCGTGACATTGATGCGGACCACGGCCGAGGAGAACGCGCGGATCGGCGAGGAGATTGGCCGCAAGGTCTCGGCGTCGCGCGGACCGGCGGCGATTTTCCTGCCGGCACGCGGCGTGTCGGCGATCGATCGCGAGGGCCAGCCGTTCGTCGACCCGGCGGCGCGGAAGGCGCTTTTCGCCGGCATTCGCCGCACGGCCGGCACGGTCGACGTGACCGAGCTCGATCACCACATCAACGACCCGGAGTTTGCCGAGGCGCTCGCGGAAAAGCTGATCGCAATGATGCGAGCAAGGTCAGTGATGAATGAGGAATGAAGGAGCATGCGGGGGAGGCCAGGATGCTCTCCCGCCCCCAATGTCATTCATCATTCATCATTCATCATTCCGCATTCATCATTCATCATTTGGTTTCCGGAGGTTCCATGGCTCTTTTTTCGCGTGACGAAATTCTCGGCCGGTTGCGGGCGAAGGTGGCGGCGGGGCGACCGATTGTCGGCGGCGGGGCGGGCACCGGGCTGAGCGCCAAGCTCTCCGAGGCCGGCGGCATCGACCTGTTGGTGATTTACAACTCCGGCCGCTTTCGCATGGGCGGGCGCGGGTCATTGGCGGGCATGATGCCTTATGGCGACGCCAACGCGATCGTCATGGATATGGCCCGCGAGGTCCTGCCGGTCGTCAGCCGCACGCCGGTGCTGGCCGGGGTGTGCGGCACCGATCCGTTCCGCGTGATGAAGCTGTTTCTGCGCGACGTGGATCAGGCCGGCTTCTCCGGCGTGCAGAACTTTCCCACCGTGGGGCTCATCGACGGCACGTTTCGCGCGAACCTCGAAGAGACCGGAATGGGCTTTGGACTGGAAGTGGACATGATCCGCACGGCGCACGACATAGGGCTGTTGACGACGCCCTACGCCTTCAACCCCGACGAGGCCGCCGCAATGGCCCGTGCCGGCGCCGATATCCTGATCCCCCACGTGGGGCTAACGACCAAGGGAACGATCGGCGCGCAAACGGCGCTCTCGCTCGATGCCGCCGCGGCCGCGGTGCAGGCGATGCACGACGCGGCGAAGCGCGCGAACCCGGACGTGCTGGTCCTCTGCCACGGCGGCCCGATCGCCGAACCGGCCGACGCCCAATACGTGCTCGACCACACCGAGGGCGTGGTGGGCTTCTACGGCGCCAGCTCAATGGAGCGGCTGCCGGTCGAACCGGCAATCACCGACCGGGTGCGCGCATTCACGCAATTAAAGTTCCGGTAGGGTGCACTGCGTGCACCGCGCTTCGCGAAGGCGCACTACGGAGGCACGGAGCCACGGAGCCGAAAGCGAGGAGGAGGCCGCGGATTTGCGCGGATGGACGCGGATTGGATGCCCGTCGGAGCGGTGCGCTCAGCGAACCGGTTCGCCAGCCAATGCGACGAGTTGCAGGCGGGCAGTCCGTCGCTGCCACCGCGCGTACTGAGTGACGTCGTGAAGCCAGCGCTGACGTTCCTCCCTTATCGCCAACAACTCTGCGCGACGTTCGTCATCCGCGCATGCATCCAAGGCAGTTTCAGTCGCCGCCAAGGTCTCTGCGATCTGCTTTTGGGCGACATCAACATCTATCCCCCCGGGGCAGGCGTGCCCACGGTTTCGCGTGATGTACGCGTGGACCAGTGCTCTCATCAGCGACTCGCACGTTTCTTTTGCGAGGCCTCCTGTGACGCGGACGCGCATCACATCCGCGTCGCCTGGAAAATCGACGAGCAAGTGCTCGCGCAGCCATAGCATGGAATCGTCCGGCGACATGCCGGCCAATGGATGCCAGCGCGGCAAGCCTCTTAGCGTGAGTTGCCGGACCTCGTCGCTGTGAACGTCTCGTATCTCGGCCTCGCGGAATGCCTCGAATTCCGTCTCGTCATCCGGCCCGTCTGGCGAGTGGAGCAATCGAATCCGCGCCTCATTCACGGCGGGACGGTCTGGAACTTGGACTGGAATCGCGGCGGCCCGCGACGATCGAGCCGCGCAATCGCGCGGAACAGTCCTCCGCTCGACGGCGGGGCGAACCGCGAGATACAGAGCGACGGTCGCGAGAATGCACGACGCCGCGACGCCGAGGGGACGACTGCCAGGTCGTTCTGCTACGCTCTCGCTCATGACTGTTGCCCAATCGCCGCGTGGCCGCGGCGGCTAAACGGGCATGTCGGCCGCCAACTGTCCGCTGGCTGTTCCTCACTGCCCGCTGCCGGCCGCCGGCTGCCCGCTAGCGAGCTTGGCGCCCTTTTTCATGCAATAGAGCCGCGCCGACGTGCGGATCAGGAGCTTGTCGCCGACGATCGCGGGACTCGCCATGCACATGTCGTCTTCGCCCAGGTCGTGCGTGCCTAGGATCTCAAACTCGCGGCCGGCCTTGATCACGAACGTCTTGCCGTCCTCGTTCAAGCAGAAGATCTTGTCGTCGTAAGCCCACGGCGAAACAGTGAACGCCTTGCCGTCGGGCAGTCGCTGTTTGTCGTAGATCATTTCGCCGGTCCGCGGGTCGTAACAGGCGAAGAACCCGCGATCCAAGAGGACATACAACAGACCTTTGTAGATAAGCGACGTGGGGTTGTACGGCGCGCCGTCCTTCTGACACCAGGCGACGTACTGGTTGCTGGTTTCGTCGTCGCCCAGGCTGATATCGCCGCTCGCCCCGGCACGCAGCGCCATCAGCGGCTTCTTCTTGTCCATCACGTAGCCCGAGCTGACGTACAGCAGGCCGTCCTTGGCGTACGGCTGGGCGATGGTGATGCCCGACATGCCGCCGAACTCGTAGAGCAAGTTGCCCGACAGGTCGTACGCGCGGCACTTGCCGGTGCCGGGCGTGATGATCTCGGTCCTTAGCTCGTTCTCCCAGATGTAGGGCGTGGCCCAATTGCTCTTTTCCTGGCGCTCGACGCGCCAAATCTGGTCCCCCGTGGCCGCGTCGAGGCACACCAGATAGGACTCTTCGTCGTTGTCGTTGACGATGTACACGCGATCCTTGTAGAGCACGGGCGAAGCGGCGGTGCCCCAGCCCAGGCGCGTCTTGTGCGGCGCCCATTTCTGGCTCCACAGCTCGTTGCCATCGAGATCGAAGCAGAACACGCCCAGGTTGCCGAAGTAGCAGCACAGGCGCTTGCCATCGGTGACCGGCGTTTCGGAGGCGTAGCTATTCTTGATGTGGATGGCGCCGGCGGGCGGCCCTTCGTGGACCATTTTCTCCCACAGCACCTTGCCCGAGCTCAGGTCCAGGCAATACACCTTCCACTGTTGCGGCGTCTCGGAGGGCTTGGGGCGCTCGCCGCCGAAGTAGAGGCCCTTTTTCGGCGCCTCGGTCTCGCCGAGCGACACAACCGTGGTCAGAAAGATCTTGTTCCCCCACACGACCGGGGACGACCAGCCCCGGCCCGGCAGATCGGTCTTCCACAAGACGTTTTCGGTGGTGCTCCAGGTGTCGGGCAGTCCCTGCGGCTCGACTTCAGGGATGCCCCAGGCCTTGGGCCCGCGCAGTTGCGGCCAGTTGTCGGCGGCGGCCGCGCAGCAACAAGCGGAGAAGAAGACGACAGCGGCGAGCGAGGCGACGCGCTTCATCGTACGAGTCCTCGAATGGGTCGGAGGGACCAGCCGAGCGGCCTTTGGGCTAAGTGTACGCAGGGCGTGCGCGGGGGGCAATCGGCGGATGGGCAACTTGGGATACTCGCGGTTCGCCGTCGGAAGAAGACCGCCGGGATAAACCCGGCGGCTCGCCATCGATTGGTCTTCGCGCGGCTCAATCGGCGGCCCGGTGGCGGACGATGTCTCCTTCCACCATGTAGATCACGTCTTCGGCGACGTTGGTGGCCATGTCGGCCAGCCGCTCCAGATGCCGGGAAACCGACATCAGTCGCATGTACAGCTCCAAGCGCTCGGGCTCGTCGCGCATCTGCGTCTCGATCCGGTCGCGGATCACCCGCTGCATGGCGTCCACTTCGTCGTCGTCGTCGCGGATCCGGCGGGCGAGCTGCGTGTCGTGGTTCACCAGTGCGTCCAGGCTCCGCTTGACCATCGCCTGCGCCTTGGCGGCCATGGCGCGGAACTCGGCCGGCAGCTCGATCCGCTCGTGCGAGGCAAGGTAGGCGACGCGCTTGGCGATATTGCGGGCCAGATCCCCCATCCGCTCGAGGTCATTATTGATCTTCAGCACGGCGACCACGAACCGCAGATCGGCGGCGACCGGCTGATAGAGCGCCAGGGCCTTCAGGCACTCTTCCTCGACGTCGACCTCCATGCGGTCGATTTCGGAGTCGGACTCGATGACGCTGCGGGCCAGCTCCCCGTTGCGATTCACCAGGGCCGAGATCGCCTTGGCAATCGCGTCCTCGACCAGCGTGCCGACCGAGAGAATCTTCTGTTTGAGCGTCTCGATCTGCCGCTCTAGGTGCTTGGACATTGCGGGAAGATTGTCAAGGACGGTCAGCCGAAGCGGCCGGTGATATAGTCCTCAGTCTCCTGCAAGTGCGGCTTGGTGTAAAGATCGCTCGTCGCCCCGTACTCGAGCACCCGGCCCATGTACATGAAGGCCGTGTAGTCGCTGGCGCGCGAGGCCTGCTGCATGTTGTGCGTCACGATCAGCACCGAATACGTGCCGCGCAGCTCCTGGATCAGGTCCTCGATCTTGCCGGTGGCGATCGGGTCCAAGGCCGAGCAGGGCTCGTCCATCAAGAGCACTTCCGGCTCGGCGGCGATGGCCCGGGCGATGCACAATCGCTGCTGCTGGCCGCCCGACAGGCTGAGGCCGCTTTCGTGCAACCGGTCCTTGACTTCGTCCCACAGGGCGGCCCCGCGCAGGCTGCGCTCGCACACTTCGTCCAGCACGCGGCGGTTCCGCTCGCCGTCGATCCGTAGCGAGTAGACGACGTTCTCGTAGACGCTCATCGGGAAAGGATTCGATTTCTGGAAGACCATGCCCATCCGTTTCCGCAGCTCGATGACGTCGACGCCGGGTCCGTAGGTCGGATCGCCGTTGAGCCGCATCTGGCCTTCGATCCGCACCGTGTCGATCAAGTCGTTCAAGCGGTTCACCGACCGCAAGAGGGTCGACTTGCCGCAGCCCGACGGGCCAATCAGCGCGGTCACGCGGCCACGGGGAATGGGCATGGAGATGTCAAAGAGCGCCTGCTTTTCCCCGTACCACAGGCGGAAATGCTCGATGTGCAGGACGGCGTCCTCGCGCGTCACCGAATCGTGGATAACGCTTGCCACCGCCTGCCCCAGCGCGATCGAAGCCAGGCGCCCACTGGCCAAGGGAGCGGACCGCGGGTGCGGCGCAAGCGCCAGGGGCGGCGACGGCTGCGGATGGGCCTCCGAGGGGCTCGCCGGCGCCGCACGCGGTTTGTCCACGGACTGGCCAAGGGACATCAGTCGCACTCCGCTTTGCTCAGGTCACGACGCATCAACTCAGGCTTCTTCTCATACGGACTCGACCCCGAATCGCTTCCGCAACCGGCTCCGCAAACGCACCGCTGTGACGTTCAGGACGGCCACGATCGCGATCAACAGTAACGCCGTCGTAAAGACCATCGGCCGGGCCGCCTCGCTGTTCTGGCTATGGAATCCCAGGTCGTACAAGTGAAACCCCAGGTGCATGAAGCTGCGCTGCGGATGCACGAACGGGAACGCGCCGTCGATCGGTAGCTCCGAGGCCGACTTCATCGCCCCCACCAGCATCAAGGGCGCCACCTCGCCGGCGCCGCGGGCCATCGCCAGGATAACGCCTGTCATCACGCCGGGAAGTGCCCGCGGCAAAACGATCCGCCAGATCGTCTGCCACTTGCTGGCCCCGCAGGCGTACGAGCCCTCGCGCATCGAGCCGGGCACGGCGGCCAAGGCTTCTTCGGTCGTCACGATGACTACCGGCAGCGTCAGCAGCGCCAACGTCAGCGAGGCCCACAAGAGGCCGCCGGTGCCGAAGGTGGGCGTGTGCTCGGACAGCTCCGCTGGGAAGAGAAGCTGGTCCACGCGCACGCCGACGACGTAGCAAAAAAAACCCAACCCGAAGACGCCAAACACGATGCTCGGCACGCCGGCCAGATTGTTGACGGCGATGCGCAAGACGCTCACCGGCAAGCCGGGCCGCGCATATTCGCGCAGGTATAACGCCGCCAGGACACCGAACGGCACCACGGCCAGCGACATGAAAAGCGTCATGGCGACGGTACCCCAGATCGCGGGGAACACACCACCCTCGCTGTTGGCTTCGCGCGGCTCGTCCGACAAAAACTCGCCCCAGCGCGACAGATAGACGCCGAGTCGGTCGAACCACGAAAGCCGGTTGGCCGAGTACGCGCGGACGATTTCGGCCAGTGGGACGAGCTTCTCCTGTCCATCCGCCGTCGCGAGCAGCAATTGATAGCGGGCGTTTTCCTTGTCCAAAGCGTCGATCTCGGCGGCGACGCGGGCGTTCTCGGCCGTTTCCCAAACTTCCTCGCGCGCCAGCTCGGCCTGGGCGGCGGCGTGGGCCGGCGAGCCGGCGCCATCGGACAATCGGGCGCGGATGACGTCGAGGCGTGCGTCGTTCTTCCGCCGGCTGACGGCTCCCAGATCGTGCTTGGCCAGGCGCGTCCGCTTGCGCAGCCGATCCCGCGCGGCCGCGTGGTGCTCGTCAAAGGCTCGCCACACGGCGGCCGGCTCGGTAGCCACTGGCTCGCCGTCGACCAGCATCGATCGAGCGAACCCATGGAAGCGCCCCCACGACCGCCGCTCGACAAGGCAGGCCCATTCAGGCTGCGTCTCCTCGACGATCAGGGGCTCATCGATCCATTGGAAGTGGGTCGCAGCGACGTCGAAGTTGCCGGTTCGCAGCCAGCGCCGCTCGACCGTGCCGTCCCCCGCGGCGGCGGCCGCGCGGATCCGCTCCGCGTCCGCCGGCGGCCGCTCGGCGAGCATCTGCGAGTCGGGCGTGTATCGCTCGCGACCGGTGACTTCACCGAGAAGCATCTGGCCACCGGCAGTGCGGATTTGTACGAGCTTCGCCGGCCAAAATGTCGTCAACCCGCGCGAAACAATGAGCGCCAGAAGGCAGACAATCATAGCGAGCGCGATGGTCAGGGCGCCGCCGGTGAGCCAAACCATGGGCTCGCCGGATGAAAGCACGGTACCGCCGATTCGCCCGCGCCGGCCGCGATCGCTCGACGGTGCGCGGGTTGCCGGGGGGGCAAGCGCCGGAGCGGCAAGCGCCGGAGCGGCGACGACGGAGGGCGTCTCAGAGCTCATAGGCCCTCCGGCGGAACCGCAGCCGCACCGCTTCGGCCAGCGTGTTGACGACGAACGTGATGGCAAAAAGCGCGAGCGCCGCGACGAACAGCGTCCGATAGTGCGCGCTCCCCTGCACGGCCTCGGGCAGCTCGGTAGCGATGTTGGCACTCAAGGTCTGGAAGCCGTTGAAGACGTTCCAATCGACGATCGGCGAATTGCCGGCGGCCATGAGCACGATCATTGTCTCACCCACCGCCCGCCCCAACCCGATCATGACGGCGGAGAACAAGCCACTGGTGGCCGTGGGGATGATGACGCGGACGGCGGTCTGCCAGGGGGTCGCCCCGGCGCCCAGCGACGCCGACCGCAGATGCCCAGGCACGGTCGAAAGCGCGTCGTCCGCCACGGTGTAGATGATCGGGACGATGGCGAAACCCATGATGAAGCCGACGACCAGGGCGTTACGCTGCACATAGGTGCCCAAGACGGCGCCGCGCGGATCGAAGTGCAGCGACTCCAGCAATAGCGCGGCCGCGATGGCCACACCCATGGTGAGCGCGGATGCAACAAGGAACTTGGCCAGGTCGACGGCGGCCAATCGCCCGTGGCCGGTCCCGCGCAGCATCCGCCGCAACGACGGATTGACATACCGTGAAAACGCAAGCGCCGTGCCGAGAGCCGCCAGCGGCAACAGGAACACGATCCAGCCGCCGACGCCGCTGCCGATGTCGCCGTCGAGCCAGCCGCGCAGGTCGCCACCGAAAAGCAATCGCTCCACCGCCGGGCCGACGGCTGCCGACAACAACACGCCCACCGGCAGCGCCGCGCACAGGAACGCGAATCGCCACCGCACGAGCGCCAGGCCGATCCGCGGCGGCAACAGTTGCCACAGGTGCGCCGCCAGGAGAAACGTAAACGGCACGACCACGATGCCGGCCAGCACCGCCGGGATCACCTCCTCCACAAACGGCGCGACCACCAAGGCGGCGACGAAGCCCAGTACGACGCTGGGCAGGCTGGCCATCATTTCGATGGCCGGCTTAATCCTCGCCCTGGCCCGCGGGTGCATGAATTCGCTGGTGTAGATCGCCGACAAGAGCGCCAGCGGCACGGCAAACAAGAGTGAGTACACGGTTGCCTTGAGCGTCCCGAACACCAAGGGCAGCATGCCCAGCTTCGGCTCGAAGTCGTCGCTCCCGCCGGAGGATTGCCAAAGCTGCCGCGGGGCGTCGTATTTCTCGTACCACACCGGCGCCAACAGCGCGGCTAGCGACACCTCGGGGTAGCGCGGGTTGAACGGCCACCGGTTGATTCCACCCGGTGAAAGCGCGACGATTGCATCCGCCTTGGGAGCAACGGCCAATGCTGGTAGCGTTCCGGGCTCTTCGAGCCGGCTTTCGACCAACTGCCGCGCGGTGGTGACATAGAACACGCGCAACGTGCCGTCGGCGTAAGTGACGCTCGCCAGGCGCGAGCGCGGCGCGGCGGCGATCGCCGTCACGCTTGCCGCCGGCCCCGAAAGCTCGTGCGCCATCACCATTGTCGCGCCGTCGGCCGTGTGCGCGCCCGTCGTCCGGGCGCAGAACCACGCCCTCGCGCGGCCTAGCGTGTCCCCCACCAAGAGCGTTGCTTTCCCGGGCAACGTCTCGAGCGCGGTGACCGCCTGTCCCTCTTCGGGCACCAGGTCCACCTGCTCGACCGCCGCCACGTGGGCTGAATCGCGCAGATCGTAGCGGAGCAAGAGCCCGTCGCTCCACACGAGACACAGGTTCCTCCCTTGGCCGAACAGAACCAGATGCGCCGGTTTTCCGCGGCCGTCCGGGGGCGAATAGGGAAGCTCGATCGTCGTCGTGCTCGACGTCGTCTCGTCGGGCCGCACGCCTGCGCGGCGAGCGGCCGAGTGCAGCGAGAGACGATCGTCTGCCGAAAGCGTGCAGAAGATTCGGCCGCCGGTTGTCGTCATGCAGTCCACGAGCGCCACCGCGGAACCGGCGGCGGGCATGACCGGTTCGGATACGCTCACGGACAGCGAGTGTAGGCGAACCTGACCCTGCTCCGTGGCCACGAGCAAGCCGCTCGCTTGTCGAATCGAGCCGCCCGGCGCGAGCTGCTGCGCCTCGGCCGGCAAATCGGCCGCTGCGGGGAAGCTCGTTTGAAAGTCCAGCCGCGCGACGCGGATCGAGCCGTCGGTGAATCCATACGTCGCTTCGCGGCCGCCGGTGTCAAAAGCCCAGGCTGTCGGCGAGGCGTCCGCGAACAAACTCTGTTCGCTCAAAACTTCACCCGTGTCGAGGTGGACCGTGCGCAGCGATCCGTCGCGCGACATCGTCCATAGAAGCGTCTGGTAGTCGTCCGGCTGGACACGGATCACATCCTCGACCGGCCAGTCGACCGCCAACCGCTGGGGCTCGCCGATCGTCGCCGGCAGGAAGAGCGGCACAACGACCCACACCAGGAACACGCAGATCGCCGACACGGCGACGACCGTGCCAATGCCGCCGACGGCGATCAACGTCCGCGCCAGGCGATCGATGATGCGCACGCTGGTGCGCGTGCGGCGGACGCGCGCGCGGCCGGTGAAGGTGTTCGCGGTGCTCATTGGTATTTACCTTTCCACCTCAGCGGCCCTAGGGTGCTCTGCGAGCACCGATCTACTCTTCCACTACACAGCCCGTAGGGTGCTCTGCGAGCACCGGTTTCCACGGTGCAGGACACCCTACGGGCTCAATCGCCGGCGGGCGATTGAGGGCTCTCGCCGAGGCCCACCGCCGCGAGCGATGCGGCCGCCATCGCCCGCGTCACCGGGAAATAGCCATCCTTCACCACGTCGCTTTGGCCCTCCCGGCTGTACACGTACTTGATGAATTCGCGGCGGAGCGGATCCAACTGGCTGCCCGGTTGGTGGTTCACCGCGATCCACAGAAAACGGGCGAGTGGGTATTCGCCGCTGGCGGCGAACCGGGGCGCCGGCGGCACGGCCGGCGAGTCGGCGTCGAACGCCAGCGGCACGGCGCGCACGCCGGCCGATGCGAAGCCCACGCCGCTATAGCCGATTGAATACCTGTCCGCGGCTACCGCCTGCACGACCGACGAGCTGCCCGGCAACTCCTTCACCGACTCCTTGAAGTCGCCGCCCAGGAGCGCCTTCTCTTTGAAGTAGCCGTTGGTGCCCGAGGCGGCGTTGCGGCCGTACAAGCTGATGTGCCGCGTGCGCCATGCCCCGGCCAGCCCAAGCTGGCCCCAGGCGTGCAGGTCGTGCCGGTAACCGCCCAGGCGATGCGGTGAGTAGATGGCGTCGAGCTCGGCCAACGTCAGGCTGCGGAGCGGATTGTCGCGGTGCACGTACACGGCCAGCATGTCGATGGCCGCCGGCAGTAGCACGGGCTTGTAGCCGTACTTCCGCTCGAAGGCGTCGATCTCGCTGGGCTTCATGTCGCGGCTCATCGGGCCAAAGGTAGCCGTGCCGACAATCAACGCGGGCGGCGCTGTGGAGGAGCCTTTCCCTTCGATCTCGGCCCGCACGCTGGGGTAGAAGTTCTTGAAGCCCTCGGCCCACAGCGTCATCAGGTTGTTCATGGTGTCGGAGCCGACGCTCTTGATGGCGCCGGAGACGCCAGCGGCGCGGTGATAGGCCGAGAGCGCGGGGTCGACGAGCGTCACGGACGACTTGTCCGCGGCGCGCACCGCAAGCGTGCATGGGGCAGCGACCGAGAGCGCAAGGACGACGGCAGCCGAGCGCAGCGGGGTCTTCACAAGGCGCATAACGACTCAGTCTCGGCGGTCGAAGAAGTCATCCGGCGCTGTTGGCTGCGAGCCGCCGGGTTTATCCCGGCGGTTCTGAGCGTCGGATATTCGATGGACGAACGCGAACCGGCCCGCCGCATTCTAGGAGCGAATTGTTAGGGTTCGGTTAGCAAGAGTAGAATTCTGGGACGTAACTTGCGGCCCCGGCAGGTTACAGGTGGCGTCATTTCCGCCCGAATGACCGATCTCGAATCCCCGGGATTTTAGTGCCTTTGAGACTCTCAGAGTCTACGGACGCTCGATCAAAGCCCCGCCGCGCGTCGTTCCAATTGGAATGGGAAACAGCGACCGACGAGTTCCGCTATGCCGACCCAAATCCTTCCCCAGCCGCCTCGCGTTGGCATCTTCGGGCGCTGCCCCAAGTGCAAGGCGTGGTTCGCGCTCAGGTATCGCCGCACCGAGCAGAGTAAGATGCGAGTGCCCATCGACTACTATCGATGCCGCTTGTGCCAGGACGAAATCGGTTTCGCGCGAGCGCTTCCGCCCGGCGCGGTGTAAAGGACGCGCGCACTGACCAATGGCCGACGCACAACCAAAGCCCAGCCGCCGCGTGTCCCAATTCGGCGTGCGGCATTGGTTTGTGCTGGTGGCGATGGTAGCCGTTGCGGCAGCCGCATATAGCTACAAGGGCTTTTATGGAATTTGGGCCCCATTGTCGGCTGCACGACTCGCCCGTCGTGGTCGACTAGCTAGCGATCGCGTGATCTCGCGTCGCTGCCGGTGGTCGGCCGTCGCGCAGAGCGATCAGGCGCTGCGCTACCTTTGGCGGCGGCTTCCGACGCCATCGCCCACAGTGCCCGTTTGTGGCAGCGGCAGCACGCGGAGCAGTTGAGCCGTCAGCGGCGTCGCGGGCACGAGCGGTGTGTCGGTCCCCACGAGCGCGTGCACGACGTTCAGCACCGGTTGCGGCTGCTGGCGCGGCTGGATCACGAGCGGCTTGCCGTCGCTCGCCGTCAGGATCGTGCCGGGCGTTCCCGGGCATTGGCCGGTGATGACAAGCTGGCCTTGCTGGTCGATGCGGACGGTCGCCGCGAGTTGGCGGTAGGTGATCGCCTGGTCGTCGGGCGCTCTCGGATAGCCGGAACCGCAGCCGAGCGAGGCGGTCGCCGCGGCTACGAGCGAGCCGCCGATGCGGCCCGGGCCGCCTGCGATCTCCAGCTCGGCCTCGCTCAAGCGACGATCGTCGACGTGCGCCGAACGAATGTGCACGTCGGCCAGCCCTTGCCACCGGTGCGCAAAGGGCCGGGCCACCAGATCGCCGAGTTCCACTCCCGCGAGTCGGCCGCGTACGGCCAGATGCCAGCCGGCCTGGTCTTCGTTGGCCCACAGCGAGCCTTGAAACCGGCTGGCGGCCAGGCCCGGCAAATCGCCAGAGAGCGCGAACAGCCAGGCGCACGGCACGTGCCACGGCCCGGTGTGCAGCTCCAGGCCGCCCGTGGATGCGCCGCTTTCGCGATGGCGGACCACGCGCAGCGTGGGCGCAGCGTCGTCCGCGCCGGCGGCTGGCGCACCCGCCGCGTCAGCCGGCGCAAGCTCGATCTTCGCTTCGCTGCCGGCCGCGGCCGCGCGGATCGTGCCGCGCACGCTGGTGAAGGAATGCGTCGCGGTTGCGTCGCGCACCGTCACATCGCGCGCGGCAATCGCCATTTGCCATTGATCGGCGTTGTGCGCGAGTCGCAGCATCCGGCCCAGCAGTGCGTGCAAGTCCGGCAGGGCGACGGCCTCGACGGCGACACCGCTTAGGTCCAACTGGCTTGCCTGGTCCGCCAGCACAGGCGCGCGCAGCTCCGCGCGCTCACAGCGGGCGACGATCGCGCCGGTTTCGGGATCCGATAGCACGATCCCCGCATAGCGGACGACGGCCGGCCGTGGATGGTCGACGGCGGCCAGGCTCACGTGCAAGCCGAGCGATTGGGCGAGGTCTCGCTCGTGCTGCCCGACGTGCGACGGCGTGCGGCGCACCAATCCCCAGCCGGCCAGCACACAAAGCGGCAGCAGGCAGCCGGCGAGGAAGCCGGCCCGGCACATGCGTCGCCGCGTGGATTGATGCAATCGGAACGGGGCGAATGATGAATGATGAATGATGGATGATGAATGCGAAGGAGCCGCGCCAGACAACTTGTCGTTCGGAGTGAGTCCATTCATCATTCATCATCCGCATTCATCATTTGTTTCTTCTATCTCTGCCGCGCCATCTTCTGAAACAGTTCCCAGCGGGCCCGCATTTCCTCGAGGCTGTCGCCTCCGAATTTATCGACCAGGGCGGCGGCGATCTCGAAGGCCACCACGTTTTCCAGGATGACGCCGGCCGCTGGCACGGCGCACACGTCGCTCCGTTCGTAGGCGGCCGATTCGGGCTCCTTGGTCCGCAAGTTGACGCTTTCCAGCGGCTTGCGGAGGGTGCTGATCGGCTTTTTGCCGGCCCGGATCACCAGCGGCTGGCCGTTGGTCATGCCAGCTTCCAGTCCGCCGGCATTGTTCGTGGGGCGGACGTAGCCCAGGTTTGGCGAATCCTTCTGGCTCTCGTCGTACTGGATGGGGTCGTGGACCTGCGAGCCACGACGGCGGGCGGCGGCGAATCCCAGCCCGATCTCCACCCCCTTGATCGCCTGCACGCACATCACGGCTTGCGCCAGCCGGCCGTCGAGCTTCAGGTCCCACTGCGTGTGCGTTCCCAGACCGAAGGGGAGCCCTTCGACGCGGACTTCGAGGATTCCGCCCAGCGTGTCGCCGTCGCGGCCGCATTCGTCGATCAGGTCCTTGATCTGTTGGTCCAGGTCGGGGTCGAGCGAATAGACCTCGCTCTTATCGCGCAGGGCCCGCTGCTGGTCGAGCGTGCCGGGCCGCGGCTCGATGCGAACGCCGCCCAGTTCCAGCGTGTAGCCAAAGGCCGTGATCCCGAACTGGGCGAGAAGCTGCTTGGCCAATGCCCCGGCGGCGACGCGGACGGCCGTCTCGCGGGCGCTCGCCCTCTCCAGCACGCCGCGGATCGAGCCCAGGTGCTTGATCGCCCCGGTCAAGTCGCCGTGGCCGGGCCGGGGGCGGTCGAGATCGTCGAGCCGCTCCAGCTTGCTGTCTTTGTTCGCAACCACCAGCGCGATTGGGCTTCCGAGCGTGTGCCCGTGCCACAGGCCGCTGAGTATTTCGACCTGATCGGATTCGATCCGCTGTCGTCCGCCGCGGCCGTAGCCCCCCTGGCGGCGGCGCAGCTCGACGTCGATCGACTGCGTCTCGATCGGCACGCCGGCCGGAAAGCCCTGCACCAGCGCCACGAGCGCCTTGCCATGCGACTCACCGGCGGTCCAATAGCGCAGCATGGGGGGAGGGACCCTGAACGCGGGCAAAGGGCACGGGTGAGCAGAACAACCCACCCGAAAACACCCATTTTAACTGGATTCGCCCGATGCGGACAGGGCAATAAGAGAGTGGACAGTGGTCGGTGGACAGTGGTCAGGAGGGGGGACCACCGGCGACTAGTTCCCTGACCACCGACCACTGACGACCGACCACTGATTTCCGGTCAGTCGCTCGTAGGCCTCGATATACTTCTCGCGCGTGCGGGCGACGACTTCGTCGGGCAATTCGGGCGGCGGACTGTTCTTGTCCCAGCCAGTCGTCTCCAGCCAGTCGCGGACGTATTGCTTGTCGAACGAGGGTGGGCTGCCGCCGGTGCGGTACGAGTCGGCGGGCCAGAATCGAGAGCTGTCGGGCGTCAGCACCTCATCGATCAGGATCAGTTGGCCGTCGACTTCGCCCCACTCGAACTTCGTGTCGGCGATGATGATGCCCTTTTGCCGCGCTAGCTCGGCCCCGCGGCGATAGACATCGATGCTGCGGCTGCGGAGCTCCTCGGCCACCGGCTGACCGACCAGCTCGACCATCCTGGCAAAGGAGATATTCTCGTCGTGGCCGCTCTCTTCCTTCGTGGCCGGAGTGAAGATGGGCTCGGGCAGTTGGTCGCTCTCTTTCAGGCCGGCCGAGAGCGGAATGCCGCACACCGTGCCTTCGTTGTGGTATTCCTTCCAGCCCGAGCCGGCCAGATAGCCCCGCACCACGCACTCGATCGGCACGACCTGCGTCTTTCGCACGAGCATGCTGCGGCCGGCGAGCAATGGGCGGTCGGCCTCGGGCGGCAACTCGGCCATCTGGTCGACGTCGATCGCCAGCAGGTGATTCTGCTCGCCCAGCTCGTCGAACCAGAAGGCGCTAAGCTGCGTCAACACGCGCCCCTTGTCGGGGATGCCCGTTGGCAGGACCCAATCGAAGGCGCTAATTCGGTCGGTGGTAACCAGGAGCAGCTTGTCGCCCAGGTCGTACACGTCGCGGACTTTTCCGCGCCGCACGGGAACCCCTGGCAACAACGTTTCGAGGACTGCTGAAGTCGTGGGCATGGCTGAGCCTTTGCATCCGTGCCGCGTTGAGTCTCGCCGCAACAACAGCGGCACAGATTCAAGCTTGCCGGCGGCGCACCGGCGGGAAAGTGGGACAGGCACCGAGACGCAACGTTGGTCTGAAAGGACTTGCGCTGTTTATGCTCGGAGCCAGTCCCCTTTTCCCGCCTCGCCATTTTGAAAAACAGAATGGCCCTGGGTGAATACATCGTAAGCTTGATGGCCAACAGCCGCTGGGCTAGACTCGCCACGAGGGGCAGGGGGGCTGCTCTCTTTCCTGTTCGACAACGCTGCATCGGCCGGCGCGGTGCGTGGCGCGCTACCTCGCTCGCTGGCGCGCTTGAGGACCTTCAGCCGATGGGCTTGATGCGGTTTTTGGTTACGCCGCCCAACCGCATCACCGCGGCGCAGGCCGAGCGCGCCTACCTGGTAGGGCCCGAGCAGATTCCCTGGGTCACTCGGGTGCAGTTCGACGGGGGCGTGCTGAGCGTTAGCCGCAACGAGTCGGACTCCGCCAGTCTGTGCCTCCCGATCGCGATCGAGGGGCGCGGCGAGACGACCCTTACAACGGGAACACTCGTCGAGCGATTCCAGCCCTACCACCTCACCGTCGAATTGGCGCGCGGCAAGATCAATCAGCTCCGCGGGCAACTGTCGGAATGGCAGACGCAGGGCCTGCCTCCCAAGGAGCAGCACGAAGGCGCGCTGCACGATGCGCTGCGCCAACTCGCCAGCGCCGCTACCTCGCAGCACGATCCAAGCGCGGCTGCCGGCCACGCCGACAACGCCCTGCGGATGGCTCTGGAAATTGCCGATTCGGTCGCCGCCCGCTACGTCGAAAAGATCATGACGCTACGGCACCGGCAAAGCGAGCACCTGCCGACGCTGTTGGGCGGCAATCTCGGACGTAAGCTATTGGACGCCAACCTGTCGCGGCAGTTCCTCCAGGCCTTCAACGCCGCCGTCGTGCCGGTCGTGTGGCGCGACGTCGAGAGTCAGGAGGGCAACTATCGGTGGAACATCTTCGATCGGCAAGTCGAGTGGTGCCACACCCACGGTCTGAAGGTGATCGCCGGACCGCTCTTGCAGCTCGACGATCGCGGGCTGCCGGATTGGCTGGCCATCTGGCAGGGGGACTTCGACAACATCCTGTCGTTCATCAGCGACTACGTGGAGACGGTCGTGCACCGCTACCGCGGCAAGATCAACGTCTGGCAATGCGCGGCGAAAGTGAATACCGGCAAGGTGCTGGCGCTGGCCGATGAGGAGAAGCTGCGATTGGCGGTCCGCGCCTTCGAGATCACGCGGCAAGCCGATCCGGAAACGCCGGCCATCATGCGCTTCGATCAGCCGTGGGCCGAATACATGGGCCGCGCCGACAGCGACCTGTCACCTTTGCACTTCGCCGACGTGCTGGTCCGCTCTGGATTGGAGCTGGCCGGGCTGGGCTTGGATTTGAACGTCGGGTACTGGCCGGGCGGCACCTATCTGCGCGACAGCCTGGAGTACAACCGGTTCCTGGACCGCTGGGCATCGCTGGGCCTGCCGCTGTGGCTATTCCTCACGGCCCCTAGCGGCGAGGAGCCCGACAGCCGCGCCTACGGTCAAAGCCGTCCGACCCCGGGCGCCTACCCGGAAGGTTGGACGCCAGTCGCGCAGCGGCAGTTGGTGCGCGACGTAGCGCCGATGCTATTGGCGAAGCCGGCCGTGCAGGCGCTGGTCTACAACCATTTGTGCGACGCGCACCGCCACGAGTTCCCGCACAGCGGCCTGTTTGACCGCGAGGGAACGGCGAAGCCTGCGCTGGCCACGCTCGCCAAGCTGCGCAAGCAGCATCTGGGGTGAGCGCTACTGCTTCCGCGAGGAGCAGGGCCGTTCACAGATTCAAGCTTGCCGGCGGCGCACCGGCGGGAAAGTGGGACAGGCACCGAGACGCAACGTTGCTCTGAAAGGGCTTGCGCTGTTTATGCTCGGAGCCAGTCCCATTTTCCCGCCTCGCCATTTTGAAAAACAGAATGGCCCTGCCGCGAGGAGTGGTTGCTTTGACCCATGCTCACCACACGTGGTAAACTACCACTAGGAGCGAATTCATCGTGACACAAGCCGAATGGCACACGTTGCAGATCCTGGTGGACAAATTGTCCGTTGCCGAGAAGCAATTGCTTGTCGAGCAATTGCAGCAATCGCTCGTCCCGCCCCGAGATGCGGTATCCGAGCTTGCCACGCAACAAAGAGCATGGAACAACCTTTTCGCCGAATTGTCGGCAATTCCCGGTGAAGGCCCCGGCGATGGGTTCTGCGGCGCCGACCACGACCGGGTACTCTACGGTCCGCGCGAATGATCTTCGTCGATACCAGTGCCTGGTATGCGGCATGGGTCTCGAGTGACCCAAACCATCGACGTGCCGCTGACTTCGTGTCGCAGGCGAACGAGCGGTTGCTTACGACTGATTACGTACTGGACGAGTGCTCGATGGAACGTTGTGCAGGATTGAATGGGTCCAGCCGGGGGGCGTACGGCGCGCCGCAGAGGCATTTGTGCTCTATGGGGACAAGCTCTGGAGCTTCACCGACTGTGTCAGCCTCGTGGTCATGCGGCGTTTGGAGGTCAGGCAGGCATTCGCGTTCGACGAACACTTCCTCCAGTTCGGCACAGTCGCTGTCGTTCCGCCGTAGTTGTGGTCGACACTCCCATTCCACGAGGGGTCGGATGGCCCTTACTGGCCGCCGCTGGTGAGCGGGCTTCCCTCAAACGGCAATGTGTCCGGCGTCACCCGCACCGCGGTCGTGAACTTGAACGGGTACTTGAACCCGCTCTCGAACACCAATTCGATGAAGTACGCCGTCCAACCCTTCTGGGGACGCTCGACGCGGGCCACGTATTGGCCCTTCCCCGATTCGCTCAGCTCCTTGCTCTTGTACTCGGGGCCGAGCGTATCCAGGCGGAAGTCGCGCGCCTCGGGGTTAGTCGCTTGCCACAGGTTCACCGCCATGGGTTTCTGCTCGGAGGTCACGCTGATCGCGCCGTCGCTCTCGAACTTCCAGGAGAACTTCGGCCGCGGCCGGCCCGTCAACACCGACTGATAGAACGCTTCGATACTCTGCCGCGCGTCGCTCCCTTCGAGCGAATGCTTCGCGTTCGGAACATAGCGCAAGTACTTCTCGCCCTTCAGATCGTCGAAATAGAATTGCGACGAGTCGGGCAGGAAAAACTCGTCCCCCGCGGCGTTGACCAGATACTTGGGCATCGTCAGCCGGTCGATGTACGAGTAAGGGTCTTCGAGCTTGAGCAGGCCCGCGTACTCGGGCGCGTCGTTCATGTCCATCACCTTGTGGTGGACGTAGTCCCCCACGGCCGGTGCCCAGAAGCCGTAAGCGTCGTGGTGATGCTGCATCGAACGGCGGACGTTCAAGACGTCGATCACGACGGGGATGATCGCGACCACGCGCTTGTCGACTGCGCCGGTGAGCCAGGTCGTCCACCCGCGCTTCGAGCCGCCGGCGACCACGAAGCTTTCGATCGGCAGATTGCCCCCGCCGGGCGTGGCCATCAGTGCAGAAATGGTATCCATCGCGCGGACCGCGCTTTTGACCATCGGCATGCGGGCGGTCCACGTCGGATCGCCCGTCTTCATCAATTTGATCCAGGTGTAGGCGATCAGATCGTCTTCGACGCGCTCGGCGCCGTCCTGATTGAACACCAGCGGCTGGTTGGGAACCATTTTCAACTCCGCGACCACCGACCCGGTGTCGACCGCCGTTTGGACCACGAGCGGGTTGGCCGACTTCGGGGCCTTGTCCGCATTCTTGCCGCCGCCGATGTTGAGAAACGCCGTCTTGCTCCGCACCGTGTCAGGCTTGACGACCAGCAGCCAATGTTCCCACAGCGTGCGGTTGACGTCCTTCTCGGTGCGCCAGGTCTGCGACTTGAGATCGACGACGAACGTCGTGTAGCCGTCGCCGGGAATGGTGTTGACGACCTTCCACGCGTAACTGGCGTCGGGCTTGTGGATGTACGCATCGAGCGCCGTCAACGTCGGCGCCGGATCCTTGGCGCCAGCCACGGCGACCAATGAGGCCAGCACGCACAAAGCTGCCGGCAGGAAACGCATCTTCGACAAGAAACGGCGACGAGCGTTCATGGCTTCAACCTCAAGATAGCGGAAGGGGTGCGAGTGCGGGTGAGAATGCGGGCGGGCAACGCACGACGTTACCACGATTTCGCGGCGTGCGAAAGCACCTCCCGGCTGCGCCGCGGCCTCGCGCGTATCTGCCGCCGGACTAGGCCCCGAGGGTCGGTTTACGCCGACTCGTGCCCAGGAGAACTGCAAAGTCCTGGGAGAGGGGGTCAGGCACATTTTTCGGCCGAAGGTCCGTCGGAAGGATTGAAGACCGCGTGTGCTGAAAAATGAGCCAGACCCCCGGACTTTGCAGTTCCTCTGTTTTTCAAAATGGCGAGGCGGGAAAATGGGACTGGCTCCGAGCATAAACAGCGCAAGTCCTTTCAGACCAACGTTGCGTCTCGGTGCCTGTCCCACTTTCCCGCCGGTGCGCCGCCGTTCGAGCTTGAATCTGTGAAACGGCCCTGGACTCGTGCCCTGATCCGTTGACGCCTCTTTTCCGCCCAAACATAATCAAGTCTTTCACTAGCCGATCGCGGCCCGTGTCGTGGTTGGCGGTGACGCCCGAACCGCACAGGCTCCCGTCGAGGCTCGTCTCGGCTACTCTCCCGCCCTTTCCTATCCTCTGCTCCAGCGCTAAGCACCGTGGTTCATGGCATTGGCGCGGCACATGCTACAATTCAGCCGACTCGGCCGGGCAAGTGAAAATGTCCCCGGCGCGGCGGATATCGACCGGAAGAGCACACGATGACGGCCATTCTGGGCATCTCGGCCTTTTATCACGACTCGGCGGCGGCCTTGGTGGTCGACGGCCAGATCGTGGCCGCGGCGCAAGAGGAGCGGTTCACGCGCAAGAAGCACGATTTCGGGTTCCCGCAGAACGCCATCGACTATTGCCTGGCCGAAGGGAGGCTCGCGCCGGAGGACCTCGACTATGTCGGCTTCTACGATAAGCCCTTGACCAAGTTTGAGCGGCTGTTGGAAACCTACTTCGCGTTCGCGCCGGCGGGATTCCGGTCGTTCCGCCGGGCGCTCCCGCTGTGGCTCAAGCAGAAGCTGCACCTGCCGCGGGAGATGGACCGCGGGCTGCACGGCCGCTTCAAGGGGCGATACGTCTTCACCGATCACCACGAGTCGCACGCCGCCAGCGCGTTCTTTCCCTCGCCGTTCGAGGAGGCAGCGATTTTGACGCTCGACGGCGTCGGTGAATGGACCACCACTTGCTACGGCGTCGGCCAAGGGAACAAGATTCGCCTCCATCAAGAGATCCGCTTTCCCCATTCGCTGGGGCTCCTCTACTCGGCCTTCACCTACTACACCGGCTTCCGCGTCAATAGCGGCGAGTACAAGGTGATGGGCCTGGCGCCCTACGGGCGGCCGATCTACCGGGACCTGATCCTCGAACACTTGATGGACTTGAAGGAAGACGGCTCATTCCGCATGGACATGAGCTATTTCAACTACTGCCAGGGTCTGACGATGACCGGGCCCAAATTCCACAAGCTGTTCGGCGCACCGCCGCGCGAGCAGGAGTCGCGGGTCACTTCTCGCGACATGGACCTGGCGGCCTCGATCCAGGCCGTGACCGAAGAGGTCATGCTCCGCACGGCGCGGCACGTTCACGCCCAGACCGGCATGAAGAACCTGGTTTTGGCCGGCGGCGTGGCGCTCAACTGCGTCGGCAATGGCCGGATCCTCCGCGAGGGTCCGTTCGAGAACCTGTGGATTCAGCCCGCCGCCGGAGACGCCGGCGGCGCGCTGGGCGTCGCCCAGTTCATCTGGCACCAGTTGCTCGATCGGCCGCGCCGGCCGCAGCCCTACGACCAGCAACACGGCTCGTTCCTCGGGCCGTCGTTCACCGACGACCAGATCGCCGAGTTCCTCGACCGCGTGGGCGCCGTCTACACCACGTGTGGCTCGGAGGAACAGTTGTGCGACGAGGTCAGCTCGCTGGTGGCGCGAGAAAAAGTCGTCGGCTGGTTCCAAGGGCGGATGGAGTTCGGCCCGCGGGCACTCGGCGCCCGCAGCATCATCGGCGACGCGCGGAGCGAGAAGATGCAGTCGGTGATGAACTTGAAAATCAAATTCCGCGAGTCCTTCCGCCCCTTCGCCCCCTGCGTGCTCCGCGAGCAGGTGGATAAGTATTTCGAGACCCGGCCGCTCGAGGACAGCCCCTACATGCTCCTCGTGGCCCCCGTCCACGAGAAGATTCGCACCGAATTGGGGGCCGGCTATGAAAAGGCGTTCGGGATCGACAAATTGAACTACAAGCGGTCGAGCATCCCGGCAATCACGCACGTCGACTACTCGGCCCGCATGCAAACGATCGACGACGTGCGGAACCCGCTCTTCCACAAGCTGTTGACGCGGTTTTACGAAAAGACGGGCTGCCCAGTGATGATCAACACCAGCTTCAACATCCGCAGCGAGCCGATCGTGTGTACTCCGGAGGACGCGTACCGCTGCATGCTGATGACCGAGATGGACGTACTGGTGATGGGGCGGCAGATCATCTTGCGCGAGGACCAGCCGCAGGTGGCTGAAGAAGAGAAGGCCCGCCACCTGGCGCAGTTCCAACTTGACTAACCGAGATAGTTCAAACTGGGAGGGCGAGGCTCCCGCCGAGCCGCTGCGTTGAACGAGATTGATGTTGTCGGGAGGGCGAGGCTCCCGCCGAGCCGCTGCGTTACCCTGAAACCCGGCTCGGCGGGAGCCTCGCCCTCCCGACCATCGCCGAGATCACCATGAGACTCATCGAAATCGACTGGAACCCGCCGGATCGCCAATTGCGGCAGTTCGGCTGGATTGCGCTGGTCGGCTTGCCATTAGCCGGATGGCTCGCGAGTGGCAAGCCTTGGCCGGCCGACGCGACAACTGTTCAGCAAACTGTCGTTGGGGTGCTAGCGGTCCTTGGCGCCGTGTGCGCCATCTTGGCGATCGCCCGCCCGCGGTTGCTGCGGTTGCCGTTCCTGGCAGCAATGCTGGTCGCGCTGCCGATCGGCCTGGTAGTCAGCGAGGTCATGCTATTGGTAATCTATTTCGTGCTCTTTGTGCCGGTAGGCCTGGTCTTTAAGCTGCTCTCGCGCGATGCTCTGGAACGACGGATTGACAAGAGCGCCAAGACCTACTGGCAACCGAAAGCCCAGCCATCCGGGCCGGAGAGTTATTTCCGCCAGTCGTAACGTCCGCCCCCACTGCCATATGTACATCGTCCCGCCAAAAAGAGAGGCCTGTCGATGACCGAGCCACAGAAGAGTTTTGAGGAGCTCGAAGCCGAAGGGCGCCGCGGCCTCTTGTCCGAGTTCGTCTACTTTCTCGGTCAGAACAAGAAGTGGTGGCTGGCGCCGATCCTGATCGTCATCGGTCTGGTCGGCGTGCTGGTCCTGTTGGCCGGAACCGGGGCCGCGCCGTTCATTTACACGTTGTTCTAGGCGCCTGTGCACCAGGAAACCACCTGTGGCGCGCCTTGCAGGGATCACCGTCTACCCGATCAAGTCGCTCGAGGGGCTGTCCGTCGACGCCGCCACGGTGCTTCCGACCGCGGCACTCGAGCACGACCGCCGCTACGCCATCCGCGACACGCGGGGTCGATGGGTCAATGGCAAGTCCAACGCGAAGGTGCACCTGCTCCGCGCCTCGTTCGACGCCGGCGTTTCCGCGGTGACGCTGCGGCGCGCGGAGGATGATGTCTCAAAGACATTTCGGCTCGACGATCAACTCGACCCGCTCGCTGAGTGGCTGTCGGATTTTTTCGGCGAGCACGTCATCGTGGTCGAGGACCGGCGAGCCGGCTTCCCCGACGATTCCGAATCGCCCGGCCCCACGCTCGTGAGCCGCCAGACGCTCGAAGCGGTAGGCTCCTGGTTCGGCGGCCTGGCCGTGGGCGAGGTGCAGCGTCGATTTCGTCCGAACCTCGTCGTCGATGCGGACGCTGCCTTTTGGGAGGATCGCCTGGTGGCGGACGAGCAGCACGTGATGCGCTTTCGGATTGGCGAGATCATTTTCGAGGGCGTCACGCCCTGCCAGCGGTGCGTGGTGCCGACGCGTCATCCTGAGAGCGGCGAGGTCATTCCGCATTTCGGCATGGAGTTCTCAGTCCGCCGCGAAGCCAGTCTGCCGGCGTGGACGCTCCCTGCGCGCTTCGACCACTTCTACCGCCTGTCGGTCAACACGCGCCTCGCGCCAACGAGCGGCGGCGGGACGATCCGCGTGGCGGACGACATCGAGATTCTGGACACGTTCCGGGCGTGACGCGCGGGACCGAGGCAGGCCAGGGCCATTCTGTTTTTCAAAATGGCGAGGCGGGAAAATGGGACTGGCTCCGAGCATAAACAGCGCAAGCCCTTTCAGACCAACGTTGCGTCTCGGTGCCTGTCCCACTTTCCCGCCGGTGCGCCGCCGGCAAGCTTG
>JACPPG010000008.1 GCA_016191115.1 Planctomycetia bacterium | reverse complement strand
GCCTCCAAAAGATGGCGGCTGTTGAACGGTTCACAGCTACTAGCAGACGTGATCGCCGGAGCTCAATTCATCGACGGAATCAAACCCCAAGAAACCGCCGCCTGAAAATTCCCCATCCACAACTTATTGCAATAGCTCATGACCCCTGCCGTCGACGGCCTTGCGATTGACATATGTACACTAATCGGTAGAATCGGTTCAGTGGCACGGGCTTCTGCTTTTGGCGCGAGGAGACACGACCGATGCATCCGAGCGATGTGACCGACGATCGCCAGACACACGGCGAGCAGCCGTGGGCCGATCACACGACGCGCGAAGGCGGCCTCTATCGCTTGCAGGACGTGTTACCGGAACTGCTTGCCCGGTACGGCATCGAAACGGCCGAGGTCCCTGCCCGCCCGGCAGCGCTTTACTACGAAATGGATGCGGCAATAGGAGCGGCGCCGGCGGCGGCAGCCTGCTGAAGGCTGCGTGCAGCGGAGTCGCACCATGATGCGCACGCGCACCTCTTGCGGCCATGCTGGCAAGTTTTTCGGGCGCGAGGATTGCCTAACCGGCACGGGCCGTCATGGCGTGCGAAATGGCTCAATTCGCGGCCGCTCGGCTTCCGATTCCTCCCATGGAGTTCACCGTTCCCCTGGAGCCAAGGAAGGACCCAGTCATGAGCCGGTTCACCCGCATTCAAGACCTGACGGCCGCCGAGATCGAAGCCGCCGTCGAGGCCGCCGACATCGATCTGGGTGTCGACGAGATACTGGCAGTCGAGGAATTCGTGGACCGGATCGGCGGACTGGCGAACGCCCGTCTGGCGATCGAGATGCTCGGGAAACTAGAAGACGCCGCATGAGCCATCGCGACGTCGCACGCTTTCGACTTGTCCTCGGCCCGCGCGGGAGGCGACTACTCAGCCGATTTGCAGCTCGGGCGCCCAGCGGCGAAGCCGGAACCGGCCGAACCAATTGACGCGGCTGCCGGTCAGGCCCAGCCATTCCAAGTTCGGCAGCGACTTCACAAGCGCCATTCCCGCGTTGCCGATCGCGGTTTCGCGCAAGTCGATCTTGCGCAATCCGCCAAAGGCCGACAGCCGCAACAGCCCGGCGTTGGTGACCTGCGACCGCGACAGGTCCACCCAGTGGAGCGTGTCCAGGAGGGGCCGCCGTGCCAGCAGGAATTCCAAGTCGGCGTCGCCGAACTTGGGCCCTGTTAGCCGGATGCCGGCAATGGTGTCGAGCACCTGGGCGAAGTCCTCGCCGATTTCGCGCTTCAGCCAATCCAGGTGATCGAGCGTCACCCGGCCACCACGCTTCTGAATGTCGTCGACCACTTGCTGTTGCGCGACGTAGCGCTCGATACTTTCGGCCAGCCAGCGCGAACGGCCGGAATGAAATTTGCAATAGTGGACCGCCCGCTCGTAGTCCGTCTGCAGCTCGACGAAATGGTCGTGGTCGCCCCCGACGTCCGGGTGCATGACCTTGGCCTTGGCCAGGTACGCCTGCTTCACGTCCTCTTCCGAGCACGGTAACATCACGCCCAACCGGACGAGAAAATCCGGGCGGCCATCGGCGTCAGTCGCGCCGGCAACGGACGATTGGTCTTGGCTGGTCATCCATTGAATTGTGCAGGACGAGCGGGTGTCGGTCAAACCGCGCCGGGCCGCTATAATCGCGCGTGGGGCCGTCCGAGCACCTGCCCTTTAGGCGACATTTCGCATGACGACAACCGGCAACGATCCCGACCTGGGCAAAACCGTGACTGCCGCCGACTGGAACGATCGCTATAAAAGCGGCGATAGCCCTTGGGACACCTCGCGCCCGTCACCGGAGCTGGTGCGGGTTATTAGCGCCGGAACGATCAGGCCCGGTCGAGCCATCGAGTTGGGATGTGGCACCGGCACCAACGCGATTTACCTGGCTGAGCGGGGATTCCACGTCACGGCGATCGACATTTCGTCGGTGGCCATCGATCGCGCGCGACAGCGGGCACAAACTGCTGGCGTGCGGGTCGACGTTTTCGAGAGCGACGTGACGGCGCTTTCGGTCCGCGAGCCGTTCGACTTCGTCTTCGACCGCGGCTGCTACCACTGCGTGCGCCGGACGAACGTGGCGGGCTACGTTGCGGCGCTCGACCATCTGACGCACGCCGGCACAAGGCTACTGCTCTTGGCCGGCAATGCCAACGAGCAGTCCGACGAAGGGCCGCCGCGCGTCCACGAACGCGACATCCGTGCCGACCTGGGCGGCATGTTCGACGTCGAATGGGTCCGCACGTTCCGCTTCGAGAATATCGACGGCAGCGAAGGACCGCTGGCCTGGTCGGCGATGCTTGTGCGCCGCGAAGCGTAGCGAATCACCGCCGCCGTCTCCGACCGCCAACTCGTAACTCCTACTCGTCATCCCTCCGCGAGCATTTGCCTCACGCGTCGATCGACCGCGGCGCCGCCTTGGGCGATGCGCTGCCGGATGAGGAATTGCGCGACGGCAAAAATCGGGGCATACATGGCCAGAACGGGCCATAGCGGCACCCAGGGCGCTTGCGGAAACATCCACGCTGCGAATTGCGCGCTGGGGCTCGCGGCCATCAACGTCGGGTTGTTTAGATAGGCGCCGGCCACGTGGGGGACGACGATAAGCACGGTCGCGATTCCAAGGAGCGACACGCCGCCGGTCGGTCCCACGCTAATCAAGAACTGATACAACGCGCCAAAAGCCAAGAGCACCACGCCGGACACGGCGAACATCGCCGGCAGGTCGGACCACAGTTGATCCACTTCCGCGGGAGTGATCTGCGATCGGATTCCCGGCATCACCAGCGCCACCGTCGTCGCGATGCCGATCAGGCAGAAGACCAAAAGCGCGCCCGTATTCTCGCTCCGCTCTCCCCACAGCAGGTCCTTCCACATGGCCTTTTTGCCTCGATAACGCCACAACCATGTTTTCAGGCTTTCCCGCCCGGGCGTGATTGCCATCGTCAAAAAGAGCGCGGCCACCAGGTGCGCGAGCACGTATCCAGCGACCGGACTCCGGGCCGGCAGCGCCGGAAGCTGCGCAAACAGGCTGGCCCCGATCGCGTCGAGTGCCAAGAGCACGCCGTAGGCCATGGGCTTGGAAAGCGGGACGGCGAGCGGGCTGACCAGCCGCCGCGCCAGCGAATGGACCACCAGCGCCACCACGGCCAACTGCGCCAAGGGCGTCACGATCAGGTAAGGGACGTGCAGTCCGAACAAGTCGAGCCAATAGTCGAAGGGCTTGCCTTGCCAGATGCCATAGATCGACACGGCCGGCGTCAGCAGACCCAGGAATACCTGACCCAGCGGCGAGCGGGCGAGCGCGGGCGTCTGAAAGAAGAACTGCGAGCCAAAAAACATTCCAAAGACAATCGCGGCGCGGAAGCCCCGGCCCGTTTGCTTGGCCTTATCGGACGTCGTGTCCAACGGATGCACCAGGCCGATCGCGCCCAGGAGCATCACGGTGGTGACGATGTTAACCAAAACGAGCAAGAACGCCGGCAGCGAGACGGTCCCCATGGCCCAGCACCAGACCAAAAGGGGGAATCCGGCCAGCACGCCGAGATACGCCGCGGCCGGCTCGCCAATGAGCTTGCCGACGAGGATTTCGTGCGGCCCGATGGCCGCCGTGCGCTGGTAGTCGAGCGTGCGGTTCACCACCTCGGCGTGCATCGACTGGAACGTGGCCATTCCGGCCAGAACCGCGCCCAGGATGGTCTCCGCGGCCAAGAGGATCACGAAGTAGATGCGAATCCAAGATACGGTTGGGTCGGCGGCAAAGTTGTAGTGCAGAATTCCGCCTATGCTGACCAAGCCCAGAAACCATGCGACCGCGCCCGCCCCAGGGGTGCGGCCGCGAAAGCGGACGCGGAACGCGCTGACGACGAGCGGGTGATTCCAAAAATCGAGTCGCATGGCATGTTCCAGGCAAAAGCGCAAGTGCCGCTTGCTTGCGTGCCACTGGTAAAACCAGTCCTCCCCCGTGGGCGACCGGGAAGACTAGCGTAGCCAGTGGCACACAGATTCCAAACTATCCGTCGCGAGCGACCGCGCCAACGTTCGCAACCCGCCCAAAATGGTTTCTGGCGGTGGCTGTTTTCTTTCCCCCGGCATCGGCCATAATCGACCCGATGCAAAGCGCTCGTTCCAGCCAATCGACCGACGCCCTGGCCGGGCTGCGCGTGGCCTTCGCCGGAAAGCTCGCCGGCATGTCGAAGCGCGCAGCCCAGCAGCTTGTGCGGGCGAACGGTGGAAATCCCGTCGAATCGATCGACAGCGCGACGGATCTGGTGGTCGTAGCCGAGCAATCGCCTTCCGTTTCGCTTTCCGAGGCGTTGGGCCGAGAGGGTCGGCTGGCCCTGGAGGAGGGGCGGCTGGTCGTCGTCAACGAGACGCAACTCTGGCAACGGCTGGGCCTGGTGGAGCAGGACCCCCACGTCACGCGGATGTACACGCCCGCGATGTTGGCCGAATTGGTCGGCGTGCCCGTCGCGACGGTAAGGCGGTGGCACCGGCGGCGGCTCCTAGTGGCGCGGCGGCAGGTTGGTCACCTGCCCTACTTCGACTTCTCACAAGTGGCTACCGCGCGGCAACTGGCGGCTCTTTCGTCGGCGGGCGTCTCCCAACGGCTGATGGAAAAACAGTTCGCGGCGCTGGCAAGGCGCTTTCCCGGCGCGACGTCAGGCGCCCACCAGGCTGCGCTGGTGGTCGAGGGAAAGCGGCTTCTCGTGCGGCAAGGGGACGGACTTTTGGAGGCCGGCGGCCAGCAACGCTTCGACTTCGACGAGCCGCGGACGGTCGGTGCTGGCGGCGAATCGGACGAGCCGATGGGCGGGGCAGTCCTGTCGCTGGAGGTGCCCGCTGACGCGCCACTTGCCGCGCCGGCCGAAATGGTCGAGCAAGCCCAGATATTGGAGGATGAGGGGCAGCTTGCCGAGGCGGCCGACATGTACCGTGCTGCGCTGGCCGCCGGCGGTCCCCACCCCGAAACGTGCTTTTCCCTGGCGGAGCTGCTCTATCGCATGGGCGACACGAGCGCCGCCCGCGAACGATACTACATGGCCATCGAGTTGGACGAGAATTTCGTCGAAGCCCGCGCCAACCTCGGGTGTGTGCTGGCGGAATCGGGGCAGTTGGAGCTGGCGGTATCGGCCTTCGAAGGGGCGCTTGCCTTCCACGCTGAGTTTCCTGACGCTCACTATCACTTGGGACGCGTGCTCGACGAACTATGCCGTGGCGAAGAGGCGCTTACGCATTGGCGGGCGTTCCTGGACTTGGCGCCCGACAGCCCCTGGGCCGAGACGGCCCGGCAGCGATTGTCGATGTAGGGGGCGCGGGGACAGCGTCCAGATTGCCGCGACCTTTGCGCGTTGGCGTGTGACGCCGGCGCGGCCGCCGGCAACTAACCGTAAACCGCGCTTCCCTACCCGCGACCGTCGGCGGTTGCGCCGCAGTCGTGCGAAGCCCTTGTCCCTCAAGCGTTTAGCGGCGTAGGACCGTGCAGGGGGCGCGAGTCGGGGTTGCAAAAGAAGGCTCAAAACGTATCCTGCAAGGAGTTTACGCCCGGCCGGGATCGTGAATCCGCCTCGGCTGCGTGGGTTCACGCGTTCAGCGGGAAAGACCTCATTGCGCGGCGGAGCACGCCCTGGTGAAGGGATACCGCATGGGCGTTCGGCCCCAAGGGGCCGGCGAAAACCGTGCTTGCCACGGTGAATCGCTCACACGACGCCCCATGTGCCCTTGGCTCGCGTGGCCTGCGCCGTGACAGCGGTTAACAGCGGGATCACCCGGCGCCTTGCGTCCGGGCGGCAACGTCATGGATCAGATTCTTTACAACTACAAGCCGGTCGACCCGACGACCTGGGTCTACATCTCGTCGCTGCTGACGATCACCGTCTATTTCAAGTTCAGCCGCGTATGGAGCGTGCGGAACCTGGACCTGTTGGGCTTGATCGCCTTGGCGCCAGGCCTGTTGCTGGTGCAGCACGGCGGCACCGCGACGCAAGTCGGCTACATCTGGCTCTTCGCCACGGCCGGCTTCTTCCTGGTTCGTCTGCTGGCCGATCCGATGATGGTCCGCCGTCCGCTCTTGGAGCCGAATCTCTCACCCGGCGGATTGGCATTCTCGACCGTGGCGCTTTGCGTCTTTCTGATGGTCAACGTCATGACCAAGAAGGACGTTGATCTCGACGGGGCGCAGCGCGCCGAAGAGCTGTCCAAGCGGGAGTTGACCCCGCAGGCCGAGCAGAGCCTGGCCACCCATGGACCCGGTTACCCACTCTTGCACGTGGTGGCCAGCGTGGCGAGCAGGGCGCTTGTGCAGCCGGACGCAGCCGCGACGCCGGAGTCGGAAGACGCAGGCCGGTTGAGCGCCCAGACCGCCACGGCCCGCACCGCGGCGATCCTGTCGCATTTGGCCGTCGTGTTGGGGATGATTCTCATCGGCGCCCGGCATTTCGGCAGCATGCGGACCGGCATCGCCGCCGCGACGCTGTATCTGCTCCTGCCGTACACCGCCCAGATGACCGGTCGCGTGGACCACGTGCTGCCGGCCGCCCTGATCGTGTGGGCTATCTTCGCCTATCGCCGGCCGCTCGTCTCCGGCATGCTCTTGGGGCTGGCGACAGGCGTGATCTACTACCCGATCTTCCTCTTGCCGTTGTGGCTGGGATTCTATTGGCAGCGAGGGCTGCTGCGATTTCTGGTGGGCTTCGTGTCGATGGTGGCGCTGTTGATTGGCTCGCTGTTCCTCGTTAGCGGTGGGTTCGAGGCTTTCTTGGTCCACGCCAAACAAATGTTTGGTTGGACCAGCCTGTCGCCGCACGATTTGACGGGCTTTTGGAGCTACTACGAGTCGGCCAATCCTTATCGCGTCTCCGTGCTAGCGGCATACGCCGCCGTGTGCGCGAGCTTTGCCTTGTGGCCGGCGCCCAAGAACCTTGGCACGCTATTGAGTTGCTCGGCCGTCGTGATGCTGGGAACGCAATTCTGGCATCCGCAAGGGGGCGGGCTCTATATGTGCTGGTACCTGCCGCTGTTGCTGCTCACGATCTTCCGTCCGAACTTGGAAGACCGCGTGGCGCTATCCGTGACGGCCGACGGTTGGCTCACCAGCCGCAAGCGGCAACCGTCCGTCCGCGCCGCGTGAGGAAATGTGCCGGGAAATCTGGTGTGCCTCTTGCTTTATTCGGCAAGCGATGCCGGGCTGACACCAATGGCAACGATGCTGCACGCTTGGATCGTCGGGAGACCCAGGCGGCGTGCCTTCTCAACGACCTCGCGGCTGTCGGTCCCCGGATTGAGCCACAGCTCGCCGCACCCTTTCGCGGCCACCTCGTCCAACACGCCGAGAGCGACCGCGGGGGGCAGATAAACGCTGACGCGGTCCAACGAGGCGACCGGCACTTCCGACAGGCTGCGATACGCTGACAGCCCCTCGATTTCGCCCCCTTTGGGATTCACGGGGTAGACGTCGTAGCCCTTCCGCAGATACGCCCGCACCGCTTTGTTGCCGAACTTGGAACGGTCGGGGCTAGCGCCGATGATGGCAATCGTGGGCTTTGGCATGGAGTAGGAGTTCGACAGTCGCGCCGGCGGAGTAGCCAAGCGCGCCGCCGGGTTTAATCCCGGAGGTCCCTCCGCGGCGCCGAGCCGCGTCCACGTCGGCGTCATCAATCGCGGCGGACGTCAACGTTCTTCATCTCGGCCTTCTTGCGGGCGGCAAACCAATTCTTCCAAGCGCGGACGTCGTAGTCAAAGTTCGCGCCGCCGGCCATGGACACAAGCGCGTCGCGCACGGTGGCGTTTTGCACGGGGCGGTCTTCGCTCTTCTGACCACCGCCGCCGAACGAGAACGTGCCGCCGCCGGCGCTATTGAACGTGCTCGATATGTTGCCCGCCGTCCCGGGGTCGATGATGAACGTGTGCGTGGTCACAAGCGCGTCGATCAACGGCCTTAGGGCCCGCGGATCCTTCATCCGCGCCAGCCCCAACGCCGCGCGGTTGACCATGGCGTTGTTCTTGTGTTTTAGCCCCTTGATATAGACGTCCACCGCGCCCGTGTTCGGCTGCTTTTCGAGATAGTCGAGGCACGTCATCCGGATCTCATCGACGGGATCCTCGAGCGACAGTTTCGTCAGCACGCGCCAGGCGTCTGGCGCGCCGGTCCGCGCCAGCGCCTCGACGTACAGCTTGCGAACCTCAGGCACCGCCTCGCGCTGCAGGCCGTGCTTCAAGGCCGCGACGGCGTTGGGGTCATCGATCTTCTGGATCAGGGCCTCCGCGTCCGCGGACCGCTGGTCGTTGAGCCATTCGCGCCACCGCTTGATCTTGGCGTACCATTCGCTCTCGGCTTGTTTCTGCTTCTTCTGCCGTTCGTTTTCCTCGATTTGCTGCGGCAGATACCAGCGGCCGTTCTTGTCCTGCACGTACCCGCGGTCGCGGCGAACCTGGTCCTGCGTCTTCCACTCGCCGGCCACCTTGCTGAAGCCGAGCATGGCGCGGGCCTTCGCATGGTCGGGCTCCAACTCGATCACCCGCTCCAGGTGCCGCTTCCGCTGCGCCAGGAGCTTGTGCTCGCGACACCATTCGGCGAGTTCGAAGTGGCCGTCGACCGTGTCGGGGTACTTCGGCCGGATTTGCTCGTACTCTTGCTCTTCGGGCCGCGTGGGATGGAATTCCTTGACCTGGTCGCGGCGGAGCGTGATTTCGCCGCCCGTACTGGTCTTGATGACGTATTTGTCGCGCGGCTTTTCGTCAGGGTTGGCCAGTGTGCCCTCGACGCGCCCGCCGTTGTTCAGGACGAACACGTCCGCGCGGGCGCGGTCGCACGACAAAAACACGGCGACCAGCGCGACGAGTGGCGTGGCAAATGCCGGCTTCATGGCTGCCTCTGGTCACCACAAGAGTTGGGCAACGCAAACCTCCGGCGGCCGGCCACTTCCGAAGCGGCCCGCTCGCGTGGCGTCTGGAACTCCAATGGCTATTGCAAGTTTCGACTGTTCCGGTCGAGGACTCCGCGCTGTAGAATCCGTCCGCCAGCGCCCCTGTCACTAGTATAGGGAAGTTCGTGCCGCGGCCGCAAACATTCCTGGTTGCTACGACGGGAGGAGTGCAAAGTCCTGGAAGAGGGCGTCAGGCACATTTTTCGGCCGAACGTCCGTCGCAAGAATTGAAGACCGCGCATGCCGAAAAATGAGCCAGACCCCGGACTTTGCCGTTCTCCTGGGTCGCTCCGGATCGCGCCGCTGCCGAAATTCCAGCCTTTTTCCAAGATCCTCGGGGACCTCCGTATGGACTCGGAGGCCCCCGCTGCCATCACCTCATGAGCGAAAGTGCGGAAAAACACCGGCAGCAGGCGCCGCGCCAGGTCCGTTGCGCCGTCGTCACCGTTAGCGACACCCGCACGCCGGACAACGACACGGGCGGACAATTGGTCGTCGATCTCTTGGAAAACGCCGGCCACCTGCTCGCCGCGCGGGACATCATTCCCGACGACCCGGACCGCATGCGCTCCCTCGTGACCAGCCTGGCGCAGCGCGACGACGTGGACGCCATCCTGTTAACGGGCGGAACGGGAATCAGCCGTCGCGACCAGACCTTCGAGACGGTTAGCGGACTCTTGACGAAGCCGCTGTCCGGCTACGGCGAGTTGTTTCGGATGCTCAGCTTCCAGGAGATCGGCCCCGCCGCGATGCTCAGCCGCGCCGCGGGCGGGGTGATGGGGCGCACCGTGGTGCTCTCGATGCCTGGCTCGCCCGCCGGAGCGCGGCTTGCCATGGAGAAGCTGATCCTGCCGGAGCTCGGGCACCTGGTGCGGGAAGCCACGAGATAGCCGGCAAAGCAACTAGCGATTAGCGGAGCGGTCGCCTTCATCATTTGCTGCCGGCTGCCTGCCGCCCGCTGCCGGCTACTTGATGGGCGTCAGCCGGATATTGCGGAACTGAATTTCGGCCCCCTCCGATTGCAGGCCGATCTTGCCGGGCACCTCTTCGCACTCGGTAGCCACGTTTTGCACTTCGCCATTCACCTTGAGCGTGATGGTGCCGTGGTCGACCGTGATTTCGTAGTTATTCCATTCGCCGAGCGGCTTTTCGTTCGTCTCTTTTAGCTTCTTCGTGTTACGTCCCTTGGTGCGCGCGGGGTCGACCTTCATCGGGAACATGTCGATGTTCCAGAAGTCGCCCGCCTCGCGGCTTTGTAACTGGGCCTCGATGCTCTTGGGCCACACCTTGTCGGGGCCGACCACGCGCAACAGGACGCCGCTATTGCCGGCCCCCTTTGCCGGGTCGAACCGCCACTCGAGCCGCAGCACGTAGTTGGTGTAGTCGTCCTTGGTGCGGATGTAGCCGATGGGCTTGCCCTTGCAGATCAGCACGCCGTCGGCAATGGTCCAGACGTCCTCCATCTTGGCGTTGGGATCGTTGAGGAAGTACGTCCACCCGGCGAGGTCCTTACCGTTGAAAAGCGCGATTTCCTCGCCCGGCTTGTCGTCGGCCGCGGCAACCGGCGCGGCGAGCATCGCGGCAAAGACGGCGAAGGCGGTGGCGAACAGAGAGCGCATGACATTCCTCGGGGAGAAGCGGGGTAAGGGCGTGCGGTGGGGAGAGCGTCCAAGAGCGCGAGTAGCCACTGGCCGGCTCGGCCCTCGCCCTGTGCGAGTGATTCTAAGCACGTGCGTCCGGCGATGCAAACCGGGCGCGGAGAATGACGATAGGTCGAAGTCCGAATGTCAAAGGACGCTCGAAGTCCGAGGGACGAAAGATCTGCGGCTAAACCGTCATTCCCCTCGTTACCACTTCCAGCCGGCGCGAAGCTCCGCGTTGACGACGCACCCCTGGGGCCAGTCGCCGCGCGCCAGTTGCGCCAGGCATTCGGCCGCCAGCCGGCTCATCGCTTCGTTCGACTCCTCGTCCAAGCCCGCCATGTGCGGGGCCAATAGCACGTTGTCGAGCTTCAAGAGGGGGCTGTCGAGCGGCAACGGCTCGACCTTAAAAACGTCCAGGCCCGCCGCCGCGAGGCGACCAGTCCTCAGGGCGTCGGCAAGAGCGTCTTCGTCGACGAGGCCGCCGCGGGCCGTGTTCACCAGCACCGCGCCGGGCCGCATCATGGCCAAGGTCCGGGCGTTCACCAGGTCGATCGTCTCCGGCGTGCAGGGCAGGTGCAGGCTGACAATGTGCGACTCGCCGAGCAGCTCCTCGAGCGTGCACAGCCGCACGTCGTGCCGCGCGGCGAAATCGCGATCGGGGAGCGGGTCGTAAGCGATCACCGACAGTCCAAGCGCCTGGGCCCGCGGCACGACCGCCTTGCCGATCCGGCCCAGACCGACCAGGCCGATCGTCTTGCCGGCCAGCCGCCACAATGGCCGCCGCTGCCAAACGCCGGTGCGAACCTCGCGGTCGCGCCCGGGGAAGCCACGGAAGACGCCCAGGAGCAAAGCCAGCGCGTGCTCGGCGACCGAATGCTCGTTCGTGCCCGGCGCGATCGTGACCACGATCCCCCGCTCGGTCGCGGCCGCGACGTCGACCGCGTCGTAGCCGACGCCCATCCGGGCGATCGCCCGCAGCTTCGAGCCTTCGAGCACCTCGCGCGTGTAGGGCTCCGCGCCCGCCAGGACACCGTCGATCCCGCCGAGCTGCGTGTAGAGCTGCCCGCCGTACAAGCCGGCGTCGTCGATGGTCGGATAGACGATTTCGCAGCCGCCGGCCTCGAGGACGTCGCGGTACGGGCCCGGCTTCCCGTGCAACAAAAAAGGGGTCACGAGAATGCGAGGCATCGCGGACTGTTCGAGGTGTTTTTCAAAATGGCGAGGCGGGAAAATGGGACTGGCTGCGAGCATAAACAGCGCAAGTCCTTTCAGACCAACGTTGCGTCTCGGTGCCTGTCCCACTTTCCCGCCGGTGCGCCGCCGGCAAGCTTGAATCTGTGAACGGCCCCGGGGCTTGCCAAGGGCTTGCCAGGATTGAGTAGCTCCAACCACAGTCGGCCGGCGGTACTTGGCCGTCCTTCGGTTATGCCAACCGATGACGAAACATCCATGAAGCCACCGACAAGGTAATGGCCGCGATCACCAAGAGCGGCCAAATGTCGGAAAACAGCCGGTCGAGCGTCGCGCCCTCGAGGTAGACGCGGTGCGCAATGTCGATCGCGTAGCGCAAGGGGTTGACCAACGTCATCGCCTGAATCGGTTTCGGCATGGCCGACAGCGGAGTGGCCAGGCCCGACAAGAGCGTGAAAGGCATGAGCAGCATGAACGAGAAGAGCAGCGCCTGCTGCATGGTGGCGACGACCGAAGAGACCAACAGGCCCAGGCCTACCGCCGCCAGCAGAAAGGCGCTTAGTCCCACATAGAGCGTGACGAACGAGCCGGCGAACGGGATGCGGAACCAGAGCTGGGCCACGAGCAAGATCGTGGTTGCCTGGACCGTGCCGACCAACACCGAGGGGAGCGCTTTGCCGGCCATGATCTCGGCCGGCCGAAAGGGCGTGACCAGCAACTGATCGAACGTCCCCTGCTCCCGCTCGCGGGCGACCGACATCGCGGTCAACAACAGCGTCTGCAACATGGTCAACGTGCCGATCAATCCGGGGATCATGTTCCAGCGCGTTTCGAGGTTCGGGTTGTACCATGCCCGCGAAACGACGCGGAGCGACGGTCCACCGGTGCCGTGCGTCTCGCGCCAATCGGCGTTGAAGGCCTCGACGATCGCGCCGACATACCCGAGCGCGGTGCCGGCCGTGTTGGAGTTGCGGCCGTCGGCAAGGACCTGGACGTCGGCCGGCTGGCCCGTGAACAGGCGCCGTTCGAAGTCGCGGTCGATCTGGATCCCGAGCAGGGCGCGGCGCTCGACGATGGCCGTCTTCAAGTCGGCGGCGCTGTCCAGATCGGCCACGCGGCGAAACACGCCCGACCCATCGAGCCCTGCCAGCAGGTCTTTCGACGCCGGGCTGCGATCCTGATCCAGGACGACGTACGGGACGCGGTTGAGATCGAAGCTGGCCGCGTAGCCGAAGATCAAACACTGCAGGACCGGCGGGATAAAGATGGTGCTGCGGCCGCGCGGGTCCTTGAGCACGGCCAGCAGCTCCTTGCGGGTCAGGGCGAAAATGCGGCGGATCGCTTCAAGCATCGGACGCCTCAAGCCAGTTTCTTGGTCGTCGCCAGGCGGGCCAGCACCAATAGCACCACCGCCATGACGGCCAGCACGGCAAGATTCGGGATGTAGACGGCCCACACGTTCCCGGCCAGGAATGCCGTCTGCAGTAGCGCGACAAAGTACCGCGCCGGCAACGCGTACGTGATCAACCAGACGAACGTGGGCATGCTGCGCAGATCGAACAAAAAGCCCGACAGCATCATGGCCGGCAGGAACGTCACCAGGATCGCCACCTGGCTGGCAACGAACTGGCTTTTGAATGCCGACGAGATCAAAAGGCCGATCGCCAGCGCCACGAGCAAGTACAGCATCGACGCGCCAGAGAGCACCGACACCGATCCGCGGAGCGGCACGTGGAACAACAGCTTCGCCGTGACGATGCACAGCGCCAGCCCGATCATTCCCAGTCCGAAATAGGGGATCGTTTTTCCCAGCAGGATTTCGCCGGTCCGCACGGGGGTGACGAAGATGGCTTCGAGCGTGCCGCGCTCCCACTCGCGAGCCATCACCAGGGCGGTGAGCAAGGCGCCGATCAGCGTCATGATCAGCACCACCAGCCCCGGCACGAGAAAGTAACGGCTCTCGTTGGCTTCGTTGAACCACAGCCGCTCTTGGATTCCGACGGGCCCGGCCAGCACCGCGCGTCCTTCGGCCGCTCGCTGCGCCCCCCATTGGCCGACCGCGGCCTGGGCGTAGTTCTGGATAATCCGCGCGCGGTTGGAGTCCGTCCCATGCACGAGGATCTGCACCTCGGCGTCACCGATCTGGAGGTGGCGGGCAAAATCGGGGCGAATGCGGACGATGCCGTCGACTTCGCGAGCGAGCATGAACTCGAGCGCCCGTGGCATCGACGTGGTCAACGTCGCGTCAAAATAACGCGAAAGCTGGAACCGCGCGGCCAGCTCCGCCGCCTCCGGCGACGGGTCTTCCAGCACCACCGCCACGGGAACGTTCTTCACGTCGAGCGACAAACCATAGCCAAACAACAGGATCAGTAAGACCGGCATCATGACGCCGATGGCGATGCTGCTGGGGTCGCGGATGAGCTGCCGGGTCTCCTTGCGCACGAGCGCCCCGATACGGCGCAGCTTGGCGGGCAGGAAATCGCCGAATGACCTGGCCGCGGCGCGAGCCGATTTGGCATGTGCCGCCGTCGGTTTTTCCTCCTGGCGGGCCTCCTCGACGATTGCCACGAAGGCGTCTTCCATCGTCGGGGCGCGGCCCGGCTCGGGCCGCGCGTGGCCGCGAACCTCGGCCGGCGTGCCTTGGGCCAGCACGCGGCCGGCGTCCATGATCACGATCCGGTCGCAGTATTCGGCTTCCTCCATGAAATGGGTCGTCACGATCACCGTCACGCCCTGCTGCGCAAGCGCGGTGATCCGCCGCCAGAATTCGCGCCGCGCGAGTGGGTCGGCCCCACTGGTCGGCTCGTCCAGGAACAGGATCTCAGGCTCGTGCAGTAGCGAGGCGGCCATGGCCAGCCGCTGACGATAGCCTCCGGGCAGTTGGTCGCTCTGCAGGTTGGCGAATCTCGTCAGCTCGAACTGCGCTAGCGCCCATTTGATGCGGTCGCGACGCCGCGCGCCGTACAGCCCATACGCGCTGGCGAAGAACTCCAGGTTCTCTGTCACCGAAAGCTGCCCGTAGAGCGAGAACTTCTGGGCGACGTAACCCACGCGCTGCCGCGCCGACGCGCGGGCGTGTCGCAGGTCGGCGCCGGCCACCCGCAGCGTGCCGTCGGTGGCCGGCAACAGGCCGCAGAGCATGCGAAACGTCGTGGTCTTGCCTGCGCCGTTCGGGCCGAGCAACCCGAAGATCTCACCGCGGCGGACCTCGAAGTTGACATGATCGACCGCTGTGAAGGCCCCGAAGCGGCGCACCAGGTCGTGGACTTGCACGACCACTTCGTCGCGCGTTCCCGCGGGCGGCCGGTCGAGAGTCATGGCGCCCGCGACCCGCGGCTCGGACGTCGCCTGACGCACAAGCGCCATGAATCCGTCCTCGAATCGCGCCTCGACCGGCTCGACGGCCGCCGCGCCGTGCCTGATCTCCTCGTGCTGGCCCACCGTCACGGCCGACTCGGTCAGCACGAATCGGACGCGGCCCCCTTCGGGCACGGCGTCGACGACCTGGGGATCATCCAGGAACTGCGCCTGGAGCACGCTGGCGGCTTGCCCCGGCGCAGGCTCGGCGAGAAAGGTCCGGCCGCGCACCAGGTCGGTCACTTCCGACGGCCGCCCCTCGGCCAGCACGGTCCCCTGCCGCAGGACGACGACGTGCTCGCACCGCTCCGCTTCGTCGAGGTAGGACGTGCTCAAGAGGACGCTGTGCCCCTCTTCGCGGACCAACTGCTGGATAATCTCCCACAGCTCGCGGCGCGAGAGCGGATCGACGCCCACGGTCGGTTCGTCGAGCAACAATAACTCCGGCGAACGGACCAACGTGCAGGCCAGGCCCAACTTTTGCTTCATCCCGCCCGACAGCCGCCCCGCCAGGCGATCGGTGAAAGGGGCAAGCGCGGTCATGTCCATGAGCCGTGGGTAGCGCTCTTGCCTCTGGCGCGCGGTGACGCCGTGCAAGTCGGCATACAGATCCAGGTTCTCTTGAACGGTCAGGTCCTCGTACAGCCCGAACTTTTGCGGCATGTATCCGATGCGCGATTGCACCTGCTGGGGATCGGCGGCGACGTCGATGCCCAGTACGGTGAGCTTCCCGTCGTCGGCCGTCATCAGCCCGGCGACGAGCCGCAGAAGCGTCGTCTTACCGGCGCCGTCCGGACCTACGAGCGCGGTAAGCATGCCGCGATCGGCGGTGAGCGCAACGCCGTCGAGAGCGCGAACGATTTCGCCGGTGCCGCGCCGAAATGTCTTGACGATGTGGCGGCCAGAAAGCACGACCGTCGATGCGCCGGCGCCGACCATCACGGATTCTCCGCGGGCGGCGGAGACGCGGCTGGTTCAGCGATCTCCGCGTCCTCATGCGGCGCCACAACCTCTGATGCGGGAGCGCGCGCCGTCGTTGAAACCGAGGATTCCTTGCGAGCGGCAGCTTTTTCGCCAAGCGGCAGATAGACCGTGGCCGGCATGCCTAGCCGCAGCACATCGTCCGGATCCTTCACAAACACGCGGACCTCATACACCAGGCTCGTGCGTAGCTCCTCGGTCTGGACCGCCTTCGGTGTGAATTCGGCAACGGGCGAAATGAACCCCACCCAGCCTTCAAAGCGCCGGTCGGGAAAGCTGTCGACGCCCACCTCGGCCGCCATGCCGGGACGCACCTTCCCCAAGTCAGGCTCCGACACGTAGGCGCGAACCCACTTCGGATCGGTGATCGCCAGCAAGAAGACCGGCTTTTGCGGGGAAGCCATCTCGCCTGGTTCCATGATCCGCGTCCGCACTACCGCGTCCATCGGCGCCACGAGCTCGGCATCGGCCAGCTCTTGCCGCAGGAAGGCAAGCTGCGCTTCGTTCGCGCGCAAGCGTGCCTCGGCCTCGGCGACTTCTTCGCGGCGCGGTCCGGCGAGCGCTAAATCGAGGGCCTTCTCATTCACGTCCAGCTTGGCGTCGGCGATCGCCAGCGCGGCCTTCGCGTTGTCGACGTCCTGCTGGCTGACCGCCCCGCCGCTGGAGGTGCTCGACAGGGTCTGAAGCCGGTCATATTGCCGCCGGGCGTTGGCGGCGTCCGCCTTGGCCGATTCGACGTTGGCCCGCGCCTGCGCGATCTCTTCGGGCCGGCTGCCGTTGTGCAGCCGCTCGACGACTTGCCGTTGGGCCATCGCCTGGGCCTCGGCCTGCTCGACCTGGGGCTCCAGGCGTCGCGTATCCAGGCGCGCCAACACCTGGCCGCGCTTTACGTGGTCCCCTTCCTGGACCAGCACCTCGGCGATCCGCTCGCTGTTGTTGAAAGGCAGGTCGACTTGTCGCAAGTCGACGTTGCCGTGGATCGCCAATTCATCCCGCGCGTGACCGCGGCGCATGTACCACCACGCCGCACCGGCCGTCGCGGCAGCCGCGGCCACCAATATCAGAACGAGCCCTATCCGTCTCATGCGCCCTCACCATACCCGGACCCTCCGCGCCGCGTCAAAGTCGGAACTGTCGGCAAAGTTTCGCCATGTTTGGGCGTCCTTGCCGCGCAGGCCCGGTGGGCTAATGCCGCCTTTGCCGCGTAGTCGAGTAACCAGATTATTGCGGATTGTTCCCAAAATGCGGGGTTGGCATGGATGGTGACTCCGCGGGAATCGGCTCCCTTGCCCGGCCCAAGGGAACGTTACTCGCGTCATTTCGAGATCTGTTCCTCGTCGCTCTGGCGGCAGTCCTCCCGCTTTCGGCCTGCGGCTGCAGCAGTCCGCGGCAATGGTGGGCGAACGGCCTCAAGGTCGGGCCTAACTACGCGCGGCCCCGCGCGCCCGTGGCGCCCTCGTGGGTCGACGCGGGGGATCCGCGCGTGAAGAGCGAACCGGCGCAGGACTGCGCCTGGTGGCTGGTCTTCAATGACCCGCACCTGAACGGATTCGTGGATACCGCCTACCGGCAAAACCTCGATTTGCGCGCCGCCGGCACCCGCATCATCGAGGCCCGGGCCCAGCGGAATATCGCGGTCGGCAACCTCTTTCCCCAATCGCAGTCGGCGTTGGCCGCGTATGCGCACGCCCAAATCACCAAGAACATCGCCTTGCCGCTGCCCAACGTTTTCAACGTCTGGGCGACGGGGTTCAACGCGTCCTGGGAACTCGACTTCTGGGGCCGCTATCGCCGCAGCGTGGAATCGGCCAATGCCACGCTCGATGCCTCGGTCGAAAGCTATGGCGAGACGCTGGTGATGCTCTTGTCCGAAGTGGCCACGAGCTACGTGCAAATGCGCGCCTTCGAGCAACGGCTGGTCTACGCCCGGCAGAATGTGGAGATCCAAAGCGGGTCGCTACGGCTGGCGGAGCAGCGATTCCGCAACGGTCTGGCCACGGAACTCGACGTGCGGCAAGCCCGCACGAGCCTTGCCCAGACGGAATCGACGATTCCGCCGCTCGAGGCCGGACGACGCCAGGCAGCCAACAGCCTGTGCGTCCTGATGGGAATGCCCGTCAACGATCTGGCCAATCAGCTCCCCTCCGCGCCGATTCCCATAGCACCCCCGGAAGTGGCCGTGGGCATCCCCGCCGACCTGCTCCGCCGCCGCCCGGACGTCCGCCAGGCCGAGCGACAGGTGGCGGCCCAAAGTGCCCAGATCGGCGTGGCCGAGGCGGACCTCTATCCGCGGCTGTCGCTCAATGGATTCGTGGGCGTCGCGTCCAACGACATCCGCGACCTGTTCGCCCGCGGCAGCTTTACGGGCTTTGTCATCCCTAACCTTCAGTGGAACGTGCTGAACTACGGGCGCATCGCCAACAATATCGTGGCCCAGGACGCGCGACTGCAAACGGTGGCGCTTGAATATCAGCAGGCAGCCTTGAACGCCGGTCGCGAGGTCGAGGATGCGCTGGTGCGCTTCCTGCAATCGCAGCAGCAGGCGGCGCGACTCGCCGAAAGCGTGCAAGAAGCGCGGCGAAGCGTCGAGCTGGTGCTGATGCAGTTCGAGGCGGGCGTCACGGACTTCAATCGCGTGTTCAACACCCAGACGGTCTTGGTGTCGCAGCAGGACCAATTGGCCGTGACGCGCGGCGACATCGCCACGAATCTGATCGAGGTGTACCGCGCGCTGGGAGGCGGCTGGCACTGCTTCTGTCACGGCTGCGGGATGCCGTGTGCCCGGGAAGTCGCTGTTTCCCCGCCGACGCAAGCCGAGGAAGTTCCGGCGCCGAGTCACGCGAAATAGGGAACGCGGCCGTCCGCAGGGCCTCTGAATTGGGTGTTGTCCAGGGTCATTCTGTTCTTCAAAATGGCGAGGCGGGAAAATGGGACTGGCTCCGAGCATAAACAGCGCAAGCCCTTTCAGACCAACGTTGCGTCTCGGTGCCTGTCCCACTTTCCCGCCGGTGCGCCGCCGGCAAGCTTAAATCTGTGAACGGCCCTGGGGTGTTGTCTCCCTAACTCGCCTGCACAATGTCCGCCTGATAGACTGCCCTGATGCTGTTCGACGCTCGGCAACTGGCGAGACACACGATCCACGGGGTGATGGCCTTGTTGTGTGCGGGCCCGTTGCCCCTGGCGGCCGTTGGCGGCGAGCCGAAACTCCCGACGGTCTCGGTCGAATCGGTCCGGCGCGTCTTTCACAACGGCGAGCACAATGCGTTCACCGATCTGTGCCGCTTCAAGGGGCGCCACTATCTGACGTTTCGCAGTTGTCCGGACGGCCACGGCGTTCACCCCACGTCGTCGATCGTCGTGCTGGCCGGCGACGACGGGCGGTCGTGGAATCAGGTCCACCGGTTTTGCGTGGCCCGGCGCGACACGCGCGATCCGCACTTCCTGGTCTTTCGCGACAAGCTCTTCGTCTACACAGGGACCTGGTATTGCGGCGATTCGACGCCCACCGTCCGCGATTTGAACGAGCACCTGGGCTACGCGGCCTGGAGCGAAGACGGGACCGCCTGGCACGGGCCAACGATGCTCGAGGGGACGTACGGCCATTACGTGTGGCGCGCGGGCACGCACGGCGACAAGGCGTACCTGTGCGGACGGCGGAAGCACGAGTTTCAGCGATCCAACGAGCCCGAGCCCGACGCGGTCGAGTCGGCGCTACTCGCCAGCGACGATGGGCTGGTGTGGTCGAAAGTCGGTCTGTTCCAGGAACAGTACGGCGACGAGACGGCGTTTCTTTTCGAGCCCGACGGCGCGATCCTGGCCGTGGCCCGCGGCGGCGGACGGCAGAACGCGCAGCTTTGCCGTTCGCGGCCCCCTTATCGCGAGTGGGAGCGGACGGACCTGGGCCGGCAGGTGGGCGGACCCCTTGTAACGCGATGGCAAGGGCACCTGCTGGTGGGCGGACGCAAGACCAGCGGCGACGCGCGCACGGCGCTCTATTGGCTAGCGGACGGTCGACTCGAAGAGTTCGCCGAGCTCGAAAGCGGCGGAGACAACTCATACCCCGGTTTTGTGCCGCTTGAAGACAGCCGGGCCCTCGTGTCGTACTACTCGAGCCACGAGCGCGACGCCGAGGACCGGCTCATCACGGCGATCTATCTGGCGGAGCTGAAGCTCAGTCCGTGAATGCCTGCGGCGCCGCACCCGGGTGCGCCGCGGAGAGCCCCTCGTCGACTTCCCAGCAGGTGCCAGGCGTTGCGGCGGCGTCCGTGGCGCGATTGGCTGGAAGGGCCGCAGCGTAGCAAGGCGCGGCGATGCCGTCGCTACGTCCGGAACACTCGGTGCAACCCTATCAGCGAAGGGTAGCAGGAACTTCCGCCACGGCCGTTCTGTTTTTCAAAATGGCGAGGCGGGAAAATGGGACTGGCTCCGAGCATAAACAGCGCAAGCCCTTTCAGACCAACGTTTCGTCTCGGTGCCTGTCCCACTTTCCCGCCGGCGCGCCGCCGTCCAGCTTAAATCTGTGAACGGCCCTGGGAACTTCCCCTCCGAAGTGCGGGCTACAACTTAAAAGGCCGCACCCCGCTCGCGTAAGAACGAAGTAGTCGACCAACCGCCTATGCATCCGGAGATTCCCATGCTGCCCTGCCGCATCACGTTCCGCTCGCGAGTTCTGGCCGCCGCTCTCTTGGTCCTTGCAGCGCGCGGCGTTCATGCCGACTTCACGCCGATCGCCGGTTGGGACCGGCAGTTGTTTCCTTCTTACCTCGTGGCCACGGCCACCATCCGGCTGCCGGAGGAGGACCAGGTCAATGAGGACGCCGACGCCGAAGTGCTGGGCGACTCTCAAGGAGTGCTGGGCGTGAAAATCACGTCCCCCTCCGACGATCTCGCGGTCAAGGTGACGATCAGCGGTGATGCGATCCTGGAGCCGAGCACGTTCAGCGGCACACTGTCGGCCGAGGACACGACGTACGCGATCTTTCCGCGCATCAAGTACAAGTACGCTGTCTTGGCCAAGAACAAGCAGTCGATCCCCGTGTCGGTGACGTTCCGCGTCGAGCTGGGCGACGAAGAGCCCGAGGAGCACACTGAGACGCTCACGTTGCGCTCGGTGAACGATTGCCCCTTTACGATCGTCCAGGACGACGGCGAAGCCGCGGACGTGTCGTTCGTGTTCGCCGCCTACGTGAATGAGCAGCATCCGTTTGTCGACAAGGTGCTGCGCGAGGCGCTCGACGATGGAGTCGTCGATTCCTTTACCGGCTATCAGTCGGGCGACCCGGCCGAGGTCTACCGGCAGGTGTATGCTCTCTGGGATGCCCTGAGCGAACGTGACGTCCGGTACAGCAACATCACCACGTCCGCCGCCGAAACCGACGAGGTGTGCAGCCAGCACGTGCGGCTCATCGACGAATCGATCAACAATGCGCAGGCCAACTGCGTCGACGGCAGCGTGTTGTTCGCGTCGCTGCTGCGCAAGATCGACATCGAGCCCGTGCTGGTCTTCGTGCCCGGCCATTGTTATCTGGCGTTCGCTCTCGACGCGGAAGGCGAGCAGCTTGTGGGGCTGGAGACAACGCTGATCGGCTCGGAGCCGGGCGACGGCCCACGCCATATCGAGGGCGCCCCAGACGTCGTCGACGACTCGTGGCGCAAGAAGAGCTCGTGGGCGACCTTCTGCGCCGCCGTGGCCGCTGGCAACGAGGACCTTGAGAAGAACAAGGACAAGTTCAACAAATCAGACCCCGAGTATCAGACGGTTCCCGTCGCGGCCGCCCGCAAGTTGGGGATCTTACCGATCGCCTTTGATTCGACCGAGAAATTCGAGGCCATTGCGCCGGACGACGAATAGGTCGATTCGCTTTCGATCGACCGGCGCCTAAGCGCTCACGCCAGCAGCTTCTCCACCACCCGGCCGTGCACGTCGGTCAGGCGGAAGTCGCGGCCTTGGAAACGGTGCGTCAGCTTCGTGTGGTCGAAACCCAGCAGGTGCAGAAGCGTGGCGTGCAGGTCGTGTACGTGCACCACGTCCTCGACGGCGTTAAAGCCCAATTCGTCGGTGCTTCCCAGCGTGAGTCCCGGCTTCAAGCCGCCGCCGGCCATCCACATCGTAAAGGCGTTCGGATGATGGTCGCGGCCGTTGTCGCCGTCCTGGGCCATCGGCGTGCGGCCGAACTCGCCTCCCCAGATCACCAGCGTGTCGTCCAACAGGCCGCGCCGCTTAAGATCCTTGACAAGCGCGGCGGACGCCCGATCGGTGTCCTGGCAGTTCTTTTTCAAGTCCTGCTTCAGGTTGCCGTGCTGGTCCCACGACTCGTGGAAGAGTTGCACGAAGCGGACGCCGCTTTCGATCAGCCTCCGCGCCAAGAGGCAGTTGTTGGCGAACGACGGCTTGCCCAGCTCGGCGCCGTACAGTGCCAATGTCTCGGCCGACTCGCGCGACAGGTCCACCAGCTCCGGCGCCGCGGTTTGCATGCGATAGGCCAGCTCGAAAGCGCTTGTCCGGGTGGCGATTTCCGGATCGCCCACGACGTCGAGCCGCATGCGGTTGAGCTGCGCAATCGTATCGAGTGACTCGCGCTGCAACTGGCTATCGACGCCCGGCGGGTTCGACAAGTACAGCACCGGGTCGCCGCCCGAGCGGAAGGCCACGCCCTGGTACACGGTGGGCAGGAATCCGCTTCCCCAGTTGGAATTGCCGCCGCTGGGGCCCTTCTTGCCGGAGTTGATGACGATGAAGCCGGGCAGGTTCTGCGATTCGCTTCCCAGGCCGTACAGCGTCCAGGCGCCGAAGCTGGGGCGGCCGAACTGCTGGCTGCCGGTGTTCATCAGGATCTGGCCGGGCGCGTGATTGAAGGCGTCGGTCACGCAGGAGCGGACGATCGTGATGTCGTCGACCACCTCGGCCAGTTGCGGCAACAACTCGGAAATCTCCGCCCCGCAGCGGCCGTGCTTGGCAAAGGCATATTTCGGGCCCAACAGCTTCGAGCTGGGGTTGATGAACGCGGCGCGATACTCCTTGATCAGGTCAGCGGGCGGCAATGTGCCGTCGAACTTTGCCAACTGCGGTTTGTAGTCGAAGAGTTCCAGGTGGCTGGGCGCCCCGGCCATGAAGAGAAAGATGACCCGCTTCGCTTTGCCGGGGTGGTGGGGCGCGCGGGGGGCGAGCGGATCGTTTGCCGCTGACGCAACCGCTGCAGGCGCCGCGCAAGCGTCCGTGCCCAGCAATTGCGCGAGCGCCATCGCGCCCAGGCCGACGCCGCAATCGCGCAGGAACCACCGCCGCGCGAGCATGCGCGGGTCTTGTCCTCGGTAGAGATACGTCTGGCAGTTCATGGCCTTCGACGCCTCACTCCTTGGTGATCGTTTCGTCGAGATTCAAGAGCACCCGCGCGACCGCCGTCCATGCGGCCAGTTCGGTCGGCGTGGCCCCTTCGGGCACGGCCGGCGGCGTCACCGCATCGGCTTCCTTGTCCGCGACAAGCTGCCAGGCGTTGACCCAGCCGGCGGCCACCCGCTCCTTCTGCTGTTCGTAGAACTTCGACAACGCCGCAGTCTCTTCCGAACTCGGCGGCCGCGCGACGCACAGGCGGAAGGCGTACCGCAGCCGGGCGTCATCGGTTTTCTCGGACTCGGCGAGCGTCCGCCGCGCCAACGCCCGCGCGCACTCGACCGAGATCGGCTCGTTGAGCGTGACGAGCGCTTGCAGGGGCGTGTTCGAGCGGGCCCGCCGCACGCAGGAGAAATCGCCGTTGGGGGCATCGAACGTCTGCAGCACCGGATACGGCAGCGACCGATAGCGGAACGTGTACAGCCCGCGGCGGTAGCGGTCCTCGCCGGTCGAGGCAGGCCAGGTCTTGGGGCCGTAGCTCACGGGCGGCAAGAGCATGAACTCAGGCAATGGCGGAAAGACCGACGGCCCGCCGATCCGCTCGGTCAAGAGCCCGCTGGCCGCAAGCGCGATGTCGCGCACCACCTCGCCTTCGACGCGGAAGCGCGGTCCCCGGGCAAGCAACCGGTTGTAAGGGTCGCGGGCCAGCAAATCGGGCGCGACGCGCGACGATTGCCGGTACGTGGCCGACGTGAGGATCAGCCGGTGCAACTGTTTCATGCTCCAGCCGCGGTCCATGAACTCCACGGCCAGCCAATCGAGTAGCGCCGGGTGCGACGGCGGCTCGCTCTGCGTGCCCAGGTCCTCGCTCGTGCTCACCAGCCCCGTGCCGAAATACCCCTGCCAGACCCGATTGACGATCGCCCGCGCCGTCGTCGGCGAGCGGCGGTCGACCAGCCAGCGGGCGAACGACAGCCGCGTCGGCGGCGCGTCCGCCGCGAGCGGGTGCAGAAACGACGGCACGCCCGGCGCCACGGCCCGGTCGGGCTTGAGGAAATCGCCGCGCTTCAGCAGGTGCGTATCGCGCGGCTTGTCGCGGGCGATCATCGCCAATTGCGAAGAGCCCTCGGGATGCTCGCGCCACAGCTCCTCGATCCGCGCGTTGGCCTCCTGCCAGTCGGGCACGGTCGTGCGCCAGAAGCCGAAGATCGCATCGGTTTGCCGCGGCGTGCGCTCGGCGGCCGGGACCGCCAGCGCCTCGCGCACATAGGTCGGCAACGGATCGGCCACGGCGTCGGCCGCTGGGGTGATCGAGAGGCGGAAGCGACCGAGGTTGTGGTTCTGATTGTCGTCGCTGTTCCAGCCGCCGTGATTCTGCGCGAGCGTGAACGTGAGGACCGTGCCGGCCAGGTTGGCGATCGGCGTCTCGGCCACGAACACCGCTTTCCGCGGCTGGTTGCGACGGCCAGGCCCGGCGTCGGTCCCCCAGGCCGTTTCCCCGTTGCCGTCGAGGGCGAAGGCGATCGGCCCGGTGACGCGGCGCTTGCCGCTGCGATCGTCAAAGATTTTCGCCAGCGGCGTCTCCGGCGGATTGACGTCGGCCGTGGCCGCCTTGAGCTTGACCTTCTGCCGTTTTTCGGGAGCGCCGGCCGGCGCGGCCTCAACCTCGAACTCCGTGAGCGCCGCCGTGCCCCAGATCGACCGGCCCGGTCCGGCAAGCGGCAGATTGGGGTCGGTCAGCAGCTCCAGGCGAAAGGCGGCGATCGATGGCGCCTCGGTCTGGACGGTGAACTTGGGCGAGTGCTTGGTCGGCGCGTACCCTTGCGCGAGGATCGACCCGTCCTCTTGCAGGGTGTGCTTCGTGCCGCCGGACGAATCGAGCTCCGGCCGCACGACGGTCCAGGCCGGCTGGTTGTCGCGAACCGTTGCTTCCCAGGCTGCCATCCGCTCGGCCCAGTCGGGCGTGTGGTGCTTGAGATCGGCCTCGATGCGGTCGATCTGCCGCACCAGGTCGGCCTTGCGCAATTGCTCCTGCGGCGTGTAGACGGCGATGTTCGCCTCGTGGGCGTCGTTCAACAGCGCGAACATCCGGTAGTAGTCTTCCTGCGTAAGTGGATCGTACTTGTGGTTGTGGCATTGGGCGCACTGGATGGTGATGCCCAGGATGCTCTTGCCGATCGCGTCCATGCGGTCGAACATTGCTTCCATACGGAACTGCTCGGGGTCGATGCCCCCTTCCTCGTTGGTCATCGCATTGCGCAAAAAGCCGGTGGCCACGAACCGGTCCTGGCTTGCGTCGGGCAAGAGATCGCCGGCGATCTGCTCGATCACGAACTGATCGTAAGGCAGGTCGCGATTGAGGGCGTTGATCGCCCAGTCGCGATAGAACCACACCTGCCGCGATTTGTCCTTTTCGTAGCCGTCGCTGTCGGCATAGCGCGCCGCATCGAGCCAGTGGCGGGCCCAGCGTTCGCCGTAGTGGGGCGACGCGAGAAGCCGCTCGATAGCCCGCTGGTACGCCCCCTCGGTATTGTCGGCGACGAAAGCGTCGACCTCGGCGATCGACGGGGGCAGCCCTACCAGATCGAGGCTCAACCGCCGCACGAGCGCCATGCGATCGGCCTCGGCCGACGGCGCCAGGCCCTCGGCCTCGAGCCGCGCGAGCACAAAGTTGTCGATCGGGTTGCGCACCCAATCGCCGGCGCGGACCGCCGGCACTTCCGGCCTGCCCGGCGGCTGAAACGCCCAATGCGAACGCTTCAGCAGTTCCTCGCCCGCGCGCTCTTCGGGCCAACGGGCGCCGGCGTCGATCCACGCGCGGACCAGCTCCACCTCGCGGGCCGAAAGACGCTCGCCGTCGGGGGGCATCATCAGCTCGGGGTCGCCGCTGGCGATGCGGGTTGCGACCGGGCTCTCGCCGCTCTTGCCCGGCGAGATGGCCGCCTGCCCCGATTCGCCGCCGGCGAGTGCCCGCGACCGCACGTCCAGCCGCAAGCCGGAATTCTGCTTTTCCGCGCCGTGGCACTGAAAACAGTGCTTAGCAAGGATCGGCCGGATGTCGCGCGCGTAGTCCGGGGGTTCGTCGGCGACCGCGCGCGCGGCGAACGTCGCCGCCGCGAGGACAATCGCCAACAAGGAGCAGGAACGACGCATGGGTCTCAGAGCGGCGCAAAGGTCGAATGACGAAACACGAATGTCAAAAGAATGTCGAAGCACGAAGCCCGAAACCCTATCAATGCGACATTCGTCATTCGGATTTCTTTAGACATTTGAGCTTTGACATTCGTCCTTCACGCCAGGATATCCCGAACGACCCGGCCGTGCACGTCCGTCAGCCGAAAATCGCGGCCGGCGTAGCGGAACGTCAGTCGCTCGTGGTCCAGGCCAAGCTGGTTCAGCACCGTCGCTTGCAGGTCGTGGACGTGTACCTGGTTTTCCACGATGTTGAAGCCCAGCTCGTCGGTCCGGCCGTAGGTGAGGCCCGGTTTCACGCCCCCGCCTGCCAGCCACACGCTGAAGGCTTGCGGGTGGTGGTCGCGTCCCAGGCTGCGCTTTAGCGCCACGTTGCTCTCAATCATCGGCGTGCGGCCGAACTCGCCTCCCCAGATCACGAGCGTTGCGTCCAACAGGCCGCGCTGCCGCAAGTCCTTCACCAGCGCCGCGGCGCCCTGGTCCGTCTCGCCGCAGTTTTTTTTGTGGTTGCCCACCAGGTCGCTGTGCGCGTCCCACCCTTCGTGATAGATGTTCACGAACCGCACGCCCCGCTCGACCATCCGCCGGGCGAGCAGGCAGGCGCGGGCAAACGACGGCTTGGCCGGATCGACGCCGTACATGTCGAGCGTGGCTTGCGTCTCGCTCTTCAAGTCCATCAGCTCCGGGGCGGACGATTGCAGGCGGTACGCCATTTCATAGGAGGCGATCCGCGTGGCGATCTCCGGATCGGCGATAGCGTCCAGACGCGCGCGATTCAGTTGGCCGATCACGTCGAACGTGGCCCGCTCCGCCTCGCGGTCGATGCCGGCCGGGCTCGACACGTTCAGGATCGGATCGCCGGAATTGCGCAGCCGCACGCCGGCGTGTACGGTGGGGAGGAAGCCGGCGCTCCAGTTGGCGGCGCCGCCGCTGATGCCGCTGCCGGTACTCATCACGACGTAGGCCGGCAGGTCGCGCGTTTCGGCGCCCAGCCCGTAGGTGACCCACGAGCCCATGCTAGGCCGGCCGGGCTGGGCGAAGCCGGTGTTCAGGAAGATTTGCGCCGGGGCGTGATTGAATTGATCGGTCCGTAGCGAACGCACGATGCAGATATCGTCCACCACGCCGGCCAGGTGCGGCATCACCTCGGCGATCTCCGCCCCGCACTGGCCGTGCTTGTCGAACTTGAAGCGCGGACCGAGCGCCGCGGCGTCCGCGCGGATGAACGCGTACCGCTGCCCGCCGATCACTTCCGGCGGGATCGGCTTCCCCTCGAACTTGGCAAGCTGCGGCTTGAAATCGAAAAGATCGAGATGGCTGGGCCCGCCCGCCATGAAGAGGTGAATGACACTCTTGGCGTGCGGGGCGAAATGGCCCGGCTTTGGCGCGAGCGGGTCGGCGGCCGCGGCGGTGGTGGCGGCGTGGCTGGCTCGCGGCTCCCAGGCGCCGGCCAATAGCGAAGCGAGCGCGATCCGCCCCAGCCCGAGGCCGCTGTCGTGCAGGAACGCTCGTCGCGTGAGATGCAATCGCGATTGCTCGTGCGGTGACACGCTCGCTACTCCTTGGTGATCGCCTCGTCGAGGTTCAATACGGCGCGGGCGGTGAGGGTCCACGCGGCGCGTGGAAGCGCGTCCTCCTCGCCGCCTCCTGCAATCGCCGCCGCGTCGAGCTCGTGCTTCGCGAGGCGCTCTTGATTTGCTTGATGGAACGCCAGCAGCGTCGCTCGTTCGACGTCACAGGGAGGGCGGCTGACGCAACGCAGGAACAGCTCGTCGAGCCGCTCGCTCTCGGGCGTCGCCTTGGCGGCCAACAGCTTCCCCAATGCCTGCGCCGCTTCGACAAACGCGCTGTCGTTCAGTAGCGTCAGCGATTGCAGCGGCGTGTTCGACACTTCGCGGCGCGCCAAGCATGCCTCGCCGCTGGCGGCGTCGAAGGCGATGAACATGGCAAAGGGCGCCGTCCGCTTGCTGAACGTGTACAGCCCGCGGCGGTAGCGGTCCGGGCCCTCGCTCACCTTCCACGCCAGGCCGCCGTAGGCCCCCTCGGACGTGACGCTCGCCGGCTGGGGCGGAAACACGCTCGGCCCGCCGATCTTCTCCGACAAAAGGCCGCTTGCCCGCAGCACCGCGTCGCGCACCAGCTCGGCGTCCAAACGGACGCGGGGCGCGCGGGCGAGCAGCTTGTTCTGCGGGTCCTTTTCCAAGAGTTCGGGCGTGACGCGCGACGACTGCCGGTACGTGGCACTGGTCACGATCAGCTTGTGCAGCTTTTTGACCGACCAGCCGTGCCGCATGAACTCCACCGCCAGCCAGTCCAATAGCTCAGGATGCGTGGGTGGCTCCCCCTGGTAGCCGAAATCCTCGGTCGTGCGGACCAGGCCGCGGCCGAAGAGCGCCGCCCAGTGCCGGTTTACCGTCACCCGGCCGACGAGCGGATTTCGCTCGCTGGCGAGCCAGCGGGCGAAGGCGAGCCGGTCGTGCGGCTCGTCGGGCCCAAGCGGCGCGAAGAGCTCCGCCAGCTCCGGCTCGATGGGGTCGGTTGGCTGGAGGAACTCGCCGCGTTTGTGGACGTGCGTGCCGCGGCGATTCTCGGCCCGCCGCTCGGCCATGACTAGCGTTGTGGGATAGGCGGGCATGCTTTCGCGGAGCTTGCGAATCGCATCGCGCTCGCCGGCCAGCTCCGGCGCGATCGACAGGTAGTAAGCCATCAAGCGGTCGCGATCGGCGGCGGTGCGCTCCGCCTCCGGCCGGGCCAATAGCGCCTGCACGTCGCTCTCGATGGCGCGGGCGGTTACGGGGCGCGGGTCATCGGTCGCCCACACGCGAAAGCGTCCCAGGCCGGCCGCGTAGTAGCGCTCGAACAAGAGTTCGAGGTTGATCGTCTTGGCGTCGGCCAAGGGCGCGGCGAGCGAGAAGACCGCTTCGTGCGCCTGGCCCTGCCCGCCGCCGAGCATCCAGCCGGTCTGCGGGTCGCCGTCGATGGCGCGGGCCGCCGCGTCTTCGCCGCCGGCGCGGGAGTGGCTGGCGTCCTTGAGCGCGACGCGCTCGCCGCCGGCGCGGACGGCCAGCTCGCTCAAGAAAAAATCGCCGAACGGCCCCTCGTAGGCGATACGACCTGGCCCGCGCTTCGGCAGGCTGTCGTCCGGCAGGACCTCCAGCCGCAGCGCCGCGATCCGCGGCAACTCGCTGGCTAGCGTGATCCGGTACAGGTCGCTTTTCGACTGGTCGCCGCTGGCCAGCACGGAACCGTCCTCGAGGATCGCCAAGGTCGGGATACTGCTCGCGGCCGTGACCGGCTTGAGGAGCGTCCACGGCACCGCCCGCGCCGATTCCTTGGCGAGCCAGGCGTTGAACTGGCGTGTGAGATGGTCCTGGCGGCGGACGCCTTCGGGCCGATCGTCCTCGATGCGCTCGCCAAGCTGCAGCCGGAGACGGCCCATCGTGTGGCCGCCGCCGTAGTCCTGGGCCAACCGAATCGTCCACCGCGAGCGGCCCGCCGCGGTCCACGGCTCGCGGAAGCGGAACGTCGCCGAGCGATCCACGTTCCAGGGCTCTGGGCCTTGAATCGCCCAGCCCGTCTTGTCGTCGCCGTCGAAGGCCCTTTCCGGCGGAAAACCCTCTTGCGAGAAATCGGCAACCGCCGAGGCGATGGCAACGGGCTGCTGATGCTCAGATTCCTCGGATGGAGCCGCGACAACCGCGATCTCGGTCAAGACAAAGTTGCCATGCGGGGTGCGGCCTGGTCCCTTCTTCGGCAGCTTCGGGTCGGTCAGGGCTTCGAGCCGCACGGCCGAGACATTCCGCACGTCGCTATCGAGCACCAGCGTGTACGTGTCCTTCTCCGGCGCTGCGCCGGAGACGCGAATCGTGCCGTCGTCTTGGACCTCGGCCTCCGCGCCACCGGCGGAAGTGACGCTCACGAGCGCCGCGTCGTGCCAGCGGTACTCCCCTTTGAGTGGGAAGCGGTTCGGCAGATCCGCCTCGATCGCCGCGATGTGGGCCTCGATTTCCGCGCGGCGCTCGGCGATGTCCGGCCGCGGCACGTCCATTTCCGGCTCGTCGGCGTTGTTCAAGAAGGCCATCAGCCGATAGTAGTCTCGCTGCGGGATCGGGTCGTACTTGTGCGTGTGGCACTGAGCGCAGCCAACGGTCAGACCCAGCCATACGGTGCCGGTTGTGCTTACGCGGTCCACCATGGCGTGGAAGCGGAACTCGAGCGGATCGACGCCCCCTTCCTCGTTGAGCATGGTATTGCGATGAAAGCCTGTGGCGATCCGCTGATCGACCGTCGCGCCTGGCAACATGTCCCCGGCCAACTGCTCGATGGTGAACTGGTCGAACGGCATGTCGGCGCCCAGCGCTGCGATCACCCAGTCCCGATACGGCCAGATCGACCGCACCCGGTCTTTTTCGTAGCCGTTGGTGTCGGCGTAGCGGGCCAAGTCGAGCCATCGGCGGGCCCACCGCTCACCGTAGTGAGGCGACGCCAGCAAGCGGTCGACCAACACTTCATAAGCCTGGGGCGATGCGTCGGCCACGAAGGCGTTCACCTCTTCAGGCGTCGGAGGCAGGCCGATCAGGTCCAAGTGCAGACGCCGGACCAACGTATGCTTGTCGGCCTCGGGCGAGGGGCGCAGGCCGGCGGTATCGAGTCTCGACAGAACAAAATGGTCGATTGGATTGCGCGGCCAGGCCGCGTCCCGCACCGCTGGCAGAGCGGCTTGCCGCGGCGGAACAAACGCCCAGTGCGCTTCGTACGGGGCTCCCGCGGCGATCCAGGCCTTCAAGGTGGCCATCTGCTGGGGACTGAGCGGCTTGTTGGCGGCGGCCGGCGGCATCCGCGCCTCCGCGTCCGAGGAGACGATCCGCCGCACCAGCTCGCTCTCCTCCGGCTTGCCGGGCACGATCGGCGTCGCGCCCGATTCGGCCTCGGCCGTGGCCGCTTCACGCCGGTCGAGCCGCAACCCCGCCTGGCGAGCCGCGTCGTCCGGGCCGTGACACTTGAAACAATGGTTGGCCAGGATCGGCCGCACGTCGCGGGTGAAGCTGACGCCATCGCCGGCACGGGCAGCGGCGCCAAGCGCCACAAGCGCAAAAAGCCACGCCGCCGCCAGGAGGCGAACGCGCGGCCGCGAGGGCACGAATTGGCGAATCGTCATGGTTCCCATCGAGTTCCGATCATACCACGGCCGGACCGCAGGCGGCACAGGCGAAAGGCCACAGACCACAGGCTAGAGGGTCGCGCTGGGGACACTCTAGCCTCTGGCCTCTCGTCTCGTGCCTGTCCATGCGCCGTTACGCACGGTACGTATCTGAGCTATAACCGAAAGTTGTGGATGAGATGAGTTGAAAAAGGCGGCGTACTTGGGTTTGAATTTGGTTTAGTCACAAAGCCAATTCCCCAGGAGTACGCCACCATGGCCGAGCGTATCAATTCGACGCTGTCCTTGCCA
>JACPPG010000007.1 GCA_016191115.1 Planctomycetia bacterium | reverse complement strand
AAGAGCCTCGGGGATTTGGTGAAACTTTGACGGGCAACCATCGGCCATTGGCACACCTCCGTGCGAGTTGGGAAGAAACGCTCCCTCAAACCGCACTTCCCGTGCCAGTGGCCATGCGTATAGTATTTGGATAGGCTCTTAGTGGGATTGGGAAGATCAAAGATCACGGAGCGGTGAAAATACCCACCGTTGAATTCCAACAAGAAGTCGGCGTACTCCTTTGGGAACCTGACGCCCAACTCGATTTCCAGCTCCTCCAGGGACGCGGGTGTCAAGGGCGGATCGTACGAATCCTGTAACAACTCACGAACAGGAAAAGACTGCATGGTTGCCCTGCCACTTCAATACACAGGCCCAAGTTGCTGCGGTGCGTGCCTTTGGCTTGCTCCCGTCAACCGCGTTCGCAGCTCCTCCTTGGCGCGCGCTGCAGCGGCGCCGAAGTCAAAGCTTCGCGGACCTTGTGTCTTCAAGTAGTTCGCCGATCCCATCTGCTCGCGATAGATACGCAGGGCGTGGCGGACTTCGTGGGGGTCGACGCGGCCGTTCGGCCCGTACTTATTTGTAGCACGGATCTGCGGCGCCTCCACTCGGTTGTCCCCTGTGAGGACGATTGCCACAGTCTTGCCAGGGTGCACAAACTTGTGCAGGAGCGGAACGCCCTTCTTGTACTCGATCTCCTTGACGAGCTTACCGTCAACGTTGATAGCTTTGTTTAGCCGGAGCTTGCTGTCTCCCTTTGCCCCAAGCCACGTCCCCTTCTCCTCGGAGCGTAGATACCATCGCGAGGGGTCGGACGCGTGCGACTCTCCGCCGCTCGTGCCGGCTGACAAAAACCAGCCGACGTTCTGCGAGTAGCCGCCGCGCGGATGTTTTGCCGGATCCCACTCGCCCTCGCAAACCGAGGTCGTGTCCTCGCAACCCGTGATCGCCGCGACCCAGTCGCGAAGCACTTCCTCGTCGATCGGCGGATCGCCGCGCAGCTCCTGCGCAAACAGCAGCGCTTCGTCCGGCTGAGGAGCGCTGTGGGCACGGCGTGGCCCCGGCCCCGTCGATACCGTAGCGACCCATTCGCTGAGCTCTTGCGCCGCGGGCGCTGCCGTCGCTTGCTCGGGCGAATCGGTCGCACACTTTCCCAGCGCCGCCTGGGCGAACAACCAGGACTCGCTCGGCGGCGAGGCAAACGGAGGCTCCCCGATCCTCTCGCGCGCGCAGTACCAACCCCTTCTTGTTTCCATCATGGGTTTCTCCGTCCCGAGGAATGCCCCTTGCTGGCCCTCCACAATAGGATCGTGTGAAGGGTCTCCGCCGCGAGCCTACCAGAGGGGCTGGCCTAATTTCCAGCAAAAAGCGACCACTGAGCTGCGAGGCCCCGTTTGACGTTTTCCGCCGGCAGCCGGATGATAGGCAAGTAGGAGGGCCGCCCCCGCTGGGGTGGTCGCGGAACTCGGATTGGCAGAACGCCGGGGAACTCTCGCTCGCCTGGGGGCGTCTCAATAGTGGCACCTGACGTGGACGACGACTGCTTGATCGACCAGGCCCTGGCCGGCAATGCCGACGCCTTTGGTCGGCTCGTGGCTCGCTACCAGGACCGGCTGTTTCACGCCATGACCCACATCGCCGGCTCGGCGGAGGACGCCCGCGACGTGGTGCAGGACGCGTTCGTGCAAGCGTTCGTCAAGCTCGAAAGCTTCCGGCGCACGAGCGGCTTTTACACCTGGCTGTATCGTATCGCGTTCAACGTTTCGGCCACCCGCCGCCGACGCACGAGGACCAATGTTTCAATCGACGGCAACGCGACTGGCCATGCGCTGACGCTGGCGGACCCCGGGAGTGCCCCGCACGACCGGCTCGAACAGCAGGAACGCGCCGCGCGGGTGCGGGCGGCCCTGGAAAACCTGAGTGAAGAGTTTCGCACCGTGCTAGTCTTGCGCGAGATGGACGACTGCGACTACGAAACCATCGCCGAGATGCTCGACCTGCCGATCGGCACGGTCCGCAGCCGCCTGCACCGTGCCCGACTGCAAATGCGCGAACTACTGAAAGAAACGATGGAGGTCGAAAAGGAGTAGACTCCCTCTCCCCTGGCGGGAGAGGGCCGGGGTGAGGCGGACATCCTGGACGAGCGCTGGCTACCGAACTCGACTCTAGTGGGGACCACCCATTCGACCGATATGAAGTAAGTAGGGTCCACCTCGGCGGGCCCATTGCGAGCGACGTGTAACGATGCCCAACATGCCCGACGACGAACTGATCAGTGCCTACCTCGACGGCGAACTGTCGGGCGAGGATCTGGCGCGGGCCGAGCAGCTATTGGCCACCCATCCCGACAGCCGCCAGATGCTCGAGGAGCTGACGGCGTTGCGGGCCAGCCTGCGCGAGCTGCCGAAGCACGAGTTGGGGCCGGACTTCGCCGCCTCGGTGCTGCGGCGGGCGGAGCGCGAGATGCTGGTGCCGGCAAGCGCCGTGGCGATGCCGCGACCGCATGAGGAAAAGTCGGCGAGCGCGGGCCGTCCCCCGGTGCTGTCGTGGGCGCGGTGGCAGAGGCCGCTTATCTGGTCGAGCCTGGCCGTGGCGGCGGCCCTGGTGATCATGTTCCTCTCTCCGGACGAGCGGCATCAGCCTCAGGTAGCCCAAGCGCCGGCGCCGGCTGCCCCCGGGCGCGGCGAAGCGGCCTGGGACGTGGCACACGATCGGCCCATGGCGTTGGCTCAACAGCACGGCGAAGCCGACTCAAAAAGCGGCGTTGACGCGGCCGACCGCTACGCACGTGGCGGTGAGCAGAATCCGACGAGCGAAGCGGCCGGGGCTGACGGCGCGACATCGCCCTACTTCGCTTTACAGCTTGGCGACCAGGAGCAGGTGCCGCTGGGCGCGTATCTGGTGCAAGAGGACGAAAAGCAGGCCGCGACGGGGGGCGCGCTTGTGGTTCGCTGCGACGTCAGCCCGCAGGTGGCCGGCAGCGACACGTTCTCCAGGCTGCTCTCCCAGCAGCAGATCGTGTGGCAGGGCGCGCCGGAATCGGGGCGATCGAACGAGGCGGCGCGCGACCTGGAGGAAAAACCCCCGGTTGCCGCGTTCAAAGTGGAGAGCGACTCCAAAGCCGCGCCCGAGCAGCAGGAAGCAGTGTACGTCGAGGCCAATCCGCAACAGCTTCGCGCGACATTGGCGGCTCTGGCGACCAATGCCGAATTCCGCGACGTGACCGTATCACAGTTGCCGCCATCGACAGACACGCGTGCCTGGTTTTACTACGCTGTTCCCGCCGAGGGGCAAGCGGCCCCGGCCGTTCCGGCGGCCCCCGCCGCGGTCACCGCGCCAGGCGCCGCACCAACGGCAAGCGACGTGGCCGACAAGGCGCAGGCCACTGAGACGCGCAGCAAGACGAGCGGCGGCTCGGCGATGGGACGCAAGGCGAAAGGCGATCGCACTCCCGCCGACGCGGCCGCGGCGGCAAAGCCGGCCGAAGGCGCGGAGCAGCCTGAGCGGCAGCTATTCGCGGGGCGTGCGCGGATGCTGCCCGCGCCGGCCGGCCGCGCCTATCGCGTTCCGCTGCCGGCCGTCAGCCAGTTCGGCGTGCTCCGCGAAGAGGAGGGCGTCCTGACAGACAATCTGGCGACGGCGCCATCCTCGCGCGTTGATTCCGAGCAGACCAAGGAGAAGGCCGCATCCAAACTCGGCGTCAACGCCAAGCAGGCGGCGCCCGCGCAAAACGCGCAGAACGAGGACTACGATCGACCCGATTCGGCTTCGGCCGGCAAGCGTGAAAGCCTGTTGCGCGCGCAGGCGTCTGGCGCCACGCGGCGCGGTGGCCAAGGCCTTGGCGAAAAACTGGCGGAGCCGGCGCAGGCGCAAGCGTTGTTCATCTTCCGCATCGTGCCGGAAGCGGCGGCAGCCGCGCCCAACGAGCCGTAGATGGCTCTCTCACTCGCCACGATTCTTCCTCAGGGAGCCCTGCCATGTCGGACGTCACCATCCGCTGCCGCGTTAACGGTCCCTTGGTGATCGAGGGCCCGGTAACGATCATCGATCACGAGGGGAATCCGTTCGCGGTGAGCACGGACAAGCCGGCTATCGCTCTGTGCCGGTGCGGGCAGTCGGCCAAGAAGCCGTTCTGCGACGGATCGCACCGCACGTGTGGCTTTGCTGCCGCCAATCTGGCAACGGAGGGGAGTGGCTGACTGGTGCGTGTGCCACTGGCTATGCCAGTGTGTCTTGGGCTGGGCACTGGCGTACCCGGTGGCACCCGAACGGAGTGGTGGAACGAATCGGACCGCAGGCTACACGATCCGCAATCGCTCGCGCTCCAGGCACTCCATCAGGAATCCGACGGCGCGGGGCGCCATGTCGTTGTAGTACGTCCAACCGTGCCCGCCCGCCTCGCTGGTCAGATCGCACTCGTAGGGGATTCCCAAGGCTGCCAATTTCGAGCGCAGCCGCTCGGCGCTCTCGTGCCAGCGGTGGTCCGCCGGGTCGCAGCAAAACCAGATGTGCCGCGGCCAGTTCAACGGGTGAACGTGCAAGGTGGCCGTGTCCTGGCGGGCGGTCTCGGGCGAGTCGTACATCATGGGGAGCGGGTCGTCTTCATCTTCGTAAAACCGCAACTGGTAGTCGATCGCCGGCGATAGCGCGGCCACGATCGGGAACCGGTCGGGAAACTTGAACGAAAACCGCAGCGCCCCCTGCCCGCCCATGCTGGTCCCCAAAAGGGCCACTCGCGGCGGCGTGGCGCCCCACCGCTTTTGCACCACGGGCAACACCCGATCGAGCACGTATTGTTGCGCCGTGATCGTGGCGTCGAACTCGGGGCAGATCCGATCCGCCCACCAGCTCCGCCGCGTCATCGGGACGATCGCCCGCAGGCCGTGCCGGGCAAATTCGCGCGTGTAGACCTCGTTGCCGCCCAGCGTGGCCAGGTGGACGCCATGCAGGTAGAGAACGACGTAGGCGTGCTCGCTGGGGGCCGGCGGCTCAAAGAACTCGCACGGATGGCCGTCCACAATCTCCCGCGTCCAGCCTGCGAGCAAGTCGGTCATGACGATACCTCAGGCGTCCGTATTCATACATTGCCGCCGCGATTGTAGAATACCACGACCATGATGCGCAAGCGGCGACGTGCCGCGGTTTCTGCCCGGATACCAACACGGCGGCGAATCCCTTGAAACAGCTCCTCAGCGAACAACAGTTGCGCGAGGGCGTCCGCCGGCTGGCCGACGAGATCAACACCTACTATCAGCGCCGGCCGCTGGTGATCGTGGGTGTCCTCACCGGAAGCGTGGTGCTGTTGGCGGACTTGATTCGCCTCCTGGACATGCCGCTCGAGGTCGGGTTGGTGCAGGCCAACAGCTATCGCGGCGCGGCGACGACGCCCGGACCGCTGTCGATCAACCTGAACCTTCTGCCGCAAATCGAGGGACGCAACGTGCTCGTGGTCGACGACATCTTCGACACGGGCCACACGCTGTCGGGATTGATCGAGCAGTTCGCCGCCCACCGGCCCGAGTTGCTGCGCTCGGCGGTGCTCTTGCGGAAGGCGGGCCGCGTGCAAGTGTCGCTGCAGCCGGACCACGTGGGGTTCGAGATCCCGAACGAGTTCGTGGTGGGCTACGGGCTGGACTACGCAAACCTGTATCGCAATCTGCCGTACGTGGCGGCGCTTGAGCCCGGCGAAATGACCGCCGTGACCGATGCATCCCCGCGCGGCGCGAGTTCCGCGGAAGGGCCGCCGTCGTGAGCGGGCCGCGCCTGGTCTTGATCACGCGCCGCTTCTGGCCGCTGGTGGGTGGGGCGGAGGTGATCATGGCGCGATTGGCCACCGCCTTTCAAGCCGCCGGCGCCCGTGCCACGCTCCTGACCGCCCAGTGGCACGCCGAGTGGCCCGCCGAGATCGAGCATCATGGCGTCCGCGTGGTGCGCCTCGATAACCCGGCCCTGCGCGGCTGGGGGACGTGGCGCTACATGCGTTCCGTGGCTCATTGGCTAGAGGCACATCGTTCGCAATTCGATCTGGCCTACGTGTCGATGCTCAAGCACGACGCGTACGCGGCGCTCGGCCAGGCGCGCCGCGGCCGGTTTCCCGTCGTCTTGCGGGCCGAAGGCAGCGGCGCAAGCGGCGACTGCCACTGGCAGGAGCACGCCCGATTCGGCCGCCTGATTCGCCGCCGCTGCCGGAAGGCGGCGGCGCTGGTGTCGATCAGCCCCGCGATCCACGTGGAGTTGCTGGCGGCGGGCTACCCGGCGAGTCGGATTCACGATATCACGAACGGCGTCGCAGTATCGCCGCCGCGCGATCAGGCCGAGCGACTCGCGGCCCGCCGATCGCTGGCCGAGGCGAACCCGGCGCTGGCACTCGCGTCCGGCGCCACCGTCGCCCTCTACACCGGTCGGCTCAACGACGTGAAGGGGCTCCGCCACGCGGTGGCTGCCTGGCCGAGCATCGCCGAACGGTGGCCCAACGCCCGGCTGTGGCTGGTGGGTGAAGGCCCGGCGCGGGCGACGCTGGTGCGGCAAATCGACGACCTGGGGCTCTCCGGGCGGATCGTCCTGCCGGGAGCGTTCGACGACGTCGAGGATTTCCTGCTGGCGGCGGACCTGTTCCTGCTGCCGTCGTACGACGAGGGAATCTCGATCTCGCTTCTCGAGGCGCTCGCCGCCGGGCTGCCGGCGATCGCCTCCGCGATCCCTGGCAACCAGGCGATCGTCGAGGATCGCACCAGCGGCCTCTTGGTGCCGCCGGGTGATGAAAAGCGGCTATCCGCGGCGATCGCGGAGGTGATCGAGCGGCCGGATTTCGCCGCACAGCTCGGAACCGCTGGGCGCGCGCGCGCGGCCGCCCGCTTTTCTCTGGAAAAGACCGCCCGCGACCACCTGGCCCTGTTCGAGCAGTTGTTGCGGGCCGAGCGGCTAGAATAGTGAATAGCAACGTACAAACTATGAGCCAAAGGCGGGCAGTAGTCCGCCACCCTCGAATCGTGACCAAACGCATCCTGCACATCATTCCCACGCTGGACCGCTCGGGCGCCGAAAAGCAATTGGCGCTGTTGGCGGCCGGGTTGCCAAAAAACGAGTTCGACGTGCACGTCTGCGCGCTCACGCGCGGCGGGCCGCTCGAAGAGCCCTTGCGGGCAGCGGGCATCCCGGTGCGCATCCTCAACAAGGCGCGGAAGCTCGATCCGGCCGCCTTCTGGCGGCTCAAGCGGCACGTGCAATCGCTCCGGCCTGAGCTGGTGCAGACGTGGATCTTCGCCGCTAACAGCTACGGGCGTGCCGCGGCGCTGTCGGCCGGCGTGCGACATTTGGTTGCCAGCGAGCGTTGCGTCGACCCGTGGAAGGTGTGGCACGAACTGGCCATCGACCGCTGGCTGGCCAAACGCACCGACCGCATTATCGTCAACAGCACCGGCGTCCGCGATTTCTACGTGAATCACGGTCTGGCCCCACAAAAGTTCGCGGTCATTTCCGGTGGCGTGCCGCCGGCCAACGGCACCGCCATCTCGCGCGATGCTCTGCTGGCTGAGCTGGGCCTGCCGCAGGACGCCCGGCTGATCGGCGCCGTGGGACGATTGTGGCCGCAAAAGCGGATCAAGGACCTAATCTGGGCGGCGGATCTGCTGAAAGTGATCCGCTCGGACGTGCATTTGTTGTTGATCGGCGACGGGCCGCAGCGCGAGCGGCTGGAGCGGTTCCGCTACCAGGTTCGGATCGAGGACAAAGTCCACTTCCTGGGGCATCGCGACGACGCGGCGCAACTCATGCCACACTTCGACGCTTTGTGGTTGGCCAGCGAGTATGAAGGACTGCCCAACGTCGTCATGGAAGCGATGAGCCAAGGCGTGCCGGTCGTGGCCACGGATATCCCCGGCAATCGCGACCTGGTCGTGCCCGGCGAAACCGGATACCTGGTGCCGGTGGGGGATCGAGCCGGCATCGCGCGGAACACCAACCGGCTATTGGACAACGCCGACCTGGCGCGGCAATTGGGTGAAGCGGGCCGAAAGCGCGTGCTAAGCGAATTCACCGTGGAGAAAATGATCGCACGTCACGCCGAACTGTATCGAGAACTGCTTTGAGGTAAGTAACGCCGCGTGGCCGCGGCGGCTAACCGGATCCTCTTCTGCCCTGTCAACTGACCACCGATTACTGATCACTATTCATGTGCGGAATCACCGGCGCCGTCTGGACCGACCCGGCTCGTGCGATCGAGCACGAAACGCTGGTCCGCATGACCGACGCCGTTCGCCACCGCGGCCCCGACGAGGAAGGGTCCTACGCCAGCCAGGTCGAAGCACAGCGGTTTCCCGGAATGTCGGTCGGCGTGGCGCTGGGCCACCGCCGCCTCTCGATCATCGACCTGGCCGGCGGGCAGCAGCCGATGGCGAACGAGGACCAGACGGTGTGGATTGTCTTCGGCGGCGAAATCTACAACTTCCGCGACCTGCGCCGCCGCTTGGACGGCACCGGCCATCGCTTCCGCACGCACTCCGATACCGAAACGCTGGTGCACTTGTACGAGGACGAAGGCGTCGGCTTTCTCGAGCACGTCGAGGGGATGTTCGCCCTGGCAATCTGGGACGCGCGGCAGGCACAGCTCGTGCTCGCCCGGGACCGGTTGGGCAAGAAACCGCTCGTGTACCGGCACGAGACGGGGCGGCTGTTATTCGCGAGCGAGCTGAAGAGCCTGCTGGAAGTGCCCGAGGTGCCGCGCGACATCGACCCGTCGGCCGTGGATGAATACCTGGCGTACGGCTACGTACCCCATCCCAACACGATTTTCCGCGGCATCCGCAAGCTGCCGCCCGCGCACTACGCGGTCTATCGCGACGGCGAGCTGTCGATGGGCTGCTACTGGCGACCCGACTTCACCCGCCAGATCGACCGGACGGCAGCCGATTATTCGGCCGATCTCAAGGAACTGTTGACCGCCGCGGTCGCCAAGCGTCTGCAAAGCGACGTGCCGCTGGGCGCGTTCCTGTCGGGCGGGATCGACTCGTCGATCGTGGTGGCGCTCATGCAGCAGTTGTCGAGCGAGCGCGTGAAGACATTTTCGATCGGTTTCCCGGTGGCCGCATACGACGAAACCAGCTACGCCCGCGAGGTTGCTCGCCATCTTGGCACCGAGCACCACGAAGAACGCGTCGAGCCCGACGGCGTGGCGATCCTGCCCAAGCTGGTGTGGCACTACGACGAGCCGTTTTCCGATAGCTCGGCGATCCCCACCTATTACGTGTCGCAGATGACGCGGCGGCACGTGACCGTGGCGCTTTCCGGGGACGGCGGCGACGAGCTGTTTGCCGGCTACACGCGGTACCTGGCGGTGCAGATGGCCGCCGGCCTCGATCGCCTGCCGCCGGCGATGCGCCGCGTGCTCGCCGCGCGGTTGTGGCAGCATCTGCCGTCGGGCCGGCGGCAGTCGTCGCTCGCGCGCCGGTTCAAGCGATTTGCCGAGGGGCTCGGACAGTCGCCCGAGCGGCGCTATTTCGATTGGATCTCGACCTTTAACGAGACGCAGCGGGCCACGCTCTACGCGGACGACTTTCTGGCCGAGTTGCCCGATTCCGACCCGTTCGATTTCCTCCGCACGGCGTTTGCCCGGATGGGCGAGCGCGATCCGGTGACGGCGGCCAGCCTCGTCGACCTCGTGACCTACCTGCCGTGCGATCTGATGACGAAGGTCGACATCGCCTCGATGGCCAACAGCCTGGAGTGCCGGGCGCCGTTCTTGGATCATCACGTGGTGGAGCTGGCGGCCGCGATGCCACTGGCGCTCAAGCTGCGGCGCGGGCGCGGGAAGCGGATCCTGCTCGAGACGTTCGGCCATTTGCTGCCGCGGTCGCTTTTGTCGCGCTCGAAGATGGGCTTTGGGGTGCCGCTGGCCCACTGGTTCCGGCACGAGCTGCGCGATTTTGCCCGCGACGTGCTTTTGGACAGCGCGACCCTGGGCCGCGGCTACTTTCGCCCGGAGGCCGTCGAGCGCTTGGTCGAGGATCACTGCGCGGGCCGGTTCGACCACGGCTACCGGCTGTGGTCGCTGTTGTTCTTCGAGCTGTGGCAGCGCGAGTGGGTTGACAGCCCGGCCCTGGCCGCGCGGTAGTGGGTTCGTTGCCCAAAGACGGACGGTGAACCGTCCCCACGGCGCGCGGGCCTCTTTAGCGCGGTCGGCCGAATCGCTAAGATGGGGTGCTAGATCGGATGGCTGGGGGCGATTTCTTGAGCGTGCAGGGGAGATTCACGGATGGGTAGCGTGCTGGCCGTGGTATTGGCGGGGGGCAAGGGGTCCCGTCTGGAACCGCTCACCCGCGACCGCGCCAAGCCGGCCGTCCCCTTCGGCGGCGCGTACCGCATCATCGACTTCACGCTCTCCAACTGCCTCAACAGCGGCCTGCGCAAGATCCTCGTCCTCACGCAGTACAAGGCGATGAGCCTGGACCGGCACATCAACCTGGGCTGGCGCGGGTACCTGTGCCGCGAGCTGGGAGAGTTCATCGATGTCGTGCCGCCGCAGCAGCGGATCGACGAGAACTGGTACCAGGGCACCGCCGACGCCGTCTACCAGAATATCTACACGCTGGAAAAGGAGCGCCCCGAGTACGTCATCGTCCTGGCCGGCGATCACATCTACAAGATGGACTACATGCATTTGGTGAGCGCCCACCGAGAGCAACAGGCCGACGTGACCGTGGCGGCGCTGCGGGTGCGGGCCAACGAGTCGCGCCATTTCGGCGTCATGCAGACCCAGCGGGACGGAAAGATCGTGGGGTTCCAGGAAAAGCCGGCTGTGCCCAAGACGATTCCCGGCGACCAGGAGCATATCCTGGCGTCGATGGGGATTTACGTTTTCACGGCGCGGTTCCTGTTCGAGCAGCTTTGCGCCGACGCGACGCGGAACCACAGCTCGCACGATTTTGGCAAGGACATCCTGCCGACGGTCATCGAGACGCACCGCGTGTGGTCGTTCCCATTCCACGACGAGAACCGCAAGCGCGACGCCTACTGGCGCGACGTAGGCACGCTCGACGCTTACTACGAAGCGAACATGGACCTGGTGAGCGTCAATCCCGAATTGAACATGTACGACGAGCGTTGGCCCATCCGCACGTATTTGCCGAACGTTCCGCCGCCGAAGTTCGTGTTCGCCGAGGAGGGCGCGAACCCGCGCCGCGGCCAGGCCCTGGACAGCATCGTCTGCGCCGGCTCGATCGTCTCCGGCGGCGGCGTGGCACGGTCCATCCTGGGCACGAACTGCCGCGTCAACAGCTTCGCCAAGGTCGAGGACTCGATCCTCTTCGAAGGGGTCGACATCGGCCGGCACGCCAAAGTCCGCCGGGCGATCATCGACAAGGGCGTTCACATCCCGCCGGGCGTCGAGATCGGCTACGACCACGAGCACGACCGGGCCCGCGGCTTCACCGTCAGCGAGGGAGGCGTGATCGTCATCGCCAAAGCCGACGGCATCGAGCATTTTCTCGAGGCGGAGCAGATCGTGTCGTGAGGGAAGCAAGTGCGGACCCTCCCGCCGCCGCGCGATCCTCGGCCTGCATGAGACGAGCGCTTTGTACTACCTACGGCCCTCTGCCTACTTCTTCTTACCTTGGCGTTCTTGGCGTCTTGGCGGTTCCTCCGATTCGTCATGCCCGCCTGTCGCGGCCAGCGCGCAAAAAAACCCCCGGAAAGAATGGGTCCCAGGGGGGCAAAGGACGCCATCCTTTTCCGGGAGCGATTGGACGCTTCAATGGCCTTTAAGCGAGCCCGATGCGGCGCCGCTTGTCGGCATTGGCTTGTTCGCCGGCCTGAACTAACGGCCGGTCGTAAGAATCAACTTCCTTGTCGCTAAGAAGAACCGCCGGCCGAAAGGCCGATGCCGACGGATGGTTCCTTACCGTTTGCCTCTTCGACGCGACGGCGATCGTCGCGATTGCTCCCCTGTCTTGTAAGCGAAGCGGCCGCCGGCGTCCGTGCTGGCGGAATTCGCTTCGTCGGCTCGCAGAGGACTTGCGTCCCCCCGATGCGAGCCCTTCCACGTGGTTCGCGTTGTCTTGGTTGTCCGCAGCCGGCGCGTACACACCCGGCCCTCCGCGGCACTCATGAGGCGGGAGAATAGGAGAATCATGCGGCGGGGTCAAGGGGGATTTCGCGGCGACAAAAGCCCGCGCCGGCGGGTGCGCGCGCAGGCCGCATGCTGGCATGCACAACTTCAATTGTTCCAGGCGTTTCCGAGGGCGCCTTGGGAGATCTTTGTGTGCCGAGGCGCCCTTTAAGAGCCCGTAAGCGGCACGAGCGCCGTGGCCGGCATGCCGGGCCGCAATCCTTCGAGCCCATCCGGCAAGCGAATCTTCACGCCGAACGATTGCTCGCCTGTTGACTGGCTGGCGTTGCGAACCGCACTTTCCGTTGCGCGGTCAACGCGCACAACGGTGCCCTCGAAGACCTCGCCGGGCCGCGCGGCGAGTGTGATTCTCAGCTTCTGATCGGGATGAACAAGGGACACCCGCGCCGTGGGCACGAAAATGCGGACCCACAACTCGTCCGGGCGAACGAGCACCACCACGGGCACGCCGGGCGCGACCAGGTCGCCCGGTTGCGCGTCGCACCGCTCGACGACCGCGTCCACCGGCGCGCGGACCGTCCCCTCGTTCAGTTGGTCCTTGAGCACCAGCTCGTGCGCCTGGGCTTCCTCCAGCTCGCGCTGCGCAATGACCAGGTCCTCGGCCCGCGTCCCCGCCTCGAGCAGGCTCAATTCCTGGCGGCGCGCCTGCTCCTCGGCGGCCGCGCGCTTCATGTGGGTTTCGAGCTGTTCGAGCTGCTCGCGGGTGATGACGCGGACGCCGGTTTCCTGCCCCCGTTTGTACTGATCGGCGGCGTTCTTGGCTTCGGCCATGGCGGCGTCCAACTGGCGGCGGGCCCGCTCGATTTCCTGGGGGCGCGGCCCGGCCACGGCCTTGTCGAGCGCCGCTTTCAGGCGCGCGACGCGATGTTGGGCTTCGTCGAGCTGCGCTTCGAGGTGCGCGGTCTCGAACTTCACCAGCTCCTGGCCGGCCTTCACTTCGCTTCCTTCCTCGACGAAGACTTTCTCAATCCGCCCGCCCACGCGCGAGCCGACCTCGATCTTCTCTCCCTCGACATAGCCCGGGCAGCGCAGCACGTCAGGCTTGCCGCAGCCGGCCAAGGGCGCGAGGAGAGCAATCGCGAGTATCGGAGATCGCCGGCGGAACACAGCGTAGGCCCTAGGCGAGTCTGCGGTGGAAAGGTACGACGGGGGCTGCGCGTCAACGTCGGAAGTATAGCAAAGACGGCGAGACGTACGAAAAGATGGTCGCGGCGGGGCAGGCGGTGACGCACCACCGATTCCAGCGTACAATGCACCGGACGACGCGGCCTAGCCGGATAGGAGAAGCAAATGATTGACGCGAAAACTAACAAGCCACTACATGTCTCGACGGATGGTACCGCCGGCCCCTACATCATGGTCCCCCGGTCACAATTGGAGGAACTGAAGCAGCTCCTGAACAACCACAGTGTGCCTTATTGGGTCGACGAAGATGCCATCTCCTTGGACGGCGCGCCGGCTATTGCCGTTGTCAATTTGGGTCGAGGCACCGACGCCGACGCCATTCAGGGCATCCTAGATACGGCCGACTAACGGTGACGCATCTCATGCCACTGGCACAGCAGATCGGCGAGTTGCGAGACCGCGTGCTCGGAGAATTGCAAGAGATTCATGACTATTACCACGACACAACGATTGCCTGGCGCGTTTTGCAACAATCCGTCGCCAACGGTCGCTCGATCAACGCCGAGAACGAGGTTACGGGCACAGTAACAACGGGAAGCGACTTGGCGGCGCGGGCACAGGGATATGTGGCTGGCTATTTGGCCGAAGCAACGTTCGTGCAGTTCGTTGCTAGCTTTGAGATATTCTTCGTCGAGCTGCTTCAAGCATGGCTCACGGCCTACCCGAGAAGCTTGGCGCAGGCCGAGCTCAAATTTGAATCCGTCTTGGATGCGCCGGACAAGGAGTCGGTCGTCCGGGATGTAGTCCGTCGGGAAGTGGACAAACTGGCATACAAGCGCCCAAAAGAGTGGTTCGACTACCTCGCGGTCGTCGTAAAACTGCGCTGCCCTGCGCCCGATGAGATCGCACGTGTTGCCGAGGCAAAGGCGTCGCGCGATCTGCTCATACACAACCGCGGCGTCGTAACGCGAGCGTACATCCTGAAGGCGGGAGACGTCGCGCGCTACACGCTCAATCAGCGCGTCGAGGTTTCGACACCGTACCACAGGGCAACTTGGGAATTGCTCAGAAAGGTCGTATCTGATCTCGCCACCGCCGCCATCGCGAAGTGTACGTGACGAGAAAGGCCTTCGCCGAAGCGAGGAACACTGCCGGCTCTGTGTGACCTTGGAGCCCTACACTTCCTTCGCCATCGCCGGGAAGCGGTCTTGCAGCGCCTGCACGCCCATCTCTTCCTCGCGCAGGGCTTCCATCGCACGGATGGCGGCGTCGGCGGCGGGGATCGTCGTGATGCAGGGGACGCCGTGCGCCACCGCCGCCGCGCGAATCCGGCCCTCGTCGGTCCGCGCTCCCTTGCCGCTGGGCGTGTTGATAATCAACTGGATCTGCCCGTCGATCAGGAAGTCGAGCAGGTTGGGGTGTCCTTCCTGCAATTTCTTGACGCGCCGCACGTCGATGCCCGCTTCCTCGAGGGTCTGCGCGGTGCCGGCCGTGGCAAGAATCTGAAAGCCGAGCGCCGCCAGCTTCTCCCCGAGCGGCACCACGTACCGCTTGGTGCGCGCGGTAAGGCTCAGGAAGATCGCCCCCTCGTGGGGCAGCACCACGCCGGCCGCCAACTGGCTCTTGGCAAAGGCGATCGAAAACCGCTCGCTCACGCCCATCACTTCGCCCGTCGAGCGCATCTCCGGCCCCAACACGATATCCACGCCGGCGAACTTGATGAACGGAAAGACGCTCTCCTTGACCGACACGTGGCTGGGGATCGGGTCGGCATCATACCCCTGCTCCGAGAGCGACACGCCCGCCATGATCTTCGCCGCCACCTTCGCCAGCGGCATGCCGGTAGCCTTGGAGACGAAGGGCACCGTGCGGCTGGCGCGCGGGTTTACTTCCAGCACGTAGACGTTCTGGCGATCGTCTTCCTTCTTGACGGCGAACTGGATGTTCATCAGCCCTTTGACCTGCATCTGGCGGGCGAGCTTGTGCGTGGCCTCGCGGATTTCGGCGAGCACCGGGCCGGACAGGCTGTAGGGCGGTAGCGCGCAGGCCGAGTCTCCCGAATGCACGCCCGCCTCCTCGATGTGCTCCATGACGCCGGCGACGATCGTCCGCTCGCCGTCGGCGATGGCGTCGACGTCGACCTCGATGGCGTCCTCCAGGAAACGATCGATCAGGACGGGCTGGCCTTGCGCGACGATGAAGGCCTCGGCCACGAAGCGGTCGAACTGCGACTGGTCGTAGCAGATTTCCATGGCCCGGCCGCCCAGCACAAAGCTGGGCCGCACGAGGGCCGGGAAGCCGATCTTGGCCGCCTCGGCCCGCGCCTGGTTCATCGTCCGTGCGATGCCGTTAGCCGGCTGCCGCAGTCCGAGCCTATGGAGCAGTTGCTGGAACTTTTCGCGGTCCTCGGCGTCCTCGATCGTGTCGACGCTGGTGCCGATGATGGGCACGCCGCAGGTCGCCAGCGCCCGCGACAAGTTCAGCGGCGTCTGCCCGCCAAACTGCACGATGACGCCGTCGGGCTGAACGCGGTCGCAGATGTTGAGCACGTCCTCGGTCGTCAGGGGCTCGAAGAACAAGAGGTCACTGGTGTCGTAGTCGGTGCTGACCGTCTCGGGGTTCGAGTTGACCATGATCGACTCGATCCCCAGCTCGCGCAGGGCGTAGCTGGCGTGACAGCAGCAATAGTCGAACTCGATGCCCTGGCCGATGCGGTTGGGCCCGCCCCCCAGCACCACGATCCGCTTCATGCCCCTGGGCTTGGCGGGCGTCTCGTCCTCGTCCTCATAGGTCGAATAGTAGTAGGGCGTGTAGGCCTCGAATTCGGCGGCGCAGGTGTCGACGGCCTTGAACGTGGCGAGGATGCCGCGCCCCTTGCGGTCGGCCCGCACGTCGCCTTCGCTGGTGGCGAAGATGTGGGCCAGTTGCCGGTCGGAAAAGCCGGCCTGCTTAGCCCGCCGCAAGAGCGCATCGTCCACACCGTCGAGCGATCCGCGGCCGCGCAGCTCGTCCTCCAGCTCGACGATCTCCAGCAGATTGTCGAGGAACCACGGGTCGATGCCGGTCAACTGATAGATGTCGTCGACGCTCATCCCACTCTTCATCGCGTAGCGCAGGTACCAGACGCGGTCGGCGTTGGGCGTGGCCAGCTTGACGCGGATGTCCTCGATCGAGGGTTGCTGCGACGTGCCCCACAGGTCCTTGCCGTCGCAGCCGAAGCCGAAGCTGCCGACCTCCAGGCCGCGGAGCGCTTTTTGGAACGACTCCTTGAACGTCCGGCCGATGGCCATCGTCTCGCCGACGCTCTTCATCTGCGTGGTCAGCGTGGGATCGGCCTCGGGGAATTTCTCGAAGGCGAACCGCGGCACCTTCACGACCACGTAGTCGATCGTCGGCTCGAAGCAGGCCATCGTCTCGCGGGTGATGTCGTTCGGCAGCTCGTGCAGCCGATAGCCGACGGCCAGCTTGGCCGCGATCTTGGCGATGGGAAAGCCCGTCGCCTTCGACGCCAGCGCGCTGGAGCGGCTGACGCGCGGGTTCATCTCCACGACGACCATTCGCCCCGTCTTTGGCTCGATGGCGAATTGGATGTTCGACCCGCCGGTTTCCACGCCGATCTCGCGGATCACGGCCAGCGACGCGTCGCGCATCCGCTGGTATTCCTTGTCCGACAGGGTCTGCGCCGGCGCCACCGTGATCGAATCGCCGGTGTGTACGCCCATCGGGTCGAAATTCTCGATCGAGCAGATGATGACGACGTTGTCGTCGACGTCGCGCATCACCTCCATTTCGTATTCTTTCCAGCCGATGACCGATTCCTCGATCAGCACCTCGTGAATCGGCGACAGCTCCAGGCCGTGGCTCACCAGGTCGTCGAACTCGTCGCGGTTGTAGGCGATCGACGAACCGGTGCCCCCCAGCGTGAAGCTGGGCCGCACGATGCACGGCAGCCCGACCCGCTGCATGACCGTGCGGGCTTCATCGAGGTTGTTGACCGTGCGCCCGTCGCACACCGAAAGCCCGATCCGCCGCATGGCCTCCTGGAAGCGGCGGCGGTTCTCGGCCTTGTCGATCACGTCGGGCTTGGCGCCGATCATCTCGACGCCGAACCGCTCGAGCACGCCGTGGCGGTGCAGGTCCATGGCCAGGTTCAGGCCCGTCTGTCCGCCCAGCGTGGGCAGGATAGCGTCGGGCCTTTCGATCTCGATGATTTTGGCGACGATCTCCCAGGTCAAAGGCTCGATGTACGTGCGGTCGGCCGTGCCCGGATCGGTCATGATCGTGGCGGGGTTGGAGTTCACCAGCACGACCTCGTAGCCTTCCTCGCGCAGCGCCTTACAAGCCTGCGTTCCGGAATAATCGAACTCGCAGGCCTGGCCGATCACGATCGGCCCGGAGCCGATCAGCAGGATTTTCTGGATATCGTTTCGCCTGGGCACGATTGGGATTCCACTAATGTGGGGCCGTCATGTTCGGTCGATTGCGCCGCCGAGGGCGTCCTCCGGAGACCGGCTGCGCGTTCACCCCGGCAGCCGCTCGGCTCTCGGCCGCCACGTAAAATCCTCCGATGATAACGCGCTTGCGCTCAATCGGCCAGCGCGCGGGATCGCGCCTTGTCCGTTGCGCGGTTCGGGGGGCGAGGCTCCTGCCGAGCCGCGATACCAAGGAACGCCCGCGCACCGGCTCGGCGGGAGCCTCGCTCTCCCGGATCTCACTCCCGGCTCCGAATCGTGCTTCGCGCCCCCTTGGAAGCCGCCGCCGCCCGGCCCTATAAGTTAGACTAGCTTGCCCCCGTTATCGCCCCAATGGGCACGGCGGACCGGGCAAGCGGGATACTTTTGGCGACGGCCGGCCGCTCCTCCGGAAGGACCGCCGCCTTTTCGCTCGCATCAGCTCGCGCCGCCAACAAATCGGCGCCCAGACGAACCATCCCCAGTGCCAAACCGCTCCCGCCAAACCGCGATTCGAGCCCGTGCCTCGCGGCGACGTGAGCCGCGGTGGGCTCGTCTCCCCGATCGCGAGCTTCTGGACTGGCGGCTGTGCGACCTGGGCCTGGAGATCGAAGGCTCGGTCCTCGATGAGCGGGTCGAGCGAATCAACGTCGAGCTGGCGCGACGCGGGCTGCGCTTCCGGCCGGCCTATTGGCTCTCCGAAGAATGGTTCACCCCCGACGGCGTCCCCGGCGTGGCCATCCCCTTCTATCTGGCGCATCCGCGGCTGATGAAGCTCGAACAGCGGCAGATGCTCGAAGTCGAGGGGGGCACCCGCCAATGGTGCCTGCGCATCTTGCGACACGAGGTGGGGCACGCGGTGGACAATGCCTACCGGCTGCACCGGCGGCATCGGTGGCGGCACTTGTTCGGCCGCTCGTCGGTCCCGTACCCCGAGTTCTATTCGCCCAAGCCGTACAGCAAGCGTTTCGTGCTGCACCTCGATTCGTGGTACGCCCAGAGCCATCCCAGCGAGGATTTCGCCGAGACGTTCGCCGTCTGGCTGCGGCCCGGCTCGCGATGGCGCATGCAATATGCCGGCTGGCCGGCCTTGAAGAAGCTGCGCTACGTCGATGAATTGATGCACGAGATCGCCGGTCAACCGCCGCTTGTCCGCTCGCGGCAGCGGGTCGATTCGCTCGCCCAACTGAAAAAGACGCTCCGCGAGCACTACGAGGAAAAGCGGGCCCGCTACAGCACCGAGCATGCGGCCGTCTACGACCGCGATCTGCGGCGGCTGTTCTCCGAGGCCGTCGAGCACGAAGGCTACCCGCCCGCCGCCAGCGTGCTCCGCCGATTGCGCCCCGAATTGCGCGAGGCCGTGGCCCATTGGACGGGGGCCCACCAGTACACGATCGATCAGGTCTTGCAGGAGATGATCTCCCGCTGCCGGGAATTGAAGCTCCGCGCGCACCGCTCCGATCGGCAAACGAAGCGCGACGCCATGATCCTCTTGACCGTCCACACGATGAATTACCTGCACGCCGGCCACCACCGTCTGGCACTATGAACAAGCTCCGCGTCCTGGTGCTGATGCACGAAGACCTGGTGCCCCCCGAGAGCATCAAGGGCCTCAGTGCCAAGGAAGTCGCGCCCTACAAGAGCGAATACGACGTCTCGACCGGCCTGGAAAACCTGGGCCATGAGGTCCGCAAGCTGGGCGTCAGCAGCGACCTGGGCGTATTGCGCAATTGCATCACCGAGTGGAACCCCGACATCACCTTCAACCTGCTCGAGGAGTTCCACGGCGTCGCCGTCTACGACCAGCACGTGGTGGGCTACCTGGAGCTGATGCGGAAGCCGTACACCGGCTGCAACCCGCGCGGGCTATTGCTCGCGCACGACAAGGCGCTCACCAAGCAGATCCTGTCGTACCATCGCATTCGCGTGCCCGACTTCGCCGTCTTTCCACAGAGCAAAGTGGTGTCGCGGCCGAAGCGGTTGAAGTTCCCGCTGTTGGTGAAATCGGTGAGCGAGGAGGGCTCGGTCGGCATCTCGCAGGCCTCGGTTGTTCACAACGAGGAAAAGCTGGCGGAGCGCGTCGCGTTCATCCACCAGCAGACGATGACCGACGCCATCGCCGAGGAATTCATCGAGGGGCGCGAGCTGTACGTCGGCCTGATCGGCAACGACCGGCTCGAGGTCTTCCCGGTCTGGGAAATGTTCTTTCACAAGATGCCCGAGGACGTCGTGCGGATCGCCACGGAAAAGGTGAAGTGGGACCACGAGTACCAGAAGAAACACGGCATCGAGACCGGCCCGGCCACGAACCTGGAGGCCCCGGCCGCCGAGTCGATCAGCCGCCTGTGCAAGCGGGTCTACCGGGCGCTGAGCTTAAGCGGCTACGCGCGGATGGACCTAAGGCTCACGCCCGAGGGGCAAGTGTACGTCTTGGAGGCCAATCCGAACCCGAACCTGGAATACGGCGAGGATTTTTCCGAGTCGGCCGAGAAGGCGGGCATCTCGTACGAGAAGCTCCTGTCGCGAATCGTGAGCCTGGGCCTCGCCTACAAGGCGCCGTGGCAGTGGGGCGGGTAGAGCGTTACGGCTGAGGCAGCACAGGCCGCGGTATCTCCGGATGGAGGTGGTCCCTGATCCCCTGCCAGAACGTCGCTTCAGACGCACCAACGCGACAGGCCGGGGAACCGCCGGCCGTTACCTCGAGTTGCTTCTGCAGCCAGTCGCCGATCAGCATTTGCAGTCTCGGCACATGACCCTCTTCGACGGGCGCTGGCGTTTCCGCCGCATATGCCTGCAGTATGAACTGGTATGAACCGGGAACCAGCTTGCTCGGCTCCCGCACGGGCACATCAGCGGGGATCTGCTGAGCAAAGCCTGTTGCGCTCGGACGTCGCTCCTCGACATCCGCGCTCGCTACTTCGCCCAGCACTTTGCCGGATTTGTCCAGCAAGAAGACGCGCGGGTCGCTGCCATACTTGTTCCAGATCCGCCCGTCGACGACTCTTGATCGCTGACCATTCTGGAGCAGCACGTAGTAGAGTTGATCGGCTTTGAGATCCGCGGGCGGCTCGATTTCGACGCGCATGTCAACAGGTGTTGGCAGCGCCGTCGGACACTCGACGGTGTGCTCGGCGGACCGGCCGGGCCCCAAAAGAACGTGCAAAGACGTTGACTCGCCCGTCGAATGAACGTTAACGGTCAGCGCGTACTGGCCAGGCGGCAAGAGACCCAAGTCGGCCACACCTTCGTTCGCGGCGGCGCCGAGCGGTGAAAGCGCCTCGTTGGAATTAAGTGGCTTGCCGCTGCCGTTGACTGAGCCGGCGACCGGTTGACCGGCGCCGTCGACAAGCTTGACGCGGAGCGGCCGCCAGTTGTTCGCTTCGTCGGCGACCGCGGCGGCGACGGCCTCGCGCGGTGCCCGGATTTCTGCGATCAGGGCGGCCATCGCCTCGCGCTGCGATTCGAGGAGAGCAGCTTGCGCCTCGCGACCGCTGCGGAGCATCTGCCACATGAACACGCACGAGAGCACCGACATCGCGACCGCCGCTGCGACCAGGATCGACAGGATTCGCTGCGTCATGATCTTCTCCTTCATGGCATCCCACCACAGCCGTCGAGCGACCGTAGCCGGGTCGCCAAAACGTTCGACCGCCGCCGCAAGCGCTGCTTGTTCAGTGGTGGCCGCCTGGTTCTCTCGCAACTGCTCCCGCCGCACAACGCAGATGGTCCGTCAGCTCATCGGCAATATCCCGCCGCAGATCGCGCGGCTCGTCATCGCGCGGCGCCGGCAGCTCGGAAACAATTCTCTCAGGATTGGGCATCGCCCTCAGTCCAATCGATCAAATGGATCACGAAAGCACGACAACACGAAAAGGCGAGGAATTGAGATTGAGGAAGAAACGTCACAGTCTCGTCGTCTCCTCGTCGCCTCTTTCGTGTTTTCGTGCTTTCGTGATCCAACTCTTCGTCGTCTTCTGACTCAGTTTCCAGACGATTAAGCCGGCTGCATCCCGCGCTCGAGCCCCAGCACGCCGTTCACACCGGCCGCGAACGTTTGCCAGTCGCCGCGCCTCGCTTGTAGTAGGTCCCGGCCCGCGGCCGTGAGCCGGTAGTACTTCCGCCGGCGGCCGTCGAACTCGACCCAGTACGCCTCGAGCAGCTTCTGCCGCTCCAGCCGGTGCAGCGCCGGGTACAGGCTCCCTTCCTTCAGCTCGAAGCGGCCGCCGGAGCGCGACAGAACCGTTTGCACGATCTCGTAGCCATACGACGGCCCATGCGAGATGACCTCCAGCATGAGCATCTCGACGGTGCCGGTGAGCAGTTTGTGATCCATGGTCGGGCTCCATACCTTGTTCGCTTAGGCATTATACATAGTCTTTCTATGTATCAATGTCAAGAAGCGCCAAATCTGATCCCGGCTTGAATTTTGAAGTTCGCCGGTGCCGCGGGCGCGAGGCGACTGCCTACAGAAGCGGCAAATGCGTGCCTACCGCGCGTTGACACATCGACGTAAGCTATTTACAGTGAATGTTTTCGTGCGTCTTGGCCATCCTTCCACTCAATGCGGCAGTACCCTGTGGCACGCAAAGCTTGGGGCGGCGTGTTCGACGCCCGGACCGACGAGCGCGTCGAGCGGTTCACCCAAAGCGTGAGCTTCGACCGCCGCCTGTACGCCCAGGACATCCAGGGCTCGATCGCCCACGCCCAAATGCTGGCACGCGCCGACCTCCTCACCGTCGACGAATGCCAGCAGATCGTGCAGGCACTCGGGCAAATCGGCCGCGAGATCGAGCAAGGCCAGTTCGAGTTCCGCGTCGAGCTGGAGGACGTCCACATGCACGTCGAGCGGGCCTTGATCGACCGGCTCGGGGACACCGGCCGGAAGCTGCACACCGGCCGCAGCCGCAACGATCAGGTTTCGACCGATCTGCGCCTCTGGGTCCGCGAGTCGATCGACGCGGTCGACGGCCTCGTGGCCGCCCTGCAAGCCGCTTTCGTCGGCCGCTGCGACGGCGACCAGGGCTGCATCCTGCCCGGCTACACCCATACTCAACGGGCTCAGCCCGTCCTGGCTGCCCACTACTGGCTGGCCTACTGCGAGAAGTTGGACCGCGACCGGCATCGCCTGGCCGACTGCCGACGCCGGGCCAACGTTCTCACGCTGGGCACCGCGGCCTTGGCAGGCACGAGCCTGCCCATCGATCGGCATGACGTCGCCAAACGGCTGGGCTTCGAGGGGGTCGCCGCCAACAGTCTCGACGCATCGAGCGATCGCGACTTCGTGCTGGAGTTCGCCTTCGTTTTGGCCGTGATCGCCGAGCACCTCAGCACCTGGGCCGAGGAATGGATCCTCTGGTCGACAAGCGAGTTCGGCTTCCTGCGGCTGCCGCAGGCGTTCTGCACCGGCTCGTCGATCATGCCGCAGAAGATCAACCCGGACGTGCTGGAGCTGGTTCGCGGCAAGACGGCCCGCGTCGTGGGCAACCTGACGCGGCTGTTGGTGCTGGTGAAGGGTCTGCCGCTGGCGTACAACCGCGACCTGCAAGAGGACAAGGAGCCGATTTTCGACGCGTTCGACACGGTGGCCGGCTGCCTGGAAGTGGCGATCCCGATGGTCGCGGGCGCGACGCTCAACCGGGAGGCGATCGCGGCCAGCCTGGACCGCGGCTATCTCGACGCCACGACGCTGATGGAATGGCTGATCCGCAAGGGCGTGCCGCAGCGGACCGCGCATGAAATCGTCGGCGGCCTGGTCCGCACGGCCATCGACGGCGGCGTGCCCCTGGCCGGGCTGCCGCTCGAGGTTTTTCAAGAGGCACACGCGGCGTTCGACCAGAGCGTGTACGACGTGCTGGGGGCCGAGCGGGCGGTGGCCGCGTTCACAAGCTACGGTTCGACGGCCCCGGCAGAAGTAGAGCGGCAAGTAGCCGCGTGGAAAGAACGACTTTCAAGCGGAACGAAGAGCACATGATCTCGGAACTTCGACGATCGGACGCCAGTGCAGCTCCCTCTCCCCTCGCGGGAGAGGGCCGGGGTGAGGGGGCGTGGGTGCCACTGCGTCCCCGGGTCGCGTGGGCAGGCACTGGCGAAGCCAGTGGCACATATTGGTTGAGTCTCCGCGGATTGCTACTGTGTGCGGCCGCTGCGTTTGGCGGCCCCTCGACCGCGTTTGCTCAAGACCCCGCGCCGCCCGCCCCCGCTCGGCCTGTCGACCCCGTGGCGCAGGCCCTGTTGGCGAGCAAGCCCTCGACCCCTTCCGAGCTCGTCCGTTCGATCCGCGCGCTGGTGAACCTGGGCCATCCGGCGGCCGCAGCGCCCCTAGCGCAGCAATTGATCGACCAGAAACTGAACGACGATGCGCTCGTGGCGCTGGCCGATGAGTTCGGCTCGGCGGTATTTTTGCGGTTGGCGCGGGTGCCGGAACTGAATCCGGCAGCGGCGCAGTTTTGCACCGCCGTGTTGGACGCGGCCCAACGCAAAACCCACGACCCCGCGCGTGTGGCCGGCCTGATCGACGAGTTGAAGAAGGCAACGACTCCCCAGGAGCGGGCGGGGGTTGTCGCGAAACTCCGCCCGGCCGGAAGTGCGGCCGTGGCGGCGCTGGTGCCGGTGCTGGCCGACAAGGCGCGTGCCGGCGAGCACGCCAACATTTGCGCTGCGCTGGCGGCGCTTGGATCCGTGGCGATCGAGCCACTGGTGGCCATCTTGGACGAAGACGATCCCGCGCTCGTCACGCAAGCGGTTGACGTGCTGGGCCGCTCGAACGACCCGTCGGTGGTCGAGTACCTGCTTGCGCCGTCGCTCGCGCCGGACAGTCCTCCGGCGGTGCAAGCGGCGGGACGCCGGGCACTCGCCAGGTACTTGGCGCCGCGGCCGACGCCGACTCAAGCCGCGGCCCGACTGCACGAACGCATTCAAACAGGCCTGCAAAGAATCGAGCAGTCACGACCGCCGCTCGTACTCGTTCGCGAGCCGGCGATGGTCTGGCATTGGGACGCGGGGCAAAAGCGTCTGGTTCACGAAAACGTTACGCCGGCCGCGGCGGACATGGCGGCGGCCGTGAAGCTGGCCGGCGATGCCCGGCGATTGCGGCCCGACAGCCCGGTGATCCGACGGCTCTACCTCGCGACCTTGGCCCAGGCGATCGCCCTTGCAGGTGACGAGCAAGCTGCGTCGGGCGGGTCGTCGCACCTCGACAAGGCCCGCGCCACGCTGACGGCGCTCGACGTAGCCGAACTCGAGGATCTGCTCGGCTTCGCACTCGATACCAACCGGCCCGCTGCCGCGACCGTCGCCGCGCGGTTGCTCGGCGCCGTGGGCGATGCGAGCTTGCTCGATTCGCACAGCCCTCAGCCAAGCGAGTTGGCGCGTGCGGCGGCGCATCCCGATCGTCGGCTGCGGTTTGCCGCCGTGGAAGCGATCTTGAAGCTGCGCGCCGAGCGGCCTTACGCGGGCTCAAGTTGTGTGGCGGACGCGCTTGGATACTTCGCCCGCTCGTCCGGCGCCCCGCGGGCCCTGGTGGTCGCTTCGCACGCGACCGAGGCGGACCGGGTTGCCGGACTGCTGACTACGCTAGGCTACGAAGCGGACACCGCCACCGACGCGCGTGTGGCTCTCCGACTGGCGAAAACGCAGGGGGACTACGAGTTCATCCTCGCCGACATGGCCACGGCGGGGCCGGTTTCGGGAGAGCTGCTGCAGCGGTTCCGGGCCGACTATCGCTCCGCCCGCATCCCCGTGGCAATCATGGCCATGGGAGACGAGCTGGACGCGGCCCAGCGGCGGGCCCGCCGTGTCCCGCTGTGCACCGCCGTGCTCCGGGCGATGGACGCCGCGACGCTGCAATTTGACCTTTCCTTGCTGCAACAGGCCACGGGGAGCGGCCCCGCGAGCCGGGACGAGCGGCGGGCACAATGCGCGCAGGCGCTTGCCTGGATCGCCGAGCTGGCGGCGCACCCGCAACAGATCTATGACCTGCGGGGGCTGGACGAATCGGTGCTTGAGAGTCTCGACGAGCCGGAGTTGACCATGCCGGCCATCGCGGCGCTAGCGCGGCTGGACACGCCGCGCAGCCAGAGAGCCCTGGTAAATCTGGCCAGCCGGCTGGCGGCGCCCTTGGCGCTGCGTCGGGCGGCCGCCGCGGCCTTCGCCGAGAGCGTGTCTCGCTACGACACGCTGCTGACCGGCAGCGAGATCGCACGCCAGTACGAGTTGTACAACGCCAGTGAAGCTCTGGACGTGGATACGCAACGAGTACTCGCCAGTATCCTCGACACGCTCGAGGCCCGCGCCGCGGCGGACGCGCTCGCGCTCGAACGCCCGGAATTCCCTCCCCGAAAAGCCTCGAACTAGCCAAAAGCGGCGGCAACCGCCGCTTTTGCACCCGCAAGGATGAGCCGTTCCTTCCGACCCGCCGAGCCCTCTGCGTCCGGACCGCCGATCCGCGGCATTATCGGATCCGGTCCGGCCATGCAGCGCGTCTATCAATTGACGCGTCAAGTGGCCAAGAGTAACGCCTCGGTGCTGCTCTTGGGCGAGACGGGCACCGGCAAGGAATTGATTGCCGAGGCCGTGCACCGGCTCAGCCCGCGCGGCAGCGGGCCCTTCGTCCGCGTCAACTGCGGCGCGCTATCGGAAAGCTTGCTCGAAAGCGAGCTTTTCGGGCACGTGCGCGGCGCATTCACCGGAGCCATCGAGAACCGCACCGGCCGGTTCGAGGCGGCGCATACCGGAACGCTGTTTTTGGACGAGATCAACTCCACCACGCCCAAATTGCAGGTCAAGCTGTTGCGCGTCTTGCAAGAGCGGGAGTTCGAGCGGGTGGGGGATACGCAGACCATCCGCGTCGACACGCGGGTGATCGCCGCCAGCAATCGAGACCTGCTGGAAGAGGTCGAGGCGGACCGCTTTCGCGAGGACCTGTACTACCGGCTGAACGTGGTGCCGATCCATTTGCCGCCGCTGCGGGAGCGCCGCGAGGACATCTCGGAGCTGATCGGCCACTTCCTGAACATCTATAATGAAAAGAACGACAGTTATGTCGTGCACATCGAAAAGAAGGCCTTGGAGGCCCTGCAAGATTATCATTGGCCGGGCAACGTCCGCGAGCTGCAGAACTACATCGAGCGTTCGGTCGTGATGGCGCCCGGGGACGAGCTGACGTGCGACTTGCTGCCCGACACCGTGCTGGGGCAGCGGCGCCCCCGTTCGTCGCGCCTGCGCGAGGTCGATTTGGAGACGCTGTCCTTCGAGCTGGTGCAGCAGGCACTGTCGACCGCCGGCCCGCAAGAGGACAGCCTGTACACGAAGGTGGTGAACAAGATCGAGCGGGAGCTGATCGTGCAAGTGCTGGCCAGTTGCGACGACGTGCAGATCAAGGCGGCGGCGCGACTGGGCATCAACCGCAACACGCTGCACAAGAAACTGAAAGAGTACGGCCTCGACAGCGCCGACGCGCCGTCGTGACAAAGCGGCGGCGGACTTGCCGCGGAGGGCGCTCTGTGAGCACCGATCAAAGGTAGTCAGGCGCCGACAACCCGTCTCAGCAACTCGTTTCCTCAAGGCACGGTGCTCGCAGAGCACCCTCCATTGCTACGTTGCGCGTTTTTGACCCATGCTCGCCGGAATCAGCATCCTGTGCTTCGCCGCCAGCTACTCGGTGGCTCTCGCGCTCGAGGCCTCGCGGCTGGTATTTCGCAGCGGCGTCCGCGGCGCGCTCTTGCTGGGGTTCGCGGCGGCCGGGCTCGTGGCCCACACCCTCTATCTGGCGTATCGCGCCGCGACGGCCACCGCGACGCCGCTGTCGAGCCAGTTCGATTGGTATCTAGTGGCCGCCTGGGTCCTGGCCGCCACGTATCTGTATCTGACGGTCTACCATCCGCGGACCGCGGTGGGGCTCTTTGTGCTGCCCTTGGTGCTCGTGCTTGTGGCTGTGGCCGACTTCTTCGCCGACCAGACGCCGTTTCCCGAGCGCCGCGCTTCCCAAGTGTGGGGCGCCATTCACGGCGTCTTTGTGCTGTTAGGCACCGTGGCGGTGATGGTCGGATTCGTCGCCGGGTTGATGTACTTGCTCGAGGCGTATCGGCTCAAGCACAAGCGGCCTCCGTGGCAGCGACTGCGGCTGCCGAGCCTGGAATGGTTGCAGCACGTCAATGCGCGGGCGATCGTGGTGTCGGCGCTGATGCTGGCGGCCGGCTTTGTCTCGGGCACGGTGCTGAACCTGGTGAACCACCGGCTGAAGGTGGACGAGCTGCCGTGGAGCGACCCGGTCATTTGGAGCTCGAGTCTACTGTTGGCATGGCTGGCTGTGGCGGCCGTGTTTGGCGTCGTCTACCGTCCGGCCCGGCAGGGGCGAAAAGTGGCCTACCTGACGGTGGCCAGCTTCGTGTTCCTGGTCGTGGCCCTCGGTCTGCGATGGCTCCTGCCCAGCGAGCACTCACCCGCAAGGGCGCACGCCGTTAGCCAGGCAATTGATCGCGACTCCGTGTGGGCTGCCAGCCCTCGGCCCGTGGGTGGCGCCCAAAAGGCGCCCGCCGGGACTGGAGGCGCCGCATGAAGTACCAGATGTGCGGCTGCAGTCATCACACGGCGCCGATCGAGGTGCGCGGGCGACTGTCATTCACGGCCGACCAGGCCCGCCAGGCGCTATCGGGCCTGCGGGAGCGATTTCCGGCCACCGAGGCCGTGGTCCTGTCGACCTGCAACCGGGTCGAGATCTACACGGCTGCCGAAGCCGCCGCGGCCGTGCCAAGCCACCAGGAAGTCGCCGAGTTCATCGCCGACTTTCACGGCGTCAACCTGGCCGAGATTTTCGATGACTTGTTCGAGCGGACGGGCGAAGACGTGGTGCGGCATTTGTTCCACGTCGCCGCCAGCCTCGACAGCATGGTCGTCGGCGAGCCGCACATCGTGGCCCAGGTCAAGCAGGCTTACGAGCTGGCGTGCGAGCGACAGAGCAACGGCCCTTTGACCAATCAGGTCTTTCAGACGGCGCTCCGGGTCGCCAAGCGGGTAGCGACCGAGACGACCATCAACGAAAAGCGGGTCAGCATCCCCAGCGTGGCCATCGCCGACTTTGCCAAGCAGATCTTCCAGCGCTTCGACGACAAGCACGTGCTGGTGATCGGCGCGGGCGAGATGGCCGAGGAATCGCTCCGGTATCTCGAGAACGAAGGCGTCAAAAGCGTGACGGTCGTCAACCGGAGCCTCGAGCGGGCTGAGAGCCTGGCCCGCCAATGGCGCGGCACGGCGGCGCCTTGGGAGCGACTACGGGGGCTTCTGGTCGAGGCGGACGTGGTGATCAGCACCACGGCCAGCGGCGAGCCGATCGTGACGCGTGGCGACTTCGCGCGGATCGAGGCCGCCCGCTATCAGAGACCGCTATTTATCCTCGATCTGGCGATGCCGCGGGACTTTGACCCGGCCGTGGGAGATTGCCTGGGCGTGTACCTGTACTCGATCGACGATTTGCGCGAGGCATGCGAACGGAATCGACAGGAGCGCGAGCGGGAGTGGCCGGCGGCGCTGCGGATCGTCGAGCAGGAGACGGCCCGCTTCATGGCGGAACTGAATCATCGCGCGACGGGGCCGATCATCAAGCGGCTGAAGAGCACCTGGCAGCAGACGAAGGAGGACGAGCTGCGCCGTCTGCGGAACAAGCTCCCGGGACTTGACGAGCGGCAGCAGGCCGAGATCGATCAATCCTTCGATCGGCTCATCAACAAGCTTTTGCACCCGCCGCTGGAGTCGTTGCGCGACGAGGCGCAGCACGGCATTCCTTCCGCGCTGTTGGAGGCCTTCAAGCGGCTGTTTCAGCTCAAGGACTGAACGCCGAATTCCTCGCGCGGCACGGCGGCGCGGTTACTCGCCTTCCTCTTCCCAGTCCTCGTCGTCCTCGTCCTCGTCGTCGTCCCAGTCGTCGTCGTCCTCCTCGTCGTCGTCGTCCCAGTCTTCATCGTCGTCGTCGACCTCTTCCCATTCGTCGTCGTCCTCATCGAATTCCTCATCGTCTTCGAGCTCCTCCTCGTCGACGCCTTCGTCCTCATCATCGTCGTCTTCGTCTTCCTGCTCCTCTTCTTCGTCGTCCTCGTCCTTCTTTTTGGCATGCGCGCGCGGGTCCTGCGCCGCTGCCTCGATCAGTGGCAAGGCCAGCTCCTCGAATTCCAGCTCGTTGTCGACTGAAATCGTCACGTGGGACTCCTCTTTCGGAAACCGGGGTGGTTCGAGTAACTCCAAACTCCGGCTGTCGCCGGAGATGACTTCAAGTTGTGGCGGCTGCTCGCCTGGTGCGCCGCGCCGCAACGCATTCGCTCGCGGCAAGACGTCCAGGCTCGCGAGGCCGAAGACTTGCAAAAACCTTCGCGTCGTGCCGTAGAGGAACGGCCGCCCCAGCTCATGCGACCGGCCGACGATGCGGACCAGGTCGCGATCCATCAACTGTCGCAACATCTCGCCGCATTGTACACCTCGAATCGACTCCACCTCGGCCCGCAACGCGGGTTGACGATAGGCCACCACGGCCAGTGTTTCCATGGCCGGAGCCGAAAGACGGATGCCGGCCCCCGTCGGGTGGAGGCGGCGCAGCCAGCCACTGAACCGGGGGTGCGTCAGCAATTGGTACCCGCCCGCTACTTCGGCGACGTGAAAGGCGCACTGCTGGCGGCTGTAGGAGTCGTTCAACCGCCGCACGAGCGTGCGGGCCTCGGTGGCGTCAGCCAACCCGGCGAGCTGGCACAAGCGGCGCCCGCTCAACGGCGCGCCGGCCAGGAACAGAGCCGCTTCGACAAGCGCCGTCCGTCGATCGCGCCGGCAGCCGGCGGCCTGTGCCTCAACGGCCGGTGGCGGCGCGCCGACTCCCAGGTAGCGGCGACAACGCGCCGGCGTACCCCACTCGGCGCGGCGACGCGGCTGGTACCGCAGCGCCACACTTCCAAATGGATCACTTTGAACCAGTCGGTGCGAAATCATGGAGTTCCGAGCCGCTCGGGCAATGGGCCGCTCAATCGCCTCATAGCGCGGCATTCGCTCGCCCAGCCCCCTCCTCTCGTTCGATGTCTATCCGCGCCCTAAAGGCAACTCGTGCAAGCTGAAGTTCAACGGGCATCCAGGGAATCAAAAACCACCGCGCGTGTCGTCCGCCGGTGGCTTCGCCGAACTAGCTCAATCGCCCAAATTGCTCCCATTGCTGCCGCCACAGTATGCAGAGCTGGGGGCTTCTGGCAAGCCCTCCTGCCATGCCCGATAGATTTACGGGCGTCCGCCACGTAAATCTTCCGTCGGAAGGACGTTGCGGTCTAGGGCTGGCGTGCTGAGCGCCACTGCTCGACCTGGTCGAGGACGCGCGCCATCGCCCGGAGCGGTTCGCCCTCCGTGGCCTCGAACGGGCGCGTGTAACTGGGATTTCCGGCGATCGCCATCTTGCAGTGGAACCGGTAGAGCTGCCCTGTATTTCCCCAGGTCTCTAGCAAGTAGTACGTCGCGCCCAGCTCACGGAGTCGCCGCTCAATCTGCGGGAAGGAGTCGCTGCGCGCTGCGGGGAGGGCTGCGCCGTTCGCAATCCGCGCGGGGGGGGCTTCGTTGGCACCGCCACTAAGCGGGCTCCCGCGCGGGTCGGCCGTCGCCGGCGGCGCGGGGTCGTGGTCCGGTCCATGGCTCGCCTCCGCTGCGCCCGCGCGGGGCGATCCACCGGTCGACCAAAGAGGCGGTGCGCCGCCTTGGCGAGCAGGCCCAGCAACTTGCACAGCGGCCCCCTGCGGCTGGTCTTGCACGGGAGCGAAGCTTGGCGCCTCGCCATAGCCGTGCTGAGGGTCGTTGCTTTTCGAGGTCGCCTCCGGTTGCGGAATCCCCCGCCCTTGGACGACAGAGCGAATGATCGTGGGAAGCGACGAGCCGAAAATCGCCGCCAATGGCACCAGCACGAGGCACAGCAGCATGACCAAGGCGCGAAGCGTCACCACAGCCGATGATTGCATGGAAACCAGGTTCCTTGCCGGTGCGTGTCACAAACCGTTTCCACCCAGGGCGTTAGCGCCGAAACTGGACGGGTGAAAACGGTGCGGATGATACAGAAGGCCCCCAGACTGCGGCAATGGCAATCGGCCGGTGGGGTAGACCTCCCGCTGCGCGCAGCGGCGAGCGCCGCCGTCGTAGGGCACACAAACGCTCCAAGTCTCGGTCGGCCTGAGCGTTATAATCTCGAACGGATTAGCCTATTCGCATGAGCCGTATCTATCTCGACAACAACGCCACGACGCCGGTGCTCCCTCGCGTTGCCGAGGCCATGGCCCGCTCCTACGCGAGCGGTCCCGGCAACGCGGCCAGCCAGCACGCGGCAGGACGGAGGGCGCGGCAGGCCCTCGACACGGCCCGCGAGTCGCTGGCGTCGCTACTGGGGGCCGAGTGCGGCAGCTCGCGGTCCGACCAGGTCATCTTCACGAGCGGTGGGACCGAAGGCAACAATTTGGCGATTCTCGGCCTCGCCGGCGGCACTCCGGCGCATGCGATTCTGTCCGCCATTGAACACCCGTCGGTGGCAGGCGCCGCTAGCCATTTGCGATGCCTCGGATGGGACGTGGAAACCCTTCCCGTATCGGCCCAGGGTGTCGTCGATGTCGATCGGCTGCAGGACACGATTCGCGCCGATACGCGGTTAGCGAGCATCGTGCTGGGGAACAACGAGACCGGCGTGTTGCAACCCGTCGCGCGCGCCGCGCGCTACTGCGCCGACCGCGGCGTGCCGCTGCATACCGACGCCGTGCAGGTGGCTGGCAAGCTGCCAGTCGACTTTCGCGCTTTGCACGTCGCCGCGATGACCGTCAGCGCCCACAAATTCCACGGGCCGCAGGGGGTGGGGGCGCTGATTCTCCGCCACGATGTGGCGCTTGAGCCGCAACTGCACGGCGGATTTCAGCAAGGCGGATTGCGACCCGGCACCGAGCCGGTCGCATTGGCGGTGGGAATGCAGGCGGCGCTCGAATGCTGGCATGCGGACCGGAATGCCATTGCGGACCGGCTGACGGATCTTCGGGACGTTTTCGAGTCGGCCTTACGGGGCGGATGGCCCGAGCTGGTAGTGAACGGAGGCGGGGCTCCCCGGCTGCCCCACACGAGCAACGTCGCGTTCCCCGGCCTGGATCGGCAGGCGCTTGTGATGGCGCTGGACCTTGCCGGCGTGGCGTGCTCCACGGGGAGCGCCTGTGCCAGCGGCTCGCCCGAGCCCTCGCCAACGCTGGTGGCAATGGGCTGTCCGAAGACGGTTCTGGGGGGGGCGTTGCGGTTCAGTGTCGGGCAGCAGACCACGGCCGAAGAGGTCGTCGAGGCCGCGCGCCGCATCTTGAATGTTTGCAATGATTTGCGGGCGGGAAAATCCCCGCGAAAAAAGGCGTTTGGCGGTCGCCGGCTAGGGTCGATTTTGTTAGAATGACGGCCTGTTTTTTGGCGAACGATTCCCGCAACATCCAGGCCTCCCTCTCGTGCCCACTTGTCCCCTTATTTTGCCCTTTGCCGAAGGGGCTTCCGCGCTCGGTTCCGGCCGCCATGCCGCGCCCACCGACGGCTTCATGGCGGGTCCTGAGAATGGGCTGTTGGTGCGCGTCGTCGAGGACTTCTGCGCCGGAGCAGAGTGCCCCTACAACCCTTTGGTTCTGTATGGTCCGCCGGGCATTGGGAAGTCGCACGTGGCGCGCGCGATCGTCGAGCGCTTTGCCGCAACGGACGGGGCCAGGGTCGCCGTCAGCATGACGGGCCGCGAGTTTGCGAGCGGGTACGCCGCGGCGGTCGCCTCGCACACCGTGCCCGAATGGCGTGATCCGATCCGTGCGGCATCGCTGTTGGTGATCGATGACATTGACGTGCTGGGCGAGAAGCTCGTCGCGCAAGTGGAGTTCCTGCATACCATGGACGCGGTGATCGACGGCGGCGGACAAGTGGTCGCCACGATGCGCGGCAGGGCGACTCCGTCGCGCTTGTTGCCGCAAGTGGCGAGCCGCCTTTCGGCCGGAATCACGATCGGCTTAGCGTTTCCCGGTCCGGCAGCCCGATTGGCATTGCTTCGGCGGTTCGTCAAGACGCGCGACGTGCGCATTGAGGACGCGGCCCTGCGGCTGTTGGCTGAAGAGCTGGTTGTGTCGACCCCTGAACTCAGCGGGGCCGTTTACGAATTGCAGGCTTCACATAGTCGGGCGGGCGCAATCGACGTGGCCGCCGTGGCTGGGTTCCTGAAAACCCGGCCCGTCGGTGGCCGAACGACGCTCCACGACATCGCGGTGGAGACCGCGCGGCACTACGCTTTGAGCGTTTCTGTTTTGCGCAGCGCGTCGCGGCGACAGGGCGTCGCCTTGGCGCGGGGAGTCGCCGTGTACCTGGCCCGGCAGTTGACCGGCAAGAGTCTCAGCAGCATTGGCCGATACTTCGGCGGTCGCGACCACTCGACGGTCCTTCATGCTTGCCGGAAGACCGAGGAGCTGATGGCCCACGATGCCACCTTGCGGAACAGCGTGCTTCAATTGCAGGCGGCGCAAAGGGGAGGGGAATCACCCCGCAGGCCTGTGGAATCATTGTCGAAGGAATGTTGAGGGGAAAGGAGCTATCGACCGGGCGGTGTCGTGGGTTCGCCGCAGTGCCTTGACGGCACACACCGATCGCCAGAAGGCGACCGGCCGGCGACATTCGCTTGACGGATTCTCCACACCTGTCGTGGCGCTCCCGGTCCCCTGGCAAGGTCGGAACGAAAAACAACTTACGGCCGACACGGCACGGCCTTACCGACAGCAAGGACGATCGGACCAATACTGTTACTTTCAAAACAACTTCCTTTAAAGAACACCTGGTGTTCACCATTTGCACCCCAGAGTCGGGATGAACCCATGAGATTGACATGCGATCGCGAGCAGATGTTGCACGCGTTTCAGGCGGCCAGTGCCGTGGCCCCAGCGCGTAGCCCTAAGCCCATTCTGCAGAATGTGAAGCTCGATGCGCGGCCCGATGGGGGCGTGATCGTAGCCACGGACCTGGAAGTGGGGATTCGCGTCGAGGTGCCGGGGGTCGAGTCCGAGTCGGCCGGCAGCGTGGTGCTGCCCATCGGCCGCTTCGGGTCAATTTTGCGCGAAACGGCCGACGCGAAGTTGCAGTTGGAGACCGACGGCCACGGAGTCGTGGTGCGGGGGGAGCGGAGTGAGTTCCGCCTGCCGGCCGAGAATCCGGCCGAGTTTCCGGCGGTAAGCGAGTTCGCCGAGGCCAAGTATCACAGCCTGCCGGCGCGGGTGTTGGGACAGATCATCCGCCGCACCTCGTTTGCCACCGACAACGAGAGCAGCCGTTATGCGCTCGGCGGCGTGCTCATCGAAATGACCGATGACAAGGTGACGGCGGTCGGCACCGATGGGCGACGCCTGGCCATGATGGAAGCCCCCGCGCAGAGCGTCGGCGGGCACGCCACGGGCGACGCCATGACCATCGTCCCCACGCGCAGTATGCACTTGATCGAAAAGATTCTCACCGACCCCGACGGCGAGGTGCACATTGCCGCGCGGGCCAACGAGATACTCGTCAAGACATCCGGTGCGACCTTGCACTCGCGGCTGGTTGAGGGGCGATTTCCCAAGTGGCGCGACGTGTTCCCCAAGCGGCCCGACTCGGTCCGGATCGAGCTGACCGTGGGCCCGCTTTACTCGGCCGTCCGGCAGGCCGCCATCGTCACGAGCGAGGAGAGCCGCGGTGTCGATTTCACGTTTGGACAGGGGAAGTTGGTGCTCGCGGGCAAGGCGCCGGAACTGGGACAGTCGCGCGTGGAGATGCCCGTGGCCTACGACGGCGCGGCCGTGTCGATCACGCTCGACCCGCGGTTCTTCAGCGATTTTCTCAAGGTCCTGGAACCCGAGTCCACGTTCGCGCTGGAGCTGAAAGATGCGGAGAGCGCGGCGGTGTGCCAGACCGGCGACGGCTACGCGTACGTGATCATGCCCTTGGCGCGGGATCGGTAGTAACCGGGCCGACACGGCAGGCAAGCGTGGAGGATTTAACGACAAGTGTCGAGCGGCCACCCGCGGAAAATCGCCGACGTGCTTTCGGATTTGATGGCCCGGCGAGGCTACGCGCGGCAGCAGTCGCGTTCCGAGCTGGCCGAGGCCTGGCGCCAGGCGGCCGGCCGTATGATGGCCGAGCATAGCCGCGTGGGGCTCGTCCGGCGTGGCAAGCTGGAGGTGGTCGTGGCCCACTCGGCCCTGATGCAAGAGCTTGTGTTCCAGAAGGGGACCATCCTCGCGAAGTTACAAGAGCTCATGCCGCGCGAGCGAATCGCCGATCTGCGGTTCCGCGTCGGACCAACGGACTAAGGCACGTCCTACGGAAAGGATCAACGGAAAGCGTTATGGCAAGCGAACCATCGAACAAACCCGGCGACGGCGACATCCCGCCGGACATGCCGGATTATCGCAAGATCGAGTCCGAGTACGGCGCCGACCAGCTCGAGCATTTAAGCGACCTCGAGCACGTCCGCGAGCGCCCCAGCATGTACATCGGCGACACGAGCGCCCGCGGCATGCACCACCTGGTGTACGAAGTCGTCGACAACTCGATCGACGAGGCGATGGCTGGCTTCGCCCACAACGTCACCGTCACGATCAATATCGACGGCTCGGTGACGGTCGAGGACGACGGCCGCGGCATCCCCGTCGAGACGCACCCCGACCTGGGCGTGTCCACGCTGCAGGGCGTCATGACCGTGCTCAAATTCGGCGGCAAGTTCACCAAGGGGGCCTATCAGACCTCGGGCGGCTTGCACGGCGTGGGCGTCACGGTCGTAAACTTCCTCTCCGAGTGGTGCGAGGTCGAAGTCCGCCGCAAGGGGCACGTCTATCAGCAAGAGTACGAACGCGGCGTGCCGGTCGCCGACGTCCGCCGCATCGGCACCACGGACAAGGTGGGCACGAAGACCACCTTCAAGCCCGACCCGGAGATTTTCGGCAACCAGAAGTTCATCTACAACACGCTCTACCGCCGGTTGCAGGAGCTGGCCTTCTTGAATCGCGGCGTGCGAATCACCTTTAGCGACCATCGCACCGGCGAAGGGGACGCCTTCCAATACAAGCGCGGCATCATCGAGTTCGTCGAGCATTTGAATCGGGCCACCGAGCCCTGCCATGCGGACATCGTGTACATCGCCGGCGAGTACGAGGGGGTGGGCGTCGAAGTGGCCATGCAATGGTCGGCCGAGTACACCGAGAACGTCCACTCCTACGTCAACAACATCGCCACGACCGAGGGGGGCACGCACCTGTCGGGCTTCCGCACCGCGCTCACTCGCACGCTCAACGCGTACGGCAAGAAGAACGACATCTTCAAGGACCTGACGCCCACCGGGGAGGACTTCCGCGAAGGGCTCACGGCCGTGATCTCGCTCCGCGTTCCCGAGCCCCAGTTCGAAGGGCAGACCAAAACCAAGCTGGGCAACAGCGAAATCGAGGGCATCGTCAACTCGGCGGTCGGTGACTTCCTCAGCCGGTTTCTGGAAGAGAATCCCAAAAGCGCGAAGGTGATCCTGCAAAAAGGGCTCCTGGCGGCCGAGGCGCGGGAGAGCGCCCGCAAGGCCCGCCTCATGGTCCGCGAGCGCAAAGGGGCGCTCTCCGGGGGCGGCCTGCCGGGCAAGCTGCGCGATTGCTCGAGCCGCGACGTGGAGCGCTGCGAGCTGTACCTGGTCGAGGGGGATTCGGCCGGCGGCAGCGCCGAGGGGGGGCGGCTGCGCGAATACCAGGCCATCCTCCCGTTGCGCGGCAAGATCATCAACGCCTACAAATCGCGCGAGGACAAGGTGCTGGCCAACGAGGAGGTCCGCAGCATCATCTCGGCCATCGGCTCCGGGATCGGCGAGGAGATGGACCTCACCAAACGCCGCTACAACAAGATCGTGATCATGACCGACGCCGACGTCGACGGCTCGCACATCCGCACGCTCTTGTTGACGTTCTTCTATCGGCAGATGTACGCCCTGGTGAAGGCCGGCCACGTGTTCGTCGCGCAGCCCCCCTTGTTCCGCGTCAAAGCCAAGAAGGACACCTACTACGTCCAGACCGAGGAAGAGATGCGGGCGCAACTGCTCGAGATGGGATTGCGCGACGCCGTGTTCGAGCCGGGTGACGACCGCAAGATCGCCGGAGCGGAGATGGCTCGTCTGTGCCAGACGCTGGCGTCGCTCGAGGAGTCGCTCGTGGCCCTGGAGCGGCGCGGCATCAGCCTGCGCCGCCACGCGATGCGGCAGGACCCCACGACGGGCCGGCTGCCGGTGTACCACGTGTTTCTCGGCTCCGACGAGCAATGGTTCACGACGCGCGAGGAGCTCGACAAGTTCGTCGCCCGCGAAGAGCAAGCGAAAGGGAAGGAGTTGACGGTGACCGACCGGCCCGCGGCCAAGCGACCGCCGGAGGCGCCCTCGTCCGAGCCGCCGACGGCCGCCGAGACCAACGGCGAGGCCTCGAGCCGGCTGCACATCGTCGAGCTGCACGAAGTCCGCTCGATCAACAAGGCCCTGGCCGACCTGGCGGCGATGGGCTTCGACATTCAGACGCTCATCCCGCAGGAACGGACCGGCACCGAGGAACCTCGTTACGTGCTCCGTCGCGGCGAAAGCGAGATCGGCATCGAGGACCTGCGGGGACTGTTGGCGGCCCTGCGCTCGGCGGGCGAGCGCGGGCTGTCGATCACGCGCTTCAAGGGGCTCGGCGAAATGAACGCCGAGGAGCTGCGCGACACGACCCTCAACCCGGCTAACCGCACGCTCCTGCAAGTGCGGATGGAGGACGCCGGCGCGGCGGACGAGCTATTCCGGGTGCTGATGGGGGACAAAGTCGAGCCCCGCCGCGACTTCATCGAAAAACACGCCCTGGACGTGCGGAATCTGGACGTGTGACGCGGCCGGTGCTTTTTGGCGTGGCGGCGTTTCACAGATTCAAGCTTGCCGGCGGCGCACCGGCGGGAAAGTGGGACAGGCACCGAGACGCAACGTTGATCTGAAAGGACTTGCGCTGTTTATGCTCGGAGCCAGTCCCATTTTCCCGCCTCGCCATTTTGAAAAACAGAATGGCCCTGCGGTGAATCGCCGGGGGCTAACACGGCGGCTCGTCGCGAGGGTAGAATCTTGGCCAATGGCAATGCCGTCAAGAGCATCCGCATAAGCGCCTGCGCCAAGGAGCATGAATCGTGACCCACCGCCACCCGCGTTTTATCCTGCGCGTTTTCGTTGCCTCCTTTCTCGGCTGGTTGACCGATGGCCTCGGCATCGACCAACCGGCTCGTGGCGAGGACTTCGCCCTGCACGATTTCAAGCGGCAGCGGCTCAGCGGCGTCTACTACTCCGAAGGGATCGCCGCCGGCGACATCAATGGCGACGGGCAGGTGGACATCGTGTACGGGCCGCACTGGTATGCCGGCCCGTTCTTCGAGGAGAAGCGCGAGATCTACCCGGCCAAGCCGCAGCCGCGCGAGCGATACGCCGATCACTTCTTCGCCTGGATCTACGACGTCAACGGCGACGATTGGAACGACGTGTTCGTCGTCGGCTTCCCCGGCACGCCGGCCTACGTGTACGAGAACCCCGGCATGGGCGGGCAAGACAAGCACTGGGCCAAGCACCAGGTGTTCGACTCGGTGTGCAACGAGTCGCCGCACTTCACCAACCTGGTGGGCGACGAGCGGCCGGAACTCGTGTGCAGCCAGGGCGGCTTCTTCGGCTACGCCACGATTGACCCCGCCCGCCCGCTTGCGGCCTGGAAGTTCCACGCCATCTCGGAGAAGGTGGCGCCGGCGCCGTTCGGGCACGGCCTGGGGGTGGGCGACGTGAACGGCGACGGCCGGCTGGACGTGATCGTGCAGAGCGGCTGGTTCGAGCAGCCCGCTTCGCCCGAGACGGCCGCGCGGTGGGCCTTTCATCCCGCGAAGTTCGCCGAGAGCGGCGGGGCCGAGATGTACGCCTACGACGTCGACGGCGATGGCGACAACGACGTGATCACCAGTCTCGCGGCCCACGAGTTCGGGCTGGCGTGGCACGAGCAGGTCCGCGAGGGGGGCGAGATCGCCTTCCGCGAGCATCTGATCATGGGGGACAAACCGGAGCAGAACCGCTACGGCCTCGTATTTAGCGAGCCGCACTCGGTGAACCTGGCCGACATCGACGGCGACGGGCTCAAGGACATCATCACCGGCAAGACCTACTACTCGCACCACAACCGCAGCCCGATGTGGGACGCCGGCGCCGTCGTGTACTGGTTCCGGCTGGTGCGCACGCCGGAGGGGGTCGACTGGGTGCCCTACAAGGCCGACGGCGAAAGCGGCATCGGCCGGCAGATCGTCGTCCACGACATCAACAAGGACGGCCTCTTGGACCTGGCGGCCGGCGGCATGAACGGCGCCAGCGTGCTCATGCACCGGCGCGAGTCGGTCGGCAAAGAGCGCTGGCAAGAGGCCCAGCCCAAGCTACTGAACGCCGCGGTCGGCCGGTGACGTTTCTTAGCCCCCGGTGATTCACCGGGGGCTCTGGCGGATATCGAGTTGCCATCGATGTCGCGAGTGATTGCCATCATGGTGACTATGACGACGTATGGCACGTGGCTGCGCGGCGATGCTCGCGGTTGGGTCGACAGGGGAGTCGTGATGCCCGCCGACCCCGGACTTGAACATTGGGATGCGCGCCGTCTGAAGCATACGCCGTTCGTCTTCGGCGGGGATCAATGTCATGCAGTGGGCGACATGATTGGCACCGCGCTCGTGGAACGACTGCGGCAGCGCATGCTCGCTCTTGCGGTGCGATCATGGCACGTGCATTTCGTCGTTGGCAGCTCGTCAGCACCGATTGTGCGAGTCGTCAAGTGCGCGAAGGATGCCGTGCGATGGGGGCTGCGTCCGGGCCGTCCCATTTGGACGGACGGTTATGACAAACGGTACTGCTTCGACGAAGAGTCGACGCGACGTCGAGTCGAATACGTTGAAAGGCACAACGTCGAACGGGGCTGCGCGGCGCGGCCGTGGGCATTTATCGAGCCCTTCGATGGTTGACTCGCACGGCCGTGTTGGCCCCCGGTGAATCACCGGGGGCTAAGAGTTGTGGGTTGCGCCCACTACCCGCCGGAGAGCCCGGTGGCTAATTTGCCCAGGGCTTCGGTCTCGATCTGGCGGACGCGTTCGCGGGTCAGGCCCAGCGTCTCGCCGATTTCCTTGAGGGTCCGCGGTTCGTTGTCGTCGAGCCCGAACCGCAGCCGCAGCACGGTCGCCTCGCGGCTGTCCATCGTCTCGAGTTGCGCGAGCACGTGCGTCAGGTCGTCTCCCTCGACCATCTCATCTTCCGGGTTACGGATCCGCTCGTCCATGACCATTTCCGACAGCGACCAGCCGGCCTCGGACTGGTCGGTCTGCGGCGTCGAGCTGTAGATGCGGATGGCCTTCTTGATAATCGGCAGCTTCTTCCGCGGCAGGCCCAGCACGCGGCCGATCTCCTCGGGCGTGGGCGTGCGGCCCAATTCCTCGGCCAGGCGGATGGTGGCCCGCCGCCACTTGGAGAGTAGCTCGACCATGTAGGCCGGGATGCGGATCGTTTTGGCCGTGTTGATCAGGGCCCGCTTGATCGATTGCTTGATCCAATAGCTGGCGTAAGTGCTGAAGCGGGTGCCCATCGCCGGGTCGAATCCTTCGACTGCCCGCAAGAGGCCCAGGTTGCCCTCCTCGATCAAGTCCTGCAGGCCGAGCCCTTTGCCGGTGTAGCCGCGGGCGATATTGACGACCAGCCGCAAGTTGGCGCGGACCATGCGGTCGCGGGCTTGCGTGTCGCCAAGCCCGATCGAGATCGCCAGCTCGCGTTCTTCGGCGGCCGACAAAAGCGCGGTCTCGTTGATCTCGCGGAGGTAGGTTTCCAGGGGCGACTGGACGGCGGGGGTGGTTCTTCGGCGTGTCTTCGGCATGGTGGTCGCCATCGGGATCACTGCGGGGCGCAGAGCGGTCGAGACACACACAACATCGACGGTGCCCAAAGGCATTCTCCAGCGTCCCGCGCCGCGGACAAGGTGGGCCGGATGTGCGCGGGCTTCTGGGCTTGAGGAAGAAAGAGGCCGCGGCGGGCCAAGTGTGGCGGCGACGCGAGGGTGCCGCGCGGAGTGTTGCCGACGGCAGCGATCGTGCCGCCGGCGCGCACGACCCCGATGCGCGCAATGCGCAGGCGGGGAGGATTGGCGCGCTAGCTCGGTCAACGGCGCCCCGTCGCACGGCCGAATCGGGTCAACCTGTCGGTTCTGACGACTCTGCCGATTTCTCGGAGGTGCGCGGCTTGATCAACGGACCGCTCTCGCCGCCGATGCCGCCCTTGAGTTCCGTGGGCGGCGCGGTGGGGCTCGTCGAGGCGGGGGGTGATTCCGCGTCGCCGTTGCCGCCTTCCTCTCCCCACTCGACCCGCTTCCGCGACAAACCGATCTTCCGCTCGTCGGTGTCGACGCGCAGGATTTTCACCTCGATCGGCTCGCCGACTTTGACGATCTCCTCGGGATTCTCGACCTTGTGGTCGGCCAGCTCCGAGATGTGCAACAAGCCCTCTAGCCCATTCTCCAGACCCACGAACACGCCGAAGTTGGTCAGCTTGGTGACGGTGCCGGTGACGATCTGGCCGGGCTGATACTTGTTGGGGATGTCCGTGGCCCAGGGGTCCTCTTGCATTTGCTTGAGGCCCAGGGCGATGCGCCGCCTTTGCTGGTCGACGGAGAGCACCTTGCACTCGATTTGCTGGCCCTTTTCCACGGCCTCGCTGGGGTGGCTGATCTTCCGCGTCCACGACATGTCGCTGACGTGCAAGAGGCCGTCGATCCCCTCCTCGATCTCGATGAAGGCGCCGTAGTTGGTCAGATTGCGGACGGTTCCGGTCACCAGCGATCCCGGCGGATAGCGATCGGCCACCTTGTCCCACGGGTTGGGCTGAGTCTGTTTCATGCCCAGCGAGATTTCCTGCTTCTCTTTCTCGATCTTGAGGACGACGACCTCGATTTCATCGTCGGTGTGCACCAGCTCGTTGGGATGGCTGATGCGCTTGGTCCAGGACATTTCGCTGATGTGCACGAGACCCTCGATTCCTTCCTCGAGCTTGACGAAGGCGCCGTAGCTCATGACGTTGACGACGGTCCCTTTCACGCGGCTGCCGACCGGGTACTTCTCCTCGACCTGCTCCCAGGGGCTGGCGGATTTCTGCTTAAGTCCCAGCGCGATCTTCTCGCGCTCGCGATCGATGTGCAGAATCTGCACCTCGATTTCCTGGTCGATCGACACGAGTTCCGACGGATGGCCGATGCGGCCCCAGCTCATGTCGGTGATGTGCAGCAGTCCGTCGATGCCGCCCAAGTCGACGAACGCGCCGAACTCGGCGATGTTCTTGACGGTGCCCTTGCGGATCTGGCCGACTTCGAGCTCGGCCAGCAGCTTGGATTTCTTTTCGGCGCGCTCGGTCTCGATCAGCGCGCGGCGGCTGACGACGATGTTGCGCCGCGCTTCGTCGATCTTCAGCACCACGCACTGGATGGTGCGGTCGATATAGTCGCCGATGTCGGGCGGGCGACGGATGTCGACCTGGCTGGCCGGCAGGAAGACGTTGACGCCGCCGATGTCGACCAGCAGGCCCCCCTTGATCTTTCGCGTGACCTTGCCGGTGACGATGTCCCCCTCGTGGACATTCTCCATCACCTTCTGCCAGGCCTGGATCTTCTCGGCCTTCCGCTTGCTCAAGAGGATCATGCCGCCGTCAACGCGGGCCATGTTCCCGTCCTCGATCTCCTCGATGAGGACCTTGACTTTCTGTCCTGTTTCGGGCGGGGCCTCTTCGTCCTCCCATTCCGCTAGCGGAATCGTGCCTTCGCTCTTGTAGCCCACGTCCACGAGCACCAGATCGCCTTCGACGCGGATGACGCGGCCCTCGACGATTTGATTGAGGGAGATGTCGCCGCCGCCGCCGCCGGTGGCCAACTCCTCGGCCGAAGTGCCGGCCATCGCGGCCGCGAGTTCTTGTTCCCATTCCGCCTCGCTAAGGTCGAGGCCGCGAATCAAGTTGCGATTAACCATGGGAGGATGCTGTCACAATTCTCCGGTCGTTCGGGCGTGCGGCGGCGGCGGCTCGGCCGCCATTCGACTTTGGGTCGGCACTCGTGCGCGGCCAGCCGCGGGGCTGCAACCGTGCTTGGGGAGAACCCATGCGAAACTCCGACCCTGCCTCCTTCAAAATGGCGAGGCGGGAAAATGGGACTGGCTCCGAGCATAAACAGCGCAAGTCCTTTCAGACCAACGTTGCGTCTCGGTGCCTGTCCCGCTTTCCCGCCGGTGCGCCGCCGGCAAGCTTGAATCTGTGAACGGCCCTGGAGTGGCGGCCAGTCGCCCAAGTCGACGCTAGCACGTCTCGGCCGTGCCGCGCAGACGGCCCATTCAGGCGGGTTATAACTCCAAGGCGCATCCCCTCCGCTCGTGCCTAACGACATGAATGGAAGGCTCATCCGTGGTCAAACTTCGCTTCAGAATCGAGGACTTCGCCGGCGCTGACGCCCGCGACGTCCCGGCATACAGCATCCCTCTCGCCGCGCACTATCGGCACATGCCGGTGGCGACTCTGCATTCGTGGGTGCTAGGGCGACACTATCCGACCAAGGCGGGCCGCAGGAGATTCATGCCCCTCATTGTCTGCCGGACCGCAAGGTCGCCCTGCTCTCCTTCTCAAATCTTGTTGAGGCGCACGTACTAAGCTCGTTGCGCCGGTATCACAATATTCGCCTCGACCGGCTTAGCCTCGTCCACAGTTACGCTAGTATGGCCAAACGGATACCAGGCAGACGACGGAACTGAGTTGCGACACGTCGCTCGACGCATCAACGGCCGACTTCCATGATCAAGCCACGTGCGCGCTCAGCCGCGGGCCCGATTCGGCCGGCGCCGGACGATGCTCGACAGGCGGCAGGCCGATGGCGCGGCGCCTTCCGCGGCGGGCGATTTCGTGGCAGTCGCGAATGCGCCGTTCGACCTCCGCCACCAGTTGCCGCTCGTCCGCGGCCTGGGCCTCCTGCGGCGAGATCGGTTCCCCGATGTGCAAATGAATCGTCGCCAAGCCGGGATACGGATGCCGTCGCGGCCAGGCGTCGAACGCCCCGTCGATCCCCACCGGCAATAGCGGCACACGGGCTCGCTTCGCCAGGGCCGAGAAGCCCGGCTTAAGCGGCGCGACCTCGCCATTGCTCGTGCGCGTTCCCTCGGGAAAGATCAGCACCAACTCTTCGTGCTTAAGGCGGCGGAGCGTTTCCTTCAGTCCCGATAGCCCCAGCCCATCGCGGTCGATGGGAATGGCGTCGAGCGATTGAATCAACCAGCGGAACGGAGCGAAGTCGAACAGCGTCTCTCGCGCCAGGTAGTTCATCCGCCGGTCGAAGGCCATGCCCACCAGCACCGGGTCGAGATGACTTTGATGGTTCGACAGCACGAGCGCGCCACCGGCGCGGGGCTGGTTCTCGCGACCGGTGCAGCGGAGATGGAAAAAACCAGCCGCCGCCAGCCGGCAGATCACCCGCAGGTTTTCGTACCACAGCCGCTTTGCCAACGAGACTTCGTGCATGGTCGACTCTCGGACTAGGCGTTCGGCGTGTTACTGGTGTCCTCTTGGGAACGGCGGGACTCGCCACCGGCGCCGCGCGATCCGCCCGCACCCTGCGCCATGCGCTGTCGCACAAGGGCCTCTAGGTGGTCGGTGACTTCGTCGGCCGACATCCCGTCGGTCACCACGACGACCGCATCGACGGCGGCCACCAACGGGCCGACTTGTCGCACCGCGTCGCGCTCGTCGCGCTCGTTCTGGTCCGCCAACACCTCGAGTAAGCTTAGCTCCTCGCCGCGGGCCGCGAGATCGCCCTGGCGGCGGCGGGCCCGCTCGCTGGGAGTGGCCGTCAGGAAGAACTTGCACTCGGCGTGCGGGAAGGCGACGGTCCCCTGGTCGCGCCCCTCGGTCACGATGTCGCGCCCTGCCGCCGCCCGCCGCTGCAGGGCCACCAGGTGTTCGCGGACCGCCGGGTTATCGGCCGCGTAGTGCGTGACCGACGTGACCGCATGAGCGCGGATATCGCGGCTGACGTCCTGTCCGTCGAGCAGCGTCTTGCGATCGTGAACTTCGATGCTCAGCCGGCGCGCTAGCGCGGCCAGCCCCGCCGCGTCGTTCCAGTCCAACCGCTGCCGCAGGGCCGCCAGGGCCACGGCCCGGTACATCGCGCCGGTGTCGAGGAACTCGAACCGCAAGCGCTCGGCGAGCGATCGTGCCGCGCTACTTTTGCCGGCGCCTGCCGGTCCATCAATGGTGATGATCATCGCATCCGCCGCGGTTTGAGGCCGGGTCCCGCGCAATAGCCGGGCACTTCCTCGCTTGCGGTACAGCGCCTAGCCGCGCCAGGTCGCCTCGATTTGGGTCCACTCGAACGCCGCGACATCGATCGTGACACAATCCCCGGCCACCGGCAACTCCGACAACGTCTGGCCGCGAAAGTCCGTGCACCGGGCATTCTCAATATCTTTTACGGCCCGCAACCGCACTCCTCCAGCGACTCCTTCGGTCTCCAATAGTCGCACCCGAAAGCCAGTGGTCCGTCCGGCGTCGTCGCGGAGGGCAGACCAATGCGTGGCCACGACGTTCTTCGCGTCGACGTGAAACAGCCAGTTGGCCTGGCCGGCGCCGGCCGGCCGCGCCGCCCGAACGACGGCAACCGGGTCGAGCAACTCCAAAGCCTGCTGCATCGGATGTGCCACATCGATGCCGACGGCCAGCCGGAACCGGCGCCGGGTCTCGCCGGGCACCACCAACACGGTGTCGAGCATTCGCGCGCCGGAACGACGATGATACGGCAATCCGCCGGTGAGGATCGCCGCGCGCGAGCGCGGCGAGCGCACCAGCACCAGATGGGGCGACTCCAGACGGCGGGCCTCGGTCGCCTGAATCGTCATCCCCACCGAACGCGAAAGGTCGGCTGCCTCGTCCGGCCAGGCGAAGCGGGCCGCGTAGTACGATTCCCACGGATCGCCGGCTGGCTCCTGCTCGATCGCGAGCTCGATGTCGATCGCAACCACGCGCGATCCGCGGGCCAGTTGGAACCGCTGCGTGTAGGCCGCCAGGCGCCGCCCCTCGCGATCTACCAGGCGTCCGCGGCTGGTGATTTCGCCCACCGCGGGTCCCGCGTGCGCGATCTCGACGGCGTCGGCCTGCATGGCCGAGTATTCGGCGTCCTCGTCCGGATCGCGCCAAATATCGCCCGGCTTGGGCCGGGGTGGCGGAAAGCGCAAGCCGAGCTGCGCCGACAGTTGGTTTCCCCGCTGCCCAACGCCGTAGATGGCGTGCAACGCGCCCGTGGCAGGATGGATTTCCACGCGCAAATACTCATTGGCCAGCGTCGTTTCAGCAGCAATCGGCTTGGGCGCTTTGCGAGGGGGGGGCGAGGCCGCTCCCGGCGCGAGCCAGCAGAATGCCATGCCGGGGATGTCCGCCACAACCAGCTTTCGGCCGGACGATTCCTGCGCCGCGACGACGTTCCCCTCGATCGACGGAAGCGCCGACAAAGCCGCGGCGTCAACGACGACGCGGCGGGCGAAGCTGTGCGGGTTGACGAGCAACAACCCATCAACCGTGCCGCATTCCGCACCCAGAGTCGTGGCCACGCGTGCCGCGGCGCTCGCCTTACGCCGATCGAGCTCCTCGAGCGTCTCATTTCCGCGTTGTGTTGCGCCGCCGCACGCGCGGGGCGCGGCGCCCAGCACGTCAGCCACGGCGTCGAGGCTTTCGATGGCGTGCCGCCGGGCATCGCGCAAGTGTTCGTCGAGCACCGCGGATACCGGCCCGGGGGCCTTGCTCGTGACTGCCTGTCGCAAGTAGGGCGACCGATACCCGTCCGACTTGAACTTGATCAATTCGCCGGGGCTAGCGGTGTTCGCGAAGTAGTCCTCGAGCGTTACGAACTTGCCCAGCACGTGGCGGTAGGCGGAGATGCGGCGCAGGTCGTCGTAGAAAACGCTCGTCCGCCCTGGCCAGTGCGCGAAGACGACGGTGGCGACGTGGTCGCGATCCATGGACTCACCCAGCGTGCGCGGCAGGCCGAGAAAGCTGCCGGCAGCAGCGGCATCCAGTGGCAGCCGCGCCAGGGCATCGATCGCCGTGTAATCCAGCCCTTCCCACCGGACCTTGCTCTGCGAAGCGGTGGCAAAGCGTCCGTCGTCGAGCGTGAAATGGATGGCGCCGGTGAATCCCAACCGCGACAAGATTTGCGGCAGGATGGGCGAGAGCCCGAACCGCCGGCGACCATACACGCGGGGCTGCATGCCCAAGGCGCGCTCGAACACGTCCGCGCCGGACTGGAATTCGGCGAGCACGGCCTCGATCGGCATAAGCGGCAGCTCGCGTTCCTCGCGCTCGCCGCCCACGAGCGTCACCGCCTGATGGTCGAGGGCCATGCGTAGTGCCGCGAGCGTTTCGGGCTCGGACTCCGCCAGCCGCGCAAGCGTCTCGCCGGCGAGCATCAGGTTCCGCGGCGCGTCCCCGCGCAACTGACCCGCGAGCGATGCGCCGATGGTGCTGGGCGCGACGAGGGTCAGGTCCACCAGAAAGGCGTCGACCGGGTAAAAGCGCTCCCGCGCTTCAACCAATACGTCGAAGCTGTTGCGCAGGTGAGTCCGCGCCGTCTCGGCGTCGCCCGCCATGCAGGCGCGGGCCGCGGCCACTGCCTCGTTTTGCAGATGCACTTCGTCGATGTTGCTCATGTAGCGCATCAAGCGCGTGAGCAGCTCGACCGCGAGCTGGCAGAACCCGAGCGCGAGAAAATCGGCCACGAGCTCGGGGTCGACCACGGCGTCGCCGCCGTCCAGGCCCGCCAGGGCCGCGCGAACGATATCGTCGCGGCGGTACAGTTTGCGCACCACGTGCGCCCCTTCCGCGGCTGCCCGCGAGGCCCACCCGGCCAACAGTTGGGGTTCGCTGGTCGAGGGGATGACGATCAGCCGGCCCGCCAGCGCGTCGGGCGGGCTGTCGGCCCGGTGCCATGTCGGCAGCCGGCCGCAACTGGCCAGCAAGGCAGGATGCCACAGACCGCTCCAGGCGGCCAACAGTCCTTCGGCCGCTTCCCCCTCATGGTGCGTGGGAAAGTCCTCCAGGCTGTGGCAGGGAAGGAGGACGCACGCTTCGTCGAATTTCATACGCACTAACGATTTGGAGCGATTTTGTGCAGCCTATTACGTCCCAACGATTCAAACGGTCCACGATAGCCCCCGCACCAACCTACGTCGAGGCGCGGCAGGGCGGTTGCCGAGGGCCTGTCGCGATCCACGTCGCCGCCCGCGGTCGGCCATCGCCGCGACCCGTTCCGCAGCGCTGGAATTCCTGTCGACTACTTGCTTTACGCCGGATTTCGTTGACACTAGGGACTGAATCCCGATAATCGAATTTGGAGCAGAACCCGACAGCCAAATTCGGCGGTTCACATCGCGACCAATTCATTTGGTCCACGGCTGCGGGTCAACCGGTTCCTCTCAACCCGGTGGAGCGGAGGGAAGACGGCAATGGCGAGAAGTGACGCCGTTTGGGGTATCGACGTTGGTCAGTGCGCGCTCAAGGCGTTGCGCTGTCGGCCAGGCGCGGATGCCGCGTCGGTCGTCGCCGACGCGTTCGATTACATCGAATACCCCAAGATATTGAGTCAGCCGGAGGCCGATCCCGCGGCGCTCGTGCAAGAGGCGCTCAAGCAGTTCCTGTCGCGTAATAGCGTCCGCGGCGATCGCGTCGCCATATCGGTTCCGGGACAGAGCGGGTTGGCGCGGTTCATCAAGCTCCCGCCTGTCGAGTCGCGGAAGATTCCCGACATCGTCAAATACGAGGCCAAGCAGCAAATCCCCTTCTCGCTCGAAGACGTCGTCTGGGACTATCAGAAGATGGTCGGCGGCAGCGAGGAAGAAGGCTTTGCCCTCGAAACCGAGGTCGGCTTGTTCGCCATGAAGCGCGACCAGGTATTCCGGGCGCTCCGGCCATTCACGGACGCCGCGATCGAGGTGGACGTCGTGCAACTGACGCCGCTGGCGCTTTACAACTACGTGGCCTTCGACCAGATGCAGGACCTGCCTGCGCCGGCGGACTACGACCCCGACAATCCGCCGCCCTCGATCGTCGTCTTGTCGCTGGGCACGGACTCGACCGACCTGGTTGTGACCAACGGCTATCGCGTGTGGCAGCGGAGCATCCCGATCGGCGGCAACCACTTCACCAAGGCGCTCACCAAAGAGCTCAAGCTCACGTTCGCCACGGCCGAGCACCTGAAGCGCAATGCCGCCAAGGCCGAGGATCCCAAGGCGCTCTTTCAGGCGATGCGCCCCGTGTTCAACGACCTGTTGACCGAGGTTCAACGGTCGATCGGCTATTTCACGAATCTCGACCGCCGCGCGAAGATCGGGCGAGTGCTGGCCCTGGGCAACGCCATGAAATTGCCCGGCTTGCAGCGCTATCTGGCGCAGAACCTGGGCATCGACTTCAACCGCGTGGAGAGTTTCCGCGGTCTATCGGGCGCGGCGGTGGTGGACGTGCCGGCGTTCAAGGAGAACGTGCTCAGCTTCGGCGTGAGCTACGGCCTGTCGCTGCAGGGGTTGAAGGCCGGCAAAATCAAGACCAACCTGCTGCCGCGCGAGCTGCTGAAGGATCGCATGATCCGCGAGAAGAAGCCGTGGGCCGTGGGCGCGGCCGCCGCGCTATTGTTGGGTTGCACGGTCAGCTACCTCGGCTATTGGCGCGCGTGGCGCAGCGTTGCCCAGGAGAACTACTTCGCGCCCGTGCTCGTGACCGCGGAAGGCACGGTCAAGACGGCCAAGGGATACCAGTCGAGCTTCGATTCGGCCAAGAGTACGTACACGAAGACGGGCGGCGTCATTCAGACCCTGTCCCCCTCCAACGAACGCCGCACCCGCTGGCTGAAAGTCTGGAAGGCGATCAATCTCTGCGTGCCACGCGACGAAGGAGAGCCGCCGGAAAGCATTCCGCAGCGAAAACAGATCCACATCATGTCGATCCAGGCGCAGCACGTCGACGATCTCGGCGTGTGGTACGGCGGCGTGCGCGATTTCGACAAGCCGGATCCCAAGCTGAGCACAGACGGCGGCGCGGCACCCCCGGTGGCGGAGGCGAGCTTGGGTCCGTCGGGCGCCGGCTGGGTCATCGAGCTGACCGGCTACCACTTCCACAACACGCAAGGCGATCCGAATCACGGCCGGCACTACGTCCGCAGCACGCTGATCAAGAACCTCAAGGCAGGCAAGGTTGCGATTCCCAAGGAGGACCAGGAGGAAAACGGTCCGACCGAGATCGATTTCAAGAAGATGGGCCTCGGCTATCCAGTGCTGGTGGTCGGTCACGATAGGGATCCGGCCTGGGAGTTCCAGATTGAGGAGCCATCCGACGAGCCTGGCCAGAAGAAGATGAAGGAAGCGCCGAAGTTCGACTTCGTGCTGCAATTGTGCTGGCAGGATGAGCCGCCGGCCGAACCGACGCCCCAGCCGGGTGAAGCGCCGGCCGGTGAAACGGCGGCCGCGCCCGCCGAAGGCGCGGGCGAGACCCCCACGGCGCCAACAGAAACGCCAGCCGCATCCACCGAAACGCCAGCCGAGCCCGCCACGGAGCCATCGGGCGAAGGGACCGGGACTCCAGCGCCCGCCGCGCCCACGCCCCCCGCGCAACCGGATGGGGGCGAGACGCCACCGGGCGAGAATCCCACGCCGCCGGGGGACAACCCCGCGCCGGCCCCCAGCACCCCGCCCGCTAACCCGTAGTTGAGGAGCGCACCAGATGGATCAGGTCAAAGCTTACTTGCGGATCCTCATGAAGCACCATTTCTGGCTTCTGGTGGGGGCCGCCGCCATCTTCGGGCTCGTCTGTTGGTGGATGGGCGCCAACAGCCTGGCAGCCGACACCAAGAAGAACATGGGCAAAGTGAAAGACTCATGGGAAGCACTCGAACGTGTCGTGAAGGGTAAGCCCGCGAACCAGAGCTTTGCCGACCAAGTCGGCACTCTCAACAACGACTTGAAGAAAGTGGTGATGGCCGAGTGGCAGAAGTGCTACGACCAGCAACAAGAGCTGTTCCACTGGCCGGAGGTCGTGGCCGACATCGCCAAGCTCAAACCCAGCGAGCCGATCGACCCCGACATGAGAAGGCGCTATAAGGTTCTGGTATTCAACAAGGATCCAGAAAAGGGGGGAAGAGCGCTACAGAAGCTGTACGAACGGGCCGACTACAAACACTTTATAGAAGTCGCGGCACCAGCGGTCGCCGCCCCCGAAGGCGCCGCGGCGGCCGCTCGACCGATGAATCCTGGCGACGAAGCGGCGCCGGCGGCCACCACGCCCACCGAGACCGAGGAAGGACTGGTCATCTGGGATCCCGCGCATCGGGCCGATCTCGAGCACCGCTACGACATGATCCATCAGCGTGACCCCACGACCCTCAACATTCGCTTGGCGCAAGAGGACTTGTGGGTGCTCGAGCAGTTGGCCGACGTGATTCGCCGCTCGAACGAAGGCGCGACCGATGTCTTCGCGGCGACCGTCAAGCGCATCGATTCGCTCGAGGTGGCCCAGTGGGCCATCGCAAAATCGCAGAGCGATCGCTCGAAAATCATGCTCGCCGAGGCGAAGGACCAAAGCGGCGGCGGGAACGTCACGATGGGCCGCGGCGACGCCACCGGCGAAGCGGGCGACCCCAAGGGACTCAACCAGGAGGAAATGGATAAAAAGCTCGACGACGAGCTCCTGGACGGCCGTTACTTGAACGACCAGGGGCAGCCGCTGACCGTGGCCGATTCACCACCCTTTGCCGAGTTCAAGCTGCTGTTCGTGCGGATGAAACTGGTCGTCGACCAGCGGCGGATCTCGGAGCTGTTGTACAATTGCATCACCGCTCCCTTGCCGATCGAGCTGCGGCTGGTGCGGATGGACCCGCCGCTTGTGAATCCGCTGGGCGGTGGAGCAACCGGGATCGCGAGTCAGACGCCGGCCGCCGGCGGCTTTGGCAACGAAGGCTTTGCGCAAGCGTCGGGCCCGCCTGGCGGCGCGCCCGCTGGCATGCGCCTGGGCCGTCTTGGGGGATCCGGTGGCGCGACGGGCGGATCGAGCTATAGCTCGGCCACAAGCACTTCCGGTGGCGACGCCACGCTCGAGTACGGGCCTTTCGACGTAACGGTCGAAATCTGTGGCGTCGTGCAGATTTACAATGCCCCCGACGAGGAGAAACTGGCCACCGGCTCGGCCACCGACGTCGGCAAACGTCTGCCTGGCTTGCCGATCAGTCCCGTCAAGCTGCCGACGGCGCGCGGTGCTGGCGGCGGATCCTCGACGCTGCCGGGCATGCGCGGCATGGGTGGTGGAATGAACAAGGCGCAGTAACGGCGATAGGCGCCCAAAGACGGAGGAAGGCGATTTATGAAAGTCAACTTGAAGAAGATCGACACGGGCAGGATCGTGGAACTGTTGACCACGCACGTGGAGAAAATCGTCTTCGGCGTCTTCGTCTTTGCTTTCCTCTTGTTCTGCTACGGGGCGATTTCGCAAAAGCCGTACGATAAAGCGCCGGATCGATTCAAGACGAAATCGGACGAGGTCAACCAGGCGGTCCAAGCGGCCCGCTTCGATCCGGCCACCGACGTGCCCCCGGCCCCTAAGCCCGCGGAGGAGAAGGAGATCGCGGCGCAGGTGTGGATAACGCGGGAGCCGTTCGTTCAGCCGGTGTTCGACTTCGGCAAGCGACGGCCCGAGCCGCGTCTGTTGGCGGCCCGCGACCTGCGCGTGGCCAGCGGCTACGGCGCCGTGGCGACGATTCCCACCGAAGCGACCGGTGCGCCGCGCGACGGCGGGAAGGCGCCGCTGCAGGCTCCATCTCCCGGAAAGACCGGCGGCATGAGGATGAACGTGGCCGCGCCTCCGGCACCGGCAAAAAGCGGCGGGAAGATGAACATGATGCAGAACGTCAAGGCCGCCGGCGCGAACAAGGCCGGCTTCGGTGAAACCGACGATGCCCGCCCGCCCCGTGGATTCGAGCAGCCGACGGCCGACTACAACGTCTCGGGCGAACCCCAGGGCAAGCAATGGGTCGTGGTCACGGCGCTTGTGCCCTTGCAGGAACAAATCAAGGAGTACCGCGCGGCGTTCCAAGGCACCTCCCGGTCTTATCAGGGCGATCAGCAACCCGTGTACGTCAGCTACGAGGCCGAGCGCGCTGAGATATCGCCCGGCACTCCTGATGATGCCAAGCTGGAATGGTCGCCTATCGATTTGAAGAGCATCGCAGCCGACGAAGCTACGTACTCCGGAAAGGTCCCCGACCTGATCGATCCGATCTACTATGCGGGCGAAGCGTGCCGGCCGTTGCCGCCGCTGATGGGCCGCGTGCACGATAAGACCGTCGTTCATCCCAAGATTCCGCTCGCCGCCACGACGGATGCGGCGGCGGCGCCGGTCAATGCGGGCTTCCCGGCCGCCGCGGGCGCTCGCCCGGGCGGACTGCCGATGGCGGCTCCCGCTGCGCAGGGACCTGGCGGTGGCCTCGGTCGCGTCATGAGAATGGGCGGAGGGTTCGGTAAGGCCCAGCCGGCCATGCCGGAGGGGAATTTCGCGCAGCCGGGCGCTCCCGCCCCCAAGATCGAATACCAGATGTTCCGCTTTTTTGATTTCACGGTCCGGCCGGGCAAGTCGTATCGCTATCGCGTCCGTTTGCTGGTGGCGAATCCTAATCACGGCATTCCGGCCCGATACCTGGCTGCCCCGGCGCTCGCCAAGGGCGAAACGCGCCCGACGGCGTGGAGCGATCCGTCGCCGGCGATCGCCGCGCCGCGCGGCAGCAGCCTGCTGGCCGGAGGCGTCGAGCCGCAAAGGGGCCTGAACGAGCAAAAGGCCGAGGTCCTGGTCCGCGCCTGGAATTCGGGACAAGCGGTCGACGCCGCCCGGATCTCCAAGTTGGTGCGCGGGCAGGTGGCCAATTTCAACGACAAGGTCCCGATCGAGCGTCCCAACACCAAGGCTGTCACCACCGAGCAGATCAAATTCGAGACCGACTCGCTCCTGGTCGACATGGCCGGCGGAGACGGGTTTTCCGCCGCGGTGCGGGCCCCCGGACAGATGCTGGTGCTCGAACCGAATGGCGAGCTGACCGTCCGCAGCGAGCTGGCGGAAGCCGAAAGCTACGGGCCCGCGGTGAAGCACGTCAAGGACATCACCGACCTGTCGAAGCCGCCGGCGGGAGCGGGCGCCGACGATCGGCCGACCCGCGACGGGCCGACCATCAATAGCCTTCAGCCGCCGCCCGGCAAGTCCCGCGGCCTGCCCACGGCCAAGTAGCGGGGGTGGGGCTTGCGACGCTTCTCCATCCTGCCACGGCTTATGGCGGCCGTATCCAGCCTCTCTGGCTTCTCTCGGCGCGCCAATGCTGTCGGGCTCGAATGAGCGCATTTGGCCCCGGCCGATCGAAGTGCTATTGACCGCGCGGGGGAGTGCGGGTACTTAACCGCCTCTCTTCTTCGGAATCCTTTCGCGCACGCGCAAAAACTGCCTTTGCTTGCGGACCGTTCCGCGCCGGAAACCGCGGAAAGTGACAGCATCGGCCGAGAGGCCGGGCCCAAGTTGCAAGCGGCAACGACTGGCGGGCGGACAGGAAACCGCGTCACTTCGGTTGGAAGTCGTACGTGTTCGCGAGAATATCTGGAACGATTGCCTGGACCATGAATCCACACGCTGTTGGCGTTGCGATAGATCGTCCGTGCCACAATCGTGGCGCCGCGGCTAAGCGGGAGAAGGTGTTGAGAACGTCCCGATTCTTTGCCGGCGCGGTCGCCGCGTGGACGTTGTTCAACGTCTGCCCGGCCGCCTATGCCGGTAGCGTTGCCGGGGGCGCGTGGGTGGCCGTGCTGGCGACCGGGCAAAGCGGTGCCCGGGCGCCCGACCCCCGGCGCGAAGCCGCGGAGCTGGTCGCCCGCGCGCGGAAAGCGATGTCCGAAGGAGATTGGAAAGCCGCCGACGCGCTGTTGACCCGCGCCGAGAGTTTCCACATTCAATACAATCGGTTCAACTTCCTGGGCGATACGCCGGCCAAGGCGCGACGCGACCTGGAGCGGGCGCGTCCCGCGGGCGGTGCGCCCACGGCCGGCCCGCCGTCGCGGCCGCAACAGATGCCGTCGGCCGCGAAGGCCCAGGCGTCATCGTCGCGCAAGCCAGTCGGCGCGGTGGATCCCTTCGCCGCTCGTGAGGCGGCCGCCGGTGGCGCCGGTGAAGCCGCGGTTCCGCCGACCACCGCCCGCGCCCAAGCGGCAATGTCCGACGAACCACAGCGCGTGCCGCGTCCTGAATCGGCCGCCTCCTCGGCTGCCGCGCTGCAGCGCGGCAACGCACAAGCCAACGACGGCGCACCGGCTTCCGCGGGCGGCACTACTCTTGATGGCGTCAATCCAGCCGCCGCGCTGGTGCCCGATCGCACTGCCGCGCAGCAGGCCGAGCCGTCCGTGCCCGCCGACGTCACAACGACAAGGCCGAGCTCCACGGGCGCCGGCCAGCGCCAGGTCGCGGCCGCTCCGCGAGCAGGCGAAGATCCGCGCGTCGCCAGCGACCGCCTGTTGGTGGCCGCAAGAAAAGCGATGGCCGTCGGCGACACGGCCCGGGCCACGCAACTGGTGGCGCAAGCCAAGGCACTGCCGGCCCGCCGCGACGTCCACGACGACGCGCCGGCCAAGGTCGAGGCCACGCTCCGCAAACAAGTGGATTTGGCCGCTCAGGGTTCGGGCAAGGACAGCGAAGCTCTGCGGCGGCGCCGCGTCGAGCTGTTGATGGAGCAGGCCGAGGGGTTGCTCTTGTGGCGGGAGTTCGACGAAGCAGAGCGGCTGGCGGAGGATGCGAAGCGCCTGCCGGTTTCGTTCAATCTGTTTGATTCCAAGCCGGACGATTTGTTGAGCCGGATCGCGGCATCGCGGCGGCAGGCGGGTCGGTTCCGCGACAATCGCGTGATGCCCGCCACGTTCGACGAGCCTTCGCCGGGGCAGGCCGCTGCGTCGGCAAGCGCCGATTCTGGGGCGGAAAAAGCGAAAGTGACCGCGCTTGTGGCGGCGGCCCGCGCGCGCTTGAACGCGGGCGACGCGGCCCAGGCACAGGTGTTGGCCGGCGAAGCGGCCCGGATGGGCGTTCCCGAGTCGGCGTTCGCGGCGAACGAGGACCGTCCCTCGAAAGTTTTGGCCGCCGCGCAGAAGCGGCGGGCGCAGGGCCCGGCGGTCGCTCCTCGCCCCGCGGATGAGTCGCCCACGACGCCGCGCGAGACGGTTGAGGACGTGACCCGTCTGCCCGATCCGACCAAGGGCGGTACGGCGGGCGCGACAGGGCTGTTCGAGACCGCCCGGTCCAACGAGCCCCCGGCGGATTTGTTCAACTTGCCGGATTCGAGCGATCGGCCCGCGCGAACCGCCGTCGCGCCGCCGACGGTGCGCGCAAGCGCGGAATCACCGAGCACGAGCCAGCCCGAACCCGACGTTGTGACGACGGAGCCTCCCCCAGTGCCGGCGGCCGCCGGGCCTGCGCCGCGGGTGGTGCCTGAAGAGATACCGCACGCGGTTGAGCCGGGCGCCGGGTCGCTTCTGACGAAGACGGCCACCGACCAGAAGATGCTCGAGCGCAAGATCGCCGCGGAGCTGGCGACGCGACAGAGCGAGGCCAAGCGGTTGCAGCCGACCGACCCCAAACAATCGCTGGAAATCCTCAAGCAAACGCGGACGATGGTGGAGCAAGCCGGCGTCGCGACGGACCGCCGCGACCAATGGCTGCGGAGCATGGACCGGCGGATCGCGGAAGTGGAGCAGCTCATCGAGACCAATCGCCCGCGGATCGAGCTCGACGAGCGGAATCGCGCCGTCAAGGCGGAGATCGAACGCGAGCAGCAGGTGAAGGTGGAAGTCCAGGAAAAGCTGGCTTACCTGGTGGACCAGTTCAACGATCTGATGGACCAGCAGCGGTATGCGGAGGCCGAGACCGTGGCCAAGCGGGCCGCGGAGCTGGCGCCGAAGGAGGCGGTTGTCGAGCAGATTCGCAAGCAAGCGGTGTACGTTCGCCGCCTGGCGAACATCCGGCAAGTCGAAGGCGCCAAGGAGGACGGCTTCGTCGAGGCGCTGATATCGGTCGACGAGGCCGCGGAGCCTTTCGACGACCGCAAGCCGATCCGCTTCGCCAAGGATTGGGCGTCGTTGAGCAAATCGCCGTTTCGCCAGAAGCGCGAGGGGCGCTTGCGGCGGTCGGAGAAGGAGCTCGAGATCGAGCAGCGGTTGAAGACGCCCGTGTCGCTGAAGTTCCAGGACGCCCCGCTCAGCCAGGTGATGGACTACCTGGCGAAGCTGGCGCAAGTGAATCTACATCTCGATCCGCGCGGCCTGGCGCAAGAGGGAGTCACGACGGACACGCCGGTGACGATCGACCTGGCCGAGCCTATCTCGCTGAAAAGCGCGCTGAACCTGATCCTCGAGCCGTTGCACCTGAGCTACGTGATCAAGAACGAGGTCCTCAACGTCACGAGCGAGCAACTTCGCGATAACGAGGTCTACACGGTGACGTACAACGTTGCCGATCTGGTGATCCCGATTCCGAATTTCACGCCCGGCAACGAGTTTGGTCTCACCGGGGCCCTCAACGCGGCGCAGGCCAACGCCCGGGCCGGCATGCTCGGCAGCGGATTCGGGGCCCCGGCGGCGCTCGGCGTGGTCGCTAGCGCTGCCGGTTCGCCAAATAGCGCCGTGGTCGATCCACGACTCTTGGCGCAAGTCGCCAGCGCCACCGGCTCGATGGGGCCGATGGCGACGGTCGGGCACCCGGGCTTGAACGGGCCCGGCGGCTTGGGGGGCGGCGCCCGCGCCGACTTCGACAGCTTGATCGACCTGATCACCAGCACCATTCACCCCGATAGCTGGGACGAGAACAGCGGGCCGGGGACCGTTTCGCCGTATCAGAACAACCTCAGCCTGGTGATCAGCCAGAAGCAGGAAGTGCACGACGAGATCGCGGAGCTGTTGGCCCAGTTGCGGCGCTTGCACGACTTGCAGGTGACGATCGAAGTGCGGTTCATCACCTTGAACGACAACTTCTTCGAACGGATCGGCGTCGACTTCGACTTCAATCTCGAGGATTTCGCGCCCGCCTCGATCCTGGGGGCGGGCAACGTCGGCACCCTGGCCCAGGGCAGTGTGCTGCAAGCCATTGACCCGCAGCTCCGGCACAACGAAAAGCGCGACATCACGGTCGGCCTGGCGGCGCCGCAATTGTTCACCGCCGACCTGGACATCCCCTTCCGTCAGGACAGCTTCACGGCCAGCGTTCCGCAGTTCGGGTTCGTCCCCAACACCGGCGCCTCGTTGGGCTTCGCCATCCTCAGCGACATCGAGGCCTTCTTCTTCATCGAGGCCGCTCAGGGGGACCGCCGCAGCAACGTCATGCAAGCTCCCAAGGTGACGCTGTTCAACGGTCAGCAGGCGTTCGTCACCGATACGTCGCAAAGCCCGTTTGTGATCAGCGTCGTGCCGGTGGTGGGCGATTTCGCGGCCGCCCAGCAGCCGGTCATCGTCGTCTTGTCGGAAGGAACGTTCTTGTCGGTGCAAGCCGTGGTTTCCGAGGATCGGCGGTTCGTCCGCGTCACGATCGTCCCCTTCTTCAGCACCATCGGCGACGTGAACACGTTCACCTTCGACGGCTCCACCAGCACCACCGCGGAAAGCGCCTCGACGGGCCAGACGAACGACACCACGGGCCGGTCCAACAGAACGGTCACCACCACCCAGGGCACGACGGTGCAGTTGCCTACGTTCTCCATATTCAACGTGAGCACCACGGTCAGCGTGCCCGACGGCGGCACCGTGCTCTTGGGCGGCATCAAACGCTTGAGCGAGGGGCGCAACGAGTTCGGCATCCCCGTGCTGAGCAAGATTCCCTATCTCAACCGTCTGTTCCGCAACGTCGGTATCGGCCGCGAGACGCAGAGCCTGATGATGATGGTGTCGCCGCGGATCATCATTCAGGAGGAGGAAGAGTTCAATCTGACGGGCCAGCAGCCGCCCCCGTAGAGGTGAATGTCGAAATCCGAAATCCGAATGTCAAAAGAAATTCGAAGCCTGAAATCCGAACGATCGAAACGCGCGTTTTGCGACGGCCAGTGCGCCGCCGCCGCGCCGCGATTTGTTCGCCGCGGATAACCGCCGCGCTAGCGGCGTAGGCGTGTAGCCGTGGGCGTGAGCCCACGGTGCACGTTAGGCAC
>JACPPG010000006.1 GCA_016191115.1 Planctomycetia bacterium | reverse complement strand
GAAATACCCGAAGGCAACCGACTGTCTGGCGAAGGATCGCGACGTGCTCTTGGCGTTCTACGACTTCCCGGCCGAGCACTGGATTCACCTCCGCACGACCAACCCCATCGAGAGCACCTTCGCCACGGTCCGCTTGCGGCACTGCCGCACCAAGGGCAACGGCAGCCGCACCGCTTGCCTGACGATGGTCTTCAAACTCATGCAATCCGCCTCCAAAAGATGGCGGCTGTTGAACGGTTCGCAGCTACTAGCAGACGTGATCGCCGGAGCTCAATTCATCGACGGAATCAAACCCCAAGAAACCGCCGCCTGAAAATTCCCCATCCACAACTTATTGCAATAGCTCTCGCTTGCCGGCAAGCCATGCTAGCACCAAAACACCGAAGTTACTTCTCGGTCGATCCTTAGGAACGACAAAGTCGGGAATGCACCCGAACACGCTCAAAGCGTACCAACCGCCGGAGATTGGCTCGCTTTGTTCTCGCGCCGATTGCGTCTAAAATGCGGCCCTCCACACTCGTTTATGCGCAGTCATTCGCTGTCCCCGCCCTTTGAAGATCACCCCATGTCCTCTCCCGTAGCACAGTTCGGCGGCGAAGAGCATTTCCGGGCGTCGCCCGAACGCTTGTATGCGCTTCTGACCGATCTGGAGGCCATGATCCCGACGATTCCCGACCTGCAATCGGCGGAGCGGATCGACGAGCACTCCATGCGTTATGTGGTCCGGCCGGGCTTCTCCTTCGTGCGCGGCACGATGAAGGTGGTGATCGCGCTGGCGGACATGCGGCCGTCCGAGCAAGCCCGCATGAGCGTTTCCGCACAGGGCATCGGCGCGTCGATGCGCATTTCGTCGAACATGCGCATCACGCCCGAAGGGGGTGGGTCAAAGCTCGATTGGGACGCGCGGATCGAAGAAAAGAAAGGCCTGTTGTCGGCCGTCAGCGCAAGCCTGATCACAGCAGCCGCCGACCAGGTGATCCGCCGCGCCTGGGATGAGGTCCGCAAGCAACTGGGGGAGTGAGCCCAGGGCCATTCTGTAAAATGGCGAGGCGGGAAAATGGGACTGGCTCCGAGCATAAACAGCGCAAGTCCTTTCAGACCAACGTTGCGTCTCGGTGCCTGTCCCACTTTCCCGCCGGTGCGCCGCCGGCAAGCTTGAATCTGTGAACGGCCCTGGGGGAGTGAGCCCAGGAGAACTGCAAAGTCCGGGGTCTGGCTCATTTTTCGGCACATGCGGTTCTCAATTCTTCCGAAGGACCTTCGGCCGAAAAATGTGCCTGGCCCCCTCTCCCAGGCGGCGAGGGCGTACGGCAGTCGCCGCGAGCGTCAATGAAACGCCGCGAATTCCTTGCCCAGCAGCGCCGAGGCGATCTTGAGCTTCATGATCTCGTCGGTGCCTTCGTAGATGCGGCATACGCGGACGTCTTGCAGGTGCCGGCCAACGCGGTACAGCTCCGACCAGCCGCGCCCACCGAAGACTTGCACGGCGCGGTCGGCCGCGTCCCAGGCGGCGTTCGAGGCGAAGAACTTCGCCTCGGCCACGAGAAAATCCGCCTCCGCGGCCAGCCGCGCGTCTCCGGGCGCCGCGTCGCTGGCGGCCTTGGCTTCGGCCGCTCGCTGTACGAGCGCGTCGCTGCCGGCGCGGTCCATTTCGATCTCCGCGAGGTGCTCTTGAATGAGCTGGTGCTTCGCGATCTCCTTACCGTGTTGCACGCGCGTCTTCGCGTACGTAAGCGCCTCGGCCAGGCAGTCCTCGATCACGCCCAGGCAGCCCGATGCCACGCTCAATCGGCCCGACACCAGCGTGCCCATCGCCACGCGAAAGCCATTTCCTTCCTCGCTGAGCAGGTTTTCGGCGGGCACCGGATGATCGGTCATCTGGAACATGCCCGTGTTGGCGGTGAACATGCCCGGTTTGGCGTGCAGGTCCTCGGCCTCGAACGTGGCCCCCCTAGTGTCGACAATGAAGGCGCTCATCCGGCGGTCCTTGCCGGAGCGGCCTTCGGGGTAGCCGAACGCAACGACCGCGTCGGCGATGCCGCCGTTGGAGATCAAATACTTGACGCCGTTCAGCAGAAAACGATCGCCGTCGCGGCGGTAGGTCGTGGTCATTTCCAGCGGATTGCTGCCGGCGTCCGGCTCCGTGAGGCCGAAGGCCAGGATGATCTCGCCGCGGGCGCTCGCCGGCAGGTAACGGCGGTGCTGATCCTCGTTTCCAAAACGCATGATCGGATACTGGCCGATCGACGTCTGGCCGGAGAAAAACGTGCGCACGCCGGTCCCCTCGCGCCCAATGCGAGCCAAGGCCCGCGCGTACGTGACCGCGTCGGCCCCGCGCCCGCCGTACTGCACGGGGACGGGCATGCCCAGCAGGTTGTGCTTCTTGGCCAGCTCGACCGTCTCGCGGTTGTAGCGGTGCTCGACGTAGCACAGCTCCTCGATGGGCCGTAGCTCCTGGCAGTAGGCGTCAACATCGGCGAGCAGTTTTTCGCGGCTATCGGTCTTCATGTTTGGGATCCAAGACGTGAGAAGCGAGGGCGAGGCTCCCGCCGAGCCGGCGAGACAGAGCCAGTCTCAATGATCGGCAAAGGCGGCTCGGGCGGAGCCTTTGCCCTCCCAACGCAGTCGCGCTATGTTCGTGGTCGATCGAGCAACCGGCGGAGGTGCGCCTCGACGCAGCCAGCCAGAATACCCGTGTTGTAGCCCCCCTCCAAGACGCTGACGAGCCGTCCGCCGGCAAAGCTGTCGGCCACGTCCAAGACGGCGTCGGTCAATGGCTCGAAATCCTCGGTCTCCAGGCCCAACGATCCGACCGGATCGTCGCGATGGCTGTCGAACCCGGCGCTCAACAAGACAAGCTCCGGGCGGACCCGCGCGGCAAACCGCTGAAGCTCGTCGCGGAAGATGCGCAGGTATTCGGCCGGCGGCGTGCCGAACTCGACCGGCAGATTCAGCTTCGTGCCCAGGGCGTCCCCGGTGCCGGTCTCATCCTTCCATCCGGTGCCAGGATAGAAGGGCCAGCGATGGATCGATAGGAAGCCGATCCGCGGATCCTCCCAGAACGCGGCCTGCGTGCCGTTGCCATGGTGGACGTCCCAGTCAACGACCAGGACGCGATTCAGGCCCAGCTCACCGGTCGCGACGCGGGCGCCGATTGCCACGTTGTTGAACAGGCAGAAACCCATCGCCGCGCCCGCCAGCGCGTGATGTCCCGGCGGTCGCACCAGGCACAAGGCCTGCCGGTCATCGCCACGGACGACGCGCGTCACCGCGTCGGCGACCGCGCCAGCCGCCAGCCGCGCCACATCGTAGCTTTTCGAGCTCATCACCGTGTCGGCCTCGACCCGGCCACCGCCGGCGTGGGCAAAATCGGCCAGCTCCGCCGCATACGCGAGCGAATGGACCCGCGCCAGCGCTGCATCCGACACCGGCTCCCACCGCGCCGACGTGCACCGCTTGTCGAGGCCAAGGCGGGCCAGATGGGCCACGATCTGTTCCAGCCGCTGAGGCCGTTCCGGATGCGCCCCCGTGCGATGCTCGAGGAACGAGGGGTCGTAGTAGAGGAGCGTCATGCGTTCGTCCCACGGACCCGAGCGGCGGGAGGGCACCAATGGTCAAAACCAATCCGTTCGCTGGCAAACCGTATCTCCGCCGCCACTCTAGCGCAGCGTCCGGCACGCTGTCAAACCGCCGCAAGCCCGGCCGCCGCCAGTGCTTTTTGCGCCGCCAGGAGCGCGGCGAAACTGCCGTCGTGGCAAGGGGAAACAGCTTGACTCGACCTTCCATCCAGTGGTAGCCTAAAGATGTCGTTTCGGGGCTAGGGTAGGGGCGATTTTTGGTGCGCTCGCGCGAGCTGTGGTTCGCCGCGCGGCTGCCTGTCCTTGCACATCGAAGCGACATGGAACACCCGCGAATCGAAGGCGAACGATTCACATCTCTTTGTCGCCTCAACCGCTTAGACCAGAGAGGAAGGCTCCGCCGAAGCGATGCGCCGCGCGCCATTGCGCGCGGATCGCTCACGGGCCGCAGTTCGGGACATTGCCAGCCATGAAGCGATTGTGGGCTCTATCGATTGTTGCCGCGAGCGCCGCGCTCGGCTGCCCCGCATGGTCGGCCGAGGCGCCGGAGGCGGCCCCAAAGAAGTATCGCGAAGCTCCCGAGTTCCCGTTTCCCGCCGAATGGAAAAAAATCAAGGCGTCGCTGCTCAACGAGGGTACAGCGGACGAGGCGGGCAAGAAAGTCTTCGCGGACTACTACACGTTTGCCGTCTGCGAGCTGACACGATGGAAGAACCGGGAGAAATTCGACGTCATCCGCACGTCCGTCATAAAAGAGCTCAACTCCTACGGCAGAGCCAAGGAAACCACGCTGCACGATCAGTTGGTCATCAAGCTGTCGTCGGATCTGCCCAAGATATTCAACAACGCGGAATACTACCCCACCGCCCGCGTCAACTGCCTGCTCTTGTACGGTGCGTTGAATACGAAGGAAGGAGACATCACGGGCAAGGGGGCCGAGCCGCTCGCCGCCGCGCGGGCCGTCCTGGTGGGAATCGTCAACGACCCCAAGCAGCCCGACTATCTCCGCGCGACGGCGCTGTCGGGCATCATGCGGCATGCGGAGAACGGACCGGCCGCCGAGGTGCGCCGCGATCTGACGCCGAGCGTGGTCAAGCTCCTCGCGAGCCAACCGGACAAAAAGGCGAACAAGGACGTGTACAACTTCTTCCGCCGCCGCGCGGCGGAAATCCTCCGCGCGATAGCCACGAGGGGGTACGACGCCGGATTAGCTCAAGCGGTCGAGCCGCTCGCCGTTTTGGCCGCGGACGAAAACGCCCGGCTCGAAGAACGGTGCGAGGCGATTCGCACGCTTGGGTACCTGGACAAGCGCAACTTCGACGAGAAGGGCGCGGGCGATATCGCCCGCACCTTCACTACGTTTGCCGCCGAGGTGGCGCGGCAGACGCCGGCGCCGGCGGCCGAGGAGGCTGAGGGAGACGTTGCCAATGCGGGTGACGCCGCTGCCGACGGGGCGAAGCCGGCCTCCGCGGCCGTCGCCGCAGCGCCGGTTCCGGCCGCCATCCAGCCGTCCGAAGAGAAAGAAAAACAGGAGGCGAAATCGCAACCGGTCTTGTCGCCCGACAACCAGGTGTACTTCCTCAAATGCGTCGATGTGGGATTGAACGGCCCCGGCCCCGAGATCAGCAAAGGACGCGCACTCGGGCTGACCACGGCCGCCACGGACGACGCGAGCAAGAAACTCACAGCCAGCGTGTCGACAAAACTCAAGGAGATGGGCACGATCCTCGTCCGTCGGAAAGACAAGTCAGGGCCGCTCAACGACGACGAAATCAACAAGATGCAGGCAGCCGCGGAGGAGTTGGAAGCGCTCCTCGATAAAGGTGCCGCCGTTGCGGCCGGAAGCACTGCGGACCAGGCCCGCGCCAATACGCCGCCGCCGCGAGTTCCTTAGCACTGGCTCACTCCCCAACGTCGCCACCACGGACGAAGTCGACCCGCACCAAGACGGCAAAAGGATTTGCCTTCGATGCACGCCAATCTCCTCGCACGGCACGCACAGCTCTTCGGGCTGATGACGCTGTCCGCCACGCTCATGGCGGGCGGCTGCCGCAGCGTGGACGCGCCGCGCGATCTGGCTGACGCTGCCGATGACCACACGGCTTCGACCGACGACGCGGTCAAACCGCCGCCCGAGCTGTTCCTGGACGCTTGGACCAAGGCGGCCGTGCCAGGCGCCGATGCCGACAGCTCCGGCTATCGCTGGCAGCACGCTCCGCTGGCGAAGTTGACCCAGAGCGCTACCGAGCCGCTCGACTTTTCGCCGTTCGCCGACAATGGCAATCCCGTCGTCTCGGCCAACGCGGCCATCATGCAGGCGCGTGCCGGCGACTCGGGCGTTTTTCTGCAACTCATTGACGCCGTGCGCGACGCGGATTTGAAGCTGCCATTGCGAAACGCCGCGACCGAGGCCTTGGCGCGGCTTGACGCGACGCTCGCGGTGCCTTCGCTCACGAGCTTGATCGACGAGTTCGACGATCCCGACGCGGCCGGCTATTCCCCCGAGCTCCACCTGGAACTGCTCGAAGGTCTGGCGCGGCACGTCGAGGCGAACGCGACGCAGTATTTTGTCAAGGCGCTCGCCGACCGGTCCGCGACGATTCGCATCGAGGCAATCCGCGCGCTCGAGGCGAATCACGAGGAACTGCCCCAGAGGGTCGTCGACCTTCGCCGCGACCGCGATCCGCACGTGCGGGCGGCGGCGCTTTTGTGCCTTGCCAGGCGGCACCATCCCGACGCGCTCGATTTCGCACAGACGGCCTTGGCCGATTTGCACCTCGACGTTCGGTTGGCGGCCGTCGCCGCATTGGGCGAGGTGGGCGGCGACGAGGCGCAAAGGGCGCTCGCCCGACTCGTGGCCCGTGATTCGGAGGCCGTTCGTGCCGCCGCGGTCGGCGCACTGGCGGCGGCGGGCGACGATGTCACTGTGTTCGCCTCGGCCGGCGACACGGCATGGCAAGTCCGCACCAGCGTCGGCCGCGCTTTGGCCCGTTTCCCGACCGAGCGCGGCGTGGCGATCGCCCGACAATTGCTGGCCGATCGCAACGCGGAAGTGCGCAGCGCCGTCGTCGAATCGCTGGCGCAATGGCCGCTCGAACAAGCGGGGCCGGTGCTCTTGGCGGCCATGGCCGAGGCCCCGACCCCGACTCGGAAACAGGCCTCCGAGCAGTTGGGCCGCCGCTGGCCGCCAGCGGCCAGCTTCTCGGGCGACGGCCCGAATGACTACCGGCGCCAGCGCATCACAGAGCTGGAGCAAGCCTGGGCGGCGACGCACGCGCCGACGCCGCGCTAGGACACCAGCCCGACGCGCCAGTCGCGCCAGCGAGGGATCTTGACCATGCGTGGCGCATCCCTCGCTGGCGCTTGTTTCTCACGCGGCTCAGCGGCTTCCCCTCCCCTCAGGCTTCGGCCGTCTCGACCGGCGGCACGAGGCGGAAGAGCACGCCGCGAAATTCCTTCAATTTCACGGGCAGCGCGACGACGACGCGGTGCTCCGCCAAATGGGGAGCGACCTTCTCCTTCCACGTCGGGTGCTTCTCGTCCAAGAGCAGCACGAGGGGGATTTTTGCCGTGTCGTCACCGGTGGCCAGGGAAACGAACGTGTCGACGGCCGTCTCGCCCAACTGACCACTGCTCACGACGATGCCATCGACGGCGTGGGATGTGTCGCTGGCGCGCGTCACGGCCCTCTCCGCGTCGCTGATCACGAGCACCCGGTATCCGTAGCGTTTCAGCGCATCGCGAAACAGATCCTGCAATTGCGAATTCGACTCGACGACCAATAGCGAGCGGCGCTGGCTGTCGGGCAGGTACTTGGCCGCTTCGCGCTGGCGGCGGGCCAACTCCTCGGCCGTGGGCGCCTCGGGCGACGCCGCGGCGTCGCCCACGGGCGCGACTGCCTCGTCGTCGCCGGCGGCCAGCCGGTCCGCCGCGGCCCGCAGGTCCATGCACATTTGTCCGGGCGTCTGGTAGCGTTTTTCTGGGTCGAGGTTCATGGCCTTGCTGACGACGGAGGCCACGGCGCGCGGCGTGCCCGGGCAAACCTGGTGGATCGGCACGACGTTGACAAAGCGGGACCTCGACAACCGTTGGATGCGGTCGCGCGTCTCCTGCAGCGCGGCTTTGCCGCTGAGCATGTGGTAGTAAAGACATCCGATGAAGTAGATGTCGCTCCGCACGTCGTCCTTGCGAACTCCGGTGGCTCGTTCCAACCCGGCGTAGTCGATGGTGCGCTGGTTGAGGATTTCACTGGTAAGGGCCTCATCGGCCACTTTTTCGTCGGCGGCGGCGAGCCCGAAATCGACCAGCTTGGCCTGGCCGCGGCTGGACACCAGCACGTTGGTCAGTTTCAGATCGCGATGATACAGGCCGCGCTGGGAAGCGTAATCGAGCCCCGCCGCGATGTCGCAGGCGATCTTGGTTGCTTCGACGGGCGAGAGCTTTTTGCGAACCTTCAGGAACTCGCGCAAGTTGTGCCCCTCGACGAATTCCATGACCAGATAGTGCGTCCGAGCCTTGGAGACGACCTCGTAGATCGGAACGATGTTCGGGTGCCGCAACGAGACCCCCAATAGTCCTTCCCGATAAAAATGGTCGGTCTGAACCGAGTCGTCGCTGTAGCGGCGGCGCAGCACCTTCAGCGCGACCACTTTCCCCGAGTCCTTGTGCACGGCGCGGTAAACGCGGGCGAAGCTGCCGCCGGCCACCAGGTACAGGACCTTGTAGTCGCCGTAGAAGAAGCCCGTCTTCTCCTCGCGCAGCAGCTTCTCCAACTGGAAGTTGGTCATCAGCTCGCGACGCAGCAGGAGCTGAATGAAATCGTCGGCCGTGACGTTGCGCCGTCCGAACTCGCCCCAGATTTCCTGTAACTGGCGATCCGTCAAAAGGTTGAGGTCGAACGCGCGCTGAGCGATCGATTCAGCGGTCAGTTCGGCCATGGCATGGAGTCTCCCTGTCCCGCGGCCGGATCCAAGCACGTCAGTCCACGCCTGCTGGCTCCCGGCCGTGCGGCATATGGCGCCTTGCCCTCAATCGTACGCTGGGCCCGAAAGACCCGCAACGATTCGCCGCGCGTGCCGCAGGCAGGCGGCGCAAAAAAAAGAAGCACCCGGGCCCGAGGGAGATGCGGGAACCCGGAGTGCTTCCGACGCGGGGTGAAGTGGTCGGTGGCCGACGATTGATGCGGCGGCGCGGTGGGAGATTTACGAGAAACGGTCGAGCCGGCTGCGGTAGTCGTCTCGTTCGCGGCGGGTCGCCTCCAGGTCGAACATCAGGTACTTCATGTCCAAACGAAGCTGGCCCAGGGCGTCTTGGACAAGGCTGAGGATGCGGCGGCGGCGTTGCGTGCTCTCCACAACCCGCGACATCGCCGGAGCCAGCTTCTCACGGATCTCCGGTGGCAGGTCTTCGATGTGGTTGCGCAGAAGGATCAGGTCCTGGGGCAAGTCGGGAGACTCGGATACAGCGGCAGCTCGCGGTGCTTGGCTCATGTGTCGTTTACCTGGAAAGCGTTGAGCGGTGGTAGCAGAGCGTAAAGCAGACCTCGTGCCAGGGTGGGCCGAGACCGTGAATCGCAGGCAACAACTGCCTTGCTGGTAATGACTTAAGTCCAAATCCTGGATCGTCGGACACGGGCGCGCCGTCGCCAAAAGGCAACGCAAGTGATCTGGAGGCGCTTCGCAAACCCTGTTACAAGAACGGTTTAAGAAAAACCGCGTCGATCGGCTGCTATTGTGGCGTTTTCTCCCTTCGTGGCGCGCCCATCACTCCGACGCGGTTTGGGACGACGGAACGCCCCAATGAAGCCGGTGCCCCTAGCGACGGTCGGGAAGGCCGTTTTTTGGGCGTCCCTGGTGGCGTCTTGTGTCATGGCGCGCGCCCAGGTCGCGGTGCGGCAAGACTTCGAAGGCCCGGAAACGACGTGGCGCGACGGCCGGGGCAATCCGAGTTATCGGATCGAGGTCCATCGCCGGGTCGGCGATGGACCCCATTCGGGCGCGGCCTGCGAATACCTGCAATTCATCGCTGGCTCAGGCGGCACGTATGTCTACCTCATACACGACCTGTCGCCGGCGCGCGTCATCCAAGAGCTCGCCCCCAGCGTTTGGGTCCGGTCGGACCATCAAGGAATCCAACTTTTGGCCCGCGTCGTGTTTCCGCGCAGCATCGATCCCGCTACGGGTCAGCCTGCTTCGGTGCTCGTCGCGGGCACGAGCTACGCGCGCGTGCAAAACTGGGAACAGCTTCGCCTGACCGACATCCCCCGGCTCGCCGGGGCCCAGGCCAGGACGCTGCGCGCGGAACTGAGACAAGACATCGACGTCCGCGAGGCATTCATCGACCGACTCGTGCTCAATATCTACACCGGGGCGGGCCGCACGCGGCTGTGGATCGACGACATGGAAATTGCCGGGTTCGCCGGCGACGCCCCGCCGCCGGCCGGGCCGCTGCGCACGGCGCCGGCATCCGCGGGGTCGGCCGGTCCGCGCGGCGAGTTGACTTCCACGGGATCGTCTCCCTCACCCCGCGATGGCCCACAGCTCAACGGTTCGGTGCTCATGCTTAGCGGCCGGCCGTTCTTCCCGCGCGCGATGGAGTACCAGGGAGAGCCCCTGACTTTTCTTAAGGGCCTTGGTTTCAACGCGGTGCGCCTGCGGGCGTTGGCGACGCCTGAGCTGTTGTCGGAAGCCACCAGCGCCGGCGTGTGGCTGGTTTGCCCGCCCCCCCTGCCGGCCGGGCTCGACGGTCCCGGCGAAGCCGCGCCGCTCGCGCCGATTACCGCCGAGTTCGACGCCGTGCTGGCCTGGGACTTGGGCGAGGGTCTGACCGGCCGCGAGCTAGAGGCCGTGAAGCGCTGGGCCGAGCAAGTGCGCCGGGCCGACACACGGGCCCGGCCGCTTGTCTGCGGCGCCAGTGCCTCGCTGCGCGCGTATAGCGGTTCCGGGCGAGCCGACATTCTGTTGCTCGATCGCTTCACGCCGTCCACGACATTCGAGCTTTCGGATTATCGCAGATGGCTGCACGAGCGGCCGCGGCTGGCGCACCACGGCGTTCCCGCTTGGAGCACAATCCCCACCGAACCGGCCGAGTCGCTCGTCGGGCAGATCACGGCCCTCTCGGCGGGTCGACCGAGGAGCATCTTGGCCGGAAACGAGCAGACGCGCTTGCTGACCTTCACCGCCATCGGGGCGGGGGCGCGGGGACTTATGTTCGCATCCCACGCCCCTTTGACGGCCGACGATCCCGACACCCGGTGGCGCGTCAAACAAATCGAGCTGTTGAATCTGGAGCTCGACCTGATCGAGCCTTGGGCTGCCAGCGGCGCCCTGGTGGCCTTTGCCAATGCCAGCGATCCCGAGATCGTCACCGCCGTGCTGCAAGCCGGCGGGGCGAACGTCGTTCTCCCCGTCTGGACCGGCAAGAGCGCCCAGTACGTGCCAGGGCAGCCCAGCACCAGCACCGAGCTCTCGTTTGTCGTGCCCGGCGTGCCCGAGACCATTAGCGCCTACGAAGTGCGCTTAGGCGGGCTGCGGCCGCTGCGAACGCGGCGGGTCACCGGTGGCATTAGTGTCGCGCTTGACGATTTCGGACTGACGTCGATCATCCTCTTGACGCAGGACCTGCTCAGCGAAGTGAGCCGGCGGGCGGTGGCCGGCGGGGAACGGGCGGCCAGGCTTCAGGTCGAGCTGGCGCGAACAAAGCTCGACATCGCCCGCGACGTGCAATCGCGGCTGGCCAGCATCTCGAAGACGGCGTCGCGCAGCGAAGAGCTCCTGAAGACGGCTCAGTCCGAGCTGCAGGCGGCGGAAGCAGCGCTTGGCGGCAACAATCTGGTCGAGGCGGGGCGCCGCGCCCAGTTCTGCTTGCGCAACGTCCGCACCCTGGAGCGCGGATACTGGCAGGTTGCCGCGACGCCGCTGAGTTCGCCCGTGGCCAGTCCGTTCGCCGTCAGTTTTCCCACGCTCCCCGAGCATTGGGCCTTTATCGCCAACGTGGAAGGATCGCGCCACTACGCCAACCGCCTGCCGGAGGGAAATTTCGAGGATCAGGGCCGGCTGATCAACGCGGGCTGGAAGCATTTTCAGCACCCACAAGACGGCATCAAGCTGGAAGCGGAATGGACGCGCGCCGAGAAGGCCGAGGGAAACTTCAGCTTGCGCCTGGCCGCGACGCCCGCCGACCCCAAGGCGGCGCCCGACCAGGTGGAAACCCCGCCTCTGTGGATCAGCACGCCCGAGTTGTCGATTGAACCGGGGACGCTGGTGCGACTGTACGCGCGCGTGCTGCTTCGTTCGCCGATCGCCGGCAGTCCTGACGGACTATTGATCATCGACTCTGTGGGAGGCGAGGCGCTGGCCGAGCGAATCCGCCAGGCACCCCAGTGGCGAGAGTTCGTCGCCTACCGCATCATCGACGCCTCGGGCAAGCTGACGCTGACGTTCGCGCTTTCCGGGCTGGGGGAAGCGTGGATCGATGACGTCCGCGTCGAGCCGGTGGCGCCGCGCGGCGCGACGGCGGCAACGGCGCAGGTCTCACTCGACCCGGAATCGACCCGCCGTCTGCCAACCGTTCGCTAAGCCACCGGGGGCCGAGCGCGAGGCCACGCCGTGACCCGATGCGTCCCTACCGCCGCGACGTGCTTGGCGACGATTTGCGGACGCGGGAGGCGCCGTTGCGCTCGAAGAGCTTGAGGATTTTCAGGTCGGCCAACTCGGCCATGCCGGCCGCCGCCAACTCGCGTCCCGAGACGTATCGTCCGGGCCGAATCCACCGCGCCATCTCTTCCTCGGAAACGTTGAACAGGCCGGCCAGAACCTGGTCCATTTCCGTCTCCAGTTGGCCAAAATGGCGGGCCCATTCCGCGGCTTCAGCCAACCCCACGTGCTCCTCGCTCTGCCACTTCATGGGGTGGAACAGCAGCACGCTATACGGCGTGACAATGCGCCGCGTGCAAGCGGCAAAAGGCCAGAGGGCCGCCGACGAGCATTCGCCCGTCACGATCCCGGTCGCCTTAATGCCGCGGAGCAGCATCAACGACATCAGCGACAGACCGGAATAGGGGCTGCCGCCGGGGGAATCGATGAACAACGTGCACCGCTCGCCGGGTGGCACGTCCAGGAGCTTACTGCTCAGTTCGCCTTCGCTGTCGGTGAGATCGCCCACCATGGCGATCTCGATCGGTGCCGAATGGTCTGAAGAATCCATCGTCTGCTCATCTGGATGGGGGCACCCGACTGCCGGGTCCTATGTTTCTAGGTATAGCCTGCGCCGGCGCCCTGAACAAGGAAAAATGGCCACAAAGCGCCCCTTGCGCCCCCCCGACGCCACTACGGCGCCTCGACCAGCCGCTCCCGCAGCCGGGTCGGCCCCTGACAGCACTCGCAGGCCTTCAGCTCGTACATCGGAATGGCACAGATGTCGCACCAGTAGTCCAATTCGTGCCTCCGCCCCTGGCGCAGCGTGTACACCCTTACGACCTGCACCGCGGGCGAGCCTTTGTAGCGGCGGACGACCAGTTCCAAGTCCAGCTCGTGCAACCGCGGATCCAGCCAGAAGCCGCGGCCGCGAAAGTCCTTCACCAGCGGGTACAGCTCTCCGCCTGCTGTTTCGAGTGCCGCGGAGGCGTGCGCCGCGTCGTCATCGGTGTCGATCCCATACCGCCGCCGCAGTGCCTCGGCCATCCACACGACGCGACCGCGCAAGGTCTCGGTCGTGTACTTGGGCGTGGGCTGCGCTTTATCGTCGGGCTTCGCAACGGCGGGAGCACCGCCGGTTGGCCGCGTATCACGATCCAGACGATCCGAGGCGAGCGCGCAGGCCGCGCCCCCTAGGGCGATCGCTGCCAGCAAGATCGACGTTCCAGGTTTTATCATGACTTGGCCGCGATTTAGGAGCGGCAACCACGCGGCGACAGAAGGCTTATTCCGCGGCCTGTCCGACGACCACGAAGTCGATCACCCGCTCCGCCATTTTGCCGTTTGCCGCGGCGCTACCCTTGAGAACGACGCTCCACAGCTCGCGAGCTTCGTCGTGCACCATTGCCGGCAGCGCCTCCGCGCCGGCCGGAACGGCCAGCATCGTGAGAATCGCCGGATGCGTCGTTTCCGATGCCTCCTTGCTGCGCTTGAACAGCTCTTCCTTGTCGAGCCGGTCGGGAGTCGTGTCCTTCGCGGCCGGCGCCATCACCAGGAAATCGCGCGTCTCGGACGTGCCGACGTGGTTTCCGTCGACGGGCTGCTGGCCGTAGCGAAGCGTGTACACGCCGGCCGCGATCTCTTGCCCGCGGAAATCGTTCGCCTTGCGCGGAAAACGAATCACGCCCATCAACTCGCCCATCTCGAACGGGTACAAGACCGACTGCGACGGAGCGAAGTCGGCCACCGCGGGCCATGCGCGGCGGAGCCATATTTCGCACGTCGTTCGGCTGCCGCTCGTGACCTTGAAACCACTGGGGGCCAATTGCTTGGCCACGTCGGCGGCGACGTCGTCCGGCGGGCCCTGCTCGATCGCTGCGACCTTATAGTCGGCGGCCGCCGCGGCGCACCCAAGAACGCCCACCACGAGCCCCGTCGTCGCCATCTGCCTGATCATGTCCACCTCGGAAGAGAATCGACCTCGTGCAAAGTCGCGCCCACCTTCGGCCGAAAAATGTGCCTGACCCCCTCTCCAAGGACTTTGCAGTTCCCCCGCAGGGCCCTGGGCTTGCACGCGGCTTTTCGGCCTTAGCTACGCGATCCGCGGTGGTTCTGGCGCGCGGCGCTAGAACGTCGCCAGGAACGCACTACGCGAGAACGGGCAGGACCACCTTGCCCCCAGCCCACGGCCGGTGAACGAAGCGTCGATCGTATAAGCCGGCTCGGAGTTCTCGACCTTCGTGAGCGGCGGATAGAACGTGACCTCGTTCGAGCACACGCAATCGGTCTTGCTCAACTTCCGCGTGGTCACGGCGATCTCGTTTCCGGCCTTCAACTCGCCCACCATGTCGACGTGGTCGACGGCCATATCGATTGGCACCGCCGCGACTCGTACGACCTCGCCGGCAACCTGTCCGGCGCGCTCGCGGGCAAAGTTGACCAAGGCTTGCCGCTGCGCGGCCGTCGCTTCCTGATCGACCAGGATCACCGAGCGGATGGGGTCGGGGTGGATCACCACGCCGCCGCCGTAGCCGAGGGTATCGCTGGCGCGGACCGTCATCACCACCTTCAGGCCCGACAGATCGACGCCGCCGTACGACCCGCCGTCGATGCTCCACGCCAGGATGGCCTGCTGACCGGTCAACCCGACCTGGGCGTTAGCGAAGCAGGGACCGGTGTAGACGTCGCAGGTCCGTGCCTCCAGGTAGCTGCCGCTGATCTCGGCCGCCCCGGCGGTGCCCGCCAAAAGTGCTAGGACAGTCAAACAGCCTGCAAAGCGCAGCATGGTCGATTCTCCTGGAAAAGCGAACAAGTGTTCGGGATGGTAGCAATCACTCGGCGCTGCCCCAACGCGCTTGGAGCGCATTCTACCCCGGTGGGCAGGCCCGGTAAAGAAAGGCCTTGATCGCGGCAGGGCCATTCACAGATTCAAGCTTGCCGGCGGCGCACCGGCGGGAAAGTGGGACAGGCACCGAGACGCAACGTTGGTCTGAAAGGACTTGCGCTGTTTATGCTCGGAGCCAGTCCCATTTTCCCGCCTCGCCATTTTGAGCGTTGAGAAGGGGTACGGCACGCGGACAAGTGGCCCCCATTTTGGAGGCGGACGCCCCACTAGGCGCGCCGCAGCCGCCGATCGCTTGCCGCGCATGCGGGGTCCAAAGACGCCACACGGCGCGTCACTCAGGCGGCCGGCTTGGTAGCGACAGCGACCGCCAGGACGATCTCGACCAAAAGCCCGACTACCACCACGAAAGCTACGTTCGCGACCATGATGCACCCCCTTTCCGCGTGGATGCTTGAATCGTTCGCCCCTCTGTCATGCTAAGCGCAGCAACTGCGGGCATGTAACGTGCCAAATGGTCTGCCGACTGCCTCCGAGGCTGCCGTTGCGTCGTGCAACACGTTTGCGGCACAATAGTTATTTGAGGTCCCGGAGGTCACAGCGCGGCCTGCGGCCGCAACCAAAGGGGAGGAAAGAGGCGTTGCGCTACGGTAGTTTGGTGGTTTGTGAAGGCCATCCGTTCTACTGGAGACGCAACGCCATGAACCAGTTTATCAAGAAACATCAGTCCGA
>JACPPG010000005.1 GCA_016191115.1 Planctomycetia bacterium | reverse complement strand
TTCAAGCTTGCCGGCGGCGCACCGGCGGGAAAGTGGGACAGGCACCGAGACGCAACGTTGGTCTGAAGGGACTTGCGCTGTTTATGCTCGGAGCCAGTCCCATTTTCCCGCCTCGCCATTTTGAAAAACAGAATGGCCCTGCAGTTCCTACGTATCAAAGCCGCGGGTTACGTCCCAGCATGTGGGCTTTATGTGTTGACGCTCTTCGCGCGAGGGGCATTGCTCCCTCAATCCCGCCCGGCGGACCCGCTTGACGCGGTGATTGCCGCATGTAAGGTGGCTTGCAGTGCGCCCCCTTGGATTCTGAATCCTGTATCCCTGATGAGGAACAACCGATGACATTCTCCCTTCGCTGGCTCTCCTTCGCGGTTGCCGTCTTGGCCGCTTTGCTCGTCGTGAACGGTGCGGGAGCCGAGGACAAGTGGGTTTCTCTGTTCGACGGCAAATCCCTGGATGGCTGGGAGAAGGTCGGCAACGAAAAGAGCGTGTGGGAAGTGAAGGACGGCGCCTTGTGCGGGTCGGGACCCGCCTCGATGCTCGTTTCGACCAAGGGGCCGTACAAGAACTTCCGCTACCGCGCGGAGATCAAGATCAACGACAAGGGGAACTCCGGATTGTACTTCCGCACGACGCGCAAGCCCGGCTTCGCCGATGGCTACGAAGCGCAGATCGACAGCACTCACGCCGACCCGATCCGTACTGGCTCGCTCTACGGAATGTGCCACGTGTACAAGCGGCTGGTCGAGCCCGATACGTGGTTCACCTACGAGATTGCGGTGAAAGACGACGTGTGGCGGGGCAAGCCCGTCACGAAGATCAAGATCACGGTCAACGGCGACGAGCTTTACGAGTACCTCGACTTCGCGCAGACCTTCAAGGAAGGGCACTTCGCCTTCCAGCAGCACGATCCGGGCAGCAAAGTGTGCATCCGCAAGATCGAGGTGATGGAGATAGCCGGCAAGTAACCGCGACTCGATGCGCGGGGCCGCCGGTTTACGATGAGTCGTTTCCTCGTTTGATAGGAGATGTCGCCGTGCGAGCCGCCGTCATGCGAGACAAGAAGCTCGTCGTCGACGACATTCCCGAGCCCGAGCCAGGGCCGGGCGAGGTTCTGGTGAAAACCCTCGCCTGCGGCATCTGCGGCTCGGATCTGCACGCGCTTAAGCACGCCGAGCGACTCGTCGAGGCGACGCGGCGCGCGGGCGGCTTGAACGTGATGGATCCCGCGCGGGACGTCGTCATGGGCCACGAATTCTGCGCGGAGGTGGTGGATTTTGGACCGGCCACCAGCAGGAATCTCAAACCGGGCACGCGGGTCACCTCGCTGCCGGTTCTGATCCGGGAAAAAGGGGTGTTTCCCGTCGGATATTCGAACGAGACTCCGGGCGGGTACGGCCAGTACATGAGCCTGACCGAGGCGCTACTCGTCGAGATACCCGGCGGCCTTCGTGCCGAAGTGGCCGCCCTCACCGAACCGATGGCGGTGGGCCTGCACGCGGTCGAGAAGGCCAGGCTCGATCGTAACGACGTGCCGCTGGTGATCGGTTGCGGACCGGTCGGCCTGGCCGTTGTCGCTGCGTTGCGCCTGGCGGACGCGAGGCCGATCGTGGCGGCGGACTTCTCAGCGCACCGCCGGCACCTTGCCGAGCTCATGGGCGCCGACCTGACGATCGATCCGGCAGCAGACTCGCCTTACGAAAGTTGGAAGGAGGTCGCCAAGTGGAAGAATCCGGCCGACGCGCCGCCATTTCCTCCTTGGATGCCCGGGCCGCCCTTGCGTCCCGCTGTGATCTTCGAATGCGTCGGAATTCCCGGCGTTATCGATCAGATCATGGCCGCGGCTCCGCCCCATGCGCGGATCGTCGTGGTGGGCGTGTGCATGCAACGCGACGAGTTTGAGCCCATGCTTGCCATCAACAAGGAGCTGAACGTCCAGTTCGTTCTGGCTTATACACCCGATGAGTTCACTGCCACGCTCCGCAACATCGCCGAAGGGCGGATCGTGACCGAGCCGCTTATCACGGGCAAAGTGGGGCTCGGTGGTGTCGCGGCGGCCTTCGACGAGTTGGCCTCGCCCGAAAGGCACGGGAAGATCATCGTCGAGCCGTGGCGCTGAGGCTGAGGCCGTTGCGGAGCAGGAAGCCCGCCTCCCGGACGGATCGGGTTATCAAAATGGCGAGGCGGGAAAATGGGACTGGCTCCGAGCATAAACAGCGCAAGTCCTTTCAGACCAACGTTGCGTCTCGGTGCCTGTCCCACTTTCCCGCCGGTGCGCCGCCGGCAAGCTTGAATCTGTGAACGGCCCTGCTCCTCGACCTCGAAAGTTTGACGCAGCCCATCAGGCAGGTATAGTTGCGCCGAAGGGCGCCGGTCTTCGGCACGGCGCGTGCTAGTGTGAGTCGAAATCCTGTCGGGCGCAACTCGTCTGGCACAAACTCTGCCGGAAGGGCCGATCGGTCGATCATGGAATCGTCGTCCGCCATCCGGCGTCGCGCGTCGCGGGCACGACGCGTTTTCTTGAAAGATGTGTTGGCTGGCCTGCGCGCGGAGCCCAAATATCTGCCTTGCAAGTATTTCTATGACAGGCACGGCTCGGAGTTGTTCGATCAGATCTGCCAGTTGGACGAGTACTACTTGACGCGCGCGGAGCTGGCCATCGTGGACCGCTTCGCGCACGAGATGGGTGAGCAGATCGGCCCGGGCGCGATGCTTGTCGAATATGGGAGCGGCAGCAGCGTCAAGACGCGCTATCTGTTGGACTGCCTGCCGGACGCCGTGGCGTACGTTCCGGTCGACATCTCGGGCGAGCACCTGGAGCAGACCTCGCGGGAACTGGCTCGCGACTATCCGCGGATCGAGATCCTGCCGGTCTGCGCCGATTTCACGACCGCCTTCGCGCTGCCGCTTGCGACGCGCTCCGCGACGCACGCGGCCGTGTACTTTCCCGGCTCGACGATCGGCAATTTCCCGCCGAGCCGCGCCGTCGAGCTGCTGCGCGGCATTGCCAGGCTCTGCGGCGCAGGGGGCGGGCTGCTAATCGGCATCGACCTCAAGAAAGACCTGTCGATTATTGAAGCCGCCTACAACGACCGGCTCGGCGTGACGGCCCAGTTCAACCTCAACCTGCTGCGCCGCATCAATCGCGAATTGGGCGCCGACTTCGACCTGGCACAGTTTTCCCATCAGGCCCGCTATGACAACGCGTCGGGGCGCGTCGAAATGCACCTGGTCAGCCGCCAGAACCGCGCAGTCGCGGTCGGTGGCGAGACGATCGAGTTCTACGCGGGCGAGACAATCTGCACCGAGCATTCGCACAAATACACGGTGGATGAATTTGCGGCGATCGCAGCCACCGCCGGGTTGACATTGCGCAGGGAATGGACGGACAAGAACCGTTATTTCGCGGTTTTGCACTTCGTCGTTGCGTGCTAGGCGTACCGAGACACTGGCGATTTGCCTTGATCGCGCGCGGAAACTGTCCGATAATTGAGGAAACGAGGAAACCCAGTACCTGACAATTCAGATGAACCAGCGCATCGATGCCATCTTTGAGAATGGGGTGTTTCGTCCCGAGAATCCCGTACAGCTTGCCAATGGCCAGCGTGTGTCGTTGAACGTGGAATCCCCGCCGACTCAAGTGGGTGATCTGGCCAATGTTGAAGACTTGCTCGATGATGAGTTTATGGACTCGTGCCGTCAAGGGCTGGGACGCGCGCCTTCGCTGGAGGAAGTGCGGCGGACGCTGAGTGCCTTCAGGGGGTCGTTGGCAGATCGTATTTCTGAGGAACGAGACGAGCGTTAAGATGGCTCGTTACTTCCTCGACTCTAGCGCCCTGGTGAAGCGCTACCACCAAGAGCACGGTTCAACCGGTGTTGATGCCCTGTTCGCCGCGGCAGACAACCGGTTGTTCATTTCACGGATAGCGATAGTCGAGATCCATTCCGCGTTTGCACGCCTCGTTCGCGAGCGAGTCCTTGCCGAAGCAGATTTCGCCAGGCTGATCGCCCGATTGGAAGAGGACGTGGGGACTGGGATTCTGAACGTAGCCGCGGTCAGCAGCCGTCGCCTCGAAGGAGCCGCTACCATCTTCGCTACACACGGCATGACACACAGCATTCGGACGGTCGACGCTATTCATCTGGCGACGGCTCAGGCATTGCACCGCCGCGGCGCGGTCGCCGGGTTCGTGGCGGCGGACAAGAAACTCCTCGCCGTGGCCTCTGCCGCATGCGGTTTGACGATTCTCGACGTGACCTGACGCTGTTTTCCACTTTGCCATCTTGCACTTCGTGGTTGCGTCCTAGGGAAGGCGAGGCTCCCGCCGAGCCGCCTGTTCGCTACCCGTCAACAACGTTCACGCCTTTCCAGAACGCTATCCGCCCCTTGATCTGTTGGGCCGCTTCTTTTGGCGCCGGGTAGTACCACGCCGCGCCAGGATTCGTCTTTCCATCCACGAAAAGGTCGTAATACTGGGCCGTCCCCTTCCAGCCGCACGCGGTGGTGGTGCTGCTATCGCGGAGATATTCGGCGTTCACGCTGTCCGGCGGAAAATAGTGGTTTCCTTCGACGACCACGGTGTCGGCGCTTTCGGCAATGATCTTGTCGTTCCAGATCGCTTTCATGCTCATTCTCCGTACCGGCACTTGTGCCCGTTCATTCTTGCACGGCGGCTCCGCGCTTCAAGCCGCGCGGGACGACCAGCCATTCGATCGCGTCGATTGACACCTGCAAAACGAGCGCCAACAGGGCGGCGGGAATGGCGCCGGCCAGGATCAGCGACACGTCGTTGACGCGGATGCCCCTTAGGATCGGCTGGCCCAGGCCCCCGGCGCCAATGATCGCGCCCAACGTCGCGAAGCCCACGTTTTGCACGGCCGACGTGCGGATTCCGGCCAATATGGTCGGTAGCGCGATTGGCAGCTCGATTTCGATCAACCGCGCCATCGGGCCGAGGCCCAATACGGTCGCCGACTCAATCGTGCCGCGCTGGATGCCGTCGATGCCCGTGTACGTATTTCGCACGATGGGGAGCAGGCAATAGCAGAATAGCGCCGTCACGGCCGTCACCGACCCTTCGCCAATGCTGTGGTAGCCCAGCGCGGCAACCAGCGGCAACAATAGCACGAGCAGGGCCAGCGAAGGGATCGTTTGCAGTAGCCCCACCGCCGGCAGAACGAACCGGCCGGCTCGCGGGCGGCGCTGGCAAAAGATTCCGAGCGCGATGCCCACGACGATCGCCGGCAAAAGCGACCGCCGCACCAGATCCAGATGTTCGATCACGTGCCGCGCGATCATCCGCGTTCGCGACGGCTCGCGCACTTCGACGTTCAGCCCGACCTGCCGATTGAGAAATTCGGCTGCCGCCTGAGTTTCGCTCGCGCGGCCGGCCTCGACCTCGTCGTTGAGCGACTGCATCGCCGCCTCGGACAGTAGCCCTTGCACCCGCTCGATGGCCGCCAGCATCGCCGGATAGCGCTCGGCGGTGGCAAGCCGGTAAAGCCACACGGCGTCGTAGCGGGGAAAGAAGTTCTGGTCGTCCTCGAGCAGCACCAGGTCGCCGCGGCGAATCATGGCGTCGGTCGAGTACACGTCGATCAGGTCGATCTCGCCGGCCAGCAATTCGCGATAAGCCACGTCGTGGTCCACGCCCGCGACGTTGCGATGTTGAAGGTCATAGTGCCGCGTCAGTGCCGGCCAGCCATCGCCGCGATCGAGGAACTCATGGGTTATGGCGATCCGTAGCTCCGGCAGACGCTTCAGGTCCGAAACGCGCGCCAGCCCCAGCTCGGCGGCGCGCTTGCGCGTCAGGGCCAGCGCGTACGTGTTGCTGAAACCCAACGACTCGGATATGCCGATCCCCTTCTCGGCGAGCAGGGCGCGCATCGCCGCCTTGTCCGGCACGTTTTGGCCGGCAAAGATCTCCTGGGCAATCGTGCCGGTGTACTCGGGATAGACGTCGATTTCGCCCGCTACGAGCGCGTCGAACACGATCCGCGTCCCGCCGAACTCGCGGTAATGGGCCGCCTCGAGCCCCGCGTCTTCTACCAGGAGGCGCAGCATCTCGCCCAGGATCACCGATTCGGTGAACTTCTTCGATCCGATGCGCACTTGCACGGCCCGGCGGGGCAGCGGGATAAGCCCAGCCGCCAGCAGCACCACCATGAGTCCGAAAAATTTGACGGTCGACCGATGTTTCACGGCGTCACAACCTGCGAATTGACGAATTCGCGGACGAAGTCGTTGCCCGGTTTGTCCAGGATCTCGGCGAACGGCCCCTGCTGCACGATGCGGCCGGCGTGCATCACGAACACCCGATCGGCGAACCGGCCCGCCTCGACCAGGTCGTGCGTGACCAGTAGCACGGTCGTCCCGGTCCGCGCGAACACATCCACCAGGTCGCGCTGCAAGCCGGCGCGGATCAACGGGTCGAGTGCCCCCAGCGGCTCGTCCAGTAGCAGAATCCGCGGGCTCAAGAACAAGGCCCGCATCAAGCTGAGGCGCTGCCGCTGCCCGCCCGATAGCTCGTTCGGGAAGCGGTCGAGTCCGGTTTGCGGGAACTGCGTCATTTCCAGCAGTTCGTCCAGCCGCGCGCTGATGCGGTTGCGCGGCCAGCCCTCGTGCCGGGACATGAGTGTGACATTGTCGACGGCGGTCAAGTGCGGAAAGAGGCCGCCTTCTTGGATGACGTAGCCCAGCTTTCGCCGGACCGCGGCGAGGCTCTGGCGATTGAGGGGCAGCGAGTCGACGGTGATCTGGCCGCTAGTGGGCGAAACGAGCCCGGCCACCATCCGCAGGATCGTCGTCTTGCCGCAGCCGCTTGGTCCCAACAACACGGCCACTTCGCCCGCCGCGATCGACAGATCGAGCGGATGGACGACGGTCGTGCCGCCGAAGGCCTTGGAGACTCCGCGGAATTCGAGCATCGTTTGGGTCTCATGTGCCTGGAGCAGGGCAACCGGGAGGGCGAGGCTCCCGCCGAGCCGTGCCTTCTTGCTGACGCCACGGCTCGGCGGGAGCCTCGCCCTCCCGAGTGCCACTCCCAGCATGCGCGAGCAGGCTTGGACGGTCAACGCGAGCGCGCACGCTTGTCATCGTGCCGTCGCGCTGTTCTGCGCGTCGCGGGCCAAGCGGATGCCGGTGAATTGCCACCGCGCTTCGGGCGGGAAAAAATTGCGATAGGTCGCGCGGACGTGCCCGGCGGGCGTCGCGCACGAGCCGCCACGCAACACGTATTGGTTGCACATGAATTTGCCGTTGTACTCGCCGAGCGCGCCCTCCGGCACGACGTAGCCGGGGTACGGCGTGTAGGGGCTGGCCGTCCACTGCCACAACTCGCCGTACATTTGCGCGAGCCCGGCGCCGGTTCCGTCGACGGGCCTGGGACGGTATCGCTCGCTCTCGACGAAACTGCCGGACAGCGCGACGCCAGCCGCCGCGTGCTCCCATTCGGCTTCGGTCGGCAGCCGCGCGCCGCGCCACCGGGCGAAGGCGTCGGCCTCGAAGAAGCTGACGTGGCATACCGGTTCTGCCACATCGAGGGGCCGCAGCCCGCCCAGCGAGAATTGATGCCACGCGCCGTCCCGCTCGACCCAGTACAAGGGCGCGGTCCAGTTCTGCTCGCGCACGGTCGACCAGCCGAGCGACAACCACAGCTCCGGCCGACGGTAGCCGCCATCCCCGATGAACTCGAGGAATTCGCCCGCCGTCACCAGCCGATCCTGGATGTCGAACGGCTGCAAGAAGACCCGGTGCCGAGGATGCTCATTGTCGAAGGCAAACGCGTGTCCCGCGTGCCCGATCTCCACGACGCCGCCGCCCTTGGCGGTCCAGCCGCTCGCTTTCACGGTTATCGCCGTCGCACCGTCCGGCCTGGGTCGATACGCCGGCCAGAGCGGGTTGCACGAGAAGGCGTGCTTGATGTCGGTGAGGATCAACTCCTGATGCTGCTGTTCGTGGTTGATGCCCAACTCGACGACGCGGGCGATTTCCTCCGAACCGCCGCCCTCACGCGCGCCCAGCAGCCGCGCCATCCGCTCGTCGACGGCGTGGCGATACTCGAACACCTCGGCCACGGTCGGCCGCGTCAAGAGCCCACGTCGCGAGCGAGGGAAAGGCTCGCCAACGCTGTTGTAGTAGGAATTGAAGAGGACCTGGTAGTCGCCGCTGAAGGGCCGGTAGCCCGCCTCCCATCGTGCCAGCACGAACGTTTCGAAGAACCACGTAGTGTGCGCCAGGTGCCAGCGGGTGGGACTGGCGTCGGGCATGGACTGCACGACGAAATCCTCCACCTCCAGCGGCTCGCACAAGTGCTCCGTGAGGCGGCGCGTCTTCAAGTATCGCTCGGTCAGGTTTGACGTCATGCGATGCGCTCCCCTGGCCCTGTGCCATCGTCGGCCCCCGGCCGCCTATGCCCCCAGCTCGCGCTTTGCCGCTTGCGACAGCCGGTCGCGAACCCATTCCGAGAGGGTAAGCTTGCCGCGCCGCGCCGCCCGCTCGAATTGATCGAGCTCGGACGGGGACAGTGGCAGCTCGAGGCGTTCGGTGGCTTCTTCCTCCGCGGGCTGGTCATCGGACGCGGCCAGTGGGCCCATGCCTTGAAACTGCAGGTGGGTGCCGCCGGTCATTCCCGGCTGCGCCTTGTTGCACGACATCAAGCCACACCGCCCGTCTTTCAATTCCAGCCGGCACTCTCCCTTGATCATCGGCAACGTCTGCGGGGAGAAAAAGCCCGCCTTCCACACGGCCGGGCGGCCCTTGCCGGGCTCTTCCACCCACAGGCGGCCTTCAAACAACAGTGTGTCGCCCAGCATCACGCGTCCGTCCAGAAGCGACATGTTGGGTTCTCCGCGGTTTGTTCGTAGCGCATCACTCGGCAGACCGGCCCTGCGCGGTGTGCGAGTTGCCTCCATGATAGCAGTCGAGCGTTTGACGCACCGCACCGCCCGCGGCTATCTTGGCGCGTGGCCAGAGAGCATCCCGTACAGGAGTCACGCATGATCCCGCAACTGATCGCCTTTGCAATCCTCGGCTTGGCCCTCAGCACCTCGCTGGCCAATGCGGCCGACGACAAGAAGCTTCCCCGGTGCTTTCTCGATGTCACGGCCGATGGAAAAATGGTCGGCCGGATCGTCATTGAGCTTCGGTCGGACGTCGTGCCCAAAACGGCCGAGAACTTCCGCGCGCTGTGCACGGGCGAGAAGGGCTTCGGCTACAAGGGGAGCGCGTTCCACCGCGTCATTCCGCAGTTCATGTGCCAGGGAGGCGACTTCACCAACGGCGACGGCACCGGCGGCAAGTCGATCTACGGCAACAAGTTCCCCGACGAGAACTTCACGCTCAAGCACACCGGAGCCGGCGTTCTCAGCATGGCCAACGCCGGCCCCAACACCAACGGCTCGCAATTCTTTCTCTGCACCGTGCAGACGCCCTGGCTCGACGGCAAGCACGTCGTCTTCGGCAACGTGGTCGAAGGCATGGACGTGGTGAAGAAGATCGAGGGCCTGGGCTCCCAGTCCGGCAAGACCTCGGCCAAGATAGTCATTGCCGATTGCGGGCAACTCTAGGGAGAGGCTTGAGGCTCCCTTCCTCAAGTCTCGGATCTCAAGCCTCAAGCCTGTTTCCTCAAGCCTCAAGCCTATTAAAACATCGCGCGAATCTCCTTGAACGTCGGCGCCTGGTCGGCGAAGGAAAATGTTCCGCGCTCTTGCATCTCGCGGGCGGCGCGAAGAAAGGCGCCCAGCGCGGCGCGGCACAGTGCGCTACCCACGCTGACGCGCTTCACGCCGATTTCCGAAAGCACGGCCAGACTCAACGGAACGCCCGCCAGGCCCATCAAGACGTTCACGGGCCGATCCACCGAGCTGACCACGGCGGCGATGTCGTCCTTGTTCGCCAGCCCTGGCGCGTACAACACGTCGGCGCCGGCGTCCCGGTACGATTGAAGCCGCCGAATCGTGTCCGCCAGGTCGCGCCGGCCGACGAGGTAGTTCTCCGCCCGCGCGGTGAGCATGAAAGGGAATGGTCGCGCATGGGCGGCCTCGGCGGCGGCCTGGATTCGCTCGGACGCCAGCGCGTGATCGTAGATCGGATCGTCTGGCCGGCCGGTCGAGTCCTCGATCGAGGCACCGGCCAGCCCCACGTCCACGGCCAACCGGACGGTCTCGGCCACGGTCGCGGCATCGTCGCCAAAGCCGTGCTCCAGATCGGCGCTGACCGGCAGGTCGGTGGCGGCCACAATCGTGGCCGCGTGGGCCAGCACCCGGGCCCGGTCGATAGTGTTGTCGCGCTGTCCGAGGGAGAACGCAAACCCGGCGCTCGTTGTCGCCAGGGCCTCAAATCCCAGGTGCGCCAACACCCGCGCCGTGCCGATGTCCCACGGGTTCGGGATGAGGAAGGCGCGATCCCGCTCATGGAGGGCGCGGAAGGCGACGGCCTTTTCTGCCTGTGTTCGCATCAGCTCATACCTCCGCCGGCGCGTCAGACGCGCCGGTGCCGCCACAGCCACCACTGCGCCTTGAGCGCCCAATGACGGTTGCGGCGGCGATGAAATCCTGGGCTGTGGCGGACCGTGAAGATGACGTCGCGCATCAACTGCCGCGCTTCGTCGGGCGCATGGTCGTCGGCCTTTAACAGCGCGTAGTAGTACGTCCCCTCGGGATGTCCGGGATAGAAACGCAGCAGGGTCTGATAGACCTCGCCCGCGCGCGCGAGATTGCCGGCAAGCTGCTGTGATTGCGCCAATCGCAGGTAGGCCATGCCGTAGTCGTAGTCCGGTCTTTTGGCGTGAACTTGCTCGAGCAGGTCGGCCGCGGTCGCGTACTGCTTCTGCGCGAAATCGCAACACGCCAGGTGGTACTTCGTTTCCACGGCGTCCGGATCCTTGGCCAAGGCCCGCTCGAACCAAGGCCGGGCTTTGGCGATGCGCCCCTGGGCCGCGTAGATCAGTCCCAATTGGTGCATGTGGTACGGCCGATCCAGGTGGGCGATCTTGACTTCCAATTCATCGATGTCGTGCCGCCGCGTCCGCACGCGGTGCCACAGGTGGCGCGCGTCATCGGCCACGTCCCGCAACAGCCCCGGCGCGGCATACGACGTGATGATGAGGGCGGGTATGGCGAGCGAACAGGCAAGCCCCACGAGCGGCTCGAAGAGCCTCGCGAGCGGCTCCGGGACAATGCCCAAATTGAGCAGTATCCACAGCGCCAAAAGCGTTGCGACAGTGATGAGAATCAGCCGCGTCATGCCGGTAAATATAGCACTTGCGTAGCGTGACGCAGCAACTGTCAGCCACGGAACATATGAGAGACCGAGTCGGTTTGACGCAGCGCGCTTGGCCGGTCCATAGTTGCGCTATCGGACAAGTCACGGCGCATGAGGGCCCAGACGTATACTGAAAGTGCTCGTTCGCCCAGAAGCGCAAGGGGGATATTCCGTAAGTGTCCCGGCCCTGCCGGGCGACGCTACCAGACGTTCCGCGGCTACGAGGCAAGCATCCGAGGCGCTCCCGCCGCCTGCCCTCGCTATGCACTGGCGCCTGCGTGCTCCACGCCGTCGTCGACGGTCAATGGCCGCTCGGCATGGGGAGGAAGGGGGACGCCGTCGCGGCGGCCGGCGGATGTGTCGTCGACGCCCGCGACCAGCGACGCCAGGAAGCCGGCGGCCGCCACGGACGACAGGGAACGCCCGTCGTAGTGCAAGGTCATGGTCAATTGATCGGCATACGTGATGACGCCCAGGGCGACGCGCGTCAGCGGGCGAAGGGGGGGCAGGAAGTCAATCGCCTCGACCACGGCATCGCCCGCCGTGATCCGTCCGCGGCAGCGCGGCAAGTCGGTCGCCTCAAATTGCGTTCCCAGGTTGCTCAGGACGGCGGTGGACATGCATCGGTCGTTGTACATCAGCGCCGTCCGCACGCCGCGAAAGCGATTCAACCACGGCACGAAGAACGCGAACACCAGTCCCAGCCGGAAGCGCTTGACGAGCCATGTGTCGCGGCGAACGCTGGCCAACAGGCGTCGCGGCGAAGCGAACCGTCCCGGCCGGCGATCGATGAAAAACATCGATACGACGTTCGTGGCCGGCAGCGACTCGTCGGCCGCCTGGCGAAGGCTGATCGGGACCGTAATCCGAAAACACGCGCCGGCGTCGCGGCCGTGACGGGTATTCCAGTCCTCGATCGCCATGAGCAGGTCGCGCAACAGCAGGTCGTTGACGGTCTTGCCCTGTCGCCGCGCCACCCACCGCAGGTTCGCCAGTTGGCGCGAGCCCACCGTGTGGCTGTGAAAGGCCGGCGCGAGGATTGAAATGGCGCCGGCCCTGTCGTCGGGCGCTTCGGCGGCAACCGCCGCCGGCCGATTCCAAAAGAACTCGGCCAGTCCGTAGGCCCCCACCGGTGCAAGCGGCAACCGCAGCAGTCGCCGCGCGAGCCCCAGTCCAAACCGCGCGCGCCTTAGCAGCCGCTCGGGATCGAGCAGCCGGAAACGCGGCGTCGCGTCACCGGCCGCGCCTGGCTGCGTGCTCGCGTAAGCCAGCAGCACTTCCTCGACGAACTGCACGGCCGCGACGCCGTCGCAGCACGAGTGATGGAACTCGATCAATGCCGTGGTCCGCGGCGGCGATCGGCGGACCCACACGCGCAGACCCGCTTGCCGCGTCAGGTCCAAGCGACCTTTGTCGCGATCGATCGGCTCGTCGCTATCGCGAGAATCGAAGTTGGCCAGCGGATTCTCGACCAGCGTCCAGCATTGCTCGCCCGCCGCTTCGCGAACAATCGACCGTAGCAATGGGTGCCGGTCCACGGCGCATCGCATGGCGGCCTCGAACCGGGCACCATCCAATTCGCCCGACAGGCTCAGGCGAAGATAGAACACCATCGGATACGCGGCGCGATCGTCCGCCAGCATGTAGGACTCGAACGGCGCTAGCGGCAGGGGAAAGAGCATGTGAGGTATTCGGTAGACGGTCGACCTTCGGAGGCGAGTCGAATCGGGTGGGCCGCAAGGATGGACGCCGTCCTCGACGACTCGCCCGGAACCGACGAACGGCAAGCCACGGGTTTGTGCCGCGGCCTCGCAGGAGAACTGCAAAGTCCGGGGTCCGGCCCATTTTTCGGCGCACGCGGTTTTCAATTCTCCCGAAGGACCTTCGGCCGAAAAATGTGCCTGACCCCCTCTCCCAGGACTTTGCCGTTCTCCTGCCGGCCTCGTGCCAGGAAGCAATTCGAGCGAACTAAGGCCCTATAATACACTGCCCGCTGCGCGTGCGGGAGCCTTGGGCGTGCAATGGCTGGAGCTCTTGCACCGCCCGGGCGACCCCACCGAGAAATGCGCGAGGCGCGGCAGGCCGCCGTGTCGGCCATGCGGGCCGCGGCGGATCGTCAGGATCTATTCGTCGCCCTGGCCGAACGAAGCGGACAGATGCGCGGCAAGCCGCTTGCGCGGCGCTTGTCAGGCAGGGGCCTGCCTGACCTACAGGCTGGGCGCGGGCAACTACGCAAGCCGCCCCATGCGGCCGGCCTGGAAGTCGCGGATGGCTTGTTGGATCTCGTCGCGGGTGTTCATGACGAACGGTCCCTGCCCCACGACCGGTTCGCCGATCGGCTGACCGGAAAGCAGCAGGACTCGGCCTTCACCTTTCGCCTTGAGCGATATCTGATCGCCTGCGCGGTCGAACAGGACCAGGCTGGCGTCGGCAACCGTCTCGGTATCATTCACAGTGGAGTCGCCTCTTTGCACGACCAGCGCCGTCGTGTGATTGTCCACGAGCGGCAGCGTCGCCGCGCCGCCGGCGCTCAACTGCACGTCCCAAAGCTGCACCGGCGTGAATGTCAGCGCCGGGCCTTTCGTGCCTGCTAGCTCGCCGGCGATCACGCGCACACTTCCGGCCCCGTCCGGCAGCTTCACAACCGGAATCTGCCGATCCAGGATCTCCTGATACCGGGGCGCCGACATCTTGTCGCGCGCCGGCAAGTTCACCCAAAGCTGCACCACCTCGAACGTGCCGCCAGCGCGGGCGAACCGCTGGCTGTGGAACTCCTCGTGTACCACGCCCGAGGCGGCCGTCATCCATTGCACGTCGCCGGGACCGATCGCGCCGTGGTGGCCCGCCGAGTCCCGATGCTCGAGCTCCCCTTGGTAAACGATCGTAACCGTCTCGAAGCCGCGGTGAGGATGCTCACCGACGCCGCGCGGCTCGCCCGACGACGGGGCGAACGTGTGCGGCGCGGCGTAGTCCAAGAGCAAGAACGGGTCGAACAGGTCCGCTTCCGCGTACGTGAACAGGCTGCGGACCGGGAAGCCGTCGCCGACCCAATGGCCAGGCACATCGCGGACGATTCTCTTGATTTGCTTGGTGGACATTCTTCTCCTCCCTGCGGAAACACGCTTTCCTGTACGCACGTATTCTATCGACGGAGGCAAGGCCCTTAGCCCGCCTCGATAAGCGTCCGTTCGATGCGCCGGTCAGGCACGAGCCACATCACCGCCACCAGGACGTAAATCGCGCAGGCGATCCCGCGATGGACGAACGTCGCCGGCACGGCGACCGCATAGAGCACCAAGGACAGCTTGCCCTTCACGTCGGCCCCGACGGCCACGGCCAGCGGCGAATCCTTGCCGTGCCGGGCCACCAGCACGCGCGTCAGAATCAGGTACGCCACGGCCGCCATGAGCAGGATCACACCGTACGCGGCGACGGGCCAGGCGGCAAAGCGGGATGAACCCATCCAACTGGTGACGAACGGGATGAGGGAAATCCAGAACAGCAAATGCATGTTCGCCCACAGGGCCCGGCCGTCGACGTGCCGCACCGCCTGCAGCAGGTGGTGATGGTTGTTCCAATAAATGCCGACGAACACGAAGCTGAGCACGTAGCTCAAGAGGGCCGGCACAAGGGGCCGTAGCGCGACCAATTCCGCGTCTTCCGGCGCCTTGAGCTCCAGCACCATGATCGTGATGATGATCGCGATCACGGCGTCGCTAAACGCTTCCAGCCGTCCTTTGCTCATGAGGGACTCCAGCGCTCGCGCGCGTTGTGGGGGGCTTGCCTGGGCGACGGGAACCGCGCGCATTGTACCGCACCCTACCGCAAACCTTGGCGGCCTTGGCGTTCTTGGCGGTTCCATCTTCCGTCGAGTATCCTGCACGAGGCCGATGAAATGGTGCTCGCGGAGCACCCTACGGCTACGACTGAGCAAGCTTCGATGACGTCGACCTCACCACTCGCCGAGTTTGCACAAGTTCCTGTGATCGACGTCGCGCCGCTCGTGGCCGGGGCGCCCGCGCGCGAGGACGTGGCCCGGCAAATTGGCGCGGCGTGCCGCGAGTCTGGCTTCTTCTACGTTGTCGGACATGGGGTCGACCGTGGGCTGTGCCCGTGCCTGGAACAGCTCAGCCGGCAGTTCTTCGCCTTGAGCGCGGCCGAAAAGATGAACATCGCCATGGCCCGCGGCGGCCGTGCCTGGCGCGGCTATTTCGCCGTCGGTGACGAGCTGACCTCGGGCAAGCCCGATCAAAAGGAGGGGCTCTACTTCGGGGCCGAGCTGCCGGCGGATGACTTGGCGGTGCTTGCCGGCACGCCGCTGTGCGGCGCGAATCTCTTTCCCGACATCCCGTCGTTCCGCGAAGTGGTGCTCGAATACCTGGCCGCGATGACGCAATTGGGCCACCGGCTGATGGCCGGCATCTCGCTCAGCCTTGGCCTCGACGAAAATTATTTCGCCGACCGCTACACGGGCGATCCGCTGATACTCTTTCGCATTTTCAACTATCCCGCGCCGCCGCCACGGCCCGCCGATGATGCCCGCTGGGGCGTCGGCGAGCACACCGACTACGGACTATTGACGATGCTCTGGCAGGACGAGGTGGGCGGATTGCAAGTGAAAAGCCGCAGCCGGTGGGTCGACGCGCCACCGATCCCCGGCTCGTTCATCTGCAATATCGGCGACATGCTCGATCGACTGACGCGCGGCCTGTACCGCTCGACGCCGCATCGCGTGCTGAACAAAAGCGGCCGCGACCGGCTGTCGTTCCCGTTCTTTTTCGATCCCAACTTTGCGGCCGAGGTACGGCCCATCGAGGAGCTCGCCGGCCACGCGCTCGAAGACGATCGGCACGAGCGTTGGGACCGCGCGAGCGTCCACGAGGTCAGCGGCACGTACGGCGACTATTTGCTCGCCAAGGTCTCGAAAGTATTCCCCCAACTGCGCCGCGACGTGCTGTAGCTACGCAATCAGCTCCACGCCACGAAAAGCGGCGTCGTCCGCATGCTCGACAGCAGGATCACGGCCCGCTTGCCGTCGGTGAAGTACGGGTCGCCGGTGAGGTTGTGCCGCGGCGACGCGCGGTCGCAGGGGCCGACGCCGTCGACGTACCCGGCCGCCTCGATCCGGCCGGCCTGAAGCAGGTCCTCCAGAACGTAGTCTCTCGCTTCGTCGACATCGGGGTCGATGCGGTGCGTCGTCAGGTTCCAAGCCCGCGTCGTGAATCGCACGCCGATGTCGCGGCTGACCTGGCCGACCCACACCGGCTGCCCGCGGAACACGAGCGGCGTCAGCCACAGCCGCAGGTGCAATCGCTCGTTGATCGATCGCCGCGTCCGCTGCAAGGCGACGTCCTGGCTGCGGCCGAACAGGTGCAACGGGCTGACCGGCGAATAACGGTAGTCCGAGCCGAGGAGAAACGCCCGCACCGTTTTCCAGCACGTCGCCAGCGAGATCGTCTCGCTTTCATCCCACCGCGCGGCGAACCCGCTCATCAGCCTGTCAAAATCGCCGATCACGACCAGATTGGCCGGATCGCCCGGACGCGCGTCCTTGGCGTTGGTAGTGGCGGCGGGCATGGCACACACCCGCTCGACCAACGTGCGGACGTTGCAAGACACCAGCGCGCCGGGCGGGATGAGCGTCTCAAAGTCGCGGCGAAGATAGTCGGCGGCGATGCCGGGGACGGGGATCGAGAAGACAAACTCGGCACTCGCCGGAGCCGCGGCGGTCGATTCTGGCGAGCGTGCAGCCGGGTCGCGTTTCGCCGCGGCGGCCTGGGCCGTGCGAATCATCTCGTCGAGCGATTCGCCCGTCGCTTGCAATCGCACGTGCACGACTTTGGTGCCGGCATCGAGCGGCGTGAAGACGAAGCCTTCCGCCAACTCGCCGGGCGGGATCGGGCGGAGATGGAACGCGTGCGCGCGGAAGAACTCGCTCATCCGGCGATTCGCCCGATAGGCCGTGATCAGTTTCAGCGGCGCAAAGACGAGCAAAGGCACGAGGAACCAAATGGCCAGGACGCCGAACGCCGAAAGGCGCTTGGCGATCGAGAAATGATTCACCCCGGCGGCTTCCAGCGGCGTGTAGTAGTTCGGGTCGATGCTCACCGGCTGCAGCCGCAGGCTTTGAGCCGACCGATTCGCGATCCGCAGGTAAACCGGCTGAATCCCCCGCCGGGCCACGTGGACGCCAAAGAATTGCTCGCTCTCGCGCGCGTCGAGAACGGCCACCGTCACCTCGGCCAGCTCGCCCCGCTGCGTCTGGGCGCGGTCGAGGAACGTGCGGAGCGTGGGGTCCGGCGCGTACGTGGTCGTGAACAGTCGCCGGCAGACGGATTTGAGCGAGAGTGCCACGCGAGGTCGTTCCCTTGAACATGACGCCGCACCCACGGTACACGTTTCGAGCGGGCAGAGGCAAGAAATGCGTGGCGACAAGCGGGAGAACTGCAAAGTCCTGGGAGAGGGGGTCAGGCACATTTGTCGGCCGAAAGTCCGTCGGAAGAATCGAGAACCGCAGGTGCCGACAAAATGAGCCAGACCCCGGACTTTGCAGTTCTCCTGTGCCGACACGCGAAAATCCCAAAGTCGCGCTTGCCCGCGCCCCGCCGCAGGTTAAGCTGGCCGCGGGTCTGTTTCCTCGAAGCCTTTCCTCGATTTGTCGGAGAACGCCAATGATTCGCCACGCACGCAAAACCCGCCCCGATGCCCTGAGAATCGTCCTGTCCACGCTCTCGCCCTGTCTCGGCTGCGCCCTCCTCTTGTGTCTCGCGTCCCCGGCGCAGGCCGCGCTGACGATTGCCAGCGGCTTGGGCACGACCCATGCCGGCAACATCGTCGTCAACGGCAGCTTCGAGATTGCGGCCCCGCCCGACGGACTTGCCAACGCCAACTTTTGGGCCAACCCCCTCAACTCGCCCTACGCCGTTCCGCCGGGCTGGTTGAGCAGCGGCGCCAATAGCACGGCGCGATGGGGGAACGACGGCCTGCCGACGCCGTATCACCTGCGGCTGAGCGACGTGCTGCCGGATGGGCGGGCCGCCGTCGATTTTCACACGAGCGCCGGCACCACCGTCAGCCAGCAGCCGACGTTCAACGCCAACGCGACCGTCACGTTCCCGGCACCGCCGACCTTCACGTCGGTGGCCGGTGCCCCGGTCATTTTGCACCAGTTAGTCCACACCGAACTGACGCCGGCGCCTTCGTACAGCTTGAGCTTCTGGATCTCGGGCGAAGAGAACTCGACCAACCAGGGTTTCACGGGGGCCGGCATCATCGGGCTGCGGGTGACCAACGTGCTGCCAGGCGATCCCATCCAATGGCTGGCGGTGCCCAACGCGATTCAGTACGGCCTTTCGCACCTTTTTGAATTCTCGTTCACGCCGCTCAACGCCTCGCAACCGGTGGACGTCGCATTCGTCAGTTGGGGAGGGATGGACTTGAGCGCGTACGGCATGTCGGCCTTCGGCACGCAGCCGATCCTGGACGACGTGATCGTCAACGCGGTGCCCGAGCCGGCCGGGATCGGCCTGGCGTTTGTGGGCGCGTGTGCGCTGGTGATGATGCGCCGCTGGCGGCGGGCGGCGACGCGGCGCTGAGTGCCGGATGAGGAGCGTGCGAAAACGGGCGCAGGCAGTCTATTCGCGATCGCGCGCCGTGCGACGACTATGCCGGGGCGCGATGACCGCCCAGGCCAGCCCGACCTTTTCGAGCAGCCAGATTGTGTAGAACGTCGTGTCCAGCTCCCACCAGCGGTGCTGGACGCGGGCACTGGACGGGTCCCAATGGTGGTTGTTGTGCCAGCCCTCGCCGGCGCTCAGCACGGCCACGAGCCAGTTGTTGCGGCTGTTCTCGGGGGTGTCGTAGCTGCGGTAGCCGAACATATGCGTGACCGAATTCACGCTCCAGGTGATGTGCCACACGACCACCGTGCGGACGATCACTCCCCAGACCAATAGGCTGGCGCCGAACTGCAGCCCCGCGGCCCAATCGCCCCACCACAGTCGGCCACCCACCAACCCCACGAGGAAGAACAGCGCCGCGTGCGCCAGGTAGATGAACCCGGCCAGGGCAGGCCGCTTTTCCAGCCGCATATAGAACGGATCGGCCAGCAAGTCGCGGGCGTACGTCTGGTACAAGGCGATATCGTGCAATGCCGGACTACGGCGGAAGAGCCACCCGATGTGCCCCCACACGAAATCATCCAGCGGAGAGTGCGGGTCGTCGGGGCCGTCGGCATGACTGTGGTGCAGACGATGCGTGGCGACCCAGCGGGCCGGAGTATCCTGCATGCAGCACAGCGCGACGACCGAAAAGCAATGTTCCAACCACTTGGGCGTTTGAAAGCTGCGATGCGTCAACAACCGATGGTAGCCCAGGTTGATCCCGAGGTTGCCGAACATGTGCACTCCGACCAGCATCACCGCCAGGCCCGTCCAACTGAACAGCCACGGAATGCATGCCAATAGCGCCAGCGCGTGGATGATCACAATCGGGAGCGTGTAGGCCCACAGGATCGGGTGCCGACCGCGAGCCTTAGGCAATCGCGCGGGATGGCTCTTGGCCCTTTTGCGGCGCCGCGGCAATGAGGTTGTCGTCATGAAGGGCCATCTCGCCTCGGCGGATGCCGACCGCCCGCAAATGAACCACTTTACCCAGTCGAGGACGACTGGAAAGACAGAAGCATATCCGCGTTTGACGAGCAACTCCAGGACTCGTCGCCACGCGGAGGAATTGATCCGGTCGGCGCTTCGCGCAAGGAAACCCGTCATTCACCGCCGACGGAGGCGCGGATACGGTCGAGCGACCCGCCGGCTGGTTTTGGCGCTCCAACGGCGCTCGCCGGACGGGGGGTTGACCGGGTGCGAACGATCCAGCCGGTGCCGCTCCCGATTTTGGCGAACTCGCCCGCTGCGATCCGGTCGGCGCGACTTTTCTGACTCCCGCGACCAGGCTCTCTAGCTTGGCTGCTTTGCTCGCCTTTTCGAAGGAGAGCTGGGATTCTGTCCGCTGGATTCACCTGGCAGTCGCCTTTGGCTATGCGATTGCAGCGTCGACCGCCACGGCCGCCGACCCAAAGACCTTGGCCGGCCAAGTGCAAATCCGCCGCGACGCGGCCAAGATCGTCGAGCGCATCAAGGACGACGCGCGAAAAGACTTCACGATCAAGGTGTTTGGCCACGCCGGGCACGCAATCCGGGTACCGCCGCCGAAGGAGGCGAAAATGCCCTTTGGTCGCCCGGCGGGTGGCTATCCGGCGTCATCGGCTGCTGGCTGCACGAGAAGCGGGTGCTCAAGTAGCCGCCGACAGTGGACATGTCGGGGCCAGATCACGTGACACGACAGGCCCAAGATTGTGGCACGTAAGTCATTTCTAAAATGATACTTAAATTCACAAACGACGGTCGCTGCGAGCCGCAAAAGTGGCCCAGTTTTCTGCTTGCAATCAGCCGGCGGCGCGAGATACTCATCCGTGGTTGTTGATGCGTTCGCAGCCTCGGCCTCGCCGTGGCGTCCGCAGCAATTCGACAACCATCCCGCCTGAAAATGACCAGTCGCTCCGCCCATGGGGCGACTCCTGCCAACGCGTCCGTCCTGATTTCGTCCGTGTCCGAGAGGCCTCGCGGATTACTCCTGCGGCCTCGTTGCCGCGGAGGCGCGCTTTCCGCGACGCGCATCGCAACAACAACTCCTATTCATGGGAGGAACCAATCATGACATCGCCAGCGAATCGATGCCCCCGGCCGCGCGGTTTTACCCTTGTCGAGCTTTTGGTCGTGATCGCGATCATCGGTGTCTTGATCGCGCTACTGCTGCCGGCGGTGCAGGCCGCCCGCGAGGCCGCCCGCAAAGCGCAGTGCAAGAACAATCTGCGGCAGTGCGGGGTTGCCCTGCACAATTTCGAGGGCACGAAGTCCGTGCTCCCCACCGGCGGCCAGGGGACGATCCCCAAAACCAACCAGACGAGCTTCGACCTGCAATCGACGTTCACCATGCTGCTGCCGTTCATGGAAGAGATACAACTTGCCAACATGATGGACCCAACGTTCGCCTACAACGACAAACGCGCCGCCGGCAATCAGGCGGCGGCCCGCACGCGCATCCCTTCGTTCCTCTGCCCCAGCAACGGCCTGGCCGAGGACGACCCGCAGGGCTACGGGCAGACCGACTACTCGGCCACGGTCCACGTGGACATCGATCCGGCGACGGGCCTCGGCAACAATGCCACGCGAATGGACGGCGCCTTGGGCCTGGGCGGCACGCGGCTTGCGCAAATCACCGATGGCTTGAGCCAGACGATCGCCCTGGCCGAGGACAACCCGATCAACTACGAGACGCTGCCGCCGTTCGTGCCTTCGCCGTACGTCGATCCAGTGATCGCCGCGGGCAACGACGCCGACGCGCCCACGCCAAGCGGCCATCGCGCCATGAACCGCTGGGCCGAGCCCGACAACGGCTTCGGCATCTCCGGCGCCGGGAACTCGACCCTCGGAAACATCAAGCGGGTCATCAACAATAACAGCGTTCCGCTGGGCGGCCCGGCCGATTGCTCCTGGGCACTGTCGAATTGCGGACCCAACGGCGAGATCTTCAGCATGCACCCGGGCGGCGCCCACGTGCTGTTGTGCGACGGCAGCGTGACCTTTCTGAGCGAGCAACTCGACTTCCGCACCGTCCGCTATCTGGTGACGCGCGCGGAAGGAATGCCGGTAGGCGTGTATCAATAGCCGCGCGCTGCTTAACCGCGCGTGTTGCCACTCGCTTGTCCAGCAGCGCGCCGGCATTGAAAGCCACGACGGTCGTTACCGGGTGCGCGTGGTCGCCTCCTCCACGCGCGCGCCCTGCTCGGCCGCCGCCGAGGTGGCTTCGATCTTCGTCGCCACGCGGATGCCGGCCTGTTCGGCCGTTGTCACCTTCACGTGGTCCCCCTTCTGCAGGTCTTTCAGGCGGACGGCCTGGCCGTCGCGCGTGATCTCGGCATCCGTGGCCACGACGTGCGCATGCTGGCCGCTACCATTCAGGTTCGTCATCGTGAGGTGGTCGCTCGTGACTCCCACGACGATCCCCGCGTGCGTCGGGAACAGCGACTCAACCGCCGATACCCATTCGCTGGTCATGTCGGGCCAGTCCTGGCGGTGAAAGCTGGGCGCTTTTTCCAGGAATTGCCGCGAGACGTCCGCGACAAAGAACGTTTCCTTCTCGTCGTACTTCAGCGTCAACTGGTGCCAGGGAATCGGGAACAGCTTGTTCCCCACGCCCAGAAAGCCGCCGAACGACATGATCACGTAGCGGACTTGCCCGTCGTGAATGTCGACGAGCATGTCTTCGACGCTACCGATCGGCTGGCCTTGGCGGTTCTTGACCGCCATTCCGGTCATGGTGCTGACGCGAAAGAACGGCGACGCCTGCACGTTCGTCGCCTTTGGATGCACTGGCGCCGCCTGTTGTGCAAACGCCCGGCAGGCGCCCAACGAGACGCACAAGCCGATCATTACCGCAAGTCGCATGTGAGATCGCATGGTGGTCCTCCCTTCGCTTTCCCCCCTAAAAGTTGTTTGAAGATTTTGCTTACAACACCGAGGAGAGCGGCATTTTGTATGCCGAACAGGCGGACGAGTGCGGCGTAGCGGCGAAAGCTCCTTCGGCAGCTTCGGTTGCGGCCCGACCTCACCGCGCAGCCGGCAAGCGACGCAACTGAATTGACGGCAGCGACCGCGGCGATGAACGGTTGGCGACCAACCCGGCCGCGGCGGGTACACCGTTGCCAAGCGCGCTAACGGGTTGCAGCAGCGCGGCTATTCGCCGTGCGTCGCTGCCGCGAGCGCGCGCGTGAAGAAATCGGTCACGACCTGCCGTAGATAGGGCACGCGCACAAGCGAGTGCGGGCAGTGCCCGACATGGGCCAGACGAATGTAGCTTAAGTCGCTGGGTCCGTTTCGGCTAATAGCGGCGACGAACTCGTCCGCGGTCCGCACGTCGACCTGCTCGTCGACTGCGCCGTGGATCAACAAGAGCGGCGGTAGCTTCTCGGCGAAATACATCGTGGGCGACGCCCGGCGGTACTGCTCGCGGCGCGCGTCGTCGGGTGGTCCGCCCATGAACTTCTCGACGACGACACGGAGCTGGTTGTGCTCGTGCTGATAGAGAAGGTCCAGCGGTCCGCTGTCGCTCGCGGCCGCCTGCACGCGGCTCGATTCCTTGGCCAACGGCTCACCGTCGCCGGCGTCCGTGGGCCGATCGGTCAGCGCCAACAAGAGTGCCAGGTGGCCGCCGGCCGAATTGCCGTAGGCGCCGATGCGCGAGGGATCGACGTGATATTCGCGCGCATGCGCCCGCAGCCAGCGCACAGCGCACCGGCAATCGTCGAGCGCCGCGGGGAAGGGCGCCTCGCCCGACAGCCGATAGTTGATCGTCGCCGCGACGAAGCCGAGCCGGGCGAACTCGACGATGTTCGCGGGCGTGCCATGCTGGTCGGAAGCGAAGCTGGATTTGTCCCCTTCCAGCCATCCGCCGCCATGAATGACAAGGATCGCCGGCCGAGGCTTTTCCGCGCGCTGCTTCGGCACGGCGAGATCGAGCACGCATTGCTTGCTGCCGCCCTCGCGGTAGCGAAGATTGAGATGCACCGTGATGCCGTCGGCGTCGGCCGGGGCCGGTTCGGCGGCGAACGTCCCGCCGGCGACCGCCAACCAGCAGCCGATCGCCAATACCGAAACGGCGGCATGGGGCACGCTCGACAACTGGCGTGTCCAAGCTGCCGGTGTCTGCCCCGCGCTTGTGTGCCTTCGAACATCGGTCGGCGTCAAGGTTTCACCCTCCGGCTAGAGGACCGAAAGTGGCTCAGGCGGCATTGCCAACGGCTGGCCGCCATCATCATGGTCGATCGCGGCTGCCGATCAAGGCGGTGGCTCGACAAGCGCGACTAGCCAGCGCGACTAGCCAGGCGACGCCGGCGGACCGGGAAAAATGGGCTAAAAAGCCCTGCCGCGAGGGTATCTCGGGTGGCAGGGTCATTCTGTTTTTCAAAATGGCGAGGCGGGAAAATGGGACTGGCTCCGAGCATAAACAGCGCAAGTCCTTTCAGACGAACGTTGCGTCTCGGTGCCTGTCCCACTTTCTCGCCGGTGCGCCGCCGGCAAGCTTGAATCTGTGAACGGCCCTGTCTCGGGTGGTCCCTTTCTTGTCTTTACGGCCAGAACAGGCGATGATGGACGTTCCGCCCCTACCCCGCCATAAGTTCGGCCGCGGCCGGGGATCATGCCTCGAATTTGCGGGAGCTTCCCACCCTCGAACGGCAGTTCAATTACGCTGGCGCAGTCATGATCATCGTATTCAATTGCCCGAGTTGCGGGGCGATCCTTCGGATGAAGGAGAAGTACGGCGGCCAGCGCGGTCGCTGCCCGCACTGCCAGGCGGCCATCACGGTTCCGGCCATTGAGACCGAGGACGGGATGGACCTGGTGCCGCTCGAGGGCGCGCCGGCGGCCGAAGCTTCTCCGAGCCAGCCAGCCAAGTCCGAGCCGGCCCCGTTCTCGATCACCAGCCGTCTGCGGCAGCCCAGCCCTCCCGTTGGGGGCGGCTCCGCGCCGCTGCGCTCGCCCGCCGGGGACAGCAACATCGGCCTGGCGCCGATTGAGGAGCATCCGGGCAAGGTCGCCGCGAGTGGCAAGGCGGCGCCCGCTGAACCGGTCGCCTCGACAAACCAAGGGGAACGCTCGATACCAAGACCTGACGCATCCCCCACCGCCGATTCGGCCGTGGACGAGGACTTCAGTCTGGCTCCATTGGGAGAAGGGTCCGGAAAGGTGGCGAGTCGTTCGGCCGCGGCGCCAGCAGCCAGCGGTGCATTACCGACGACCGCTGGTGGCGACGCGGCGCCAAAAACGGCCGCTGACGAGCGGCAACGGATCGTTTGCACGAGCTGCGGCGCGAAGATCCGCATTCCCGCGGCCGCCGCCGGTCGGCAGATTACTTGCCCACGCTGCAAGAAGAAGCAGCGCGTGCCGGAGAAGCAGGAGAAAGCGGGCGAGCCTGTCGCGGACCAAGGTGGCGCCGCCGTTTCATTGGATGATGCGTCGGGCTCGGGGCAGGATCTGAACGTGGGCATTCTCGACGCGCTGGGCGAAGGCGCTCCCCTGGCGGCAGCGGCCGCCGAGCCGTCCGCTGGAGGCGCGCTGCTGACGCCGTCCAAGTCGTCCGGCCGAAGAGCCAAGGCCGGGACAATCCTGGGCATGCCGGCAATCGCGGTATACGGAGGCGCGGCGGGCGTCACGGCGCTCGTGGTGGGTCTGATCCTCGTGTGGGCGTTCACGGGTTCGGGCGGCGGCGCCGCGCCACGGCCGGCCGGCTCCCCGCAGGTCGCTCAGGCACCAGCGCCCGCGCCGACCAACCCGCAACCAACGGCAAAGGCGCCGCCTGCACCGGCGCCCGCGCCGCGCAATCCCGTGGCGCCACCGGGCGGCAGTTTCACTCAACCGCCGGGCGCGCAGCCGGCGATGCCGAATCCGATGCCGACGGGAACGCCTCCCTCCGCTTCGCCGGCGGCCAATCCGGGGACCCCCGCCGCCGCTCGCACGCCCGCGGCTCCTGACAACACCCCCGACCCGGGGACGCCCGCCAAAGCGCCGGCCCCGTCCCCAAACGCCGCGCCGCCGAGCACGGTCAACTGGCGGGGCCGTATCCCGATCGTCCGCATGCTGGCGGCCTACGCCTCCGCTGATGGTGAGGCGGCGCCGGCGCCCGCGCCATCCGATGCCCCTCCTCCACGCCGCAAGGACCTTAAGCCGGGCGAGAAGAAGGAGATGCTCGAGCTCCCCGCGAAGATCATGAAGATACAGGAGCAGTTGCTGGCCGACATAAAACAAATCGTCGACGCCGACAGCGCGCGGAAGCTGGCATCTCACTGGGCCGACGCGACGAGTCAAGGCATGGAAAGCGTCAAAAAGCTGAAAGGATACGAAGGCGCGAACTTGGGGTTGTTTGACGCGGCCAACCACCGGATCAATATGCAGAAAGAACAGGAAACGGTCGTCCAACTCGAGGCCGAAACGCAGCGGGCCGCGCAAGTCCCCGACGTCATGGCGATTCTCGATGCCGCGCTCGAAGAGCGCGCGAAGCAGCAGCCGAACGGCGCCTTGGCCGAGGCGCGAGGCGCGGCCGGTCCGCCCGCCGGGTCTTAGGTCGCGCGGCCATGCTGAAAAGCACCGGTTTGCACGACTCCGTTGAAGACGGCATGCACCGCGACTACACGCGGCTGCGCGTCGATCAGACGGTCGGCGAGGCCCTGGCCGCCGTACACGCCGAGAAGCCGCAATCGCGGATCATCTATTTCTACGTCGTGGACGCCGACGGGCGCCTGGCGGGCGTGATTCCCACGCGCCGCCTGCTGTTGAGCGACGCTGCCACCCGGCTGGCCGACATCATGGTCGAAAACGTGATTGCGATCCCTCGCGCCGCTACCGTGCTCGAAGCGTGCGAATTCTTTCTCATGCATCGCCTGCTGGCGTTTCCCGTGGTCGATGCCGACCGCCGCATCGTCGGCGTCGTCGATATCGACCTGTACACCGACGAGCTGGCGGAGCTCGACCGATCCGCGCGACAAGAGGACGTCTTTCAGATGATCGGCGTACACGTCGCCGAAGCGCAGCAGGCCAGCGCGGCGGCCGCGTTCGCCGGCCGCTTCCCGTGGTTGCTGGCCAATATCGGCGGAGGCATTCTGGCGGCCTTACTGTCGAAACTGTTCGAGGCCCAGTTGCAGCAGACGGTCGCCCTGGCGCTCTTCATGCCGGTCGTGCTGGCCCTGGCCGAAAGCGTCAGCATTCAATCCGTGACGCTGGCGATCGCGATGCTGCACGGGCAGACGCCGCGGTGGGCAAGCCTGGCCACGAAGCTGCGCCGCGAGCTGGCGACGGGCGTTTTGCTGGGCGGCGCGTGCGGGGCGCTGGTGGCGGTCGTGGCGCTCGTGTGGCTCGGCCAGCCGCGTTTCGCCCTGGCGCTCATGGGGGGCATTGCCGGCGGCGTGGCCTGCGCCGCGACGATCGGGCTGGCCATGCCCAACCTGCTGCGGATGGCGCGCCGCGATCCACAAGTGGCGGCCGGCCCCATCGCCCTGGCCATCGCCGACATGGCGACGTTGTTGATCTACTTCAACCTGGCCCGCTGGCTGCTGGGGTGAAGGGGCGGCGGGGTTGACGTATAGTCAGAGGGGGGTCCGACCGCCGCGGTGCTGGTTGTCGCACGGTTCTCGCGCTGGATGGACGCAAGGAGTCTTTCATGAGCTGGCAGCGAATCACAATCACCCACCTTAGCGAGCCCGTTCGCTCGTTCTTGGCCAAGGTCACGGAAGGCGAGGGCATCGTCGTGGAAGACGAGTCGGGGAGAGCGCGGTATGGGGTCATCCCCTGTAAAGAGTCGACAGCATCCGAGCGCGCGGCTGCGATGGTGAAGCTCGATCGCCTCCAGCAAAAAGTGGGCGACGCCATGAGACTATCCGGAGCCACCGAGAACGACGCCGAGAAGGTGATCGGCGTGCCGTAGCCTCTACCCCGCCGCCCCGGGCGCCGTCTTCAGCGGCTCCGTGCCGGCCTGCGTCTCGTCGGAAGAGGCTGCCGTGATCTCCGGCTTCTTGAATTCCTTGTCCAGCAGGTACAGGTACATCACCGCCATCGAGTCCTGGTCCTGGCAGGTCGTGTTGTTGTACACGCTTACCAGCTCGTACTCGTGGTCTTTTGGCAGTGGCGCTCCTTCGGCGCTCGAGAAGTAGTCCACGTGCGCCAGCCCGATCTGATCCTCGAAATTGCGGGCGTGGCTTTTGAAGATCGAGGCGCCGGTCGTCAGGTCAACGAGCTCGAGCGATTCGGCGAACGGGTGCAGGTGCACGGCGATGTGATGCACCGTGGTGTCGAAGGGAAGCGACATGATAGTCGTGGCCCGGGTACGGTTCTCTTCGCGGCCCGGTTTGATCACCCAGTGTCCGCTGTACATGCGGCCCAGCGAATCGTTCTGGTGCTCCCAGTCGGTGGCCTTGGCGCCGGGGATGCAGCACGACTTGCACGGCCCGTGCTCGGGCTCATCGCCTTGATCGAAGACCAGGCTGCGTCCCTCGAGCGACACCATGCTCGACACGCCGCACTCGTACAGCGGCTTGAAGGGCTCGGCGGCGTCGCGATCGCGCACGAAATCGACGTGTACCTTGTGCCGCACCTGGAACGCCCGATCCTTGACGTTCAAGTTGAGCACTTGCGTGGCCAGGTCCAGGGCCTCGTTCGACATCACGGGGATGCCGAACCCCTTGGGAAACTCGACGTGCAACTGACCCTGCGACAGCGTGAACAGCCGACCGTCCAGCCGCTTCGTGAAGTGAAACAGCTCGCTGTGCTTCTCCACGTCGTAGTCCAGGTTGGCGTGGCACATGAACTGCTCGGGCATGCTGGTAGCGCCGTCGGAGCCGACCATTTCGACGTGGCAGCCGGTGATCCATACCAGTTCCGGCCGATCCCCCTCGACGAGCTGGACCTGGTTCGCGCTCCACGGCCCGGTCATCGAGCGGTAGATGCGGTCGATGTCGTAAACCTGGGAGATGATTTCCACGCGCCCGTCGGCATGGCTGGTGCGGCCCTCGGTTGGCAAAGCCACGGCGTCCGACGACGACCGCGAGCAGCCGGAGAACACGACCGTAAGGCAACAAACGGCGAGGGGACCGAGGAGCTTCAAGTGAATCATGCTATGCCCGCGCGATAGAGGGTCCGGTTGAGAATCGATCGCCGTGCCGGCCGTGGCGAACGATGCTGCTATTGTAACTCGGCCGATCGCCCGCGACGAGCAAACGTGGCGGGGACGCAGGGCCATTCTGTTTTTCAAAATGGCGAGGCGGGAAAATGGGACTGGCTCCGAGCATAAACAGCGCAAGCCCTTTCAGACCAACGTTTCGTCTCGGTGCCCGTCCCACTTTCCCGCCGGTGCGCCGCCGGCAAGCTTGAATCTGTGAACGGCCCAGGGCGGGGACGCGCTGGCGCGAGCCAATGCCCCCGCTCGGGGAAGGTGACGTGCGGCGTCCTCTCGTCACTGCACGAGGCGAACTTGGGGCTGTGTAATAATATCCTTGAAAATCTTGGTCAGCGTCTGCTCGTACGACATGGGGTCGCCCGTCCCGCGCGGACTCTGGCCGGCGGCGTCGGCCGTGCCGCCCAGCCGGGCGACGCGGTCCATGAAGTTGTAGTCGCAGCCGCCACCCAGACCCACGGCGTACACGCGCCAGTTCTTGCCGCGCGCCTTGGAGACTTGCATCAGGGCCGCGTCGGTCCAATAGGAACCGTCGTTGTAGAAATCGGCGTTTGGGTTGGCGTTGATGTAACCGTTGATGGTCTGCGAGGAGCTCGAGTAAGTGTTGGGGATTCCGTCGGTCAAGAGGACGATATCTTTGTTCGTGTTCTGTCGCCCGGCGCCTGACAAATGGGCAATGGCCGTGCTCAATCCGGCTTCGGTCGCGGTGGATGCCCCGATATCGCCGACGGCCTGCAACTGCGTACAGGCCTGCATGACCGCGTCATAGTCCGAGGTCAGAGCTAACGTCAAAGCGGCCACTTTGTCGAAACTGACGATCGAAACCCAGTCGCGCTGATTCGCGGCCGGAACGTTGATGTTCTGGTCCTTGACCACTTTCAGCGCGGCGATCAACGAACGACGGGCCGCGTGCGTCGGTTGCTCGCGCGGCGGGAACATGAACGTGCCCCCCGCCGTCCCTTCCATGTGCGTGGGCGCGGCGCCGCTATTGAGCGACAGCGTCCCGTAGAGTGATGCCACAACCTTGACGTCCCGGCCGTAGTCCATCAGGAACTGCGCGTACGTGCGGTAGCCCACGTAGTTGCGGTACGAGCGCGGCACGCTGATGCTGAGCCCAGGATAGGCCGCGGTGTTGGGATTATTGAATCCGTCGATCCGGTAGCTGCTCTGGCTGGGGGGCAGCGTCCCGCGGCTCAACGGCGGCGTCGTCGCCGAATAGCTTGCGCCCAAGGCCAGTTGCGGCAGCACCAGCTCGGTCCACACGCCGCCGGAGTTCATCGCCAGCAGGTTGTCGGGAACGCGCCGGTTGCCTCCCGCGCCGCTCGGGTTCTCAAGCAAACCGCCGAGCGAGACGAGCCGTATGCCCGGATCGCTGGGCCACACGCCGATCGGCGGCGGTTTCGGCGTGGGCGGAGGGGCCGGGGGTGGGGGAGGAGATGGCGGCGCCGGCGCCGGCGACGGGCTGGGAGACGGTGAAGGGGATGGGGATGGACTGGGAGACGGACTCGGGCTCGGCGACGGCGGCGGCGCGATCGTCAAGCTCCGCATGATGTAGTCCAGATACTTCTCGTAGTACGCGTAGTTCTGCGTGCTGTCGGGCGTGGGCTTGGCGTTGGGCATGATCACCGCAAGCTGATTGTCGATGATCCAGCTATATCCCTTCACCTTCCGCTGCGCCTCGTTGTCCGTCGGTAGAATCCGGTAGGCCGCCGGCACGGCCGGTAGCGACAATGGTCCCACGTCGCTTGTCAGGGCCGCATACGCGCTCGAGGTAGTCACGACGCTCAGCGGCTCGCCGACGTATTGCAGCGTGCCGGGGAACGACCCGAAATTGAAGTCGCTGTACACGGCTTGCATCAACGCGTCGCCGGACATGCCGCCGAACGCGCTGTTGATCGCTGCCGTGGCCCACGCCGGCTCGGTGTCGTCGTTCATCGATCCCGACAGATCCACGACGAACGCAATGTCGCGCGGATTGCACATCGCCACGGCCGAGGCCGACATGCTGAAGCTGTTCTGTCCCAGCACGCGGGCAAAGAACAGCGGCGCCTCGCCACCCGCGTTCTCGTCGCGTCGCGCCGTGATGCGAATCGCGTTCCCGGCCGTGTTCATGGGCATAAACGTGCGGGTCGTCGTGTCCCACACGCCGAACTCAACGTCGGCGTCGACGAGTTGCACGTTCGCGCCGCCGGCAACGTGATAGGCGGCGTACTGACGGGCGGTGCTGAGAGCTTCCTTGGGATCGTTGCCCATCACCGCCGCGGCGGCCATGGCGGCCGAGTCGGCGGCAGCCTGAAGCTGACTGCGCACGAGCACCACGTAGCCCACGTCCATGGCGAAGGCCACCATGCCCAGCAGGCCAACCATCATGAAGGCGGCAAGCACCATCGTGACGGCACGTCGGCGCGTTGGCTTGGTTCGGCGCAATCCCACAAGACCTCTCCCCAGGAGACTTCCGGTTTGAACCGGGGACCCGTCCGCGGCGACGACGTGGCCCACGCATTTGCCCGGACCATTCCGGCGGCCGCCGCGCAGTCCGGTGCACACTACCCCGCGCAACTCTTGTTCGGAAAAGCCCTAGCGTCAAATCCGGAAAGACAATCGAACCCGAAGTACGCGTGATAGCACGCCCAACGGGTGTCACAACCACCCATTAGGCCCGCCCTTAAGCCGTACCCCTCGTAGAACCGATGTAATCGTACATCTGCCCCGGTTCGCGCTGGGCAGACCAAGAGCGAGGCTGGAGCCAGACGGCCCGGCAACCGGCTGCAACCCGGTCAAAGTGGGTTCGACTCCCACCGGCCTCTTTGCGAAGCGCGCTGCGCGCAGGTCGCGGCATCCGGCGCAGGGCGGATCATGCGCGCGAGGCAAAGCGGCGCGCCTGCTCCACGATGTCCAGTCCTGCCAGCTCGTTCCATGCTGCCAGAAGCCGGCGGTAGATCGGGCCCGGCATGCCTCCTCCGATCGCCGCGCCGTTTAGGTGCGTGGCTGGCAAGAGGCAGTTGGGCGTGCTGGTGAGCATTGCCTCTTGGGCCGTTCGCACGTCGTCGATCGACAATTCGCGCTCCCGGCGCGCGATCCCGGCTGCGGCGGCCAGTTCGAGCGTCACTGCCAGGCTGATTCCCGGCAGGATCGAACGCAAGGGAGGCGAGACCAGTCCTTCCCCCTCCCGATAGGCCAGCAGATTCGAGGTCGACGTCTCCAAGACGCAGCCGCCGCCGTCCGTCATCAAGGCACGGGCGCCCGGCTCGATCTGCCGCGCCTGCTGGTCGGCGAGATAATAGTGCACGCGACTGCGGCATTTCAATTCGGCGGGCCAGCATTCCGGCGGCACCTGGCGAACCTGCGGCGTCACCAGCCTCTCGCCCGACTCGTACTTGTCCCGCCACAAATGAAAGGGGAGCGAGTATGTGTGCAACCCCACGGTGGGCCCGGGCCTTGCATCACGGCCGGCGAGGGTTGAGTACGGCCCGGGCGTGACAAACATGGACAATCCCAGATCGTCGCCCTCCTCGACGAGGCGATAGTTCCGCCCGACGAGCTCTTCGGCAATGCCCGCCAGATCGCACGCCGCGCGCGGCAGTTCAATACCTACGATGGCCAGGGAGCGGCTTAGCCGCGCGAGGTGCTCTTCCAGCCGAAAGATCCGGCCGCTAAAGGTTCGCAGTTGCTCGGACACGGTCGCGCCGAGCATGAAGCCCGTATCGTAGAGCGGTATCCGCGCTTGGGAGAGCGGGACGAACGTGCCGCCGAGGTAGGCTTCGGGCTCGCGCATAAGAAACAACCGGGGAAGTTGAGCAGCGCGTGTCATTATGCGCCGGCGTCGCCCATGCCGCCATGCGCGGCGCAGCCAACGGCGCGCGGCACGACCAAGCTCTATGACTCAGGCGGCGCCAGTGGTAGATTTCCCGGCATGCCTCGCCCCTTGAACTTCGGCGTCCTGGGCTGTGCTCGCATCGTGCGTCGCGCGTTGATTGGGGCATTTCAGCAGGCGCCCGGTGCCCGGCTGGCGGCGATTGCCAGCCGCGACGGCGCGGCCGCCCGCGCTTGGGCCGACGAGTTTGCCATCCCCACGGCCCACGGCTCCTACGAGGCGCTCCTGGCCGACCGCGAAATCGACGCCGTCTACGTTCCGTTGCCGAACGAGTTGCACCTGCCGTGGACCGTCGCCGCGGCCCAAGCCGGCAAGCACGTGCTGTGCGAAAAACCGCTCGCGCTCGACGCCCGGCAGGCTCAGTCCATGGTCGACGCGTGTCACCAGCGCGGCGTGCTCTTGATGGAAGCGTTTATGTGGCGCCACCATCCCCGCGTCGCTCACGCGCGGAAGATGCTCGCCGACGGTCTGCTGGGCGAGCTGCGGCTGGTGACGATGGATTTCTCGTTCGATATCGACCGCGGCGATTGGCGGCTCGATCCGCGCCACGGTGGCGGATCGCTCTCGGACCTGGGCTGTTACGGTATCAACGCCGCGCGGCTGTTCAACGGCGCGGAACCGGTGGAGGTCGTTGCCCGCGCCGCTCGCTATCAGACGGGCGTGGATATGACGCTTTCCATGCTGCTGCGTTTTCCGGGGGACCGCATGGCGCTATTGGATTCGAGCTTCGAGTGCCCCTACCGCAACCGGCTGGAGATCGTCGGCACGAAAGGCGCGATTTCGTTTCCCGGCGGCGTTTTGCCGCGCGGGCAGACGGAGCTGATCGTCCGGTCCGGCGGCGGGGAAGAGACGATCCACTTTCCGGCAACCGATCAATATGCGGCTCAGATCGAGTGCTTTTGCGCCAGCGTGGCGGCGGGAAGACTCGTCGATCCCGCCGAGGACGGCCTGGCCAACATGAAGGCGCTCGACGCCGTGCGTCACGCCATGATTGATCGTTCTTGCTAGTCGCTAGTCGCCGATTGCTAGTCGCTTCTTCATGCCCAACTACATCCAAGTCATCACCACCGCAGAGACAAAGGAAGATGCGCAGCGGATCGCCGCGGCGCTCGTCGAACGGCGGCTGGCCGCTTGCGTGCAAGTGGCGGGGCCGATCACCAGCACTTTTCGCTGGGAAGGCAAAGTGCAGACTGCCACCGAATGGCAATGCATCGCCAAAACCCGCGGCGACCTGTACGCGCGCGTTGAGACGGCGATCCGCGAGCTGCACCCCTACCAGGTGCCCGAAATCGTGGCCACACCGATCGCGTCGGGAAGCCAGGCGTATCTCGATTGGATCGACGCGGAGGTGCCGCCACAGTCGGATAACACGGGAGGGCGAAGCTCCTGCTGAGCCGGCGCTACAATTGACGTCGATCTAATCACTCAAAGAGTTCGGCTCGGCGGGAGCCTCGCCCTCCCGACTCCCGATGTACTCCTTCCACATCACCCTGCACGCCCGCCCGGCCGACGTGACCGCGGCCGGCACGATTTCGCGCCGCGGCCGCGCTTATCCCACGTTGCAATTGTCGCCCGAGGGGCTGGCGACGGCGTTTCCCGTGAGCTTTGAAGCGGCCGCCGCGGCGCTGGCCCGACTGCCGCGAATGTACATCGAGCCCGATGGCTCGTTCGTGTGGGTGTCTCCGGCCACGAGCGATCGCTGCTGGCAAGTCGACGGCGTGCTTTACGACCGCGACGGGCGACTTTTGTTCGTCGATTTGAAGGGGACCTGCCCCGCCGAACAGTTCGATCGGCTCCTGTCGGCTTGTGGCTGGCCGGGGACTGCCGTGATGATTCAACTCACGCGCGAGGCGGTGTTCCTGGACGAGGCGACGTTTCGTGCGATCGCCGCGATTTCGTAGGGTGTCCTGCGGACACCGGAATCGCGCGGACGCGCAGGTCCTCGCAGAGCGCCCTGCAGCTACATCCAGGGAAACCCGGTGAGCGACGTGTGGTCGTCGCGAGCGCGGGCACGCGTCTGGGGCAAATCGAAGATGGCTACGCCGGTCGTTCGCTTCCGGTTCCAGCGGTGGTAGGCACGGCCACTAGCGGCTCGCAGACGGCCGCCACGGGCGGTGTTGTGTGCACTGTGCGCACAAGATCGGACCTCCGGTGCTCGCAGAGCACCCTACGGTTCGCCAATTGCTCCTCAGGGCCATTCTGTTTTTCAAAATGGCGAGGCGGGAAAATGGGACTGGCTCCGAGCATAAACAGCGCAAGTCCTTTCAGACCAACGTTGCGTCGCGGTGCCTGTCCCACTTTCCCGCCGGTGCGCCGCCGGCAAGCTTGAATCTGTGAACGGCCCTGCAATTGCTCCTCCCGCCGCTTGAAGCGCCTCTTGTTTTATCGGATACTGCTGGTCCTTCGGGCCTCGCGCGCCGGTGTTTTGTGCGGCGCGCCAACGGATCCGCCGTTTTTCCACGCAAAGAACAAAGGGATTCGATCATGCACGCTCGTTTCCACATGGTGCACGCGGTGACTCCCCTGGTGTGTGCCATCTTGCTCGTGGCTGCCGGCTGCACCCAGACGGCCGACAAAAAGGGGACGACCGGCAAGGCGGGCGCCAGCAAGACGGCAAAAGCCGAAGCCGGTGCGAATGGCGCCGAGGCCGCTGACGCCGAGCCCGCCAGCTACACCGACGGCATCACCGTGCCGGAGGGCAAGGTCCTGCTCGGCTCGCCCGAGCTGACCGCCGGCATTCCCGGCGATGGCGATCTCACTGTTGAGCAGATCAAAGCCTGGGTCGACGACCCGAAGAATCATGAGACGCTCGACATCGCCCTGCCACTGGGGCTCGACGCTGGTCTACAGGCCGTCAAGGGCCTGGACGCCAACCCGCTGACGCGGGCCAAGATCGAGCTGGGCCGGCAGCTCTATTTCGACACCCGCCTTTCCAGCGACGGCACGATCAGTTGCGCAAGCTGCCACGACCCCGAGCAGGGATACGCCGCGCACACGCAATTCGGAGTCGGCGTCCGCGATCAGATGGGCGGCCGCAATTCGCCCGTCTCGTATAACCGCATCCAGAGTGCGCTGCAATTCTGGGACGGCCGCGCGGCAAGCCTCGAGGAGCAGGCCAAGGGGCCCATCGCCAACCCCATCGAGATGGCCAACACGCACGAGCAGGCCGTCGCCACGGTCAAAGGGATCGAGGGCTACCCGATGCAGTTCGACAAGGTCTTCGGAGACGACAGCGTCAACATCGACAACATCGCCAAGGCCATTGCCAGCTTCGAGCGGGCGATCGTCACCGGTCCGTCGCCGTTTGATTTCAATGAAAAGCTCCGCGGTTTCGCCGGCCAGGACCTGGAGGAGCTGAAGAAGGACGACCCGGATTTGTACAAAGAGTATGAGGCGCTCAAGGCGCTGGCCGACGCGCATCCCATGTCTGAGAGCGCCAAGCGGGGCCGAGAGATATTTTTCACCGACAAGGGCTCCTGTACGGCCTGCCACGTCGGGCCTAATCTCGCCGACGAGCTGTACCACAACCTGGGCGTGGGTATGGACGCCACGGAACCGGACTTGGGCCGATACAACGAGACCAAGCAAGAGAAGGACAAGGGCGCCTTCAAGACTCCCACGGTCCGCAACGTCGCGCTCTCGGCCCCGTATATGCACAACGGCGCCCACAAGACGCTCGAGGAAGTGGTCGAGTGGTACGACAAGGGAGGCCATCCCAACCCGACGCTCGACGCGAAGATCAAGAAGCTCAACCTCACCGCCCAGGACAAGCAAGACCTAGTGGCGTTCATGCACGCCACGACGGGCGCGTTCCCGAAAGTCGAGCGCGGGCGGCTGCCGAAGTAATGGCCGAGGGTGCGCTAACCCGACGCTCCACACCAGCCCGAAGCGCAAGTGCGCAAGCGAGGGCCTCGCCGCGGTTCTCCCTCGCTGGCGCTTCGGGCTAGTGTGCCGATATCGCCACGTGCCTCGGGTTGTCGCTCCGCTAGGGCGGTCCTACACTTGTGGTAGAGTGATTCGCGGCTTCTACCGTTCCCACCCGGCCGCCATTGAAGCGCTTGCGGTCTTGTCATGCCCGAACCCGAAGACGAGCTGTACCAGGAGAACATCCTGGAGCACTACGAAGAGCCGTACCATCGCGGCCACGGTGCGCACCCGACGCACGCGCACGAGGACGACAACCCGCTGTGCGGCGACGTCGTGCGGATCGAGCTGGCGGTGGACCCGGCGGGCGCGATCAAGGACATCTACTTCGACGGCGACGGCTGCTGCATCAGCCAGGCGGCCGCCTCGATGCTGGTCGAGCGCTTCGATCAGAAGTCGGTCGAAGAAGTGAAGCAGTTCACGGCCGAGGACATGCTGCGGCTGTTCGGCGCGAAGCTCACGCCCAACCGGCAGAAGTGCTGCCTGTTGAGCTGGCGCGTGCTGCAGTCGGCGATTTATTCTCCGGTGGCCAACAATGGGCAGCCGACGAGCGACCAGCCTTCCGCACAGAAGCAACGATCCCCATGAGCACGTTGGCGCCCGTATTGCCGCTGGATCCCGAGACGTTGCGGGAAGATTTCCCGATCCTCTCGGTGCGCCTGCACGGCGACGTGCCGCTTGTGTACCTCGACAACGCCGCCACGACGCAGCGTCCGCGGCAGGTGATCCAGTCGCTCGTGGACGTCTACGAAAAGCAGTACGCCAACGTCCATCGCGGCATCCATTGGCTTAGCGACCAGAGCACCGACCTGTACGAGGAGGCGCGCGAGAAGGCCCGTGCCTTCATCAATGCTCGGCATCGCGAAGAAGTGATCTTCACCTACGGCACGACCGAGGGGATCAACCTCGTCGCGCGAAGCTGGGGCGGCAAGAACGTCGGAGCGGGCGATGAGATCCTGCTCACCGAGATGGAGCACCACTCGAACCTCGTCCCCTGGCAGCAGCTTGCCCAGGAACGCGGCGCCGTGCTGCGGCACATTCCGATCACCGACGACGGGCGGCTCGCGATGGACGCGCTACCCGCGCTTTTGAGTCGCCGCCCGAAGCTGGTCGCCGTCGCGGCCGTGTCAAACGTGGTGGGCACGATCAATCCCGTGGCCGAGATCGCGCGCCAGGCGCATGCGGCAGGCGCGCTCGTGCTGGTTGACGCCGCGCAGAGCGTGCCGCACCTGCCGACGGACGTGCAGGCGCTGGGCGTCGATTTTCTGGCCTTCAGCGGGCACAAGATGCTGGGACCCTCGGGCGTGGGCATCTTATACGGACGGCGGGAGCTGTTGGATGCAATGCCGCCTTTCTTGGGCGGCGGCAGCATGATCCGCCGCGTCAAGCTCGACACGTTCGAGCCGGCCGAGCTGCCGGCCAAGTTCGAGGCCGGCACGCCCCCGATCGTGCCCGCCATCGGCCTGGGGACCGCGATCGACTACCTCCACGCGATCGGATTGGAGAGGATCCACGAGTACGAGCGCATGCTGACGATCCGCGCTCATCAGGTGCTTCAGAGCGTCGGCGGCGTGCGGCTGCTCGGCCCCGCTCCCGAGCATAAGGCAGGCATCGTCAGCTTTACTCTCGAAGGGATCCACGCCCACGACGTCGCGCAGATTCTCGACCGGCACGGGATCGCCGCGCGGGCGGGGCATCACTGCGCCATGCCGCTGCACAAGCGTCTGGGCACGAACGCCAGCGTGCGGGCGAGCTTCTACTTCTACAACACGCTCGCCGAAGTCGAGCAGCTCGCCGCGGCCCTGGTGGAAACGAAGCGCGTCTTCCGCAAGGCGTAGAGTTCGGGGGGCGGGCATCCTGCCCGCCTTTGGCGCTTGCGAAATGTCTCAAGCGCGCATGGGGACGCTCGCGAGGCGGCATGTCGTCTCGCGCTTCAGAAGGCGGGCAGGATGCCCGCCCCCCAATGTGTCAGGGGCGCGGTGAGCGCGCCGGACCGGGCTTGGGTACAAGAAACGCTGCACCGAGTAGCACCAGACCTGCGCCCGCAACCACAAGCGCCATCCGCATCCGCGAACGGTAGATGACCGCCGCCTCGCCGTACGCGACGATCCCCGGCGGCGTTTGACGATTCAGGCCCTCCGCCAGCGCATTCCAGAGGTCGAGAGCCTGCTTGGGCGTCATCGCTTCAATGTCGGCCGCCCTGCGGACAATCTCCAACTGCTCGTCGATCTGGGATTGCGGATAGCGCGGCGCCATAAGCCACAGCACGACCACCGCCAGAACGCCCAAGGCCGCGACCCAGCCCCCGGCCAGCCAAAGCGCCTGCCGCGGCCCCCACTCCTGCGACGGCTCGGCCTCCGCCGGCGCCCGCTCGAGCGCCGCCAGCCCGCGCAGCGTCGGCACGGCCAGTTCCGCACCGCACCGGCAGCGCACCGACAGCCCCGCCTGGCTTCGGTCCACCGCAAGCTTCTCACCGCAGGTGCACGGCAACAGGTACTCGATCGTCATCGTCCGCACGCGCGCAGTCAAAAGGGATTCCGGTCTACTCGGGCACAGCCGACCCGCGCGACGCCCACCACGGCAGCGTCGCCCCGCCATCGATCTTCAGGGCCGAGCCGGTGATGTAGTCGCTAGCCGGATCGCAGAGGAAAACGACGCCGCGGGCGATTTCCTCGGGCCGCCCCAGCCGGTTCCAGGGGAGGTTCTCGCCGCCGCGCTGGATTTGCTCCTCGGTGGCAAACTTCCGCTCGCCGGGCGTGTCGATCCAGCCAGGATGCACGATGTTCACGCGAATCCGATGCTCCACCAGCTCGATGGCGGCCGTGCGCGCCATCTGGTCGATCGCCGCCTTCGACATGTTGTAGGCCATCGAGCGGGGAACCGGAATGAACGCGTGCGGCGAGCTCACTACGACGATCGAGCCGCCTCCTCCCGCAGCGATCATTTGCCGGCTGGCCGCCCGCAGCGTGTAAAACGCGCCCCACATGGTGACCTGGATCGTGCGGGCAAAGCCGTCGAGATCGGCCTGGAAGAACAAATCGCGGTCGCTGTACACGGCGTTGGTGACCGCGATGTCGAGGCGTCCGAAACGGGCAATCGTTTGCTCGACGAGCCCCTCGACGGCCTGCCGGTCCGCCACGTCGGCCGCGAGCGCGACAGCCTGCCCCCCCGCGGCGCGGGCCGCGGCAACGGCGCTCTCCGCTTCGTCGGCGTGGGAATGATAGTTAATGACGACGCTGGCGCCCGCTTCAGCCAGCGCGATCGCCGTGGCTCGGCCGATCCCCCGACTGGCGCCGGTCACCAGTGCGACTTTCCCCGCGAGCGTCACGTCAAGCCGCCTCCCGTTCGTGCCGATGGTTTCTCCACGTCGACCGGTCATGCTATCTCGCGCTTGCCGATGGAACAAGCGCGCCCGCCGAGCGAGGCCACCGATTGCGCAACCGCGCGTCGGGAGGGCGAGGCTGCTTCGCCCTCCCGGGGGCCTGCCTTCCCCCGTTGCCCGGCGCGTGGCAACGGCCAATAATGCCTCTCGGCGCGATGGCGGGTTCTTGGTTTCTTTCAACGGAGCTCATGGCCATGCAGTCGCAATTCTTCAAAAACGCGCCGTTCCGTCTTTCGGTCGTTCTCGGCGTGTTGGCCGCCCTGGTGCTCACCGCAACCGTTGTCCAGGCTCAGGACGAACAACAGCCGAAGCCCCGCACGCTGGGCATCGTGCTGTATCCGCGTTTCGAGCTGTTGGACGTGTACGGGCCGGCCGAGATGTTCGGCAACCTCGCCGGACGGGTCAAGCTGGTGATGGTCGCCCAGAAGGCCGGACCGGTGGCCAGCACGCAGGGTCCGAAGGTCGTCGCGGATTACGGCTTTGAGGATTGCCCGCCATTGGACATGATTCTCGTCCCCGGCGGCTTCGGCACGCTGACGGAACTCAAAAACGAAGAGATGCTCGCCTGGCTGCGCGGCCGCGCCGAGAAGGCCGAGATCGTGATGAGCGTCTGCTCCGGATCGGCTCTCTTGGCCAAGGCGGGATTGCTCGACGGCCGCCGCGCCACGTCGAACAAACAGTACTTCAGTCTCGCCGTGGCGCAAGGCGAAAAGACAGACTGGGTCAAGGAAGCCCGCTGGGTCGACGACGGCAATCGCGTGACATCGTCGGGCGTGTCGGCCGGGATCGACATGTCGCTGGCCGTGATCGAGCGACTCTTCGGCAAGGAGACAGCCGAGCGGATCGCCGATGGCACCGAATACCAGCGGCATCGCGATGCCGACGTTGATCCGTTTGTGAAGTTCGTGAAATAGACGCAGGCGCAAGTCTCGACCACGCCTCGCTCCATTCGGGTGGTTCGCCATCCAGTCATCTTGACTGCGCACGGCGAAAGCGTGTCACACGATCGAAGGTGTCCAGCCGCGTGCCACCGAAGGCAGCGGCGTCGGGCTTGTGGGCGCTCTTCAGGCGAGGTGGGCGGCTCGCTCGGCGAGGCGGCGGTCCGAAACCTCCGATTGTTAAGATGGGTAAAATAACTTGAGACTGAGATACGTTTTTAGCCCCATGAGGCGTGGTTGATCTTGCCCATGCGGCATCCTCTGCCAATCAGCCGCCGGAGCGAGTGGCGGTGGAAAATGGTGTTAGAATTTGGTGGCTTTTCGAGGCCCAAGTTGTGATAATTGCTCGGATCGAGGGTAATGCCGCATTCATAAAGCCGTGGCTCTAGCAGGAGGCGATCTCCTACCTGGCCTCTGCGACACGGATCGACGGTAGGGAAGCGCGCCGGCATCTTCCCTGAGTCTGGACTTGCCTATACCCCAACCCCACGCAGGAGTGTTGCATTGTACGACGCACTTTTGGACGACCTGGAGGACGATCGCACCCCCAGCTCGGACGAAGCGGTGGAGCTAGCCGACAAGGTGGTGGACGTGGACGACGAGGACGTGCCAGACGACGTCGCCTGCGACATCGAGGTGGAGGACGAGAGCGAACCGAAGCCGGACGAGCTATTGCTCTCGGTCGGCGACGATCATGAGTCCTGGTCCGATGACCCGGTGCGCATGTACCTCACGCAGATGGGAGAGATCCCGCTGCTGACGCGTCAGCAAGAGATTTCGCTCGCCAAGGAGATCGAGATCACGCGGGCCCGTTTCCGCCGCAAGCTGTTGGAGTGCGACTTTGTCATTCAGCACGCCGTGAAGGTGCTGAAGCGCGTCTACCTGGGCGAGTTGCCCTTCGACCGCACCGTGCAAGTGTCGGTCACCGATCGCCTGGAAAAGGATCAAATCCTCGGCCGTTTCCCGCACAACCTGAAGACGGTGGAAATCCTGCTGACGCGCAACAAGCGCGACTACCGGGCGGCCACGCGCAAGTCGCTGCGCGCCAGCGAGCGGCGCGAGGCGTGGCGCCGGCTCGGCCGCCGCCGCTTGCGGGCCGTGCGATTGGTCGAGGAGCTCGGACTGCGGACCCAACGCATCGAGTCGAGCATCAAGACGCTGGAAGAGTTCAGCCGCCGTGTCGACGAATTGAAGAGCTCGATCGACGCCATGCGAAAAAGCCGCACCGCGTCGGACGAGCGCCGGCCGCTGGTCGAGGAATTTCGCCGCATCCTCCGCGCCACGCAGGAAACGCCCCGCAGCCTCCGTCGCCGCGTCCAGTATTTGAAGGTCGTCTACAGCCAGTATCAGCGGGCCAAGCGCGGTCTGTCGGAAGGGAACCTGCGGCTGGTCGTGTCGATCGCCAAGAAGTACCGCAACCGCGGCCTGAGCTTCCTGGACTTGATCCAGGAGGGGAACGCGGGCCTGATGCGGGCGGTGGACAAGTTCGAGTATCGCCGCGGCTTCAAGTTCTGCACCTACGCCACGTGGTGGATTCGCCAGGCGATCACCCGCGCCGTGGCCGACCAGAGCCGCACCATCCGCATTCCGGTGCACATGGTCGAGACGATGTCGAAGGTCCGCAATGTGTCGCGGCAATTGCTGCAAGAGCTGGGACGCGAGCCGACGATCGAGGAAACGGCCAAGGCGGCCGGCACGGCCATCGACGAGGCCCGCCGCGTGATGGCGATGAGCCGGTACCCGATCAGCCTCGATCGGCCGGTGGGCAACAGCGAGGACAGCCACTTTGGCGACCTTTTGCCCGACGCCGGCGTGGAAAGCCCCGCCATCGGCGCCGCGCAGGAAATGCTCCGCGGACGGATCAACAAGGTCCTCAAGACGCTCAGCTACCGCGAGCGCGAGATCATCAAGCTCCGCTACGGTCTGGGAGACGGCTACAGCTACACGCTCGAGGAGGTAGGCCACATCTTCAAGGTCACTCGCGAGCGCATCCGCCAGATCGAGGCCAAGGCCGTCCGCAAGCTGCAGCAGCCCAGCCGCAGCCAGGAACTGGCCGGCTTCCTCGACTAAGGCAACGGCGAATCGAAGAAATCAATAAGGCCGGGTGGAGCTTCCGCCCGGCCTTTTTCGTTCTCGCACGAAGAACACGCTTTTTCTCGCACGAAGAACACGCTTTCAGCACGCCAGCCCGCGAACCTCAAGCGAGCCGCCGGGTTTATCCCTGCGGTCTTTGGGAACAGCGCCTGTCGCCACCGTAAGACCGCCGGGATAAACCCGGCGGCTCGCTCTTTCGGCGCTCGCGTTTGCACGTTAATTCCTCATTTCCGTTGCCGGTTAACACGGGAAACTAACAGGCGGCTGACGATCCTCGAACAAAGGCCGGGTATGGTCTTGCTCGTCCGGCTCGCTCGCTCGTTCCCCCTTAAGCATGCGGGCGAGTCGGACCGGTTGAACCTCGCGTCGACATCCCGCTCCGCCCGACAACTTGAGTTGGCACCCCGAGGCGGCACCTTCGATCCCGCAACGCCGACGCACTGGTTCGATCAGCCCTTCCCCGCGCCGCCACCAGGTCGCTTTTCCCGGGCGACCTGGTGGCTTCTTCTTTTGGGACCCAGGCTCGCGCAGGTTACGTCGCGCAAGCTCGGGAGGGCGAAGCTGGGCGAGGCTCCTGCCGAGCCGGGACGAAAACGACGTCTTTCGCGGCTGCGGCTCGGCAGGAGCCTCGCCCTCCCGATCCCCAATGCGCCCGCCAAACCTCACGCGCTTGACGCCGCGGGCGCCATTGCCGATTGTGTTGTTGGCGGCATTTATGCCCCTCCCCGGCCGCGGGGAACTTGTCTGCCGAACCTGGCCAGCGGGCTTGCTACAAGGGATCGAGTCATGAGACGCACCTGTGTCCTTCTATCAGTGCCGGCCGCTGTCGCGCTCGTTGCCGCGGCGACGGCACAACGCGCCGTCGCCCAAGACCCGCCGCCCAGACCCGAGAAATTCCCCGTGATCGCCGACTTGGGCGATTACGAGCACAAGATCACCACCGCCGCTCCCCAGACGCAAGCCTTCTTCAACCAGGGACTGCGCCTGCTGTACGCCTTCAATCACAACGAGGCGCTGCGGGCCTTCCAGGCCATCGAGGACGTCGATCCGCACTGCGCGATGGCCTTCTGGGGCATGGCCTATTCCCTGGGTCCGAACTACAACCTCGAGGCCGATCCCGAGCGCGAAAAGCAGGCCTTGGCCGCGATCCAGAAGGCCCAGCGCTATGCCCGCATCGCCGCGCCGTGGGAGGTCGACTACATCGCGGCGCTGGCCAAGCGCCACTCGGATTCTCCAGAAACGGCCGATCGCAAAGCGCTCGACCGCGCGTACGCCGACGCCATGCGCGAGCTCGCGAAAAAATATCCGGACGATCTCGACGCCGCTGTGCTCTATGCCGAGGCGCTAATGGACCTGCGGCCGTGGGACTTGTGGACGCGCGACGGCCAGCCGCAGCCCGGCACCGAGGAGATCGTCGCCACGCTCGAGCGCGTGCTGGAGAAGAATCCGAACCACCCGGGCGCCTGCCACTTTTACATCCACGCCGTCGAAGCCTCGACGCGGCCCGAGCGCGCGCTGGCGGCCGCCGACCGCTTGCCGGGCCTCGCGCCGGGGGCCGGCCACCTGGTTCACATGCCGGCCCACATCTATATGCGCCTCGGGCGCTATAACGACGCCGCCGAAAACAATCGCCGCGCCGTCAAGGCGGACCGGGCCTATATCGAGCGCTACAAGCCCGAGGGCATTTACCCCATGTTCTACTACCCGCACAACGTCCATTTCCTGTGGGCCGCGTTGTGCTTCGCGGGGTGCCGGGCCGAGGCGGTCCAGGCGGCCGACGAAGTCAGCAAGCTATTGGGCGAAGAGGCGGTCCGCGAGATGCCGATGATCGAGGCGTTCGTGCCGACTCGCTTGTTCACGTCGCTTCGATTCGGCCTATGGGACGAAGTGCTGGCGGCGCCGCCGCCTTCGACCGAGTTGCGGTATGCCACCGGCATCTGGCACTACGCTCGCGGCATCGCCCTGGCCGAAACGGCAAAGCTGGACGACGCGAGCGGCGAGCTCAAGCAGCTTCGCGAGATTCAATCGGCGACGCCGGCCGACACGATGTTCATGCGACACTCGGTCGCCCATCTGCTGTCGATCGCCACGGGCACGCTCGCCGGCAAGATAGCCGCGAACGAGGGGCACTCCGACGAAGCCGTGGCGCGGCTGCAAGAGGCCGTCCGCCTGCAAGACGACCTGGCCTACGACGAGCCGCCGCCTTGGTACTATTCCGTCCGCCAGTCGCTGGGAGCGGTGCTCCTGGCGGCCGGCCGCGCGGCCGAGGCCGAGAAGGTGTACCGCGCCGACCTCGAGCGCTACCCGGAAAACGGCTGGTCGCTGTTTGGCCTGGCGGAAAGCCTGAAGGCGCAAAACTCAGTGGACGCGACAAACGTCCGCGAGCGATTCGAGAAGGCGTTCGCGGCCGCCGACCACAAGCCGAGATCGAGTGAGTTTTAACAGCGCGCGCGAAGCAAAGCGGCGGCCGACTGAACCGGCCGCCGCATGAAATGGGAGAGCCTCATATCGACCGGCTACGACCGTCCGGCCGTAGCGTGTGGCGCCTGGCTGCTCCCGTGTCCTTTGCCGGTGGCCTTGTGCAAACCCCTGGTCGGATTCGCGCCGGTCGCCGGCGGTAGATTCGTGCCTGCCGCGCCAGTGGCTCCCTGGCCCGCCCCGGCCTGCGACGCGCCATTTTGCGCGGTCGCGGCATGCCGGTGATGCCGATGGTGGCGGAATTGCTGCAGCTTCTGGCCCATGTTCTGCCCTGTCGCCCCGGTGCCGGAGCCGATTTGAGCGCCGGATGCGCCCGCGCCGTTTTGCATCGCCATGTGTCGCACGCGCGCCTTGGCGACGGCGGCATGCATGGCTTTTGCCTTCACGCCCGCCGCGTTTGTCCCAGTTGCGCCCGTGGAACTCCCTGCCGGCGCGGCAAAAGCGTGCTGGGCCGTTGCCATGGCCAATAGCACCACACCGCATTGCGCGCCTCGCGTCAGAACCCTCATCATGGCCCGTCCTCCTCTTGGTTTCCGACCTCGTTGCCCCTATCCATAAGCTACGCTGGCCGCCGGCCGGACGGCCGTTACATTTCCGTTAACAGCGATCGGGCTTTCCCGTGCTTGCACGGGCGGGTTTGGCGGGCGACACAGGGCCGTTCACAGATTCAAGCTTGCCGGCGGCGCACCGGCGGGAAAGTGGGACAGGCACCGAGACGCAACGTTGGTCTGAAAGGACTTGCGCTGTTTCTGCTCGGAGCCAGTCCCATTTTCCCGCCTCGCCATTTTGAAAAACATAATGGCCCTGGCAGGCGCCGGGCCCGCTTGAAATCGCGGTTTCAGCCGGTAAGGTAGGCTTGCCGGCATGCGGCGGGACCATGTCGATTGCGGCATCATCAGACCTTCTTCTCGCCTGGAAACGGCACGAAATGGCGACTTACCCCGACGCGCCTTCGCGGCGCTGGCCCGTTTTGCTCTCGATCGTGATGGCACTAGTGGAAGGGACGGCCATGCCAATCGCAGCGCGAGCGAACGAAGCGGAAAACGACAAGCGGGCCGCCACGTTCATTGCCGAGCACGAGGCGCAGCTCCGGCCGCTCGAGATCGCCGCCAACCAGGCGTGGTGGAACGCAAACACCACCGGCAAGGATGAAGATTTCGCCGCCAAGGTCGAGGCACAGAACAAGCTGGACCAGGCTTTGGCCGACTCGCGGCGATTTGCCGAGCTCAAGTCGATCAAAGCGTCGCCCATCGCCGATCCGCTGGTCAAGCGGCAGATCGACATTCTCTATCTCATCTATCTGGAAAAACAGGTCGATCCCGCGCTCCTGAAGCGGATCACCGCCAAGGCCAACGAAATCGAAAAGGCGTTCAACGTCTATCGCGCCAAGGTCGGCGACAAGCAGCTCGCCGATAGCGAAGTCCGCAAGATACTCAAGGAATCGAAGGACTCCGCGGAGCGCAAGAGTGTCTGGGAGGCGAGTAAGGAAGTGGGTCGCGCGGTCGAAGCGGACCTCCAGCAACTGGTGCTCTTGCGCAACGAAGCGGCACGCAAGCTGGGCTTTGCCGACTATCACGCCATGCAGCTTGAGCTCAACGAACAGAGCCAGGCCGAGGTGCTGAAGCTGTTCGACGCCTTGGACGATCTGACACGGCGGCCGTTCGCCGACGCCAAGCGCGAGATCGACGCTAAGCTTTCCTTGAACTACGGAATCGACGTCGACGAGCTGCGCCCCTGGCACTATCACGACCCGTTCTTCCAGGAAAGCCCGGCCATTTTCACCGTCAACCTGGATTCACCGTTTGCCTCGGCCGACATCCTGGGCCTGTGCCGGACGTTCTACGCGGGGATCGGCCTCTCCATCGACGACGTGATCGCCCGCAGCGACCTGTACGAAAAACCCGGCAAAAGCCCGCACGCCTTTTGCACCGATATCGATCGGCAGGGAGATGTGCGCGTGCTTGCCAATATCGTGTCCAACGAATACTGGATGGGCACGATGTTGCACGAGCTGGGCCATTCGGTCTACAGCAGCAAGAACATCCCGCCGAGCATGCCCTACGTACTGCGGACCGACGCGCACATCCTGTGTACCGAGGGCGTGGCGATGATGTTCGAGCGATTCTCGAAGAACGGGGCGTGGCTGGTGAAGATGGGCGTCGCGGTGCCGGACCCGGCCGCGTACACGGAAACCGGCATGAAGATGCGCCGCAACCAGCTTTTGATCTTCTCGCGGTGGTGCCAGGTGATGCTGCGATTCGAGAAGGCGATGTACGCCGATCCCGGCCAGGACCTGAACAAGCTGTGGTGGGACCTGGTCGAGAAGTACCAGTTGCTCAAGCGGCCCGAGGGGCGCAACGCGCCCGACTACGCCAGCAAGATCCACGTCGTCTCGGCCCCGGCCTACTACCACAACTACATGATGGGGCAATTGTTCGCCTGCCAGGTCCATCAGGCGATCGCCCGCGAAGTGCTCAAGACCGACAACCCGGCCCGCGCGTTTTACACCGACAACAAGCAAGTGGGCGAGTTCATGCGCTCGAAGGTGTTCGCCCTCGGCCGCAGCCTGAGCTGGAACGCGCTCACCAAACACGCCACGGGCGAAGAGCTCAACCCGAAGGCGTTCGCCGCCGAATTTGGCGGAACGTCGCCGGGGAGATGACTCCCGCGGCCGAACCATGAAACCCGCCGCGCCAGCCAGCGAAGGCCCGGCCACCGCGTTGTAGCGGAAGGGCCCGGACGGAGCCCATTTGGCGGCGGCTTTGGCGCGGAGGGCCTTTCAAGACACCGGCGGGCCATGGCGGGGTTTAATTCCTAGCCGGAACTGCCGAAAGAGACCGTCGCAACCGGAACGCTTGGCCGCAAGGCCGTCGGTCGCCTAGACTTGTCTAATGGACGCGGCCCGTGGCTTCGCCACTGCGTCTTCCAGTCCCGACGACCGTATCGAGGGCGCGCGCTTGGTTGTCAGCGAATCGTCCGCCCAGCGCTACGAGCTGCGCGATCCCGACGTGCGGCTGATGCTCGAGGTGCGCGCCGATAGCGCCACGGCGTTCGAGGAGTTGATGCTCCGCTACCAGAACCGGCTGGTCATGGTGCTCGAGCACCTGGTGGGCGCCCGCGACCAGGCCGAGGACCTGGCGCAGGAAGTCTTCCTGCGCGTGTACCGATCGCGCAAGCGGTACGTGCCGGGATCGAAGTTTTCCACATGGCTATTCACCATCGCCAACAACGTGGCCGCCAACGCCCGCCGCTCCCGCTCGCGCCGCAGGGAAATCAACCTGGCCACCAGCGACAGCGGCGCCCAAAGCGCCGGATCGCTCGACCAGTTGGCGCAGGCCGCCAGCGGGCTCATGCCGACCCGGCAATTGGACAAGGCCGAGATGCGCGACATCGTCCGCATGGCCATCGAGAGCCTCAACGAGCGGCAGCGGATGGCCGTGCTCTTGAGCAAGTTCGAAAACATGAGCTACGCCGACATCGCCGAGACCATGGACATGTCGCCCGAAGCGATCAAGTCGCTCTTGTCGCGGGCCCGCGTGAACTTGAAAGAAGTGTTGCAACCGTACCTGGAACGAGGGGATCGCCCCACCACGGACTAGACCCATGAGCGAATCAAAAGAGCCCGACGCCGGCGACCGCGGGCTGGAAGAACAACTGGTCAGCTATCTCGACGGCGAATTGGACGCCGACGAGTCGAGCCGCGTCGAACAGGCTATGGCGGCCGATCCGGGCGTGCGCCAGGAGCTGCGCCAGTTGGAGCACTGCTGGCACCTGCTCGACGAGCTGCCGCGGACCGAGGTCGACGAGTCGTTCGCGCGCAGCACGGTGGAGATGATCGCGGTCAAGGCGGAGGAGGACCTTGAAACGCGCCAGGCCGAATTGCCGCGCCGCCGGCGCCGCGCGTGGCTCGTGGCGGGCGGATCGATCGCGGCCGCGGCGCTAGTGGGCTACTTCGCCGTGAGCGGACTCTCGAACCGCACCAACGACGAGCTTTTGCGCGATCTACCGGTGATCGAAAACCTCGAGCAATATCGCCAGGTCGATGACATCGAGTTCTTGCGAAAATTGAAAGACCGCGGCTTCCTCGACGCCGAGGGGGATCATGATCGCTAGACATGCCAAACTTCGTGCGGCGTCGTTTGTCCTTGGGTCGCTGACTGCCGTGGCCGCCGTCCTGACGTGGGCCCTGCCGGCCGCGGGCGCGGATGGTACGCCCGAGCGTCGGGCCCGGCTCGCTCAAGCCGATGAGGAGGAGAAGGAGCGGCTGTCGCAGAACTTCCAGCGCTTCCAGCGGCTCGACCCCGCGCAGCAGGACCGCCTGCGCCGGTTGAATGACGACTTGGACACGGCCGCGGACAAGGACGACCTGCGGAAGGTGATGCAGAACTATCACGACTGGCTCAGCGAGCTGCCGCCCGGGGACCGCGCGGACCTGGCATCGCTTGAGCCAGCGGAGCGGCTGAAGAAGATCGACAAGATTCTCGAAGCGCAGCGCCGCCGCCAGGCCAACAAGCTGAGCCCCCAGGATTTGGAGGCGATCGAGGCCTGGTTCCTGAAGCACGACTTCATGCGAAAGCGGTGGCAGGCCCGGCAGCCGGAGGGAGCCCGTCCTGGCCCGTCACCCGAAGATCGTGCGGCCTTGCAGCAGTTGCGCGAGTCACTCTCGGCCGAGGCACAAGACAAGCTGGACAAGGCGGAAAAGCCGTCGGAGCGCGCGAAGCTTTTGTGGAGCTGGTTTGAGCAAGCGCGGCGGCATGGAGGGCCAGGAAAGCAGTTCGCAGGCCTGCGCCGGCCGAGCGAGGAGGAACTGCAGCAGTTCCTCAAAGAGGAGGTTCGCGACGAGGAACGGTCGCGGCTGTTGAGCCTGCCCTATGACGAGATGCAAGTCGAATTGCGCCGCCTGTGGTTCCGCCACGAATTCCGCAAGAACAGGGCGGCCCTCGAAGATCGCGGTGCCGAGGGCCGAATCGATCGCCCGAACGAAGACCGCCGCCGCCGGCCGCCGGACGGGAAGGGCCAAAATGGCGAGGCGGGAAAATGGGACTGGCTCCGAGCACAAACAGCGCAAGCCCTTTCATACCAACGCTGCGTCTCGGTGCCTGTCCCACTTTCCCGCCGGTGCGCCGCCGGCAAGCTTGAATCTGTGAACGGCCCTGGGCAAGTCGCCGGACAGTTCGGTTGGCTCCGTCTCCTGGGCCGACTAAACTCAAAGCAGCCATTTGTTGCCCGCTCTTCCCTCACGGTCGGCCGCCATAGGCCCGCTCCATGTTTGCTGACGGGACCGCCGCCGCTCGTTCTCCCGGTGGTGTTTACAAGCTGTGCATTGTCGCCCCGTGTTACAACGAGGCCGCCGGATTGCGGCGGTTTCATGAAGCGTTGCGACAGACGCTTGCAGGTCTTGCGGATTGCCAAAGCGAGATTGTGCTCGTGGACGACGGCAGCAGCGATGCCACGCCGCGGGTTTTGGAGGAACTTTCCCGAGAAGATCCAGCCGTCCGCGTCATTTCGCTGTCGCGAAACTTTGGACATCAAATCGCCTTGACCGCCGGTTTGGATGCTGCCGACGGCGACGCCGTCATCATGATGGACGCCGACTTGCAGCATCCGCCGTCGCTGATTCCCGACTTGGTGGCCCGCTGGCAGGCTGGGGCGGATATTGTTTCCGCCGTTCGCCAGTCGACGCGCGGCGCGTCGTGGTGGAAGACGGCGACTTCCGGGATCTTCTATCGGCTCATCAATCTGCTCAGCGACACCTACGTTGTGCCTGGGGTGGCGGACTTTTGCCTGCTCTCGCGGCGAGCGCACCAGGCGCTGCTCGCGGTGCGCGAGCGGCAGAGGTTTCTGCGCGGGATCGTCTCTTGGATCGGATACAACCGGACGTTTGTCCCCTTCGAGGCGCCGCCTCGGTTCGCGGGAAGGAGCTCCTACGGCCTGGCCAAGATGTTCCGCCTGGCCATGGCGGCAGTGATCTCATTTTCCTCCGCGCCCTTGCGAATGGCGACGCGGGTGGGCCTGCTCGTCTCGGCGGCTGGGTTTGCCTACCTGATCTACATTCTAACGGCCTGGTTATTCTTCAAGCGCATCGAGCCGGGCTGGACCTCCACGATCTCCGTCATCTTGATACTCGGCGGCGTGCAGCTCACGTTCACGGGCCTTTTGGGAGAATACCTTGCCGTGGTCTACGAGGAGGCGAAACAGCGGCCGCTATACCTGCTGAAGGAGCCGTCACCGAAGCAAACCCGCTCCGAAGACGCGACGGGAGATGCCGATCACCGGCCGGCGACCGTGGGCAACAAACGGCGCGCCGAGGGCTGACGGATGATTTCGTGCATCGTCTGCGGGACCCAAGACTGGGAACCTCGCTGGCAGATACTCTGCCGGTGTCGGAACTGCGGTTTCATGCGTGCCGCGGAATTACCGACGCCTGCCGCCGCGACCGGAATCTACACCGAGGCCTATTTCTTCGGGCAAGAGTACGGCGACTATCTCGCTGATCGGCAGGTTCACGTGCAAAACTTCGCCGCCCGCTGGCGGGACATGCGGCGGCTGGCCGACGACGTCAACACCGTGTTCGAAATCGGCTGCGCGTACGGGCTGTTTCTGGAGTACGCCTCGGCGCACGGCGCGCGAGCAGCGGGAATTGACGTCTGCGGCGAGGCGGTCGCGCACGCCGCGAGCGAGCTTGGGCAGCGGGTCATCGTGGGCGATTTCTTGACTTCACCAATCGCGGCGGGAGAGTATCAAGCCTATTGCTTGTGGGACACGATCGAGCATTTGCCGCGTCCCGATCTTGTCGTCGAACGCATTGAAAGGCTTTTGCCGCCCAGCGGTTGGCTCTTTCTGACGACGGGCGATGTCGGCTCGCCGCTCGCGCGCCTGCGCGGCCGCCGCTGGCGCATGATTCACCCGCCGACGCATCTACAATACTTCTCGCGCCGGACCATGACGCAGTTCTTGGCCAGGCACGGCTTTGCCATCGTGGAGGCCAAGGCCATCAGCGTCTATCGAACTCTTCATAGCGTCCTGTCGAGCCTGACGGCGTTGCGAAAGGGGTTCACGCATAGCGCTGCCTCGGCAATAAGCCGGCTCATTCCCATCGGCGGCCAGAATCGCATGGGCATGTGGGTGAACTCGGGGGACATCATGTTTGTGGCCGCGCAAAAGCGTGCTTCGCTTTCATGCGGGCCGTCGCGGGCAGAGGCGGAATCACAGGGCCCAACGTCATGACCACCAGAGCCACCGCCGACACCACCATACCAAACCGCGGCGCCTTGCGTGGGCACGTCATCGCGGCATTGTTGCTGGCCGCGACGGTCTTCGGAGCATATTCTGTTTGCCTCACCGGTATGGTTGCTCACCGGGACGACTACTGGCTGCTGTGGGAGCCCGTGCCTGTCTTGGAAATCTGGAATGCCGCGGGACGATGGGCCAGCGGATTGATCTTTCAAGCGACGTGGTACGGCGCCGAGTCCGTTGGCGACTTGTGGCGGCCACGACTGGCCTCCCTGGTCGGCATCTATCTCCTCGTCGTCGGAATTTACGCGTCCCTGCGGCGACTCAAGTACTCGTGGCTGCTGGCGGTCGCGGTCGCGTCGCTGACCGCGCTGCTGCCGACGTTCAACGTCTACGCGGTATGGGCCACATGCGCCGCCTTTGCATACTCCTGCCTGACGGCGATGACGGCGTTCTGGCTGGCGGTGGCCAGCAGCCGGCGGGATAAAGTCTGGCAGTCCGCAGTTCTGGGCCTGGCGGCCGCCGGAGTGTTGTTTGTCGCCTTCTCCATTTATCAGCCGGCGGCCATGTTCTATGTCACGATGCTCGTGATGGCCGTGGCCGCCCAGGGGGGCGGGTCCCGCCGGCAAATCCTGCGATGGGAAATCCACGCGGCAGTCCTCGTCGCCGCATTGGGCGCAAGCTTTTTGACGTTCAAGCTGATGGTCCACGAAGTGCGGAACATCGACATCGCGTCGCGGGCGGAACTCGCCACGAACCTGGTCAAGAAGGCGGGCCGGTTCGTACTCCAGCCGGTAGGACAGTCTTGCATTCCGTACTTCTTCGTCGATCACTGGGAGAAGTGGCAGATGCTTCCCGTGGAACTGTGCATCCTGGGCATCTTCGTGCCCATTGGTCTTTGGCTGCGTTTAGAGGGGTCGCGGTCAAGCCGTGCCCTACGCATCGCCGCGCTAATGGCCCTGATTCCGGTATCGTACGTTCCTAACCTGGTGATCGCGTCCGATCACTTCCCGCTGCGCACGAGGGCGGCCATCGGCGTCACGATCCTGTTTCTCCTTATTCTGGCAACGTCGGGATACTTGCGGCGGCTGATGACGGACGGGCAGGGGAGGCAACGAGTGGCCGGCGTAGGGCTGGCATGCGCCGTCGGCATCGCCTTCGTACTGACGCGCTATCACTTGCACAATTACTTCTTCGTCCCGTCGCGGATCGAGTGGGACGCGATCTGTGCCGATGTCGAACAGGCCGCCAGAAACGGTCCGCCTGAGCCGCGGCGCGTCGTCTTCGTCATGCCGGATGCCGACAAGCCGGTCGCCAGGCGTTTCGTCTACGACGAGTTCGGCGCCTCGAGCGCCGGCTGCTACTGGGTCACGAAGGGAATGACCGGGCTGGCAGTGCGCGAAGTCGCGCCCGACAGGTTGCCGGCGTTCCGAAACGCCGAGTTCATCAACGTCCCGCGCGAGCAATCGCCACCGCCACTTCAGCCGGGCGACTGGGTGATCAATGCCCGGCGGTTGAGTGCCGATTCGTTGCCCCACGGCGCCACGGATCGCTGAGTCGTTGTTCGATTACGCCGGCCGTCGAGGATGCCGCGGCACGGCTACTGCGCCCGTAGACGACCAGGGTCCCGCGCGCCTGGAGGCCGGGCGCCGACGCTGTCCCGCCACGTTGCCTCGTCGCACGCCGTCTGTCATCATTCATATCCGCGTCAAGCGTGTTGGGGGCAGGTGCAGGGCCATTCTGTTTTTCAAAATGGCGAGGCGGGAAAATGGGACTGGCTCCGAGCATAAACAGCGCAAGTCCTTTCAGACGGGCGTTGCGTCTCGGTGCCTGTCCCACTTTCCCGCCGGTGCGCCGCCGGCAAGCTTGAATCTGTGAACGGCCCTGGGGCCACGTGCCAAATAGCGAAAGATTCAGCATGAAGCCCCGCCTGGCGACTTCTCTTCGACCCATCGGTCGTGTGCTGGCTGCCGTTCTTCTTTTGGCCGCTTCCGATTCCGCCGGCGCCGCAACGGGGCCTGGGCAATACTTGCGGAACACCGATGATTGGTTCGCCGGCACGGAGGCCCAGCAAATCGCCGCGAACATTCGCGCCCATCAATCCGACGTGGGGGGCTGGCCCAAGAATGTCGACACGACGTGGAAGTTGCAATCCGAACAGCAGGCGTCGCCACCGACGTTCGACAATGGCGCTACGACCGACGAGCTACGTTTTTTGGCCCGTTCCTACCGCGCCGCGAAGGACGAGCGCGACCGCAAGACCTTCGACAAGGGGCTGGAATACATCCTCAAGGCACAATATCCCAACGGTGGATGGCCCCAACGATTTCCACCAGGCGGCGGCTATGCTCGCCACATCACGTTCAACGACAACGCCATGGTGCGCCTCATGCAACTGGCGCGTGAGATTCGCACGTTGCCGATGTACGACTTCGTCGATGAGCCGCGAAGGGCCGCGGCGGGGCAGGCCTTCGATCGGGGCGTCCAGTGCATTCTCAAATGCCAGGTCAAGGTCGACGGGAAGCTGACCGCGTGGTGTGCGCAGCACGACGAGAACGACTTTCGCCCTCGCCCCGCGCGCAGCTACGAACTGGTGAGTCTCAGCGGCAGCGAGTCGGTCGAGATCGTGCGGCTCTTGATGAGCCTGGATTCGCCAAGCGACGAAGTTGTGCGGGCCATCGAGGGGGCGGTGGCCTGGTTCAAGGACGCCCGGCTGCAAGGCATCCGCCAGATCGAAGAGCCGGACGAGAAGTCGCCCACCGGAAAAAACAAAATCGTCGTCAAAGACGCGGCTGCGCCGCCGCTGTGGGCCCGGTTTTACGAGATCGGCACCAACCGGCCGATCTTCGTGGATCGCGATGGCGCGGCAAAGTACGACCTGTCTCTAATCGGCTACGAGCGCCGCAATGGCTACGGATGGTATAGCGATCGTCCGCGCCGGCTCCTCGAAGAGGACTATCCCGCTTGGAAGAAGAAATGCGGTGAGACGTCGCGCGACGGCGCGACGAGCGAGCCGATCGCCGTCCAGGCGCGCGGCGCGCTCGCGTTCGACTCGCTTCCCTGCGAAAGAGTCCCCCTCGGCGAGCCCGACGACTACAAACCGTGCATCGCCTTGCTGCCGGACGGGGAGCTCTGGCTGACCTGTTTTCACCAACACAAGCGCGACGGCAACAAGGTTCTGGAGCAGACGCTGCTCTTCCGCTCCAAGGACGGCGGGCGGACGTGGACGGGGCCGGACAAGCTCGACCTGTTGGGGCGAGAGCCGTACCTTACCATGCTGCGCGACGGCACGATCTTCATCACCGGGCATCTGCTGGCGACCGACGTGCGGAACCCATGGGGATACACGACCGGCTTTGTGCATCGATCCGCTGACCGCGGCCGAACGTGGAGCACCACCCGCGTCGAATCGGAGGACGTCAAACCGAAGGCCGCGAATCACACGTCGCGCAACGTGCTCGAGCTGTCCGACGGCACGTTATTGCTGGGCGTCGACTACGACGGCGGAGGCGGGCCGTACTTCGTGTGGCGCTCTGGCGACCGGGGAGCAACGTGGGAACGGAATCGGCCGTGCCAGCCGGGCGACTTCAAAAGCGTCTACGGCTTCTTCGGCGGCGAGACCTGGCTGTGGCAGGCCCAATCCGGCAAGGTGTGGGCCTTTGTCCGCGTGGACAGCAACGAATTGCCCATCGCGGGTCGACCCATCGCGGCGGGCAACGACCAGAGCGATCACTTCATCCTTTTCTCATCGAGCGACGAGGGGCGCACGTTCGATCGGGACCGCGACTTTGGCGACTATGGCGAAATGTACATGTCGCTTTTGCGGCTGGGTGATAAGCGCTTGCTGCTGACGTACACGGTCCGCGACCTGAAGCCGCCGCTGGGCGTGCGCGCTTTGCTTGGCAAGGAAACACTCGATGGCTTCGCATTCGACTTTGCCAAGGATCGGCTTGTCCTCGACGCCAAGACGCCAGCCGGCCAGGCCCAGGGTGGCGGCTTCGGTCCCACCGTGCAGCTCACAGACGGCGCGCTGGTGACCAGCTATTCCTACCGCGGCGCGGACAATATGACGCACGTCGAAGTCGTGCGGTGGAACCTGCCGCGTTGAGGACTCCCGAGTCGCCGAAGAGCGGACGCTACCTTGCCGCCAGCTCGGCGGTCATCAGTCCGCCGCAGATCTGGCTCATCGTGGCCACCTGGTCGACGAAGTGCTTGGCGTCGAAGTAGTCGATGCGGGCCTTCGAAGACCAGTAGGCCGCCATCATGCCCATCGTCGATGCGCCCGCAACGCCCAGCCGTCCGGCAATGGCGCCCAGGCCGAACTGCCGCCCCTGCGGCTTGCCGTGCACGCCGGGACGGTCGGGGCACTGGACCTGCACGCGCGCCAGACGATTGTCTTTGACCGCCTTGATGGCCATGTCGATGAGTTGCTGGTTCTTGCTGACCCACAGCGAGGATACTTCAGGCAATTCGGTCTTGTGGTAGGGCTTGCCGTCTCCTTCGGCGACCTGAATCTGACCGAGATGCTCGATACCCATCGCGGCCACGACGAGCTGGTAGATGTCCGGGTGACTTTGGGAATAATCCTGGGCGGCAAAGGCCCGCTCGGCGCCGGGCATGTAGTGGCGGCAATCGAGAAAGATCATCAGCGTCCGCGGGCGCTCGGCTGGCGGGATGTGCGAAAAGTATTTCACCATGCCGAGGATGCCAAGAGCCCCGTTCTCCTGCGAGATCGATGGGCCGTCGGTGTGCGTGATCAACAAGATCTGCTCGTCGGTCGGCGTCTTGTAATCGCGGCCCGGCAAGTAGCCAAAGAGCTGGTAGGTCTCCACGTCTTCGGTCCGCGAGATCAGGCGCAGCACGGCTTTCTTACCGGACTTTGCCGCCTCGACAAGGCTTGCGCCGGTGTCGCGGTCGACGTACAGCGTCGGCAGGTCATAGAGCGCGGGCACGGGAAACGTATAGATGCCCGCCAGCGCCTCGTACGACAGACCAATGACGATCAAGGCGCCGACCGCGCCGGCTTCCGTCAGTGCGCGCTCGTCGGCGCCAAGCCCCATCTGCGTGAACGGGCTGACGGCGTCCATCTGGGCCATCGGCCGGAGCGGATCGGGAAACGACTCGCCGCTCGACAGGAACTCATAGTCGCCGACGCTCAGCGGGTTGGGCGGGCGGGATAGGGGCTTCGACCCTGCCCGGTCCTCGTAGTATTGCACCGCCGTCGGCTTCAGCACGATGGCGATCTTGCCTTTGAGTTCGGCGGCCGGCATTCCTTGCCGGAAAACGACGAGCTCGCCGGTGATCCCCTCCGCGGGCGTTTTGCCTGAGTTGCACCCATAGCTGGCGACTTTGATCTTCTGGCCGTCGACGTGGAGCGACCAGTTCGAATCGTCGGGCCACTCGGTCGTGGACCAGCGCGTGTAGGTCCAAGGATTCCGGAGCACGTCGACGACCCCGCCGGCCCGCAATTCGTTCTCGACGATCTCCAAGAAATGCTTCCACGAACGGCTGCCGGCGATCGTCGGGCCGCCCTTCGAGTCCTTGGCCACGTGCCAGGCCTGGGCTTGCGCGCGGCTGACCAGGAACTCGGGATTGGCTCTAGTCAGGTGGGCATTGGATGCTTGGCTCGCCGTAGCGCTTGAGGGCACCGCGAGTTGAACGCCCGAAGCCAGCGTGATTGACGCCCCCAATCCACGGATGAACGTCCTGCGATCGAGCTCGCCCATCGAATTGATCCCCATGCCTTGGCGACGAGACTCGCCCTCGGTTCGTCGCAGAATTGCGATCGGATAACCGGCACTTGCCGGGCGAAGCGCATTCTAGTCCGCCGGCAAGCGCACGGCAAAATGCCGCGCGCAGGAGGCCTGCGGGGCGCATGGCGTCGCGGCATTGTGGCACCCACGCGTGGCGCCTTGTAAGATTGGCGGCGACGCCTGTACGGCTGCTCTGAAATGGCCGGCTGGCATGCCACAAGGAAAAGGAACGACATGCGCCTGCTTCACCTGTTGGTCGTCGGAATGTTGCTCGGCTGTCTCTCGCGCTCCCTGAACGCCGAAACGCTTGTGTTGGTGGCCGGCGGGCAAGAGGAGAAGGACGGCGTGCCAGCCACGCGCGCCAAGCTGCACGGCCCGTTCGCCGTCGATGCCGATCGCGATGGCAACTTCTACATCGCCGAAATGACAGGGCACCGTGTCTTGCGTGTCGATCCGCGCGGCCTACTGACGACCCTGGCGGGAACCGGCGACAAGGGTGCCTCGGGCGACGATGGCCCGGCGCGGCGGGCCCAGTTCAACGGCATGCACAGCCTGGCCGTCGGCAAGGATGGCGCGATCTACGTTGCCGACACCTGGAACCAGTGCGTGCGAAAAGTCGATCCGCGGCACGGGACCATCGCTCGATTCGCCGGCACCGGCCGCAAGGGTTTCAACGGTGACGGCGGGCCGGCCATGGCCGCCGAGTTCGGCGGCGTCTATTGCCTGGCGTTCTCGCCCATGGGGGATCGCCTGTTTATCGCCGACTTGGACAACCGCCGGGTCCGCGCGATCGACATGGCCACCGGCACGGTCGACACCGTGGCCGGCAACGGCGAGCGCGGCGTGCCGCCAGAAGGGGGCGAGGCTCGGAATTCCCCACTCGTCGACCCACGAGCGGTAGCCGCCGACGCCCACGGCAACGTCTACATTCTGGAACGCAGCGGCGACGCCCTGCGGGTGGTCGACTCAACGGGGCGCATTCACACGCTCGTGGGTCGCGGCGCCGACTGTCGGGATGAAAACGGCCGCCAGCCGTTGCCGCTCAAAGGTCCCAAGCATTTGTGCATCGACCTTGCGGGCAACGTATTGATCGCCGACACCGAGAATCACTTGATCCGCAAGTACCTGCCCGGCAAACGCCAACTGATCCGCATCGCAGGCGCCGGCGAAGCGGGCGCGAGCGGCCTGGGCGGCCCGCCCCTGGCGGCCCAGCTCAAGCAGCCCCACGGCGTGTTCGTGCACCCATCGGGTGCGGTGTACATCGCCGACAGCTCGAACGATCGCATCGTCAAGCTCGAACCGTAAAGGTTCCGCGCAGTCTGGCGCTGTGCGGCGCGATGGTGGTAGTGGAGTTCGGCGGCGATGCGGTGGGGAGGGCTGCCGCGTCTGAATGGCGCGCCGCCCTGGTGCGCAGGTAGTGCCCCGTCATGGCGCCGATGCAGGCGAACCGTCTGGCGAGGGACACGCGCGAGCCCAGCGCGATCCGCGCGTACTGGGCAAGCTGACGAAAGGTCGGCTGGGCAATCGTGCAGAACTCGCGGTGAGGAAAGTCGGCAAGCCGCGGGACGTTGTAACACAGCTTGCGCTCGAGGTGCTCGAACAGCCGATTGATCGCCAGGCGGCGGCGATACACCGCGCCCTCGTCCGGAACGCTGCGGCAGAACTTGTTGTCGTCGTGAACGCGGTAACGCACGAGCGGCTGCGCGAGATAGTATTTCCGCGCGCCCGCCAGCGACGCGCCGAACACCAGGCAATCGTCGGCACGCGTCCGCCAATCCTCGCGGAAGGGAAGCGGCAGGATTTTTTCGAGCACCTCGCGCCGCATCGACAGGCACGACGTCGGTGCGCCGATCCATGCCCGCAAAAAAGATGCCAGGATCACGGAATGGCCCAGATCGCGGTCGCCCGGATACGCCAGTTTCACGGCGTCGGACTGTCCGAACTGACGAAGCCCACAGGCCACGAACCCGCAGGACGGATGGCGGCTGTAGACCTTCAGTGCTTGCGCGACGTAGTTCGGCTCGTAGACGTCGTCGCTATCGAGAAAAAACACGATGTCGCCGGTCGCCCGCGCGAAGCCCTCGTTGAACGAGGACAATTGGCCGCCGTTGTCTTTGGCAACCAGCTTGATCGCCGGATGCCGCGCGCGGATTTTGGCCAAGATCTCGGTCGACGCGTCGGTCGAACCGTCGTCGACAACGATCACCTCGTCAAACGGCACGCTCTGCGCTAGCACGCTGTCCAGGGCATCGCCGAGGAAGCGGGCGTAGTTGTAGTTCGTGATCAGGCAGGTCGTGCCCATACGATGTGAATCCACACGACGGGGCCCTTGCGCTCTTTTCCCAGTTTCGCGCGTTTTGCCAGCCTCTATCCCGGCGCGCACCGAAGCCAGGTGTGTACCCGTCGAATCCACCGATCTCATCGGTAATGTCACCGAAGCCGGAATACTCCCGGACGCCGGCGCCGTCCGGCCTGCCGAAGTCCCCCATCTGACTCGCATTCTTCCTCTTCGGGCGCCGCTGTCGCGGGTTGCTAGCAGGAATCTCTGCTTCCTGCCAAGCACATCGTTGCGGCAAAAGTCGTGTGTCTCGCCGATAAAGGGGCTACCACTCCTCACGGCAGGATCGCTTGGACGCGCGACTGCACGAGCGCTCGGAGGCCACCTGGTGACATCAACGCAGGCAGCAGGCACCGTTCCCGCGGACCGCCACCCGATCGTCGTGCTGGCCGCGGACGAAAACTTCGCCATGCCCTTGGCGGCCACCGTCCGCTCGGCGCTCGACAATCTGGCAGGCGATCGACGGCTGCGCGTCTACGTGTTGGACGCGGGCATACTTGAGGCCACGAAGAACCGGCTCCTGCGATCCTGGCCCGACGGCCGCTATCAAGTCGAGTGGCTGCGGATCGATGCTTCAAAGCTGGCCGGGCTGCCGGAATCGGGGCACGTCAATCTTGTCACCTACTTCCGCATCCTGATGGAGCGTGTGTTGCCGGCCGACTTGCGGCGCGCGATCTACCTCGACGCCGATCTCGTGATCCGCGCCGATCTTGGACGACTTTGGGATAGCGACTTTGCCGGCGCGTGGTGCCTGGCGGCGCAAGACTGTGCGGCGCCCTACATGGACGCGGCCGAGGCACTGGCGAACTACCCGTCTTGTGCACCCTACATGGGATCGGCGCGTCCCGTGCCGAATTTTCAGGCGCTGGGACTGCCGGCCGACGCCGCCTATTTCAATGCCGGCGTGCTGCTCGCCGACTTGACTGCCTGGCGGAGTGCCGGCATCGCGCGACTGGCGCTCGAATGCCTGGACCGCAACCGTCAGCACGTCCAATGGTGGGATCAGTACGCCTTGAACGTGGTGCTTGCGGACCGGTGGGGACGGCTCGACATGCGTTGGAACCAAGGCATGCACGCCTATGCGTACCCGACGTGGAAGCGGAGCCCGTTCGATCGCCAGACGTTCGAGCAGTTGCGCGACGATCCGTACATCGTGCACTTTACGACGCGCGACAAACCCTGGCGGCCACTGTGCCGGCATCCGATGCGCGGGGAGTTCTTCAAGTACGTCGATCGCACCGCCTGGGCCGGCTGGCGCCCGGCGCCTGCGCCACGTATCGAGCTATTCCTCGAACGGTTCCGCGCGCAAGAGCGGCGCCTGCGGCAGAACCGCAAGTGGTTGCTGAATCAGGCGCGCCACTGGCTCCGGCGGAATCGCCGTACGCGGGCCGCTTGATCCGCGACTTGCGCGGCTCGTCTGAATTGGCGACGCTATGCGGCCAATCGTTCCTAGCTTGAGAACACCACGTCCACCCAGTAGTTGCTGGCGTTAAACGTCTGGTCGGGGAATGCACTCGACGAGCCGTACTTAAAGACACCGCCGCTAGCGGGCACGCGCAGCAGGCCGCTCGTGAACGCGCTGCCGAAGTAGTTGCGATTCACCGAGAAGCGCCCGTTGGGTGCATAGTACGAGGCCACGTACGTCGTGCCCGCCGTGACCGCCACCGGCGTCGAGAAAGTGACTTGCTGCCAGCCGCTAGCGGTTTCGTTGGTGAAGGTGGCCGTGGCCAAAAGCTGGCCCGTGCTGCTCCACAGGTTCCCGATGTGCGTGCCGGTGTTGGCCGAACTCTTGTAGAACCGTATGCCCGTGATGTAGCCATTGACGTCGGCGGTGAACTTGACGCCCAACTCGATGGCTTGCGGCTCGCCGACGTCGACTGTCTTCGGCGTCGTCGAAGCGCTCCACAGGCTCGACGTCGTGACGGGCGCCGCGACGGTGGTAAAGGTCGACGTGGCGGTCTGCGCCAAGGCATTGCCGGCCGCGTCCTTCACGCCTGCCGAGCCGCCCACAACCGAGATCGTATAGACCTTCGAGTTGGCCAGGGCCGCCGTGGGCGTGATGGTGACCGTCTTATTCGTGGCGTTGTAGGACGCGCTGGCCGCCACCTGAGTGGCACCGTCCAGCAGCCGGACAGTGCTCGTGGTGACCGAGGCCGCGCTAAGCGCTTCGCTGAACGTCACCGTGACCGCCGTGTTGATGGCGACGTTCGTCGCGCCACTGGCCGGGCTGAAACCGGTCACGGTGGGCGGAGTCGTGTCGGGAGGCGTTGCCGCGACCGTGGTGAAGGTCGACGTGGCCGTTTGTGCCAGGGCATTGCCGGCCGCGTCCTTCACGCCACTCGCGCCGCCCAGGACAGAAATCGTGTAGGCCTTCGAGTTGGCCAAGGCCGCGGTGGGCGTGACGGTGACGGTGTTATTCGCGGCATTGTAGGCCACGGTGGCAGCCACCTGCGTGCTGCCGTCCAGCAACCGCACGGTGCTCGTGGTGACCGAAGCCGCGCTAAGCGCTTCGCTGAATGTCACCGTGATCGCCGTATTGACGGCGACGCTTGTCGCACCACCGGCCGGGCTGAAACCGGTCACCGTCGGCGCAGTCGTATCGACAGGCGGCGCCGCGACGGTCGTGAAGGTGGACGTGGCGGTTTGCGCCAGGGCGTTGCCGGCCGCGTCCTTCACGCCACTCGCGCCGCCCAGGACAGAAATCGTGTACGCCTTCGAGTTGGCGAGGGCCGCGGTGGGCGTGATCGTGACCGTGTTGTTGCCGGCGTTGTAGGCCACGGTGGCCGCCACTTGAGTAGCGCCGTCCAGCAAGCGCACGGTGCTCGTGGTGACCGAAGCCGCGCTAAGCGCCTCGCTGAATGTGATCGTGATCGGCGTACTGACGGCGACGTTCGTCGCGCCGCCGGCCGGGCTGAAACCGGTCACCGTCGGCGCAGTCGTGTCGACAGGCGGCGCCGTCGACAACATCACGTCGACCCAGTAGTTGCTGCTGCCGTAGGTCTGGGTCGGGAAGGCGCTTGCCGCACCATACATGAAGACGCCGCCATTGGCGGGGACTTGCAGTTGTCCGCTCGTGAACGCGCTCTTGAAGTAGCTGCGATTGACGGCGAAGTGGCCGTTCGGGGCAAAGTACGAAGCTACGTACGTCGTGCCGGCCGTGATCGCTACGGGCGTGGCGAACGTGACTTGCTGCCAGCCGCTGGCCGTCTCGCCAGTGAACGTGGCGGTGGCCAACAACTGGCCGGAGCTCGTCCACAGGTGGCCAACGTGAGTGCCGGTGTTCGCGGTGCTCTTGTAGAAGCGTAGGCCCGTGATGTACCCATTGGCGTTGGAAGTGAACTTGACGCCCAATTCGAGTGATTGTGGCTCGCCGACGTCGGCCGTGGCCGGAGTGGTCGTCGTCCACAAGCTCGTCGACGAGCTCGTCGTGCCACCAGTGCCGCCACCACCGCCGCCATTGGATGAAGCGACGGTTTGGAAAGCGGACGTCGCGTTCGCGGCCAGGGCGTTGCCGGCAAGGTCGTGCACGCCGGCCACCCCACCCTGCACGACGATCGTGTAGCTGGCGGAGTTTGCCAGCGGACTGGTCGGGGTCAACGTCGCGGTGCTGGTCGCGGGATTGTAGCTAACCGTCGCGGCCATAACGGCGTTCGTGTTGGTGAGCAGCGACACGGTCGTCGCGTTGACGGTCGTGGGATCGACCGCCTCGCTGAACGTGACCGTTACCGTGGCGCTGGTCGCCACGCTGCTGGCGTTATTCGTGGGGTTGAACGAAGTGACCGTCGGCGCCGTCACGTCGACGGCGGCCGTCGTGAAGGTCGTCGAAGTGGTCTGCGCCAGGTTGTTGCCGGACGTGTCCTTGAGACCCGGGATGCCGCCGGTCGCCGACAGCGTATAGGTGCGGGAATTCGCCAACGGGCTGACCGGCGCGATCGTCGCCGTGTTCGTGTTGGCGTCGTAGGTGATCGTGGCGGGCACGAGCGTCGTGCCGTCCAGGATCTGCAGCGTGCTGCTCGACAGCGACGTGGTATTGATCGCCTCACTGAACCGCACCGTGGCGGCCACGTTCGTCGGGACGTTCGTCGCGCCATTGGCCGGGGACATGGCGGTCACCGTCGGCGGCGTGGTATCCGCCGGCGGCGTGAGGCTGAACAACACGTCGACCCAGTAGTTGTTCTTCGAAAACGTGCTCGTGGGGAAGCCGCTCGTGGCGCCGTACCGATAGACGCCGCCGCTGGCGGGGACGTGCAGCGGTCCGCTGTTGAATTGCGCGTTGAAGAAGTTCGTGTCGGCCGCGTAACGCCCCTTCGGCGCCAGATATGATGCCGTATAGGTAGTGCCGGCGGTGATCGCGACGGGCGTGGCAAACGTGAGCGTCTGCCATCCGCTGGCCGTCTCACCGGAGTACGTGCCGGTGGCCAATAGTTGCCCGCTTGCCGACCACAGATTGCCGACGTGCGTGCCGGTGTTGGCCGCGCTCTTGTAGAAGCGCACTCCGATGATGTAACCATTGGAGTCGGCCGTGAATTTCACGCCCACTTCGATCGACTGTGTGTCGCCGCCGTCGACGGTGCCAGGCGTCGTGGAGGTGCTCCACAGGCTAGCCGGTGGCGGAGCGGCCACGGTCGTGAACGACGACGAGTAGTTCGGCGTCATCGCGTTGTCCGACAGGTCGCGGATGCCCGTCACCCCGCCGACAAGATAAACCGTGTAGTTGCTGCCGTACTCCAGCGGCGCGGTGGGCGTGATGGTGATCGAATTGCTGGCCGCGTTGTACGTGACGGTCGTCACGATCCGCGACAGGGCGTTCTTCAGCAGGATGACGCTGGCCGCGTTGACCGAGGCGGCATTGAGCGGTTCGCTGAAAGTGACCGTGATCGCGCCGTTCACCGCGTAACCTGTGGCATTGTTGGCCGGATTGACCGCGATCACCATCGGCGGCGTCGTATCGGGCACCGGAGCACCAACGGTGGTAAAGCTCGATCCCGTAGTCAGGGCGACCGGGTTACCGGCCATGTCGCGAATGCCCTGCGCGCCGCCGGCGACGACGATCGTGTACATGCCGCCGAACGACAAGGCCGACGTCGGCACGATGGTCGCCATGAACGTCTGCTCGTTGTACGTCACGCTGGTGGGCACCAGTTGGTTGCTGTTGTCCATCAGCCGCAGCGTGTTAGTGCTGACGGTCGTGGGATCGAGCGCCTCGCTGAACTGCGCGGTGATCGTCGGAGTGACGGAGACGCCGGTCGTGCCGGCCGCCGGCGAGATGCTGAGGATTGTCGGCGCCGTATTGTCGGTGGTGATCGGAGTACGCAGGATCGGCTGCACCCAATAGTTGCTCGACAGGTTGGTTTGTGTCGGGAAGCCGCCCGTGCCGTAGAGATACACGCCACCGTCGGCCGGAACGTGCAGCAAACCGCTGTTGAATTGCGAGGTGAAGTAGTTCTTGTCGACCGAGAAACGGCCGCTGTCCGTGTGGTACGAAGCGACGTACGTGGTGCCGGCCGTGACCGCCACGGGCGTGGTGAACGTGAGCTGTTGCCAGCCGCTGGCCGTTTCGCCGGTGAACGTGCCGGTCGCCAGCAATTGCCCGGTGGCCGACCACAGGCTGCCAGTGTGCACGCCCGTATTGGCGGCGCTCTTGTAGAACTCAATGCCGGCGATGGTGCCGCTGGTGTCGGCGTAGAACTTCGTGCCCAGCTCGACCGCTTTTGCCTCGCCCACGTCGACGGTGGCGGGCGTGGCGGACGTGGGCCAGATTGTAGACCGCGTCGAAGCCGGCTGCGAGGGTGTGAGGAACGAGGCGCCGGAATCGGCCGCGAGCGAGTTGCCGGCCACGTCGTATACGCCCTGCGAACCGCTCTTCAAAAAGACCGTGTAAGTCTGCAGGGTGGATAGCGGCGCAGTCGGCGTCAGCGTCACCGTGTAGTTCACCGCGTCGTAGACGACCGTGGCGTTGATGACCCGCGTCGAGGCGGCTTGCAGTAACGGGCAGCCGGTGCACCAGCCACCGGGCGTGCCGCAGCAACCGGGCGGGATGCTCGTGAGATCGGGGTTCAAGAGTTGCACGCTCGTGCTGTTGACCGACGCCGCGTTCAGGGCCTCGCTGAACTTGATGATGATCGACGAATCCGTCGTGAGCACGCTCGACCCATCCGCGGCCGCGTACGAGATGATCTTGGGCCGCATTGTGTCGCTAACGATGGCCGTGTTGATCACGACGTCGACATAGTAGTTCGACGACTGGTAGGTGTTCGTCGGAAACGCGCTATTGCCGTAGACGAACACGCCATCGGGGCCGCTTGGGCCTTGCGACAGGCCGTGCAGCGGGCCGTTATCGATGCCCTGCGACACGAAATAGTTGCGATCGGCCGAGTAGCGCCCCTTGGGGGCGTAGTACGAAACGATGTAGACGGTGTTTGCCTGGATGTAGACAGGCGTGGCGAGATTGACTTGTTGCCAGCCACTGGCGGTTTCGCCGGTGAAAAATGCCGTGGCGAGCAATACGCCACTCGCGTTCCACAGGTGCCCGACGTGCGTGCCCGTGTTGGCGACGCTCTTGTAGAAGCGGATGCCGGTCACCAGCGCGTCGACGTCGGACTTGAATCGCATGCCCACCTCGATCGCGGCGCCGTCGCCGCCGTCGATGGTGCCGGGCACGATCGAGCCGAACAGGTTGTACGTGCCCGCGGCCTGCGGCGGATTGACGGTAACGCGCGGGCCGTTCTTTTCCAGGTTGCCGTTGTCGTCCACGGCGCGGCTGATGATCGTAAATTGACCGCCGGTGCGCGGCGCGAACGTGTACGTCCAGCTTGTCGTTCCGCTGGCGGGATGCCAGGTGATTCCGCCGTCGACCGAGACCTCGACCGCCGCGATCACGCCGCCGCCCTGGTCCTGCGAGGTGCCGCGAATCGTCACCGTCGCTCCGGCTTGTACGGTCGCGCCGGGCAACGGCGAAGTGATCGTCGACACCGGCGCGAGCGCGTCGGTCGACATCGTGGCACGAATGAGACTCGCCATCAGCGAGCCGGGCTGCGCGCCCATGTCGGCGAACAGGTTGACCGTCGCTTGCTGGAGATTCTTGTCGGTCGCGCCGTTGTAGTAGATGTCGTGGCGATTGTCGAGCGCCCATGAGTATTGGACCGTGCCGGCGCTGAACACCAAAGCCCCGCTCCCGGCCCGGTACAAGGTCATATTCTGCGTCACGGTCGCCGGCCCGAACGTTCCGCCGTAGTCGTACAAGGCTTGCGAGGCGTTGACACTCGTGGCCGACAGGTCGAACAGGCCCGCGGGGCGGAAGCCGTTATCGACGTCCGAGTCCGCTTCGTAACCAAGAACGTTGTCACCGATCGACAGCGTGCTATTGCCCGTCAACGTGGCGACCGTCGTATTGCGCCAGAATCGCAGAGCGGCATACTGCGACGTCAACTTCATGCTTGTCGACGCCGAATAGTCGGAGTTCGACAGCCCGTTGATCGTGAACAACGTTCCGGTCAAGGCGTTTTGCGGGCGGCCGCCGTCCTTGGGCGGGCTGAACCGCGGGTCGGCCCACGTCCCGGTCCAGACGCCCGGCATCGGGTCCGTTATCGCGTTACTGAGCGTCTCCTTGTAAGAGACCATCGTCCCGTACGGGTTGCCGGCATCGTCGGCGACCCATCGAGTCTTCCAGAAGATTGCGTTGCCGCTGAAGAACGCCAGGTTCACTCCCGCGTCGCGGGCCGCCATCACGCCGTCGAATTGTTCCGCCGACCAGTATTCGTCGTGCCCCACGGACACGAATACCTTGTGGCTGAGGATTTCCGAGCCGCTCGTTTGCGCGACGCGCTGGCCGCTCGTGTAGCTGACGTCATACCCGTTCTGCTCCAGGAAACGGATCATCGGGTATTCGTCGGCGAAGAAGAAATTGATAGGGTTCGTGACGCGGTTGGCAAACGGTCGCGCATAGCTGACCGCCACCGCGCGCCCGGCGGGATAGTTCGGCGTGTAAAGGCTGCTGCCGCCCCAGGCGTTGTAGGCCTGCCAGGTCGTGTCGGAGGTTTGGAACAGCAGGTCGGAATTGCCGGTATCGTCGCGCACCACGAAGATGATCTGGTTCGCACCGCTACCGCCGTCGTCGCGCACCAGGTCCGCGACGTAGACGCCGGACACGGCGGTGGTCGGCACGGCCCACGACGCCGACACCCTCCAATTGCTGGCGTCGGCCGTATTGGTCGTGAGATCGTAGCGGGCGTTCGGCTGATTTTGCGCGAGCGCCGCGTCCGGATTGATCGTCGTTATCAGGCGCGCGCCGTTCCCCTGGTAGTACCCGATCCTGTAGATGCTGAGGTGGTAGGCCGAGGCGTCGGTATCGACCTTGAATTCCACCGTCTGGCCGCGATTAACGCTGAACTGTGCCGCGTACCCTTGGATGTTGGCGGAAGGGTTGGGGACATCCCACACGCTTTGCGGAGTGCCCGGCAGCGCGTTCTCGGCGACGATCGCCGAGGCGGAGAACATGTACCGATCTTCAAGGACCTCGAGCTGGATGGGCCTTCGCTTCGCACTCGTGCCGGCGGGACGGCGAGCGCGGCGAGCAGCCCGGCTGAGCTTGCGGCGGCGAAACATGGGTGGGTTCTTGGGGATGGGGTGTTGGGGAGAAGGCAAGGCGGCACGTCGTGGCGGCAACCCGAACGGCGCCGGCTCCGGGTGGAGCTGCGGCCTTGCCCTCGATGTGGATCCGGTTCCGGCGGATCTTGGACGAGAACTTCATGCTAATTTGGGACGTTTGGGAAAACAATGATGATCGCGTAGACTTTACGCAATCGCCTGGTAGGTAAGGACTTAATGGTCCCTGCAGGCCGATCCCAGGGCTGATGCTTTTTCGCATCGCGGCGCCCTGAAGCGGGCCGCTGAATGAAGCGCGAGCGCTTGAGCGCTCACGCGGTTGATGCACATCGCCGCTTCGTGCGATGCGCGAAATACTTCCCCGGCCTGCTATGCGGCGCGCAGCTCGTTGCTGATCCGGGCCATGTGCGGCCGCAGGTGCGGACCCAGCCCGGTCTCGAAGTGAATCACGCTCGCCCGCTCGGTCGCCGAGGGAGAGAACGTCGGAATCCGCTGGTGCGGCAGATAGTACGGGCTGAGCCGCACCCGCGCCGCGAGCTTTTGCGCCAGATAGAAGATGCTGGCGTCCTCGGGCAGGCGGAACACCGGCATCTTGAGCAACACGCTCAGCTCGCCGATCGCCTTCGAAAGAGGCGCGTGGACGAGAGCCGGCAAGAAGCCCGACGAGATGAAGTAGCACCCGCCCTGGCTGTAGGTCAGGCCAGAGGCGCTTGTGAATGGCTGCCCGAACAGGTCGCCATCGCAGACGGCGACGTGCTCGAATACGGTATTGCTCAGAAAGAGCACGTCGGAATCGATCTTGGCCACGAAACTGCGGCGTGCTGCCGGCAACGCTTGCAAGACATGCCGGAAGAATGTCAGCTCCCGCGTCACCGACTCGACGCCCCAGCCTGTAACTCGCGGGCCGGTGACGATCGACAAATCGCCATAGAGACTGCTTAGTGCGGCCCTTTCGTCGACGGTGAATGGACCTGAAGCGTCCTCGTAAATGAAGATTTTGCCAATGTGGCCCGACCCGAACTTGAGCAGGCTCCTGATGGACATCACCAGGTAGCCGAAGTCGCGATGACAGGAGAAATACACGGGGTCGATCGGCAGCCGCCCACGTTCAGACGTGCGCGTATTGGGCATCGGCGGTGCTTGCTGGGGAATCGATTGGTCGTATTCCCGCAGCAGCCGCCAGGCTTGCCGCTTGAGGCCCGGCCGGGAGGTAATCCTTCGCGTTTCCCGCGCGACTTTATGCAGCCTTGATCGGATCCAGTCTGGCAGACGGTGAATGCTTAGCATGGCGGGCTGCCTGGCAATTTTGGGCGGATTCTCACTGCAGTCGGCTCACCGCAGACGCGAGCCTTCGGTCTGGCCAGCCGTTGCTCCAGGGCACCGCCGGAAGCGGCCGGCCACCAGCCGCGCGCCGACTTGCTTCGACGGCACAAATTCCACGTCGGCGCCGAAATGCTCCTTGGCGAACGTGACGAAGGACGACTGCTGTTTCGGTGTGGCAACCAGCAGAACGTCGTCCCGCTCGTACATTGCCGGGGCGAGCCTGGTGATGCCGAATTGTCGTTTGAGGTCCTCCTGGCAGGGCGTCCCCTGGGTCCACACCAGGGTCAAGAGCGGCATTCGCGCGCACCATTGCAAGTTGTCCCACGGGGAGAGCAGTTCAAACGGCATGGTCCACGCCCAGCAGACGTACACCTCGTGGCCCGAGGGGCGCAATTCAGCCAAAAAGGCCTGCAATTCGCCGCGGGCGCGGTTGACGCGAACGCTGCGCAGTGATTGTCGGTGCACGCCGATCGCGACGCCGACGGCCAACAGACCTACGGTCGCCCAAGCCGCTAGTTGCCGCGGCTGCCAGATCGGCGCGGCGCGATCCGTTTTGCTGAAGCCATCCGCCGGAAGCGGCGCACCGCGTGGCTGCCACCAGCTCGGACGCCACGCCGACGACAGGAGCAGCAAAGACAGCGGAAACGACAGCAACGGAAAGTAAACCCGCTCGGGCGGGATCTTCTTGTTCCAAGCCAGATACGCCACCAGGCCCACCGCGGTCACCATCGAAACGGCGATGCCCCGGCGTCCACTCCAGCCGGCTCCGGCCGCGGCGAGAACGAACGGCAAGGCCAGGAAGACGGCCACGACCGAACGATTCCGACCGATCTCCCGCCATGCCTGGGACCAGAATTGTGAAGTCAGGCGAGCGGATTTCCACGGATACGCCTCCACGATGCTGCGCAGGTTCGCCTCGTTGAAAAGTTCAGGGTCATCCGAAAACCAACTGGCGATCATCGCGTGGTCGTTCTCGCTCCAACCGACGCGGGAAAAGATGGCGGCCGTTTCAGGCGTGTACGCCGTCCAGCAATCGTCGTGGAACTTGCCACGAAGTTGGTTGTAGCTTCGGAAGCCAGCCCAGTGCGGATCGCGCTCGTAACACCATCGATCGTACGCGGTGACGGCAACGATCATGATCGATGCGGCGGCGGTCGCAGCGCCGCAGGCGACGAATAGGCGACGCGGAATGCCGCGCGCGAGCACCATGGCAATCGGCACGGCGACCAGGATCGCCATCACCAGCGCTTCCAGCCGCACCATCGCTCCGAGGAAGAGGAGCGCAGCCGACCCCGACACGAGCCGCGTCACGTTGGCGTCGGGCTGTTGTGTTCCTCGCCGACACGCGACCAAGAGGAGAAAAATCCCTGCCTGCGATGCCAGGAACGCCGTCGTCGTGAATTGCAGCGCATTGACGAGCGGCAACTCCACCAACGCGAAGTACAACAGGTAAAGCCCGCACCGCAGCCGCACCTGGCCCGGCGAAAGGCTGGTCAGCCGTCGCCTCGAGAGACCGGTGGCGAGTGGAACTCGCGTACTTCCCGTTCGGTCCCCGGATTCGACCGCCCACGTGCGGTCGACCACCACCGCGCCATAGAGAATGACTACCTGAGCAAGGTAGTGGATCGCTACTAGGTAGCATCCATACCAGGGGATGGCCGGAACCGCGGCATACAACCGCTTGAGCACCTGGCCGACGACGATATTCGTGAAGACCATGTGCTCGTCGGGCGCGGGGCAAAAGCCCTTGCCCGCGACGATCATCGTCAGAAAGACGTCGTCATTCGTGGCGTAGCAGGGGCGGAATACCAGGACCACGAGCGCCATCAGCGGGATCACTGCCAGAAGCGAGAATCGCAGCGGCGCCTGGTCAGCCATCCGTTCGGCAAGCTGCCATACGCCGCGCAGCGTGCGCGACGTCCGGGAGCGGTCGGGCGTCGCTTCGTCCCCGACGTTGTGGAAGGGTCTGCCCGCCATTAAAGGGTGATCCTTCCCCCTTGCGCCTTGATGCTTCGCTGGGCAGCTTCCAGAATCCGCACCACGCGCAGCCCCGCTTCGCCGCTGGTGATCGGCTCTTTCCCCTCGCGAATGCATTCGGCGAAATGGCTTACCAGCCGCGCCAAGGGCTCGGTCTGCGCGATGTGCGGCGACCATACGTCGCCCGTGCGGTAACCGACCAGCACGCCGCGCCGCGCCTCGATGTCGCCGTTGACGGTGATGCCCCGGTCGTAGACTTTCACTTTCTCGGCCGGCTCGAGATCGTCGTAGACGATGCTCTTGCGGCTGCCGCCGATGATGAAGTGCCGCACCTTGACCGGGCTGAGCCAGTTGACGTGGAACGACGCCAGCAGGCCGCCGCTGAAATCGAGGTTCAAATAGGCCACGTCCTCGATCTCGCGGACACTGTCGGCGTGGCAGGTGCCGAATGCCGAGAGACTCCTGGGGAGCCGGCCCACCAGGTAATCGAGGATCGACAGGTCGTGCGGCGCCAGGTCCCAGACCACGTTCACGTCGTGCTGAAAGAGGCCCAAGTTGATGCGCACGCTGTCGATGAAGTACAAGTCGCCGATCTCGCCGGCGTCGACGATCTGCTTGATCCTCTGCACCGGCCCGCTGTAGATGAACGTGTGGTCGACCATCAGCACTCGGCCCATCTCCTTGGCCGTGGTGACAAGTTCCTTGGCGTCGTGCACGGACGCTGCCAGCGGCTTCTCGATGAGCACGTGTTTGCCGGCGCGCAAGGCCGCCAGGCCCATCGGCGCGTGCGTGCCCACCGGGGTTGCAATGGCCACGGCGTCGACGTCCGCGCGACCCAACAATTCGTCAAACTCGCGGACTGGTGCCACGTCGGGAAAGCCGGCCAGGGCCTTGGTCAGCCGCTTCTGGTCGGTGTCGCAAACGGCGACCAACTGCGTGTCCGCGCAGGCCGCGAAGTTGCGAATCAGGTTGGGCCCCCAGTAGCCGGCGCCGACCACCGCGACTCGGACCATGTTAGCTCCCTTTCGCGCTGCGATAGTGATAAACGACGCCGATCGACGCCGGCGGCGCCTCTGATTGCTCGGACGCGACAGGTTAAGCGGTGGCGCGTTTTACGACGCGCGCCGCGCAGGCGTCCACAATGACAAGTTCTCTCCCGCCTGGGCCGAACCGACGTATTCCTCGACGATGTATCGGGGCCGACCGCGGGCCTCGTCGAAGGTGCGCCACACGTATTCACCCAGCACGCCCAGCATCATCATCGTGATCCCCTGACCCACAAGCACCGTGGTCATCAAGGCGGCAAAGCCGGTGCCCGTCGTGATCCATCCTCCCAGGCGTCCTGTCACGACGAAGGAGGCGTAGAGGAAGCCGGCCAGCGCCATGCCCATGCCCAACAGCGACATCGCGCGGATCGGAACGTAGCTGAACGACACCACGGAATCGACGAACAGCTTGAGTTTCTTGGCCAGCGTCCACTTGCTGCGTCCGCCGTGCCTTGCCTGTTTGACGTAGGGGACGAAGGCCTGCCGGAAACCCATCCACAGGATCATCGCCAGGAGGCTCGTGTTCTTCTCCGCGATCGCGTTGTACGCATCAATGACTTTGCGATCCATCAGAAGAAAATCGGCGCCTTGAGCAGGCATGCTCGGCAAAGCGACGCGGCGCATCAGCCAGTAGTACGCCTTGGCAAACGCCTTGGTGGACCAGGACTCACCCTCGCGCGCCGCGCGGACGGCCCACACCACGTCGTTTCCTTCCCGCCACCGGTCCAAGAGCTGCCGCACGGTCTCCGGTGGATCTTGCAGATCGGCGGCAAGCAGCACGGCGCAGTCCCCCTGGCAGTACGTGAGTCCGGCGGAAAATGCGGCGTGCGAACCGGAGTTCCGCGACAGGCGGATGTATTTCACCCGCGCGTCCTTGCCGGCCCATTGTTTCGCGAAATCGCTGCTCCCGTCGGTGGAATGGTCGTCGATAAGGACCACCTCACCGCGCTCCTTCAGCCCTTCGAGCAGCGCCAACACCCGGTCTCGAAAGACGGGAAGATTCTGCGCCTCGTTAAAAAATGCCGTGACGACACTGATGGTTTGCATGGGCGTCATACGTGAGTGGCGAGTTACAGAGACGGTTATCCGCACTCGGTCCGCGTGACGGCATCGACGACGTCGCTGCCGACAAGGCGCGCTTCGAGTCGCTCCAGCCGGGCGCGCAGCTCGATAATCTCCGCCGAATGATTCAAGCCCAGCCACTCGCGAACGCTTCGCAACACAGACGCGGCGGAGGACTCGCGGCCGTCGGCCAGTCGGACTTTCTCGACGCGCAGCATACCCTCGCCGCACAACACGTCCACGCTGCCCCGAGCGGCGTCGCGATCGACGATGCGTCCCGGAATACGCCCCTCGTAGTTGCGCGGGTGCGGCGCGGGGTGGGCGTCGAGAATGTATAGCGGCGCTCCGCGAACGAATGTAAATGCGCCCGGCGCGGGTGGACCCAGCGCGCGGATGAGCCGATCGATCGCGGCGGAGGACGACCGCCAGTCGATCTCGCCATCGGCCGGCGCACGAGCGCACGCATACGTGGCCTTTTCGTCGCGTTTCGGCTGAGCCACCAATGTGCCCGCGCGACAGGCGTCCAAATACCTGTCAAAGAGCCTCACCGCGACCTCGGCGATTTTTTCCTGGACCGAGGAGTACGATTCGCGCGACTCGGGCACGATGGCCTCTTGGAAGTAGATCTCGCCCGCGTCGACTTCGTCACTGAGGCGAAAGAGCGTCGCCCCTAGCCGATCGTGTCCCAGGATCAGGCCCCAATTGGTGGGGGCAAAGCCGCGGAGGCGCGGCAAGAGCGAGTCGTGCACCGCGATGCCGCCCCGCGGAACGGCATCCAGAACGCTCATCGGTATCAGCGTCCGCCAGCCCATGCACAGGATGACGTCCGGCGCCAATCGCCTGATGACGTCGAACGCCTGACGGTCGGTGATCTTGCGCGTCTTCTGACACCACACGTTGCGAGCGGAGAAAAGCGAAACGAGCTCGTCGCAGAATTTCGGAGTCTCGTGCGCGTCTTCTTCGAACACGAAAGCGCCGACGACCTCCTCGCCGCGCTCGACGAGACGCTGCGCAAGTCGCCAACCGCGATAGAGGCCACCGGTGAAGAGAATTCGCATCGGCGCGTGTCAGTCCGACTTCCGTGACAAGAATCGACCCGAACGGGCGAACTAGGCGGCGCGTCGCGCGGATGGGATGTCCGTGCTTCGCGCATCCGGTGCTGATCCAGCCCCGAGCGGGGGCGACAGACGCGCCATCTCCGGACGTCTGCCCAGCAGGGCCAGGATTGCCGGGAGCGAGAGAGTAGCCATGATAAGCCGCAGCGACAACATCATTTCGGCGCCGTCGGCACACCCCGCCTGGCTGAATAATTCACTGGCGGTCGCCTCGGCGACGCCGATTCCGCCTGGCGTCAGCGGCAGGCAATTCGCCAGCACGACCAGGGGGCCGATGAGGAAGCTGGCCGCCCAGTCGACCCGGCTGCCAAGCAGGCGGGCGGCCAAAGCCAACGATCCGGCGGTGAGGATGCTACCGGCCAGTGACAGCATCAGGCAAATGGCCAAAGGCCCCGGCGCCTGGCGGTATAGCGCAAGCGACTCCCGCCCTGCGTCGATCCAACGCCGCGGCGCCACGCAAGCTAGCAGACGCCACGGCGGGGTAAGCATGACCCACGCGGTGACGCCGGTCGTGCCGGCCAACACGGCCGCCAACGGACCGAAAGCGGCCCAGACGTAGGGCGCGGCGTGGCGCGACGCGATCAGCCAGCCAGCGGAAGTGCAACCGAGCAGGATCAAGCTATAGAGCCCCAGAAACCGGTCGACCAGCACCGTCGACAAGCCGCGAGCCCAAGCGTCGGGCCTTTGTCGGACGATCAGGTAGCTTTTGGCAACGTCGGCGCTCGCTGCGCCAGGGAGGACGAGCGCCGTGGCATAGCCGATCCAAGTGAGCTTGGTGGCTTGCCAGAGCGTGGTATCGATCTTTTGCAATCGCAGCAGGCACCACCAGCGGACGGCCGGCAACAGCATCGATCCGAGCGCGGCGAGGCCAAGCAGTGCCAGGCCACTCGACCGTGGCAGGACAGCCAGCCGCCGCAGGTCGAGCCGATCCAGGCAGAGCCACGCAATCAGGCCGCCGGCAACCGCGATTTTGGCTGTGAATATCAACCAGCGCCAATGCCGGGGTTGCGTCTCTTGAGCTGGCGCCGAAGCCGCAGCGGACGAGTCGGCAAGTACCGTGGGGTTCGCGTCTTCGGTAGTCGGCATCTGCGTCCCACAACCGAGGGTGGCCGTCCTGCGGCAAGAATCAGCCCAGGCCTTCGATGGCCGCCAGGACCTGTTGCTGCTGGCCGTCCGTCATCTGGGGAAATAGCGGCAAAAGGAGCGAGCGCCCGCTGGCCTGCTCCGAGCGGGGGAGCGGACGCGGCGGCAGGTCGGCACACGCCGGCTCGAGGTGCGCGAGCATGATGCCGCGGCGCGTGGCGATCCCACGTTCCAGCAGCTTCTGCATCAGACAATCGCGCGACAGCGGCGCTTCCGCCGTCAAGTGAACCGCGTAACTTTGGAAATTCGGCTCGACCTCGTCGGGAATGTAGGGCGGGCGCAGCCACGAATGGTTCCGCAACGCGGCCGTGTAGCGGGCGGCCAGCTCCCGCCGGCGCGCCACGATCGCGTCGAGTCGCTTCATCTGCTCGACGCCAATCGCCGCCTGAATGTCGGTCATCCGGTAGTTGTAGCCCAGACAGACGTAGTCCTCGATCACGACTTGCCGCGAAGAATGGCGCTTCGCGTCGGAGACGCTCATGCCGTGCTGGCGCAACAAACGCAATCGCTCGGCATAGTCGGCGCGGCTGGTCGTGATCGTGCCACCTTCGCCCGTCGTGATCACTTTGCGCGGATGAAAGCTGAAGCACACGAATTCGCCATGCGCGCCGATCGGTCGGCCGCGGTACCGGCTGCCGATGGCGCAGGCCGCGTCCTCGACGATTGCCAGGCCGCGCTTCGACGCCAGCGCCTGAAATCGATCGATCTCGACCGGCAGCCCGATCTGGTGGACGACGAGAATCGCCTTGGTACGGTCGGTGATCGCCGCCTCGGCGGCATCGGGATCAAGGTTGTAAGTCTGCGGGTTGACTTCGGCGAAGATGGGCGTCGCGCCCGTGTAGCGAATGGAATTGGCGGTGGCGATGAACGACATCGAGGGACAGATCACTTCGTCGCCGGGTCCGACGCCCAGCACCACCAGCGCCAGGTGCAAGGCGGTTGTGCAGTTCGATACGGCCACGGCGTGCGCGGCGCCGCAATAGTCGGCCACAACGCGCTCGAACTCGGCGACGCGCGGACCCTGGGTGACCCAGCCGCTGCGGATCGCCGCCACGGCGGCCTGTTCTTCTTCGGGCCCAAACAAAGGTTGCGTGATGGGAATCACGTCGCGCCCTCGCCGACAAGCTGCCAATTACAGGCCGCCGTCTCCTCAAGGAGGTCGGCGGCGCTGCGAGGTAGCGACTGCATGTGGCGGATCAGCCGCTGGATGCCCTCGCGCACCGTAATGCGCGTGGCGAAGCCGAGCGTCTGTTGGGCCTTTCGCACGTCGGCCAGGTGCCGGTCGACGTCGCCCGGCCGCCGCGGCTGGTGAAGGGGGGTTACCCGCGCCAGCCCGACCTCCTCGTAGACGGTCCGGGCCAGCTCGGCGACCGAGGTTTCCTTTCCCGACGCGAGGTTAACCGTCTCGCCGACCAGCGCGTCGCACTCGGCGACGCGGCGCAGCCAGTGCGCCGTCTCCTCGACAAAGATGAAGTCGCGGGTTTGCGTCCCGTCGCCGAAGATGATCGGCGGTTGGCCGTTCAAGGCCCATACCACGAAGCGAGGGATCACTTCGCCGGAATCCCCTTCGTGATGGCTGCGCGGCCCGAAGTTGTTGAAAGGTCGCACCACCACCGTCGGCATGCCATAGGTCTGATGATAGGCGCGGGCGTATGCCTCGCCGGCCAGCTTGGCGGCGCCATAGACGGTTTCGGGGAACGTGGGGTGATTCTCGTCCATGGGGGCGTAGCGGGCCGTGCCATAGACCTCGGAGGACGAAACATGCACGAACCGCTCGATCCCCGCCCGACGCGCCTCGACCAATAGCGTCAGCGTTCCTTCGGCATTCACCTGGTGGCTTTCGACGGGATTGCCGATCGAATGGCGCACGCCGCGGCACGCCAGGTGGAAGACGACGTCGACGTCTTCGAGCAAGTCGGCCACCAGAGCGTGATCGCGGATGTCGCCGCGAGCGAGCTCCACGTTCGCGCGGTTGAGGGCCAAATTAAGGTTGGCCTCCCGCCCGGTCGAGAGGTCGTCCAGCACGCGCACCGAGCAATCCGTCAGCTCGTCCACCAGGTGCGAGCCGATGAAGCCGGCCCCGCCCGTCACCAGGACGTTCTTTCCTTTCAATTCCATGACGCATCGCTCGCTTTCACGCTTTTAGTGGCAACCTACGCAGTCTTTGATCGCGTCGGCCACGTATTCCACCTGGTCGTCGGTCAGTTCCGCGAACATCGGCAATGACAAGCAGCGGCTCGTCACGTCCTCGGCCACGGGGAAATCGCCCCGCCGATGCCCGAGATGCGCATAGGCCGGCTGAAGCGGGACGGGCGTCGGGTAGTGGATGGCCGTGGCCACGCCGCGCTCGGCCAGCCTCTTGATCAGAATCTGCCGGTCGACGCCGTCGGCGAGCACGACGTAAAGGTGCCACACGTGGCTCGCCGGATCGGTCGCGGTGGGCAAGCGCACGCCGGGTACGCCGGCCAGCAATGCGCCATATCGTTCCGCGTGACGCCGGCGCGCCGCGTTCCAGTCGTCGAGGTGCCGCAGCTTGACGTCCAAGACGGCGCCTTGCACCCCCTCCATCCGCGCGTTGTAGCCCAGTTCCACGTGATGGTGCCGGCCGTCTTGGGCGTGATCGCGCAAGCGGCGAACGCGGGCGGCAATCGCATCGTCGGAGGTGACGATCGCTCCCGCCTCGCCAAACGCGCCCAGGTTCTTGCCGGGATAGAAGCTGAAACAGCCCACGCGCCCTAGCGAGCCGACGCGGCGCCCTTCGTAGCGCGCGCCGTGCGCCTGAGCGGCGTCTTCAATGAGGACCAGGCCGCGCTTGTCGGCCAGGGCAAGCAGCGGCTCCATGTCGCAGGATTGGCCGTACAAATGGACGGGCAGGATCGCCTTGGTGCGCGGCGTGATGGCGCGTTCCACGAGGCCGGGATCGAGCGTGTAGCTCGCCGGATCGATGTCGACGTAGACCGGCTTGGCGCCGACGTAGCTGATGGCCCAGGTGGTGCTGATCCAAGTGTGCGGCGTGGTGATCACCTCGTCGCCGGGGCCAACGTCGCAAGCGTGCAGGGCCAACTGCAGGGCCGACGTGCCGTTGTTCAGGCCGACGCAATGCGGCACGCCCACGTAGCGAGCGAAGGCCGCCTCGAACCGTTCGACGGCCGGACCGAGAATAAATTGCGACTGCGCCGTCACGGCGTCCAGGGCCGCCCGCCACTCGTGCGCGATGCGGCGATTGTGCTCGTTGAGGTCGAGAAACGGCACCGACAGCTTGGGCGGATCCTTGAGCAGCGGCTTTATCATCGAGCGACTTCTCCGTGGCTGTGTACCAGAGCCCGGGCCGGCACTCCCGCGACAACGTGGGCGGCTGGCACGTCGTGCGTGACGACCGCGCCCGCGCCGACGGTGGCCCTTTCTCCGATGGTCACTCCGCACATGATCACGGCGCCCGACCCGATCGACGCCCCGCGGCAGACGCGCGTGGGCACGACCTGCCAATCGGCCTCGGTTTGCAATGCGCCGGACTCGGCCGTCGCGCGGGGATAGCGATCGTTGATGAAGCACACGTGGTGCCCGATGAAGCACTCGTCCTCGATGGTCACTCCTTCGCAGACGAACGAGTGAGAGCTGATCTTGCACCGCGCGCCCACCGTGGCGTTCTTTTGAATCTCGACGAAGGGGGCGATGCGGGTTCCTTCGCCGATCGAGCACCCGTAAAGATTCACAAGCTCCGGGTGGGCGATGGCAACGTCGGCCCCTAGGTGAACGTTCTTCGCGATAGGCACGGAAGCGAACCTTTCTTCTCTTCTTGTTTCAGAAACCCGACGCCGCGGCCGGTCAACAAGCGGGTCTTACCACAAACCCGCGCGCGGCTGACAGATGACACCGGCTGCTAGCAACCAAGTTCCGGCGTGCCCGAAGCGTGGCGCAGTTATCGGATAGGATCGCGATGAAGCTTAAAGAAGTGCGTGCGTCGCGCGCCGCGAGGGCGATAGGCAGCCTTCGTTCCTATTCCCTGGCGTCGCGCATCCCAGCGGGATTGCTTCAAGGTCCCAAGCCACGCGCTCGCCGCTCGCGGGGTCATTTCGCCTGAAGGCCCCGTTATTTCATGGACGATAAACCGAATTAGGCGGTGGGCGGCCTGCGAGCGGCGTTGTAACAACCGGGGGCGGTGCACGTTAAGCGCAGCGCACGGCCGCTAGCGACTTCTTCGGGAATCGCATCGCACGGTGCATGGAAATCGCAGACCGCCTAGTCGCGAGTGGATCGAGCCGATTGCGCGAGCTGCGAAGACTGCGCGCTCCGTACACGTGCCCTCGCGCGCCGGCGAGAGCGCAAACGGCTTCGTGACTTCAACTTGAACTCCATGGCGAAGAATCATCCCCTGACAAGACTGTGGCATTCCGGCGCCGTCCGTCGGACGAGGCATCTGGTAGCGCCCCGGCTATGGTTTCGCTACCTGACCGCCGACCGGCGCTGCGCGCCGCATTTTCTGATCGCCGGCGCCCAGAAAGCCGGCACGTCGTCGCTCTTCGGCTATCTGGTGGGACACCCGCAATGCCTTCCACCCCTGATCAAGGAAGTCAACTTCTACGATCAGAACTATTCACGCGGGCAGCGTTGGTACCGGATGCACTTTCCGCTGGAGGCGCCGAACCGCGCCGTTGGCCCCGGCGACTCCCCGCGCACATTCTGCTTCGAGGCCAGCCCACACTATATGTTCGATCCCCAGGTGGCGGCCCGGGTGCGCGAATCCGCGCCCTCAATGAGGGCGATCTTCTTGCTGCGTCAGCCGGTGAATCGCGCGTACTCGCATTATCAACACGAAATGCGCCGCGGCCGTGTGACGGCGTCGTTCGAGGAGTGCATCGATACCGAGATCCGCCAGCAAGCGGGCGAGGACCTATCGCTTCAGACGAGAGCGAGTCGCTACGGACCGCCGGGCGTGCGACTCAGCTACCTGGCCCGCGGCGTGTATGTGGATCAGTTGCGCAACTGGCGCGCGCATTTTTCAGCCGAGCAGATGCTGGTGCTCGAGGCGGAGCGCTTGTTCGCGGATCCCCGCGGGGCCTTCGGTGAAGTTCTGGCCTTCCTGGGGCTCGATCCCTGGACGCCCCCGGCGTTTCCCAATCTCAACCCGGGCCTCTACAAGTCGTCCATGTCGCAAGCCGCGCGTCAGCGCGCGATCGCCTACTTTGCGCCGCACAACGAGCGGCTGTTCCAATTCCTGGGCAAGCGCTACCAGTGGCGCTAGACGAAAGTGGCTCCGAAAGCCACGCTTGCACCACGGTCAGCGCCATTTTGGTCGACGCTGGCGCTAGCGCGACCCGCGGTTCCGCCTTTCAAGGCGAATGCTTTCCCTTACGGTCACTTCGTAGCGCCTTGAAAAGCCGGGACACATTCTTCCACCGCGAAACTCCGTGAGCAGCTTCTGCTTTGGGAATCCGTTTCTTGTTATCTACGTGGATCTGTCGCCTTTGCGCGGCCTCGTCGCTGGCGATCCATGCTGCCATTTCTTCGTTCAGAGTCGGAGTTGCCGTGCCATCCTGCCATAGCCCCCGAAGTTTCAGGTAGCCGCGAGGGTAAACCGGAAGGCGGTAGAAGGTGCGCTGCCACAACGGCGTGTGCAGCACGCCATCCAGGAGTTTCAAGGGCTCGGACGTGCAGTTGGTCGCCGAGAAGGGCAGGCGAATCATGAAATAAGGCCTCGAAAGGCCCGCGTCGTGGCTCGCTCGAATCGCGTGGTGCAGCATCTGATTCCTGAGTTCCGGTTCCACAGGCAGCGGCGGCGACTGCACGACCGTCATTCTCTCTCGCATGATTCGCTCGAAGGTCACGTCTTCCGTGGACAGAAACCGGTGGACGAGCGCCAGGTTTCCCAGCAGCGCGTCCGAGGAATTCCACCTCCGCCCGTGAAGGCCGACCGCCTCGACGGAGTAGCAGAAATCGGCAATACGATGAACAGGCGTCCCCGTGGACTCTGCATCCGCTGGGTAGAGCCGGACGGCGTGGTCGGGCTCCGTCTTCAAGCGGGCCTGCACGTGGTTGAGAAAGAACAGACTAGGCTTTGTCGTTCCGTCGCTTCGACGGGTGGGCTTGGAGAAGTTCAATCGCTGACCAATGATTTCAGCAACGCCAATCTTCGAAATCACTGCGCGCCAGAACTGACCGCGATGATAGAACCCCTCCACGACAAATATCTCGTCCGTTTCGGAGAGGATCGCGAGGGGGCGCCTCTCGGTCAGATTGAACTGTTCTCCCGCATAGGCCGACCATGCGGGCATGACTGGCGGTGTCATGTCTTGAAGGCCCATGGGACGCACTTTCGCGTGGCGGGCGGGGCCGCTTGTCGCATGTGCTACCCGATCAATTCCGGCAGCGGCCGGTGATCGCCGACGAGATATTGCGGCCGCCCCGCCAGGTCCGTGAACCGCGTGGCGGCCACGTCGATCCCCATCCGCTTGTAGAGCGTCGCAAAGACGTCGCGGAAATGAACGGGCCGGGCGAGCGGCTCTTCGCCCCACCGCGTGGTTGAGCCGAGGACCTGGCCACACGTGAGGCCACCCCCGGCCAAGAGCGCGCCGGCGACGTTCGGCCAATGATCGCGGCCCGCTTCCTTGTTGATCTTCGGAGTGCGTCCGAACTCGCCCCAGGCGACGACCGCCACGTCGTCCAGCAACCCGCGCTCGTCGAGGTCCTCGACCATCGCCGACATTCCCAGGTCGAACAGCGGGAGCGCCTCCCGGGCTTCGGCGAAACCGTCTTTGTGCCAGTCCCAGTTGTAGTCCCCGCGCAGCATGCGCCCGAAGGGCCACCGGCTGAAAGCCAGCGTGACGCAGCGGGCGCCGGCCTCGATCACCCGCCGGGCCAACAGAAACTGATCCAGCAGCGTCTTGCCCTCGCGCTCTTTCGGATAGCGGCGATCGAGACCATAGCGGCTACGAACGCTCGGTTTCTCTCGACTCAAATCGAGTGCCTCGGCCAGCCGCCCGGAGGTGACGACGTCGAACGCCTGCCGCTGATAGATATCGATTCCGTCGGTGAGCCCCTCGCGATCGACGCGTTGGCGGAAGCGATCGAACCCGCTCAGCAGCGCGCGACGATCGGCGAGCCGATCGAGGCTGACGCCGCTCAGCGTGAAGTTTCGCCGGTCGACGGCCTGCGCTTCGAAACCGGCATGCGCCGCGCCCAGATAGCCGGGCTGCGTCGGAGGCGTGCGGAGGATGAACCGCGCGTCCGGGTCGATCGGCGTCAGGTCGACCGCCGGCGGCACCCCAGGCACGAGTGGCCCAAATTGCCGCGAAAGCACCGCCGCCATCGAGGGCCAATCGCCCGGCGGGTATCCGGGCACGACGCCCGAGGAGGGCATCTCCGGGTGCGACTCCCAGCCCGTCGAGCACCAATGCGTGTTGTGATCGTTCTGAAAACCGACGAGCGAACGGATCAAGACGAGCTTGTTCGCCATGCCGGCCAGCCGCGGCATCAGCTCGCAGATGTCCATGCCGGGAACATTGGTGGCGATGGGACGGAACTCGCCGCGGATCTCGGCCGGCGCCTCCGGCTTGAGATCGTACATGTCCAAGTGCGACGGTCCGCCGGGCAAGAGCACCATAATGATGCCCTTGGTTCGGCGTGCCCCGCCACCAGCAGCTTCCGCCCGCAGGATTTCAGGCAGGGCGAGCCCGCCGAGGGCCAGGCCGCCAATCTGCAGCCAACTGCGGCGCGAGATGCCGCTACAAAAGCGCGACGGCGATCCGGGGATGGTCAGCATGGCCACAACCTCAGGCGGCCGGGCAAGGGGCCGAACACCGTTACGGTACCGAATCGGACATCCTATAGCAACCAATTTCGCACACAGCAATGCAATGCTGCCCGGTGCGGCCAAACTGCCGCGACTTTGTCACCAAAATTAGATGACAAAGCCGGCGCCGCACCGCGTCCGCGACCAAAGGATGGGAGCGCCGATACTTTTCTCGTAGCCCAGGCATTCATGCCGGGGGCCTTGATGCGCGATCTTTTGCCGTTCACCCTTTAGGGTTTCCGCCCTGAAGGGTGTGAATGCGCGTGAGTTCGTTGGCGCATCCCCGTCGTGAACGACTGGGCTACGGAAAGGCGTTTCGATCGCAAAATCCGGGGCTGCTTGCATCGACCGGCGGCTGACCCCTCACTCGCCGCTGCGCACTTGAAGCATGCTCTCGGGGAAAAGCTTCCGCGCCCGCTCGCAGTCCGACTGTGGGATGCTCAGTGCCTCGATGCTGGGTTCGCCGAAAAGCCGCAACGACCAAGGGGTATCAACGGCGTATTTGAAGCCCGAGCGGACCTGATGTACGCCGGGTTCGGTGAGCATGGCCTGCCGCTCGTGAATCCAGCGCCGGTTGTAGGCAATCCAAGCCAGCAACAGGACCGCCGCGGCCGCCATCAAGACAACGATACCCACCCCGACCTGGAACCAGCGGCGGCGGTTCAGCGGCGGCCTGACAAGCTCGCCAAAACGGATCGGACCCTTCCGGGTGCGCCGGTCCCGCATTCCGTAGCCCCCCAATTGTGCGCGATTGGTGGCGACATATAGCCACTTTAGCTCGCGATACGGCCGCCTGGGGTGGCTGCCATTTTCAGCCGGAAAAGGGCGTGCCCGGTCGGGGTTTTACTTCTTCCCCAGCTCGCGCTGCTTGCGGAAAAACCGGCCGAGCAGCTCGCTCGATTCCGCGGCCAGTACGCCGCTCACGGTCTCCACGCGATGGTTGAGACGGCGATCGTCGAGCAACTGGTAGAGCGTATGGACGGCCCCCGCCTTCGGATCGGTCGCCCCGTAGATCAGCCACGGCAGGCGGGCCTGCAAGATCGCGCCTGCGCACATGGGGCACGGCTCGAGCGTCACATACAGCACGCAGTCGTCCAAGCGCCAGCCGCCGCGGGCCGCGGCCGCCTGCGTGATGGCGATCATTTCGGCGTGAGCCGTGGGATCGTGCAACTGCTCGCGCTGGTTGTGGGCGGCGGCGATCACCCGCCCCCCGTGCACGACGACGGCGCCGATCGGCACTTCGTCTTCATCGAAGGCCACCTGCGCCTCGCCCAACGCCACCCTCATGAACGCTTCGTGCATCGCCGCGCCGCTTCGCAGGAGATCAACCGCCAAGGAGATGAACCGCCAAGTCGCCAAGGACGCCAAATGAAACAACGACAACACACCAACGGCGAGAAACGTCGAAACCCTCGGCATTAGACATTCGGATCTCGCCCTTCGATATTCTCTCGCGCTCAGGGGTGCTGGAACTGTTTTTCGCTGAGGTTCGTGGCGCCGGGCGGCCCGAAGCGGATTTCCAGCCCCGCCGGCTGGCCCCCTTTGCCGTTCATTTCGAACTGATGCATCCCCGCGCCCAGCGCCACCGGCGCGTATCTCCAAAAGGGCTCCTTCTGGTCGCTCTCGTAGATCGTCACGGTGTCGACCTTGATCGACAGCTTACCGACGTGCTTGACCTCGAATTGGTAGACGTTGTCGGCCGGAACCTGAAAGATCGACACCAGCGTGAACGGCTGGTCCTTGGGTACGCCGGCATCGACGAACCACTTGTATTCGTTGGTCCCCGGGATGACCTTCGTCGCGGCCCCTTCGGTCGAAAGCTGCAGCCCGTCCTTCAGCGCCAGCTTCGTCCCCTGCCGCGTTTTGCGCCCCGGCAAAGGGGCGTTGGGCTCGATCGTCATTTCGATCGGCGCCGAAAGCCCGATCGGCTTTCCTTGGGCGTCGATCGCTTTTGCCCGGAACGTTACGGGGCCAAGACCGAGCTGTTCGGGCTTGACGTCAACTTCTCCCTGCGCGCCGTCGATGGCGCCGACGACGCGGCTTTCGGCATAGCAGAATATCTTGGCGGCGCCGTCCAAGCCGGCGGTAAGCTTCAGCGGTTGCCTCCACTTCACGTTAGGCGACGGAAACGCCTGGAGGGCCACGGCGCGGCCGCCGTTGTCGACCTTCAGCGGCAGGATCAAGCGGCCCTGCGTCTCGATAGCGCTCGACTCGATGCCCACCACCCGCACTTCGACCGGCCCGTCGGGAAGCTTTGTCGTATCAAACTGCAGCGATCCGCCGGCGGCGCACGTTCCGACCCGCGCGCCCTCGACGTACAGCTCGAAGCGATCGACGACGCCGTTCTCGACGGCGCCGTGCGGCGTGATCGACACGATGCCGCTGACGGTCGAGTCGGCCGAAAGACTGTCGACCGAGACGCGCGGGATATTGGCCCACGGTCGGCACAGCGGATCTCCCACCACCAGCAACTGGTAAGGGCACGACACCGATTGATAAAAGGACTCGGCCAGGGTACAGCCGCGGGCATAGTGAACTTGAATGAAGGGTGCCGGGAACTTGTAGGCGATCGAGTAGGGCTCGATCACCGTGCCGCTCGCGCCGGCGGCGCCGTACTTGAGAAACTCGCTCAGTCGCGTCTGATCGATGACGGTGAAGATGCCGCCGTAGCTGGTGAAGTTCTCACAAATCGCGCCGGGTAGGATGGTGCTCTTCGAGCTTTTCCAGTCGAAGTCGCGCGTGCCGGTCATGAGCCCCTGCACGTCGCTTTTGCCAGCCGGCAGCTTGCCTGTCACGATCTGGGCCTTGACCCCCAGCTTGGCCAGGGCCGCCACCGCGGCCGGAAACCCCTTCTCGCGCGGGCCCGAGCGATGCGGGTCGCCCGTCTGGCAGAAATAGATCGTTCCGGTGGGCTTAGTGCCATCGGCCAACGTGCTGCGGCGGAGATAGTAGAGCACTTCGTCCACGCTGTTGCCGTAACCGCTGGTGATGCCCAGCATGGTCGAAAGCACGTACCGCTCGCCGCCCCCTTCGATCAACTTGCCCTCGGAATTGAAACCATACCAACTGCGGAAGCCGCGCGACGCGACGTCGGCGGCATCCGCCGCGGCGCGGCGCATGTAGTTGTTCCCGCCCAGCCCGATGAAGTGGTAGTCCTTCTGCAAAAGCTGGTTGGCGGCATAGGTCATGGAGGTGAGCGAGCCGACCGGCTTCATTTGCTCGGGGAGCTTTGTGGAGCCCAGGTCCCGCGCGAAATCGATCGACCAGGGAAAATCGCTGGAATAGATGACGTAGTCGATCTGGTCGAGGATGCCCCGTTGCCGCAGGACGCCAAAGGCCGGGCTCAAAAGCGCCTGCCGGAACGTCTCGGCGTCGATCTTGTCGGTCGGGTAGGGCCAGTCGATATACAGGATGTTCGCCTCGGGAATTTGCCGCAAGGAGGCGTAGTGGTTGGCCACGGTCAGGCTGGCCCAGCTTCGCGGGTTGGCGACGATGGCCACGCTCTCAGGGCCGCCGCCGGCCCACGCCGGCACGGCCAGCGCAGCGATCAAAAGCAGGGCCGCCGCGCCGGCCATCTGTGGACCGCGGAGTCGAACGATAGGCATACGCACCGACGTTCCTTCTTTGGTGGCGACCCCGGTTCGCGCGTTGATGACGGCCCCGCACTAGCCCTCTGGCAAGTCTATCATTCAGGCGCGGAGGCGGGGAGTGGCCGGTTCGCGCGCGGGGCTATCCTGTAGGGTGCGCTCTCGCGCACCGCAGGCTTGCTGAAAAGTCAGCCGCTGCTCATCGGTGCTCGCAGAGTGCCGCCGGCTGATTTACAATGCGGTAACAAAGCGAATCCGCACCCTGCACCGTTAAGGTACTCCCGCCATGTCGCACTTCGATCGTCGCGCGTTTCTTGGTTCGACCCTGGCTGCCACGGTGGCCGCCGGCGCGAGGGCGACAGCTCGCGCCGCCGAACCCGCCGGCGAAGACACAAGCACGCTGGGGCGCACGCCGCACACCCGGTTTGCCGTCAACGCCGAGATGTGGTGGACGAAGCTGCCGTTTCTCGAGCGGCTGAAGATGGCCGCGGCGTACGGCTTTCCCGCCGTCGAGTTCTGGCCCTGGCAAGGCAAGGACCTCGACGCCATTGCCCGCCTGTCGAAGGACGCGGGCCTGGCCATCTCGCAGTTCACGGCCTGGGGATTCCGCCCGGGCTTGAACGACCCGAAGAACCACGACGCCTTCGTGAAGGCCGTCGAGGATGGCTGTCAGGTGGCCAAGCGGCTCAATTGCCAAAAAATGTGCGTCGTCGGTGGCGACGATCAGCCGGGCATGACCCAGGAGCAGATGCACGCGAACATCATCGCCGGGTTGAAGCGCGCGGCGCCGGTGGCCGAAAAGCACGAGGTGATGCTCATCCTCGAACCGATGAACATCCGCGTGGACCACAAAGGACATTGCCTGTACGGCAGCCCGGCCGCCGTCCGCATCTGCCGCGAGGTCAACTCGCCGATGGTGAAGATCAACTGGGACCTGTACCACATGCACATCTCGGAAGGGGACCTGTGCGGCCACCTGCGCGATGGGTTCGACCAGGTCGGCTATCTGCAACTGGCCGATCACCCTGGCCGCAACGAGCCGGGCACTGGCGAGATCCATTACAACCGCGTGCTCAAGGAGGCGTACGACCTGGGCTACCGAGATTTCGTCGGACTGGAGTGCCGGCCGAAGAACGGGGAACTGGCAGCCGCCAAAGGCGTCGCCGCGGCGGATGTGTGGTGAGAGAGGAGCGGTTCGGGATTGGGGGCTAGGGGTTGGGGCTAGGGGTTAGGGACTTGGGCTAGGGATGTGTGCGAGGGAGACGGGGCAAAGCGCGGCGTGCCCCAGCCCTACTTGTGGAGGCTTCGCGATGATCAAGGGCGTACACACAATGTTCTACACGTCGCAGCCCGAGGCGCTGCGGGCCTTCCTCCGCGACAAGTTGGGGTTCCCTTCCTCCGACGTGGGCGGCGGCTGGCTGATCTTCGATTTGCCGGAGGCCGACATGGGCTGCCACCCGTCGGACACCGCCGATGGCCAGCCGTCCGGCACGCACGCTATTTCGTTTTACTGCGACGACATTATGAAGACGGTCGCGGAGTTGACAGCGCGCGGTGTGGAGTTTGTCGACGAGATCGAGGACCACGGCTACGGCCTGGTGACGCATTTCCGCGTGCCCGGCGACTTCGCCGTGCAGCTTTACCAGCCGCAGTACGAGAAACGGCGCGGCACGTGATCCGCGGTCCGTCCTGATCGGGGTAGGAACGGCCGATTGGTTTCGGCCGCTCCCCCCGCCGAACCGTGCGAGCGGATTTCCCGCACACGGCTCTCCGGTTGATGGTTTTACCTCCGAGAGGATCGAACGGCCAAGTCATGGGCGGTTACCAGCAGGGCCATTCTGTTTTTCAAAATGGCGAGGCGGGAAAATGGGACTGGCTCCGAGCATAAACAGCGCAAGTCCTTTCAGACCAACGTTGCGTCTCGGTGCCTGTCCCACTTTCCCGCCGGTGCGCCGCCGGCAAGCT
>JACPPG010000019.1 GCA_016191115.1 Planctomycetia bacterium | reverse complement strand
CCGCCTGGGTCATCGCAAAGCTCGGCGGATGGCATGAATACCAAGCCAAACCTCCGGGACCCGTGACCTTCCACAACGGATTAGCTACCTTCCGTACCTTCTTCGAGGGATGGGCCTTCAAAAATGTGTAGATGGCCTAGACCGCCGCTGGGGAGAGGCTGCCTTTCCTGTACGCGTATCGAACTATGTGCATGCGGCCGGACGAGGCGCTTCGTGCCGTCTTGGTCGGGGTTCAAGGGATGCAGCACGGCGTCATCGATCGCGACGACGCCAGAGCACGCTACAGGCAGTGCCTTCGCAGAAACCAACGCACATCGATCCGTCATGATCACAAATTGCTCACGCGGCTGTCGTTGAAGACTTGCTGTCCGGATTGATTCGTATTTGCTCGTCACGGTTGATGGGGCGATCTCAATGCAATCATTCGAGAGGGCGACTGCGAGCTTCTTCATCGCAAAGCGCGTCTCCATCTCCCTCCACCGCCGCTAATCGCAGAAGGTGAGAGGTGATGATATGCGAAAAAGATTCTGGATAAGTTGAGCGTCGCGGAGTACCTCTTCACTGCCATCGAAATAAGTCAGTACTCCAAGTGGAGGACTTGCGATGGAAACTAAAGAGCTCCTGAGACGTGTGATCGACGACGCGAGCAAAGGTTGGGCTTGCAATAGCGCCGACCTGCCGCTTCCGAGCAGCACGTTCTCGACGCCACAAGTTCAAAAGTTGATTCGTCGCCGGCACGCAATTTTCCGCCTGCCGCACTGAAAGACTGACATTCGAACGTAAACCTGACGCGCACGCCATTTGGCGTTTCTGCCGGTGCGTTCGTTCACCTTCGCAACTGCGGGTGCGCGCCCGCTCACAATGAGGAGCAAGCCATGGCAAACGACGAACTCGTTTCCCCAACGATGGACGCACCGCAAAAGGGCGCGGCCACATCCGATCTACCGGGTGCTGGAGGTTACACGCCGACCAAAGCGCCTTCGAAAGCGCCCGTTGGGCGCCCGTACTATTCAACCTCGGCACCATACCCGCGGTCCAAGAGCGGCGAAGCGAACGCTGTCGACGAGGTGGCCGGTGAAGCCGCTCCGGCCTCGACATGGACAGGAGAAGCGGCTTCCGAAACCGACGAGGTGGTGAACTACGCGGGGACGGAATCGGGCGAGGAGCACATCGAGGCGACGGCCGAGCAGCTCGCCGCCGAATCGGGCGAGGAAAGCGCCGTGGACGACTTGCGCAAGCTCCCGGGCTCGGAAACGGCTTTCGAGAGCGGAGAGGAAGGCGCGCCGACGGTCGAACGTCCCCTGCAGGAGGCCGGTGAGGCCGCCGAGGGAGCGCCATCGGCAGGCGGGGAGGAATTCCTTCCTTTCCTTGCGGCACTGGCCCCGACCCTGATCTCGGCCATCGGTCCGGCGGTTGCCAAGGGCGTCATGGGCAAGCTGTCGCCACGCGCGCGCACCGCGGTCAAGAAAGTCGCGACTGCGGCAAAGCCTATCGTCGGAACGGCGGTAAAAGCCGCCGCCAGCGGCGGCAACAAGGGCCAGATACTGGCAATGATCGCCAAGCTTCTCGAGTCTGCTGAGCAGAAGCCGGGTGGCGAATCCGGCGAGGAGGTCGACGAGACCTTCCTGACCGAGACCGCGGCGGTCATCGAGGTCATCATCGGCACCGACGACCGGGTTCGAATCACCCCGACGACGCAGATCCCGTGGCGCCGAATCTGCGCTCTTCGCATCACCTTCCCAAGCGGGGCGACTTACCGGGGCAGCGGCTTCCTGATCGGTCCACGTGCCGTGACGACAGCCGGGCATTGCGTATACCTGCATAACCAAGGCGGGTGGGCGCGCCGGATCGAGGTCATACCCGGCTGCAATGGCAGCGCGCGACCCTTCGGTCAGGCGGTGTCCACCTCCTTCCGTTCGGTCGTCGGGTGGGTCACCAACAAGAAGCCCGAGTACGACTTCGGCTGCATTGTGCTTCCGCCCGGGTCGTTCGGAGGAAGCAACCTGGGCAGCTTCGGTTTCGCGTCCTTCGACGCAGCGAAACTGCTCGCCCAACCGGCCGTGCTTGCCGGCTACCCAGGCGACAAGCCCTTCGCCGAGCTCTGGGGCATGGCGCGCAAGATTAAGACGGTCACGGCGAAGACCCTCATCTACGACATCGACTCGATGGGCGGGCAGAGCGGCGCGCCTGTCTACATCATGCGCAACGGGCAGCGCTATGTCGTGGGCATCCACAACTACGGCGCCGCGGCGGGCAATTCCGCGACGCGCGTGACGGCTGAGGTCTTCCAGCGGCTGCTCGGCTGGAGCAAACTGTGACCTTGTGAAGGAGCGGGATCACGCCCGCCCGATCCTTACTGAAGTCCGTGCCTCCCTCTCGAGGGGCGGCACGGACCGCGTGTTGACAGCAGGACGCAGAGAATGCCTGGAAGCTTGTGCGGCTACGTCGTTCGAGCCGGGACTCGACAGCCCATAGCGGGGGCTGCGGTTGCCGGGATCGGCCAGGTGCCGCGCTCCCGCAGCCGCCGGCCCCTGACTTCAGATTTCTGGGTGGCCCCTCGAGTGTCGCGCGTTACCGACTATGCCGGTCGGTTCATGTTCGACCATCTGCGGCAAGGCCCGTGGCTCATGCAGGTCGAGGGCCCCTTGGGGGAGACCGTCGGCGAGGCGGTCGTCCATGTGTTGAATGATGCGTTGAGCGAGGTGACGATCGAGGTCGCTGCCGCCTTCGCCCCGGCCTCGGACCAGCCGGGCCCATCGGACGTCGATTGGCCCCCGCGCGGTCGGCCGCCAAGCATGTCCGACACCACGACCTTCGTGGGCAGCATCCGTGGCCGGGTCGTCGGCGCCGGCGGCAGCCCGATCGGCGACGCCACGCTGACGGTCGTGGCCGGCGCCGGTCAGTTCGCGGACATTGCGCCGGTGACCGACCAGGATGGCTGGTTCGCTCTCGACAACCTGCCCGTTGGGCGCTGGCGCTTGCGCGCCATGGAGCCTGGCGGGGCAACGGGCGAAGCTGCAGTCGAGGTCTTTGAGAATGCGCTGAGCGAGATGACGATCGAGATTCCGGACGTTGGCTCCAACGACGGGCCGGCCGGCGGGCGCCCCGCCGAGCGCCCGCACGAGCTTGCTGGAAGCCTGCGTGGCAACGTCATCCGAGCCGATAACCATGAACCGGTTGGGCGGGTTACCGTCATGATCGTGGGCGGCCCTGCAGCAGCGCCAGATGTGGCTCCCGTTACCGATCGTGACGGGTGGTTCGCGTTCGACGACCTCGCTCCGGGCGACTGGCACTTGCGGGCCGACGGGCCGAACGGGGAAACGGGCGACGCCACTGCGCATGTCGAAGGAGGCGCCCTCAGCGAGGTGACGATCCTGGTTGCAAGGGGCGACGCCGACGAGGTGCTTGCAACGCGGACTCCGCCACCTCGCACCGCAAACAAGAGGAGGCGCGTCGTGACCAGCCGGGTGAGAGGGCGCGTGGTTCGTGCCGACACGGGAGAGCCTGTCGCGGATGCCGCGATCACCGCGTCGGGCAGTGGGGCTGCCCCCGACATAGCCCCGCTCAGCAACGAGGAAGGTCTGTTCTTTTTCGACGGTCTTGCCCCTGGCCAATGGCAGCTTTCGGCGCTCGGCCCCCGCGGCGAAGCCGGTCAAACCGGCGTGAAATTGGAGGCTGGCGCCATTGCGAACATCGTCATCAGGGTCGAGGCGCGCGGACGCCCTCGCCGACGTTAGCGGCCATCAGGCAAAATCCTTCCAGTCTGCATCAACCGGAATTGCCCCCGCCGGCCAGAAGAGGCCGGCGGCCCGGAAGACTACCGCCGGTCGCTGCCGCCGACCTGCGGACGCAGCGCGGGCGAATCGCTCCAGATGACCTGGAAGAGCTGGCGGAACAGCTCGGCGATTCCCGGATCGGTCGGGCCTGACGCTCCCACCCAGGCTGTCGTCTCGGACAAGACCTGGTCGTTGCGGCAATAGACGGCGAAGACGTAGAACACGCCCGGACGGCCCGGCTTGAAGCGCGGCGGCACGCCCGCGCACACCGAGTTCGAGCCGTAGTCGTTGGCGGGGTCGAAGGTCAGAACCAGCCGGTAGTAGGGACGCGGCCGCTCGGGCGGATCCTGGTAGGTGAAGGTCAGCGCCGGCCGCGGCTTGGCGGCCTGCATCATGGGCAGCAGATCCTGCGCGACCCTACCGGGATCGACGCCGGGAAAGGCGTTGCCGTACAGGATGACCTGGAAGTTCCGCCCGTCCGCCGCGGCGAAGAACTCGCGGTAGTCGTACTGCGGCGCATAATAGGTGCCGCCGATCACCGCCGCCCAGGCGACAGCCGGCAAGGCGGCAAGGCCGAGCAGGGCAGAGGCGATCTTGGTCTTCAGGCGCATCGGGCGTTCTCCTCGCGGCGCATCCTACACGATAGGCATGACCACCGCTCCGCTCACGTCACAATCTCGCGCGTAGCTTGTAAGCTTCGCGTTAGACGTCGAGGTCGCGGGCGAACTTCGCATGCTCCTGGATGAAGGCGTAGCGCTTCTCCGGCTTGCGGCCCATCAGGTTCTCGACCAGCGTCCTCGTGTCCATCGCCTGGCGCCGCGCCTCGGTGTCGGGCGCGTGCGGCACGTCGACCTTAAGCAGGGTGCGCTTGCTCACGTCCATCGTGGTTTCCCGCAGATGCACCGACTGCATCTCGCCCAGTCCCTTGAAGCGCGTGATCTCGACCTTGGCGCCGCCGAAGGCGTCGCGGATCAGCTCGTCCTTGTGCTTCTCGTCGCGGGCATATTCGGTCTTGCCGCCCCGGCTGATGCGGAAGAGCGGCGGCTGGGCGAGGAAGAGATGGCCGTTCTCGATCATCTTCGGCATCTCGCGATAGAAGAACGTCATCAGCAGCGAGGCGATGTGGGCGCCGTCGACGTCGGCGTCGGTCATGATGATGACCCGCTCGTAGCGCAGCCGATCGTCGTTGTAGTGATCGCCCGTGCCGCAGCCCAAGGCCTGGATGAGGTCCTGGATCTCCTGGTTCTCGCGCAGCTTCTCGGCCGTGGCGCTGGCCACGTTCAGGATCTTGCCGCGCAACGGAAGAATCGCCTGGGTCTCGCGGTTGCGTGCCGCCTTGGCCGAGCCGCCCGCCGAATCGCCCTCGACCAGGAAGATCTCCGTACCCTCTGCCGAGCTGTTGCTGCAGTCGGCGAGCTTGCCGGGCAGCCTGAGCTTGCGAGTCGCGGTCTTGCGCTGCTGCTCGCGATCCTGGCGCCGGCGCATCCGCTCCTCGGCCTTGGCGACGACGTGCTCGAGCAGGACGTTGCCTGCTTCCTTGTCGCCGGTCAGCCAGTGCTCGAAATTGTCGCCAACGATGGTCTCGACCAGCTTGTTGGCCTCGACGCTGACCAGCTTCTCCTTGGTCTGGCCCTGGAACTGCGGCTGCTCGATGAATATCGAGACCAGCGCCGCGGCGCCTTCGATCACGTCGTCGGCGGTGATGATCGAGCCCTTGCGGTTGCCCGTGAGCTCGGCATAGCGCTTCAGCCCGCGCACCAGGGCGCTGCGGAAACCGGATTCGTGCGTGCCGCCCTCGGCCGTCGGCACGGTGTTGCAGTAGGAGCGGACGAAGCCTTCCTCGTCGCCCGGCCACCACACCGCCCACTCGACCTTGCCGCCGGCCGTGCCATTGGTCTCGCTCTTGGCCTCGCCGGCGAACGGCTGCGGCACGATCGTGGCGCGCTCGCCGATCTCCGACGTCACATAGTCTTTCAGGCCGCCCGGGAAATGGAACGATTCCTCCTCGGGGATCGCATCGCCTTTGGGCAGCAGGCTTTTAGCGCATTTCCAGCGGATTTCTACGCCACGGAACAGGTAGGCCTTGGAGCGCGCCATGCGGTAAAGGCGCTCGGGCACGAAGGCCTGTTTGCCGAAGATCTGCGGATCGGGATGGAAAGTCGTCGTCGTGCCGCGCCGGTTGGGGGCGGGGCCCGCCGACTTGAGCTTGCTCGTGGCCTTGCCGCGCGAAAAAGTCTGCGTCCAGGCCTGGCGGTCGCGCGCCACCTCGACGACCAGCTCGTCGCTCAGCGCATTCACCACCGAGACGCCGACGCCGTGCAGGCCGCCCGAGGTCGCATAGACCTTGCTGTCGAACTTGCCGCCGGAATGCAGGGTGGTGAGGATCACCTCGAGCGCCGACTTGTTCTTGAACTTGGGATGCGGATCGACCGGGATGCCGCGCCCGTTGTCGCGGATCAGGATGCGGTTGCCTTCGAGCACTTCGAGATAGATCGTGTCGGCGTGGCCGGCGACGGCCTCGTCCATGGAATTGTCGAGCACCTCGGCCACGAGATGATGCATGGCCCGTTCATCGGTGCCGCCGATATACATGCCGGGGCGCTTGCGGACGGGTTCCAACCCTTCCAGCACCTCGATGTGACGGGCTGTGTAGGAAGTGTCCTTGGATGCTGCGCGTTTGCCGCCAGCCCGATCGAAAAGATCGCCGTTCTT
>JACPPG010000018.1 GCA_016191115.1 Planctomycetia bacterium | reverse complement strand
ACTGATGTTTCTTGATAAACTGGTTCATGGCGTTGCGTCTCCAGTAGAACGGATGGCCTTCACAAACCACCAAACTACCGTAGCGCAACGCCTCTTTCCTCCCCTTTGGTTGCGGCCGCAGGCCGCGCTGTGAGCACCGATGCCGTCCCCGCCGCGCCGAAGTAGGGTGCTCTGCGAGCGCCAATGCCGTCTCGCGGGCGTGCGCGTCGCCGGCTCGGCGGGAGCCTCGCCCTCCCCGTCGATCGTCGTCACATCCGCTCACTCACCGAGCGCCTGCTCGCACAGGGCCTCGAACTCGCGCGACGGTTGCTTCACTTCGCGCTTCAGCTCGGCCAAAAACCGCCGCTCGCGGTCGTCAACGCCGCCACCGCCGTACAGCATCCGCAAAAGGTGGAACTGCTCATCGAGCGAGATCGCGCCGTCGGCCAGCAGGCACTTCTTGAACACGCGGAAGAAGAACTCATCGAAGGCCGGGCAGACGTTCGTCGCCTCGTTCCGCAGCTCGAGCAAGGCCCGCACGTCCTCCGGCCCGAGCTGATCCTCCGGCGGAAGCTGCTGGCGCACGAGCGCGAAATCGGCATCGTCAATCCGCTTGTCGACGCCATCGACGAGAATCTTGGACTTGAGATCGCATAGCCTGGCCATAGACAAATCTCCGAGTAGGAAGGAAGGGCCGCCGTTCGCACAGTCCGAGCCCTCGGGGAAGTCTACGTCAGGAAATCGGGCTGCGAGTTCACGCGTCTAGCCAGTCTGCTGGTCCTCCTCGTCGAGGTGAAAATGCAGAATAACGGGCGATCACGACGTCTCCTTTCCGTGTTGAGCCGATCCAGCAGGTGCGTCGGCCGGTGGTTCCGAGGAGGGGAAATCAGACAAGGGTGGTAAAGATGCGTCCCATGTTGGCGACGCCCCTTCCGTTCGGCAAGGCGGCCCGTTCCACCGGTTTGACTGAGTGCCACTGGGGGCCTCATAATCGTGGCGGTGCCCCGTGTGTTTTTTGGTGAGTTCCCGGCCCAGGCGCCTGATCGTGTCGCGGCGATCTCGCGCGGTTTTGAGAGAGAGTCTTGCCATGCGCCGAAGGGTTTCGTCGATTGGTCCCGTCACAGTCTCGTTGAAGCGCGTTGTGCTATGCGCCGCGTTTTTCTTACTCCTGATCGGCGTGTCAGGCCGCGCCGTGGCCGAGCTGCGCAAAGAGATGGTGCCGATGCGCGACGGCGTGAAGCTGGCCACCAACGTCTTCCTGCCCGACGGCAAGGGGCCCTGGCCCGCCGTGCTGACGCGTACGCCGTACAACAAGGACGGCCGGATCGGCGGCGGTGGCGAGCAGGAGGCGGCGCCGTACTTGGATCGCGGTTACGTCCGCATCGTGCAGGATTGCCGCGGCCGCTTCGCCAGCGAGGGCGAGTACCGCGCCTTCATCGACGATATCGAGGACGGTTACGACACCATCGAATGGATCGCCGCCCAGTCGTGGTGCGATGGCAAGGTGGGCATGATCGGCGGCTCGGCGATGGGTATCACCGCCAATCAGGCCGCCATCAGCGGCGCGCCGCACCTGGCGTGCGCCGTGGTCGTCGTCGCCCACGGCAGCGCCTATCGCTACGCGACCTATCCGGGCGGCGCTTTCTTGCAGAACATGAACGAGGAATGGCTCAAGCGGCAGGGCGTGGCGCCGACCGACGTGCCGCGCCCCATCCATCGCACGTACGGCGACGCCGACCGCAAGCGCGACATGCGGCATTACTACGCGAAGATCACCGTGCCCATGATCAATATCGGCGGCTGGTACGACATCTTCGGCCAGGGCAACATCGACAACTTCGTCGGCTTGCAGTACCAGGGGGCTGAGGGGGCCAAGGGGAACCAGAAGTTGATCATGGGGGCTTTCGGCCACGGCCGTTTGCAGGGGAACCTCAAGTATCCGCCCGACGCCGGCCGCCAGGACGCCGAATTGTCCATGAAGTGGTTCGACCACTGGCTCAAAGGGGCCGACAACGGTGTCACCAAGGAGCCGGCCGTCCGCTACTACGTCATGGGGGACACGTTCGATCAGCGGGCGCCGGGCAACGAGTGGCGCACGGCCGAGGCGTGGCCGCCCAAGTCGACCGCGACGGCCTACTACCTGCACGCCGACCGCAAGCTGTCGACCGCCGAGCCGGCGGCCGACGAAGGAAGCGACACCTTCACCTACGACCCGCGCGACCCGGTGCCGACCGTCGGCGGCAACAACCTGATGCTCCCTCTGGGACCGATGGATCAGCGCGAGGTGAGCGGCCGCGCGGACGTGCTCGTGTTCCAGACCGAGCCGCTCGAATCGCCCGTCGAGATCGTCGGCCGTGTCGCCGCCGAGCTGGCCGTGAGCACGTTCGCCGAGGACACCGACTTCTGCGCCAAGCTGGTCGACGTCTACCCGGACGGCTACGAAGCGCTGGTGCTCGACCAGGCCTTCCGCCTGCGCTACCACGAGGGATTCGAGAAGGCGTCGCGCGTCGAGCCGGGCAAGACCTATCCGATCAAGATCGACTTGTGGAGCACGGCCCTGGTGTTCAACCGCGGGCATCGCATCGCGCTGCACGTCACCAGCAGCAACTCACCGCGCTTCGAGCCGCATTCCAACACTTGGGAACCGGTGGACAACTACGACAAGGCGGTGAAGGCCCGCAATACCGTGTACCACCACGCGGCTGCCGTGTCGAAGCTGGTGCTGCCGGTGACGAAGGTGTACGCCAATGGCGCCGCCGCGGCCGCGGGCAATGGCGCGGCGGGAGCGAATGGCCGGGCCAAAACGGAGGCCGACGCCAAGCCCAAGGTGCCGGCCGGCGTGAATTGACGTCTCGGCTGCGATTCTCACGATCTCTGCCTTCATCGAGACCGCCATGATGCGATTTGCGATCGGATTGGCTGGGGCGATCGCTGTCGCGCTATTCCTGGCGGCGGGCGTTCGGCGATGTCCCGCCGCCGAGCCCTTGCGGCTCATTGCCCATCGCGGCGGCGTGGTCGACGAGCAGCACATCGAGAACAGCCTCGCGGCGATCGAGGAGGCCATCAAGCGTGGCTACTGGATGATCGAGGTCGACATCCGCGAGTGCAAGGATGGGCACCTGGTGGTGCAGCACGATCCGGACTTTCGCCGGTTCTACGACGACCCACGCAAAGTCGAGGACATGACCTGGGACGAGATCAGCCGGCTGCGGAGCACAGTCGGCAACCAGCGCCCGCTTGAGTTTCACGAGCTGGCGGCGGCGTGCCGGGGGCGGATTCGCCTGATGCTCGACACCAAGGGTGACTTCCACGAGCGGCCGTTCTTCGAGGCCATGGAAAAGGCGCTCGTGGACAACGACCTGTTGGCCACCGCCTACGTGATCGGCACCGAGCAATCGCAGGCCTGGTTTGCCGGCAAGGCGCGGATCGCCGCCGACGCCGCACGGTTGAAGAAGGCGCACAACGCCGGGGAACCGGTGGCCGAGCGATATTTTTTGTTTGTACACGGGCGCGACTTGGACGCCGCCGCCGTGCAGGCGGCCGAGACGCTGGGCGTAACGGTCGTTCCCTCGGTCAACACATTTCATTATCTTGGCCGGAACGCCCAAGCCGAGGGCGCGGCCGACATCCGGCGGCTGCGCAAGCTGGGCGTGACGATTTTTCAGATCGACTCGGTCTACGAGGCGGCCTGCCGCGATTGAGTGCGTCGGTCATGCACCCCGTGCACGGGAAAGAACGAGCGGTCCCCGTTCAGGAATCGGAGGGTCTATTCATGAAATCCGTCACCATAGGACGTGCGCTGCGGTTAGTCGCCCTCGGATTCTTGATGCTTGGGGCGGAGGGCGCGCGGCCACTCGCCGCGCTTTCGTCCGCCGAACCGGACGATCCCAACCGCCCCGGGGCGATCGATACGTCCGGTGTGCCCGTCGTGCCGCAGGACGTGCTCGATCGGCTGGCGCAATACCAGAACATGCGGAGCGCCGATTTCGCCGGTTGGTCGCCCGATGGCAATGGAATCCTGATCCAGACGCGCTTTGGCAACTCAGTGCAAGTACACCGTGTCTACACGCCCGGCGGGCGGCGCGAGCAAATCACGTTCCTCGACGAGCCGGTCAGCGGGCGATTCATCCCCAAGGCGGCCGACGGCGGTATCCTGCTGTCGATGAGCAAAGGGGGCAACGAGAACAACCAGGTCTACTACCTCGATCGCGCCGCCTACCGCACCGTGCTCTTGACGGACGGAAAGTCGCGCAACCTGCTGGGCCCCGTCGAGCAATCGGGCGCGCGGATGATCGTCCACTCGAACCTGCGCAACGGGCGCGACACCGATCTGTACGTGGCCGACACGCGCAAGCCCGACACCGTGCAACTCTTGCAGCAGGCGGACGGCGAATACTGGACGGCCACCGACTGGTCGGCCGACGGCGGGCGGCTCTTGTTGAACCGGTACGTGTCGATCAACGAGTCGTACCCCGCGCTCTTTCACATCGCCGACAAGCGGCGCGAGGCGCTGCCCGTGCCCGGCGAGGGCAAGGTGGCGTTCGGCACGCTGGTGTTCAGCAAGGACGGCCGCTCGGCGTATGTCACCACCGACGCCAAGAGCGAGTTCTTGCAATTGGCGCGGCTCGACCTCACGTCGCTCAAGTACGACTGGCTGGTCGAAGACATCCCCTGGGACGTGACCGACGTCGAGGTCGACGATACCACGGGCGCCGCGGCCTTCACGGTGAACGAGGACGGCGCGAGCCGGCTGTTACTGCTGGACGACAAGAAGCCCCGCGAGCTGAAGCTGCCGCTGGGCATCGTTGGCAGCCTGGAATTCTCGCCCGACGGCAAGCACCTGGGTTTTTCGCTGGCCCGGCCCGACGCCCCGGCCGATGCGTATTCAGTGCGAATTGCCGACGGCGAGCTGACCCGCTGGACGTATAGCGAGGTAGGCGGGCTGAACCCGGCCAACTTCATCATACCCGAGCCCGTCCAGTTTTCCTCCTTCGACGGGCGGCAGATTCCGGCCTACTACTATCGGCCGCGCACCGCGTCGAGCGACGCGCCGGCGGCCGTGCTCGTGCAGATTCACGGCGGGCCCGAGTCGCAGTATCGCCCGCTCTTCTCCGGCGTCACGCAATACATGGTCGGCGAGATGGGGATCGCCGTCATCTGTCCGAACGTCCGGGGCTCGGCCGGCTACGGCAAGACATACCTGAAGCTGGACAACGCCGAGCTGCGCGAGGACAGCGTGAAAGACGTCGGGGCGCTCTTGGACTGGGTCAAGACGCGGCCGGAGCTCGATAGTGCGCGCGTTGCCGTAACAGGCGGCAGCTATGGCGGGTACATGGTGCTGGCGTCGCTCGTGAATTTCCCCGAACGGATCAAGGCCGGCATCGACATCGTGGGCATTGGCAATTTCATCACCTTCATGGAGCGGACGAGCCCCTATCGGCAGGACCTGCGCCGCGCCGAGTATGGCGACGAGCGAAAGCCGGAGATGAAGGCCTTCTTCGAGAAGATCAACCCGGCCGGGCGGGTCGACAAGATTCGCTCGGCGCTACTGGTGGCGCACGGCTTGAACGACCCGCGAGTGCCGTTCTTCGAGGCGCAGCAGATGGCGGAAAAAGTCCGCGCCGCCGGCCGCCCGGTGTGGACGGTGTACGCCGACAACGAAGGCCACGGCTTCGCCAAGAAGGACAACCGCGACTACCTGACGGCGGTGGAAGTGCTGTTTTTGAAGGAGAATTTGAAGTAGCGATGGGGGGCGGGCATCCTGCCCGCCTCAGGCCCTACGGTGAGCAGGCGATCTAAAATCTCAATCTCAGATTTCAAATCCAATTCCCTTCTGGGCTTCACTCCGCGTTCGGCGGTGGATAGTCTTGGGGTCGCGCTTCCCGCAGCGTCTTCTCAATCTGCTGCTTGAACGCGTCAGCCCGCCGTCGCGACTCGTGCTCGCGACGCGTCTTGTCGGTCAGGTGCCTCTGGCCGCGAATTTCGGAATTCTGCAGGCTGTCCGCCCACGCGCGAATTTGCCGAGAGCACGACTCGGCAAGCGATTTGAGATCTGAGATTTGAGATCTCAAATGCTTGGATTCTTCACACTCCGCAACGAAGTGAAGCATCGAACGGACCTCTCCGGCGGAGCCGCGGGCGATATATAGGAAGGCCAGCAATTCTGACGTCGAACCGCGTTCGAATCCCTCGGCAATGTTGTTCGACACCGACAATGCAGCACGGCGCAGTTGATCGCGCAGATCGCCCGGCTGTGTGAAGACCTCGTGGCGCGTGAGTGCGTACACTTGGTGCGCCAGATCGATCGCCGCGCGCCACACCGGCAGGTCTTCGAATCGCTCGTACTTCATGGCTGCCGCGGGAGCGCGCCGATTCGGGATGTTTGTTTGAACGTAAGCCGCTAGCCGAACTTATGTTTGACCAGCTTGGTCGAAACGATGCTTCGCGTAGTCGTGGAATTGGCTCACGGACAGTTCGGTGGTTGCAACTCCCATGCGGACAAAAAACCGCTCTTGGCCGGTCTCGTCCTTAACGTACACCGGGATACGCGATTCTTTGCATCTCACCACCAGCACGCGTTCGCCGCCGACGGATTCAAAGAACGACTCGACGAGCGCCGCATGCTGCGCTCCGATGCGATCGCGGATTAGGTTGACAAGGTGCAAGTGCATCCTGTCCTCGTTTGGAAAGCCGTCTGCGTCGATTCCGACGACCTTCCGGCTGTCGTCTACGCCGATCAAGAGGTGCCCGCCGGCGGAATTCAGGAATGCGGCAACCGTCTTCAAGCAACCGTGCTCCATCTTCTTATCGGGCTGCCCCGTATGCAGGTTCACGCGCAACGTCGACTTGAATTCCGTCCGAGTTGTTTCACCCGCAGCGATGATTGCGGCGATGCTCGGCAAAATCGGCTGCGTATCCGGCAGCGTACCGGTAAAGCTCTCTGAAAGCGGGTCCGGGAGATGTTGCAAAATCTCGACGGGATATTCCTCGCGCAGGATTCGGTCGAGGGCCGTAGCTAGTTCATCCGAAAATGCCTCGTTGTCGAGTGCTCTCCGATTCTCGGCGGGATCAAGGTCGGCGTCTTTGACATACTGTTCGTCCGGTCCCATCGGCAGCTCAGCATACACCGATGCGATGTAGTACAAGCGATCTCGCAGGTCGGCGAGTCGCTCCGCTGCAACTGGCAGGGTACATCGTTCCTCGTACGCCTTCTGCAGCATTTCGGCGACTTCTTTTGCGCTGCGTAATACTGTCACGGCATGCCTGAATTCCGAACGTGGACGCGATAGCCAGGCAGGTCTCGCAAAAGTTCGTCGAACACTTCCTCCGCGTCCCGGCCTTCGCCTCGGTCGAGTTGATCCAGACCGAGGCGGACCTCCTTGCGCAGCTCCTCGAAAGTGGCAATCCTTCCGACATTGGGCTGCGGCCGAAAATAGTGGATTTCCTCAAGAGCCCGCAGTGCATCGCGCAACACCTCGTCTTCTGACAGATAGCCGCCAAGGGCCATGCGGTCTCTAACGAGTCGCTCAACATCCGGCGGAAACTGATTAGGCATGCAGAATTTCTCCTATAAGCCAAGATAACACGCCGCTCAGTCGCCCGCCAAACTGACGGACGATTGGCCCCGTCCGTCGGTAGGCTGGTATGGCGACTGACTCGCGGCGTGCGACGTCCGAGGCGGGCAGGATGCCCGCCCCCCGGCTCAGAACAACCGCGATTGCCCATCCGCCGGCGGCACGAGTCCCAGGTGCTCGTAGGTTTCCGCCGTGGCCTTGCGGCCGCGGGGTGTGCGGACGACCAGGCCGGCGCGCAACAAGAATGGCTCGACCTCGTCTTCCAGCGTGTCCGCCGCGGCGTTCATGGTGTGGGCGATCGCCTCGACGCCCACCGGCCCGCCGTGGAACATGCGGATGATCGTTTCCAGGTACTTGCGGTCCTGCGAGTCGAGCCCCCGCTGGTCGATCTCCTGCATGGCGAGCGCGGCCTGGGCGAGCTTGTGGTTGATGCGGCCGTCGGCCTTGCTGGTAGCGTAGTCGCGGACCCAGCGGAGGCGGTTGTTGGCCAGCCGCGGCGTGCCCCGGCTGCGGATGGCGATTTCGGTGGCCGCCGCGTCGTCGATCTCGGCCCGCAGCTTGGCGGCGCTGCGGCGGACGATCTCGGCCAGCTCCTCGACAGTGTAGAAATCGAGGTGCTCGCGAAGCTGGAAGCGATCGCGCAAGGGGGCCGAAAGCATGCCGGTCCGCGTCGTCGCGCCGATCAGCGTGAACGGCTTGAGCGGCATGTTGATCGTGCGGGCGTTGACGCCTTCGCCCAGCGTGATGTCGATACGAAAATCCTCCATGGCCGGGTAGAGGAACTCCTCGACGGCCTTGGGCAGCCGGTGAATCTCGTCGATGAACACGACGGAGCCTTCCTCGGCGTTGGTGAGATAAGGGACGACGTCCTTGGGTGCCATCAGCGCGGCGCCGCTGGCAATTTGCAGCGTGACGCCCAGATCGCGGGGGATGACGGTGGCGAAAGTAGTCTTTCCCAGCCCCGGCGGCCCGTCGAAGAGGATATGCCCCAGCGTTTCGCGGCGCTTCTGCGCGGCATCGAGCGCGATGGCCAGCCGGGCACAGACGTCGCGCTGCCCGACCATGTCGCGCATCCGCTGGGGGCGCAGGGCGCGATCCTCAGGATCGTCGTCGAAGCGGCGCGACACTTCGTCGGCCGCTTGGGCCTGAATGATTGGCTCGCGAGCCAAGAGAGCATCCTCCGTGAGCGACAGTGGACATACGTTGACGTGCCCACTATAGCAAAACAGCCGGCGGCAGGCAGCACAGGCAGCGGGCAGGGAGACGAGAGCCGGCAGCAGGCGGCGGGCAGCCGGCAATACGAAGAAGAGGACGTCGTCCTCACGCCGCATCCACGCCGGCGGGCTCGCCTCGCCAGGACGCCGCGTCTTCGCCGTCCAGACGCAGGGTCAGGCACTTCGCGCTCCCGCCCGATTTGACGAACTCGTCGAGCGGCGTCTCGCGCGGCTGAAAGCCCCGCGCCGCCAGCGCGCGGTGCAGCTCCGGGCAACCTGTGTTGGTCACCACCGCGCGTCCCACGACCACCGCGTTGCAAGCGAACCGCTGCGCTTCGTTGCGGCTGACTTCGATCAGCTCCGGCACGAGCTCCTTGAGCACGGCCTCGGCATACTGGTCAAACGCCGCCGGATAATAGATGGCCTGCCCGGGCGCGAGCGGGCAAAAGCACGTGTCGAGGTGATAGTAGTACGGGTCGACGAGCTCGAGCGGAATCACCCGGCGCCCCAGCCGCGCGCCGATCTGCTGATGCCCGCGGGCGTCGCTCCGCAATCGGTATCCGGCGAACAACGTGTCGCCGCAGAACAGGGCGTCGCCGGCGCCTTCGAAGAAGCAGCCTTCCGGCGGTTGCTCGACGCGGAAGCCCCCGGCCGCGAGCCACTGCTCGTCGAGCGCCTCTTCTCCTTGCCGTTCGGGATGGCGGAAGTGCGCGAGTATCGCGCGATCGCGGTAGATGAGCGCCGCGTTGGCCGTGAAGACCAGGTCCGGCAGGCCCGCGACCGGCGCCATCGTCGACACGCGGGCTCCAGCCTCGATCAATAGCGACTGCAGCGCCAGCCACTGCTCGCGCGCGACGGCGCGATCGCTCGGCCGTTCGCGGTGCATCCAGGCGTTGATCTCGTACTCGATCCCGTAGAAATCGGGCGGGCACATCAGGATGTGGGGCTGCGTCATGGCGCTTTCACGCTTGCTCTATGGCCTGCAACTCTTGCACCAGGGCCCGCAAGAAGGGCTCGACGTCGGTCACCAGCCCCACGGTCTGGAACGAGCCGCGGTCCCCCAGCTTGATCACGGTCGAGGGGTTGATGTCGACGCAGACCACCTTCACCCAGGCCGGCAGCAGATTTCCGACGGCGATCGAGTGCAGGGCCGTGGCGATCATCAGCGCGAACGTGACGTCGCGGATGCGCTCGCGCATCTGCCGCTGCGCCTCGAGGACGTCCGTGATGACTTCCGGCAGCGGACCGTCGTCGCGGATGCTGCCGGCCAACAGGAAGTCGACGCGGTTGCGGACGCACTCGTACATGATTCCGGAAGTGAGCACGCCCCGCTCGACGGCGCTAGCGATGCCGCCCGCGCGGCGGATGCGGTTGATGGCCCGCAGGTGATGCTCGTGCCCCGCCTCGGCCGCGGTGCCCTGGCTCATGTGTACGCCCAGGCTGGTGCCGAAGAGCGATTGCTCGATGTCGTGGGTGGCCAGCGCATTGCCGGCGAACAACAGGTCGATATATCCGTCGCGAATCATTTGGCAGATGTGACCGGCGCTACCCGTGTGGACGATAGCCGGTCCGCCGACCAGGAGCGTCCGCCCTCCGGCAGCGCGGGTGCGCGCCAGCTCTCCGGCGATCTCGCGAATGGCGATCCCCTTGGGTTTTTCCGTCGAGACGCTGCTCCCCATGAACTCAAACAGATGCCTTTGGGTGGTCCGCTCCTGCGGGAAGACCCGCACGCCGGCGTGCCCCACGACGAGCAAATCGCCGCGGCGGACGTCGGTCATCGGCAGGCAACGGGCGCTCGTGCGGTCGGCGGCGACCGTGACGCCGCAGTCCATTTCCTGGTCCGTGACTTCGATCCACCGGCCGGCGAGCCGCACCTCGGTCCTTTGATTCGTGCTGCTGTAAAAGCCCTCGGGGAACGCGGCGTCCATGTCGGCCGGCACGAGATGGCAGTCCTGGAACACGGTGGGCACCGCCCCGTGGTCGCCGATCTGCCGCAGGATTTCGGCCAACCGGCCGTCGCTGTCGGCCTGCACCTCGACCAGCGCGTAGCTGGGGTCGCTGCGGGCCTGACCGATCGCGATCTGCTTGATGCGAAACGATCCACCGAGGCTGGTGATCAGGTCGAGTACCTTCGGCAAGATCAGGCTGTCGATGATGTGGCCGCGGATTTCCACTTCCTCGACCGCGGCGGCGGTATCGGCGGGCCGTTCTGTGTCGATGCTCATGGCGCGCTTCCTCAGGGTATTCGAGGCGAAGGCACTCTGACGGGGTCGCGAACGGTCGGGACGCGGAAGGGGGCGTCGCGTCGAGAAGGGGCAGCAAGGATCGCCCGGCATCTTCCTGCAATTTTATGTCGGGGTGCTTGCCGGAGCCAATGCGAATAGCAAGGACGGTGCAAAACCGCGACCGGCGACGCCTTAACTCGAAGCGCCATCGTTACTTCACAATCGCGGCCAACGGCCCTATACTTGCATCGACCGGCCCCGCATAACTGACAGGCCCCTGGCAACCTCTTTCGCCGCCTATCAGTCCGGGGCTTGGCTACATCATTTCATTTTTACGCACATTCTCGCCCACACGCCGTTTTGCCATGACCGACGAACCTCAAGGAAGCCACTGGGATCAACTGGCGAAGGAACTGGGGGCGGAGATTCGCCCGGCGGAAGCCAGGCCGCAGCCAAAGCCTGCGCCACCCCCGCCAGCTCGGCGCGCGCCGGAAGAACCGCGTCGCGCGGCGCCGCGGCCGGCCGCCGATTGGTCGCGGCTGGCGGCGGAACTGGGCGCCCCGCCCGCTGCCGAGCGCGTCGAGCGGCCGGCCGCACGGCCCGAGCCGCCTCCTTCGCCGCCACGCAGCAGCCATCACGAGCGCCGCACCGAGGTCCACGAACGTCGCGAGGAATCTCCTCCGGACCGCCCTCGCCGTCAACCCGACGAGCGATCCGTGCGCGAGCCCGAGGAGCTCGAGTTTGAATCGACAGAGTCGAGCGAGTTGATCGAGCGCTCGGCCGGCACCGAGAGCGAGCCTGCCGAGCCGCGCGAGGGTGAACGCCAGGGCGGGCACCGACGCCGTCGACGTCGCAGGGGACGGCGCGGGCAGGGGGATGGCGAACCGTCAGCGCCGCGCGAACCCGAAACCTGGGATCCGGATGTGGCGGACGCCCGTGAGCCCGACTTAGATCAAGAGACGACCGAAGGCCGAGAACCCGCGCCATCGGGCGCATCCGAGGAGACGGATCGTCCGCGGCGCAGGCGGCGTCGGCGGGGAGGTCGTCATCGCGGCGAGCGAGGTCGTGACGAACGCAAGTCGGTCTCCGCGCGGTCGCCCGATCTCGAGCCCACGGCGCGACATGCCGACGATATCGACCTTGGCGAACCGGATGACGATGATGACGCGGACCAACTTGCCGCCTTGCCGTCGATGGTCGCCGAGGAGGGAGAGGACCTCGAGGGCGACGAAGACGACTCGGAACTCAAGGGGAGCCATCGGGCGATTCCCACCTGGCAAGAAGCGATCGGCATGATCGTCAGCACGAATATGGAAGCGCGGGCGAGGCATCCCAGCGGCGGGTCCGGCGCGCCGCGGGGGAGACGCGGTCATGGACGAGGCCGCGGGCACGGCCGCTCGTAAGCCGCTTTCGCAGCAGGCGATTCAGAAGAACCAAGCCCAATGGAAAAACTGGTTGCCCTCTTTGCTTGCTTGTGTCTGGCGGCGGGCTGCGGCACCGCCCCGTCGGGCGGCGCGGCTGGCGGCGGCAAGGCCTATCGCGTCGCGGTCATTCCGAAGGGTACAACGCACGAATTCTGGCAATCGGTGCATGCCGGCGCGGCGCAGGCCGCGGAAGAGCTGGGCAACGTGGAAGTCCTATGGAAGGGGCCGCTGCAGGAAAGCGATCGCGAAGGCCAGATTTCGCTGGTGCAGGATTTCGTCACGCGAGGCGTGGACGGCATCGTGCTGGCGCCGCTCGATTCGCAGGCGCTCGTGTCGGTAGTTAAAAGTGCCAAGGAGGACGGCATCCCCACGGTCATCTTCGACAGCGGATTGGCCGACGAAACGGACATCGTCAGCTACGTCGCCACCGACAACTATCGCTGCGGGGCCCTGGCCGCCCAACACATGGCGAAACTGCTTTCAGGCAAGGGGCGCGTCATCCTGCTGCGCTACAACGTCGGCAGCGAAAGCACGGAGCAGCGCGAGGAGGGCTTCCTCGATTCGCTCGCCAAGGAGTTTCCCCAAATCGAAATCCTGTCCAGCAACCAGTACTCGGGCACGTCGTTCGAGGACGCGCTCACGAAGAGCCAGCAGTTGCTCTTGAAATTCGGCGACGAGGTCGACGGGATCTTCACCGTCTGCGAACCCAATAGCACCGGCATGCTGGGCGCGCTTGCCGGGCGCGGCGAACTGGCCGGCAAGGTGAAGTTCATCGCCTTCGACCCCAACGCGCGACTGATTCAGGCCATGCGCGACGGCAAGGTCGACGGCATCGTGCTGCAAGATCCGGTCAAGATGGGATACCTGGCCGTCAAGACGATGGTCGATCACCTCGAAGGCAAGGCGGTCGAGAAGCGCATCTCAACAGGCGAGCACATCGCCACGCCCGCGAATATGGACGAACCGGCGATGGCACAGCTATTGAAGCCCGCGCAGTTTGAGGATTGATTCGGATGCTTGTCGGTCGGGAGCGTATGTGAAGGACAACCGCGTGGAATTGCCGCGCAATCCAACTCGAGCGGTCAAGATCGGCACGGTGGTGATCGGCGCCGGCCACCCGGTCGCCGTGCAGAGCATGACCGCCACGCACACGCAAGACGTGGCGGCGACCGCCGCGCAGGTCAACGCGCTCGCGGAGGCGGGCGCCCATGTCGTGCGGATTGCCGTCGACAATAACCGCGATGCCGAGGCGCTTGTCGAAATCCGGCGCAGGACCACGGCCAACCTGTCGGTCGACTTGCAGGAGAACTACCGGCTCGCCTCGGCCGTGGCGCCGCACGTCGACAAGCTGCGCTACAACCCGGGCCACTTGTACCACCACGAGCGCGACAAGCCTTGGCAGGACAAAGTAAGATTTCTGGTCGACGTCGCGGCCAAGCACGATTGCGCGATGCGCGTGGGCGTGAACTGCGGCTCGGTGGACCCGGCGCAGGTCGACAAATACGACGCCGCGGACTCGCTCGCTCCGATGCTGGCAAGCGCCCTTGAGCACTGCGAGCTTCTCGATTCGCTCGGCTTCAGGCGGTACTGCGTGTCGCTCAAGGATTCCGACCCGGCCAAAGTCATTGAGGTCAACCGCCGCTTCGCCCACGAGCGTCCCGATGTGCCGCTGCACCTGGGCGTGACCGAGGCGGGCCTGCCGCCGGACGGCGTGATCAAGACGCGGATCGCCTTCGAGCAGCTCATCAGCCACGGGATCGGCGACACGATCCGCGTGTCGCTCACCGTGCCCAACCATCGCAAGCCGGAGGAGATCGCCGCCGCCCGGCAGATCCTGGCCGACATCACGGCCGGCCGCGTCCGCAGCGTGGTGGACTTCGGCCGCGGCACGCTCAACATCATCAGTTGCCCAAGCTGCTCGCGGGTCGAGAACGAGGCCTTCATCGAGCTGGCCGAGCAGGTCAAGGAAATGACCGCCTACGCCCACCAGCACGACATCACGATTGCCGTGATGGGCTGCCGCGTGAACGGGCCAGGCGAAACCGACGACGCGGACCTGGGACTGTGGTGCGGGCCAAAGTTCGTCAATCTGAAGCGCAAGAGCACGGAGTTGGGGGCATTTCCTTACGACGCCATCCTACCCCGGCTCAAGCTCGAGCTCGACGCCCTCGTGGCCGAGCGATCGGGCGCCGCGGCGTCCTAGCCCCCGGTGAGTCACCGGGGGCTAATTGCGATCTTGGCAGCGCTAAGCCGCAAGCGCCGTGGCTCCCCGGTGCTGGCGCCGCCCGCTAGCAACTGCGCCTTCGCTGGGCTTCTTGGAATAAGCCCATCTTGATATGATTCCCCCCCGTTCACGGAAGATCACCACGCTGCTCCAGGGCCACCCGTGGTTCAACGCACACCGAAGCGCTTTCTATTCCGACTGTTTGCGCTGGCGATCGTCAACAGCTCGGTCATCCTGGGCTGCGCCGGGGTGATCGAGCGGAGCGTTCCCTTGCCCGCCCGGCACGCGCTGGTCATGGACCAGTTGGTGATCCACAGCGACTTCAACCTGCCGCAGCATCACCGGCTGCTGGAGGACCTGCGGGCCTTGCGGGCGACGCTGCAAGCAAAGCTAGGACTGCAGTCATCGGATGAGCCGATCCACGTGTACCTCTTCGAAACGGAAAGCCGGTTCAACGCCTTCTCGGCCCGGCACTATCCTGAGTTCCCAACACGGCGGGCCTTCTTCGTCAAAAACGACACGTCGCTGGCCGTGTACGCCCATTGGGGCGACCGCGTGGCCGAGGACCTGCGGCACGAAGTGGCCCACGGATATCTGCACTCCGTGCTGCCGGCGATCCCGCTGTGGCTGGATGAGGGTCTGGCCGAGTACTTCGAGACGCCGCGGGGCGACGCGGGGCTGAATCGCCCGCACGTCGCGCTCTTGAACGCGCAAGCGGCGAGCGGCGCCTGGCTGCCCGACTTGCCACGGCTCGAGCACCTGTCGACGGCCGCCGAGATGACGCAGACCGACTACGCCGAGAGCTGGGCCTGGATTCACCTGCTCCTGGAGACGATCCCACAGCGCCGCGAGCTGTTGCAGAACTATCTCCGGTCAATGAAGACTTCACAGATTCAAGCTTGCCGGCGGCGCACCGGCGGGAAAGTGGGACAGGCACCGAGACGCAACGTTGATCTGAAAGGACTTGCGCTGTTTATGCTCGGAGCCAGTCCCATTTTCCCGCCTCGCCATTTTGAAAAACAGAACGGCCCTGGGTCATACACCGAGCAGCTTGACGCCCAGCTTCTTCCCCGCCTTGCGCAAGGGCTCGTCGAGCGTCGCCAAGGGTAGTCGCCGGCGTAGCGCGAGGTCCAGGTACATCGCATCATAGCTCGTCAACTTGTGTGTCCGGCAAAGCGGTAGCAGGTGATTAAAGGCTCGCTCCGGAGACCCATTGTCGACTTCCACGTCCAGCTTTGATAATTCCGCGATGAATCCCGCGCTATCATCCGGCGTGATCCGGCCTTTGCGTTCCGCGACGGCGATCACATTGGTGAGCTCGAGATACACCATGCCGGAACAAGCGCGGTCTCCGCCGTGAGCCTACGTAGCAGCTCCCGCGTTCTCGTCGTGGTTTCATTCCTGAAGAGCCACGTCATTGCCACGGAGCAATCGATCACAAATGACGCGGTCATCGGCGACCTTCGTCAATCAAGTCGGGGATCTTGAGGCCGCCGAGGCTGAGCCCTTCGCTCAACTTGATGATCCGTTCGATCGCCGCGCGGCGCTCCGCGGGCGTGTGCTTCTTTTTGACCGGCACCAGCCGGGCAACGGGTGTGCCGTGGCGCGTGATCGTCACTTCCTCGCCCGACTCCACCCTTTCGAGCAGCTCGGAGAAATGCGTCTTGGCGTCATAGGCGCCAACGGTGTTGCTGTGCTCGATGCTCATGGGCACGCGGCTCCGCGATTTCGACCAGTCTTCGACTAGTCTAGCATGGGCCTCGCTAGCCGGGGGAACCGCGCCTCGCGGACACGGCGTGCCGCTGACGCCGGGGCCGGCAAAGGGGCAAACGGCCCACCCCAGCGAATGAGGTACCGTTGTGCGGGCGCTGTTTCAGCCGGCATGTCCAGGAGACCCGCCATGGAGCCTTTGCACTTCGTTTTGTCGCCCCGAGAGGGCGAGACCTTTTCCGCCGGGCCGTTTCACATCGTTAGCCGCGTGCAAGGCGATCAATCGCGCGGCGCGTTCGAGATGTACGAGCTGGCGCTTGGCCCGGGCACGGTGGACTACCATGTCCACAGGACGATGGACGAGACGCTGTACGTCTTGGAAGGGGAGATCGAGTTCAACGTCGCCGGCAAGAAGTTCCCACGCCCGGCCGGTTCCGTGGCGTTCGTCCCCCGCGGCGTGCACCACGGCTTCACCAACCGCGGCCCGGGCCAGGCGCGGGTGCTTGTCACCTTCACGCCGTCCCGGTCGCAGAACGAATACTTCCGCGAATTGGAGAAGCTCTTCGCGGCGCCGTCCCTCGACACCGCCGGCCTCGCGGCCCTGCAGCGGCGATTCGATCAAGAGCTCGTCGAATCTGACAAGTGAAACGGCGCATTGCAGGGACATGCCGAGCGGCGCCGTCATACGCGCCATTGTTAGCTTGCGCGTTCGATCGGCTGCAGAGTTTGGTCAGCCGCCTCCTTCTGACCACCATTCCATGGCGGCGACAGATCATGCACCAGGCTGTTCTCAAGGCCGGCCGCCAGGTTCACTTTTTGTGGTTCTTGATGTTCGTCGACTGCGTTGGCCCGGGGATCTTATAGCCAGCCATGCGCGATTTTAGGGGCTGAGTTGTCTTCCCACGTACATCAACTCGCCAGCCACGACAAACGCGTAGAAGACGTTGCGCGCGCCGGCGTAGACATCGAACTCAAAGGCCAAACCACTTCCCGAAAGCTTCCAGCATCCCGCGCGGGTGAAACCGATCGATTGGATTCGGTGAAGTTTGTCCGCCACGTTCTCGACCTGTGCGACCACTAGCTTGGACGCTCTGAGCCCTGCGCGGCGACGGAAACCTCGCGCTCTGACGGTAAGAAGCGGAGGTATTCGCGAAGGTCAAGCTGCATGCGGTCGATTTCCGCCAGAAAGCCGGACACGGCTGCGCGGTAGTTTTCAGGATTCGTCTCTGTTTTGCGCAGGTGCGCGACCTGCTTCTGGAACCAACGGATGCGGTCCAGCGTCGTGTCGAACTGAACATCGTTCGCGATCACGTGTCCTTTAACGCCTCCGGACATCTTTGGACCAAGCGGGATTTGGTTGCCCCTGATTGTATAGCGGCGTTCACGGAGTTGCCGCTAGCCCGCCGCTTGCTTGCGGTACACCACGCCCTGGTCGACCTGGTGGAAGCCGAGCTTTTGATACATGCCCACGGCCGCCACGTTGTTAGCCATGGTTTGCGCCTCGATGAGCGAAATACCCTGGGCGCCCAGCCGGCGGAAGGCCTCGGCCAACAGATGCGTCGCCAGGCCGCGCCGCCGGCCGCCGGTCGCCACCGACAGGTCGAACAGGCCGGCCGCGTGTACGCCCCAGCTCGCCACGTAGGTCTCCATCATCCAGAATCGCGCCATGGCCGCCGGCTGGACGGTGTCGCGCTCGGTCAACGTGTATTCAATCACTTGAAATCGCTCGAGCGAGCACGCCTCCCACCAGCTTCGTGGCGCCGGATCGATCTTCTCGTCGACCGTGAAGTTCCGCCGGATCTGCATCTGCGCCCGATCGACCGGCGCGCGAAACGCCGCCAGCTCCCGCTCGAGGACCACGACGCGATCGATCGCGCTGTAGTCGCTCGTCTTGTATAGCTCGTTGCTGAACGAGTCCGTCGCCAGCACGCCCGGCAGCTCACTGCCGCCGTACAGGCCGCGGTAAAAGGGATCGAGCGGCCGGATGCCGCCGGCGTAGAGGACTTCGGCGCCGCTGGCCCGGAGGTACTGTTCGCTGCGCGCCAGCAGCTCGTGCCCAACAGCGAGCGAATCATGATTCGGCCGCTCGAGAACCAGGCTGGTGACGCCGAAGCGGCGATCGAGCCCCGATTCGTCCTCCGTGGGCCCAAATCCGGCATGGGCAAAACCCACGGCGCGCTCTCCGTCCAGCGCCAGGATCAGTCCGTGGTTGTCGAAATAGGGCTTGGCCAGCACGAGCTGCTCGAACAGCTCAAGCGACATCGGCTGGGCCAGACCGCGCTGCGGCGGCTGGGCTCGCCAAATGTCGACCAGTTGGGGCGTGTCGCCATTGCGAAAGGAGCGGTACAACATCAACGTTCGTCACTCTCCCGTCGCGGGCGCATCCGGGGGACTCCCCAGATCGACCCACACGGCGCCCGCTTCGATCCGCACGGCATAGTTCGGCTGCCGAATGGTGCGACTCACCTGGTGCTCGCCCGTCGACACGTCGAACTGCCAGCCGTGCCAAGGGCACGTTACGATCCTACCCGCCAGGCAGCCTTTTCCCAACGGGCCACCTTGGTGCGGGCACACCCCATCGAGTGCATAAACGGTGCCGTCAACGTTGAACAGCGCGATTACATGGTCCTCGACCGCGCATTCGAGCGCCGCGCCGGGCGGGCACCGATCGAGCTCCGTCACGCGAACCCAGTGCGCCATATTTGAGCCTGCGCTAAACCATGATCGAAGCGCGGCATCGCGTTTGCCCGCGCGGCGCTATTGAGCAGCCCGGCACGATCGCCGGGCGAATTATAGCGCCGTTTGTGCATAGCGACTATCGCACGGCTCGGCGGGAGCCTCGCCCGCCTCGCCCTCCCGGTCCGCAGATTGGCGACGCGCGTCATTCACGCCGCTTGCCGGCCCTCGCGCGGCTGGTTGCGGCGACGCTTGTCCTTCCAGCGATTGTGCAACCACCAGTATTGGTCGGGCATCTCGCGGACAAAACCCTCGATGCGCGACGTGTACCATTGCGTCAAGGGCTTTACACCCGCGGTCACCTCGCTGTCCAACTTTTTCGGATCGGCCACGCCCGCGACGGCCATCTGGTAGTGCAATGGCTTGCCCCGTCGGTAGGTATAGCCGACGACCATCGGCGCTTCGTGCGTCAGGGAGAAAAGCGCGATTGCCTTGTGGGCCGAGACGGGCCGGCCGAAGAAGTCGACCCAGCATCCTTTCGAGCCGGCGTACTGGTCGGCCAGAAAGCCCATCGTGCCGCCTCGGGCGAGCACCGCCAGAATGTCGTCGTAGCACTCCTTCATCGGCAGGATGTGCTGTCCGGTAGCGCCGCGGAAGCGGCCGACGAACGCGTGCAGGTAAGGATTGTCGAGCGGCCGCGCCACCGAATAAGTGGGAAAACCAAGGATGCCGAGGATGAATCCGGCCAGCTCGAAATTGCCGAAGTGGCCCGAAATCAGCAATAGCGGCCGGTCGTCGAGGAGCATCCGCGCCAGGAGGGCCGAGTCCCTGAGCTGGACGTAGTCGCGCCAGTTGGTCTCGTGAATTTTTCGCGGCGCATGGGCCACTTCCGCCACGAGCAAAAACAAGTGCTTCCACATCCGCTTGGCCAGCTTCCGGCGGCGATGTTCCGTCAGATCGGGAAAGGCGTGCCGCAGATTGTCGTCGACGAGCATCCGCCGGATCGGGATGATCGTCGTGCACAAGGTCGCCAGGAAGTCGGCGAACCGCTCGCACGTCTCCATCCGCACGGCTTGCACAATGCAGATGAAGGCCCGCACCAGCAGGTACTGCAACAGATGAGAGATATTGCGAAGCGTCACACGAGTCTCCGTTCACGCGCGTTACTCGACCAGCGGATGCCGACAGTCGGCGCCAAAGCCACGCTTGTGGGCGCGCCCTTTCCACGCTCGCGTGGCCATGCGCGCGGTCCGTACTACATATCGCCCGTTTGGCACGTTCGCGCTTGAGCCGGGAATCCGCTGGCAACGCTGGCGCGCCGCGCACGGACCGTGCGCCACCTGACCGAGCTAGCGGCCGCAGATTGTGCCACGGACCCCCATCGCGGCAAAGAGCGGTTTGCCGCGGGGGCGGTACCCGGCCTGGGCCCGCGGCATCGGTCAAAGGTCTTAAACTTCCGCGGCAGCGTGGGCCGAAAGAGATTTCCAGGTAGCTTGATTTTGCCGATCCTGACACCTAGGATTGGTCGCGGAAAGCGGTCCAAACGGGGGCCTTTACAGCAAAGCCTTGGCGGCGGCTGGCTTCGGCCGATGTCAGCGGCCAAGGAGACCCACTTAGCCGACGGGCCGACTCAGAGCGGTCCGCAAGCATGGCTCCTTCGATGTCCAGGATTGGCGAGCAACACAACCGCCGTGCGGCGCTGGCCGCGCGGATCGAGCGGCGCGCTTGCGTGTGTCGTTGTCCGGGATAATCCCGGACAACGTTCCCGTCGACTGACTCTGCCTCGCCGTTTCTTCTCGCACCCTGGTCCTGTCTGTCCCCGGCACTGGTTCGGAATTTCCGGCCGCCGCCACGGAGCATCCACCATGGCTTCCGACGTTCGCCTCAAAGAGCAACTCCCCGACGTCACGCAGCGGATCGTCGACACCTACACGCAGGTCGGCGCCATCAACCACCTCGGCCATTGCCCGCTGCCGAACTATGACGTGATCGTGAAAGTGGTCGAGGACCTGCAGGAAATCCTCTACCCGGGCTACCGGCGTCAGGAGGGGCTGCACCAGGGCAACGTCAGCTACTACGTCGGCGCGCTGGTGGACGGACTGCACGACCGCCTGACCACGCAGATCGGCCGCGCGCTGCGGCACGAAGCCGGCGCTCCCTGCCAAGGCGAGCTCGACGTCGACTACGAGGCCCTCGGCCAGGCCAAGGCCTTCCAGTTCCTCAAGCAGCTCGCCGAGGTGCGCAAGATTCTCGCCCTGGACGTGCAAGCAGCCTACGACGGCGACCCGGCCGTCAAGAGTCCCGACGAGGTGATCTTCTGCTATCCGGGCCTGGTGGCGGTTACGGTCTACCGGCTGGCCCACCTGCTGCACCGGCTGGAAGTGCCCCTCATCCCGCGGATGATGACCGAATGGGCCCACGGCAAGACGGGCATCGACATTCACCCCGGCGCCACGATCGGCCGACACTTTTTCATCGACCACGGCACGGGCGTCGTGATCGGCGAGACGTGCGAGATCGGCGAGCACGTCAAGCTCTATCAGGGCGTGACGCTGGGGGCCCTCAGCTTTCCGACCGACAGCGAGGGGCAGATCGTCCGCGGCAACAAGCGGCACCCGACGATCGAGGACCGGGTGGTCATCTACGCCAACGCCACGGTGCTGGGCGGCCACACGGTGATCGGCCACGACTCGGTCATCGGCTCCAGCGTATGGCTCACCCGCAGCGTGCCGGAGCGCACCACGGTGATGCTGGAAAAACCCCGCCTCATCATGCGCGGCGAGCACGTCGACGAACTCGACCCCGAGCCGAATTACCAGATCTGATGGCGCGTGCCGACGCGCGAACCCGACTTGGGGGAACGTCGAAATCCGAAATCAGAATGTCAAAAGAAATCCGAAGGCCGAAATCTGAATGACCGAAGCGCGCGGGCGGCAGCACGCTTCCAGCACCCCTGAGCTCGCAATAGCCCCGGCAGGGGCGGCAGCGTGTAGCCGTGGGCGGCAGCCCACGGGTTGCCGCTGAGCCCTCGGTGGCCAAACCTCTCTGGCTCGATCGGCGGCGTCCCCCCTACCGCCGCACGTCGTATGCCAGCAGCTTGTCCTGGTCGCGGAGGTACAGCCGGCCGTCGCAGACGACCGGGTGCGGCCAGCTTGGGGCGTCGCTGCGGCCGGGCTGCTCGAAGCGGCCGTGCAGGCGAAAGCCGTCGGGCGAGGCGTCGACCAGGCTCACCAGCCCCTGCTCGCCGCGGCAGTAGAGCATCCTGTCGACGCACACGAGCGCGGACTTGCCGCTGCTTCGGTCGCTCCATTTCACCTTCCCGGTGGCCAGCTCGAGGCACGTGAGAATGCCCGGATCGTCGCTGCCGTAAAGATGGCCGTCCACGAGCACCATGCCGCCGTGGTGGTTCTTCATGTGCTTGGTGAAATAGACCTGGTTGGCTTTGAGTCCGTCGCCGCTGCGGGTCACGTCGACCAGCCCGCCGCCGGCGCCGTAGCCGCTGGCGGCGAAGACGCGGTTCCCGTCGCACACGGGCGTGGAGCAGTTGGCCGTGCCGTTGGCGGGGGCGTCGTAGCGCCACAGCAATCCGCCGGCAGAATCGACGGAGATCACTCCCTTGTTCGTGAATTGGACGTATTGCTTCACGCCCTCGATCTGGGCCGCGACGAGCGAGGAATACGCGGCCGGGTCGCCGACCTTGGCCATCCACACCGGCTTGCCGGTCGTCTTGTCGAGGGCGGCGATCGTGGCGCGGCCCCCGCCCGGCGTACACAGCAGCCACGGGCCATCGACGAGCACGGATTCGCTGTAGCCCCAGCCGGGAATCGAGCCACTGAGGTCGGCCACCAGGTCGTGCTTCCAGACGCCTGCGCCCGTCGCCGCGTCCAGACAGACAAGGTCGCCGTTGATCCCCAGGGCGTACACCCGCGCGCCGTCAACGGTGGGTGTCGAGCGCGGGCCTGGGTAGCCGGCGCCGTCATGCCGCACCGGCCCCAGCGGCGTCGCCCAAAGCTGCTTGCCGTCGGTCGCCGAGAGGGCGAAGACGAACTCCCGGCCGTCGCGATTGCCCATCAAGTAAATCCGCCCACCGGCGATCGAGGGCGTGGAAAAACCGACGCCCACTCCGGTCGCGGTCCAGGCCAGGGGCGGTCCACCCTCGGGCCACTGCCGCGCGAGCCCCTGCTCGTGCGACACGCCGGTCCGCTCCGGCCCTCGCCACGCCGGCCACTCGTTGGCGGCGCGAGCGGCGGGGGCGCTTCCCAATTGAGTCGCGAGCAATAGCGCGAGTGGCAACCGTAAGCAAGTCTTCATCGCAGAATGTTCCGGGGGTGGGATTATGGGCGGGGTCGCGGGCAGGCACCAATTACTCTCGCACACCAGCCGCGGCGAGACAAGAGGAACGCCATAGAACGCCATGATGAATGCGGAATGATGAATGATGAATGGAACTTGAGCGCCACGCGGCGTTTCAGCAGCGGGCGTCAGCTCCGGCCGGGTACCTTTGGTTAGCTAGTCGCTAATCGCTAGTTGCTCTGGCTCGCCTCACACTTGCGTCGCCCGCAACGCCGCAACGGCCGCGGCCATTTCGGTGAAGGCTGGACTGCGAGGAACCTCGGCGCCGGCGCGGAGCTCGGTCAGCAGGCCACCTAGCAACTCGCGGTCGAGCCAGCCGGCGAGCCAACTGGCGCGCGATTCGGCGTACCGCGTTTGCAATCGGCGGAAGAGGCGGACGCCCGCTTGCTTCACCCCTTCGCCCGTGGCGGTGACCACGGCCTCGCCGCCGACGGTGATACCGCCGGCGATGGCCGCCTCGGCCGCCAGGTTGCCCGCCGTATGCCCGGCCAGGTGCACGGCCGTCTGCCCGACGACCTCGGTGCCGACGAACGTGCCAGTCACGAGCAATACTACGGTGATCGCCGGCCGCGCCACGGCCGCCGCATGATCGAGCGACCGCAGAAACGAGATCGCCCGCGGATTCTCGGTTCCCCACCGCTCGAGCTCCGCGCGCAGTGTGGCGCGGTAGTCGTCGTCCAGGGCCGGCAACCGCTCGTGCGCCGCCAGCACGCGCGACAAGAGCGCGGTCCGCGACGCGCCGGACAATAGCGACTCCAACCGCGGCCTTAGCGTTTCGTTTCCCACGCGCCGCAGCCGATCCAGCTCGTCGAGCAGCTTCTCGACCGCCTCGACGATCGCCTCGCGCTCGCGGGCGCGAAACGTCGCCAGCGGATCGACCGGCGGACCGCTGATCGCGTGCCACGCTGCCCGGATCGGTCGGCTCGCGCCCGTGCCGATCGCGCGATACACGCCGTGGATGCCGCGCGACCAGGGGCTGCGGCGGGCGTCCCACCAATCGCGAATTTCGCCCACCAGCACCTGCGGCGGAACGACCGGCCAATGGACGCGGGCCATCTCGGCCGCCGACAGCGACTGCGCGGCGGCCGCAAACTCGCCGGCCCGGGCGCGAATCCGGGCGAGCCAGGCGGGCGCGCCGACCCGCGGATCAAGCACGCGCTCCAAGGCACCCCGGAATGTGCGAATCTTGATCCGCTCGAAGTGCAGCGCGGCTAGCTCGTCGCGCAAGGAGCTGGTCTCGGCCGGCGGCTGTCGACCCGTCGGCCCCACGGCGTGAAACGAAAGGCCCAGCTCGTTCGCCCCGCGCCGGTCGAACGGGATGACGTACACCAGGTCCGGCCGGGCGCCCGTCTCGTCGGCAAAGGTGGCCAGCCACAGCGGCCAGAACTCGCGATCGGCGTCGAGATCGCACTGATTAAAGAGCACGATGATCGGCTTGTCGGCGTCGGCCGCCTTGCGAAAGAACTGCTTCACGGCCGCGTCGTTGTACTTCTGCTGCGTCAGCACCGCCACCAGCACGTCAGCCGCCTGGCGGATGGTGTCGGCCCGCTGCCAGTTGACTTGCGCGTCGGAGTCGATGTCGGGCGTGTCCAACAAGAGCAAACGCGGCGGCACGTTCGCGCCCGCCCGCCAGAAGAGGCGATGCTCCGCCGAGTCCGTCAACGGATCGTCCGGCGAATGCCACCGTCGAAGATCGAAGCCGGTGAAGATCCTCGCGAGCGCCGCCTCGTCGTCGAAATCGCTTGGCACGAGGCACACGGGGTGTCGCGTGCCGGCGGCCAGGGGGCTCGTGGCGCTCGCTACTTCGCCGGCCAGTTGATTGAAGATGGCCGATTTGCCGATATTGGTCCCGCCCACGATCGCCACGACCAGCACCGGCCGCGCCTCGACCTGCGGCAAGAGCTTATGCGCGAGTAGCTCGTGCCATTCCTCGCCGGCCGCTAGCTCGACGGCCAGCCGCGCAGCGGCCGGTTCGAGGTCCGCAAGCGCATGGGCCAGCCGCTTGACCTGCGCCGCCCAAGCGTGGAAATCGACGGCCATCGTTGCGCGAAAAGTGCAGGAAACGCCCGGCTAGTATAGCACTTTCGCGCGGCATCGCTTTCGCGCCGGGCGGCACTGATGTCGTTTTGAAGGAGTGCTACCGGAAAAAGAAAATCAGCACCCCTGCCCCGATGGCCCCGCCCACTATACTGGCCGTCAGGAACAAGGCGAGGAATCGGGCGTTTGAGTCCCTATCCGATGGGGGCGAGTTCGCAATGTCGGCCAGCGATTCGACTGCCTCTTCGGGAGGTGGGCCGAATAAAAGCGAGAAAACCAATGGTATCCCGACGATCCAGAATAGGGACCGGAGAAAAACGCGCAACCTGCGCTTGGGCTGATCCATACCGGCCATTCTACCAGCGCAGGCATCGCGCGGCGCCGCGACCTTGTCGCCCCCGCAGGGCGTCACCTACAATCCAAAGTTCTGCCCCGGAAGCGGCGCATGCCGCGCCCTCCCGTACGTCGCGCCGCTACGCTGCGGGGCCTTCATAACGGATTGCCGGCTTCGCCGCCGCGTGTTTCATGGCCGCTACGGACATCGTCATCAAAGGCGCCCGCGAGCATAACTTGCGGGATATCGAGCTGGTCCTGCCGCGCAACCGCTTGATCTGCCTGACGGGCGTGAGCGGGTCGGGCAAAAGCTCGCTGGCCTTCGATACCCTCTACGCCGAAGGCCAGCGCCGCTACATCGAGAGCCTGTCCAGCTTCGCCCGCCAGTTCCTCGGGCAGATGCCCAAGCCGGACGTCGATTTCATTTCCGGCCTGAGCCCCTCGATTTCGATCTCGCAAAAATCGTCGGGGCAGAACCCGCGCTCGACCGTCGGCACGATCACCGAAATCTACGATTACCTGCGGGTGCTGTTCGCGCGCTGCGGGCAAGGGCATTGCACCAGGTGCGGCCGGCCCATCACCGCCCAGACTCGCGAGCAGATCATCGGCCGCATCGGCGCGCTTGAGCGGGGGACGCGGTTTTCAGTCCTGGCGCCGCTGATCCGCGCGCAGAAGGGCGAGTACCGCGACCTGTTCGTCGATCTGTTGAAGCAAGGCTTCGCGCGGGCCCGCGTCGACGGCCGCGTCGTCCCCTTGTCCGACGACCTGCGGCTCGACCGGCAGATGCGGCACAATATCGAAGTCGTGGTCGACCGGCTCGTCGCCTCGCCCGACGGACGCGCCCGACTGGCCGAAGCCGTCGAGCTGGCGCTGCGCTTGGGGCAGGGCAACCTGGTCATCGCCGTCGAGCCGCGCAGCGAAAATGGCGAGGGGGACGGCGCACCACGCAAGGCGGCGCGCGGCAAGAAAAACAACCGCGACGACGACGCTCCACAGAGCGCGCCCACGGCCGACGATATCTATCTCTCGGCCCACTACGCCTGCACCCACTGCGGACTCAGCTTCGAGTCGCCCAGCCCCCAGTTGTTCAGCTTCAACAGCCCGCAGGGCATGTGTCCGTTGTGCGACGGGCTGGGCGACGTGTACACGTTCGACCCCCAGCGGTTGATTCCGGACCAGAGCCTGTCGTTCAAGGGGGGCTGCTTCGAGCTCGTTGGCCCGTGGCGCGACCTGGGCCGCTGGCGGCGGCACATCTTTCACGGCGTCGCTGAGACCATCGAACATCACTTGAGCCTGCCGGCCGGCAGCATCCTGGAAACGCCCTGGCAGGACCTCGATCGCGATATCGTGAAGCAAATGCTCTACGGCACGGGCGACCTGCACATCACGTTCACCTGGCGGCACGGCGCCGGAGTACACAAGTACGGCGGGAAGTTCGCCGGCATCATCCCCGATCTGTTGTCGAAGTACCGCAACTCGAAAAGCGGCATGCAACGCCGCCAGCTCGAAAAGTACATGCGCGTCGTCGGCTGCGTCGAGTGCGCGGGCGCGCGGCTCAACCCACAGGCCCGCTCGGTCACGGTCGCCTCGCGGAACCCGCGGTTCGGCGATTCCCCGGGGCGATCGCTACCGCAAGTATGCAGCCTGAGCATCGCCGAGGCGGCCGACTTTTTCAGCGCGCTGGAGCTGGACGCGACCCGGCAGGCGATCGCCGCCGAAGTGCTCAAAGAGATTCGCGGCCGGCTGGGATTCTTGGTCAACGTCGGGCTCGATTACCTGACGCTCGACCGCACCGCCCCCACCCTCTCCGGCGGCGAGTCGCAACGCATCCGCCTGGCCGGCCAGATCGGCTGCGGCCTGGTGGGCGTGCTGTACATCCTGGACGAGCCCTCGATCGGCCTGCACCCGCGCGACAACGACCGGCTGCTGGCGACGCTCGCGCAACTGCGCGACCTGGGGAACACGGTCGTCGTGGTCGAGCACGACGAGGAGACGATGCGGGCGGCCGACACGATCATCGACTTTGGCCCCGGCCCCGGCGTCCGCGGCGGCGAGGTGGTGGCCGTCGGCGCCGCCGACGAGATTGCCGCCCACCCGGCCAGCCTCACCGGGCAGTACCTGTCGGGCAAGCTACGGATCGAAGTCCCGGCCACGCGCCGCGCGACCGGCAAGCATTGGCTCAAGATCGCCGGCGCCGCGCACAACAACCTGAAGAAGATCGACGTCGCCATCCCGCTGTCGACGTTCGTGTGCGTGACCGGCGTCTCCGGCTCGGGCAAGAGCTCGCTGGTGAACGACATCCTGGTCGAAGCCCTGCGCCGCGACCTCAACGGCGGCGAAGGCCAGCCGGGCGACTACAAGGACATCAAGGGGCTCGACCATCTCGACAAGTTGATTGCCATCGACCAGTCGCCGATCGGACGCACCCCGCGCTCCAACCCGGCCACGTACATCAAGGTCTTCGACGACATCCGGCGGCTGTACGCGCAACTGCCCGAGGCCAAGGCCCGCGGCTACAAGGAAGGCCGCTTCAGCTTCAACGTCGAGGGGGGGCGGTGCGAGGCCTGCGAAGGGAACGGCTCGAACCGCCTGGAGATGGACTTCCTGGCCGACGTGTGGGTCACCTGCCCGGTCTGCCAGGGGCACCGCTTCAACCGCGAGACGCTGCAAGTCCGCTTCAAGGGCAAGTCGATCTCGGACGTGCTCGAGATGGACGTGCAGCAGGCGCTTACGCACTTCGAGAACATCCCGGCCGTGGCGCACAAGCTGCAAACGCTGCACGACGTGGGACTCGACTACCTGAAGCTCGGCCAGCCGTCGCCCACGCTCTCCGGCGGCGAGGCGCAACGCATCAAGCTCGCCCGCGAACTGGTCAAAAAGAGCACAGGCCGCACGCTGTACCTCTTGGACGAGCCGACCACGGGCCTGCACTTCGCCGACATCCGCATGCTGCTCTCCGTGCTGCACGGCTTCGTCGAAGCGGGCAACACCGTGCTCGTGGTCGAGCACAATCTGGACGTGGTGAAAACGGCCGACTGGGTGATCGACCTGGGGCCCGAAGGGGGCGCCGGCGGCGGCCAGATCGTGGCGGCCGGAACGCCCGAAGAGATCGTCGCCACGGCCGATTCCTACACCGGGCAAGCGCTCGCGCCGGTGCTGGCGCGCAACGGCCAGCCGGCGGGGCGCCGCGCGATCGCCGCCGGCCACGCCCCTCGCGCCGCCGTCGCATCGGCCACGGCGATCAAGGTCCGCGGCGCGCGGCAGCACAATCTGAAGGACATCGACGTCGACATCCCCCGCGACGCCATGACCGTCTGCTGCGGCCCCAGCGGCTCCGGCAAAAGCTCCTTGGCGATGGACACCGTCTACGCCGAAGGGCAGCGGCGGTACGTCGAGAGCCTGAGCGCCTACGCCCGCCAGTTCGTCGGCCAGATGCAGAAGCCGCAACTGGAGCATATCGAGGGCCTTTCGCCGGCTATCGCCATCGAGCAGAAACACCTGGGGCACACGCCGCGCTCGACCGTGGGAACCGTCACGGAGATCTACGACTACTTGCGAATCCTTTTCGCGCGGCTCGGCAAGCCGTACTGCCCGGACTGCGAGATTCCGATCGGCACGCAGACCGCGGACGAGATCATCGACAAAATCATGGACCATCCGGCCGGCACGAAGCTGTACCTGATGGCCCCTTTGGAGATTCACGTCGGCGAGCGGTACGAGTCGCTGTGGGACGAGATTCGCGCGGCCGGCTACGTGCGGATGCGCGTCGACGGGCAGACCTTCTCGGTCGACGAGCCGCCGCAGATCGACCGCCGCCGCAAGCACGCGGTCGAGGTAATCGTCGATCGTGCCACGATCCGGCCCGACGCCCGCTCGCGCGTCGCCGACAGCGCGGAAAGCGCGCTCGCGCTGGGTCGCGGCGTGCTGCACGTGGCCTATCCGGCCGACGACGTGCCGGAGCCGCGATGGCGGACCGAGATCTACAGCCAGCACTTTGCTTGCGACCGCTGCGGCCGCAGCTTCGAGTCGCTGACGCCGCACAGCTTTTCCTTCAATAGCTCGCTCGGCTGGTGCCCGGCCTGTGAAGGACTGGGAACGCAGACGGGCGCGAACACAACCGCGCTGTTGCACGATCCGAAGCTGCCGCTCGGCCGTGGGGCCGTGGCGATCTGGCCCGAAGCGGACAACGAGATTTTCAAGCTGATGGCGGCCGCGCTCTCGGCCCAAACCGGCTTGCCGCTCGACGTCCCTTTCGAGCAGCTCACGGCCCGGCACCGCCGCATCGTGCTGCACGGCCTGGACGAGGCGTGGATCGACGTGCCAGCCCCCGGCGGCAAGAAGGGCGCCGACCGCCCCATGTTCCGCTTCCAATACAAGGGGCTTTACCCGGCGCTGGAAGAGGCGTCGCGCCATTCGCCCGCCATGCGCAGCAAGCTGGACCACCTGGTCGATGAGGTGGAATGCTCGACGTGCGCGGGCAGCCGGCTGCGCGACGACGCGTCGGCCGTCCGCTTTCGCGGCCAATCGATCGACGAGGTGTGCCGCAAACCACTAGGCGACTTACTCAAACAGTTCTCCGATTGGAAGCTGACGGCGACCGAGCGGAAGATCGCCGGCGAGCTGGTGCGCGAGGTCCGCAACCGTTTGCAATTCCTGGTCGACGTGGGCCTGGAATACCTGACGCTGCACCGCGCGGCCCCGACCCTGTCGGGCGGCGAGGCGCAACGCATCCGCCTGGCCAGCCAGGTCGGTAGCGGGCTGACGGGCGTGCTGTACGTGCTCGACGAGCCGACGATCGGCCTGCACCCGCGCGACAATCGCCGTCTGCTGGCGGCGCTCGCGCGGCTGCGCGACCTGGGCAACACGCTTTTGATGGTCGAGCACGATCGCGAGGTGATCGCCAATGCCGATTGCCTGCTCGATTTTGGCCCCGCGGCCGGCGAGCACGGCGGACGCATCGTGGCCCAAGGTCCGCCCGGGCGCGTGGCCGACGCCAAAGGCTCGGTCACCGGGCCGTATCTCGCCGGCACGAAGGCCATTCCGGTGCCGACCAATCGCCGCATGGCAGCCGCCGCGGCGCCCGCGCCGCGGCCCGCATCGCGCCGCGCCGCCAAAACAAAAGCCCGCTCGGCCGACGTTCAGCCCCCCGGAGACGGATGGCTCGAAATCGTTGGCGCCCGGCACAACAACCTCCGCAACGTCGACGTCCGCATCCCGCTCGGCACGTTCACGGTCGTCACCGGCGTGAGCGGCAGCGGAAAAAGCTCGCTGGTGGAGGACGTGCTCTATAACGCGCTTGCCCGCACGCTGCACCGCGCCACCACGTTCGCCGCGGCCCACGACGCCATCCGCGGCGTTGAGCGGATCAACAAGGTCATCCGCGTCGATCAGCAGCCGCTGGGGCATACGCCAACGTCGAACCCGGCCACGTACACGGGCGTCTTCGACCTGATTCGCGCACTGTTTGCCGAGCTGCCGGACGCCAAGATCCGCGGCTACGCGCCGCGCCGCTTCAGCTTCAACGTCCCCGGCGGACGTTGCGAGAAGTGCGAGGGCAACGGTCAACTGCGGATCGAGATGCACTTCCTGCCCGACGTGTGGGTGGAGTGCGACGAATGCCGCGGCCGGCGCTACAACCCGGAGACGCTGGCGGTGCGGTTCCACGGCCACTCGATTTCCGACGTGCTGGACATGCCGTGCGGGCGGGCGGCGGAGTTGTTCCGCAACATCCCGCGGATTCGCCGCGTGCTCCAGACACTGTGCGACGTGGGGCTCGACTACCTGCGGCTCGGCCAGGCGGCTCCCACGCTATCGGGCGGCGAGGCGCAGCGCGTGAAGCTGGCGGCCGAACTGGCGCGGCCCGACACCGGGCAGACGTTGTACCTTCTGGACGAGCCGACGACGGGCCTGCACTTCGAAGATCTGGCGCGGCTCTTGGACGTGCTCAATCGGCTGGTCGACCTGGGCAACACGGTCGTGGTGATCGAGCACAACCTAGACGTCGTCAAGACGGCCGATTGGGTCATCGACATGGGCCCCGAGGCGGGCGAGGCCGGCGGCTACGTCGTCGCCGCTGGCACGCCGGAGCAGCTCGTGGCGCACGCGAAGGCCGCGGCTGGCGGCAAGCGCGCCGCCTCTCGAAGCGCATCCAGTGACTCCCCATTGCTGCGCTCGCACACCGGCGAGATGCTCGCGCCGATCCTTTCAGCGGGGCCGCACGTCGAGCGCAAGATTTTTGACTTCGCCGCGCAGCAAGCCCGCCGCAAGGAGGACCTGGAAATCAGCCAGGTAGGCCGCGAAGTCAAAATGCCCTGGGAATCCGACGGCCGCGCCTGGCACACCCGCGACCGCGTGGGGCGCAACGGGCAACCGTGCCGGTGGGACGGGCAGATCCTGGCCCGCGTCGTCGATCGCGTGCAGGACCTGGGACACTTCGCCGCGACGAATTGGAACAGCCGCACGGTGGTCGAGATCACTGGCGAGAAGAAGACCGACGGCTGGTTCCTGCACGCCGTGACGGGCGAGGAATGGCTTCTGCAGTTGAAGTTCCGCGTCGCCAAGAAGTCGTTCGCCCGCGACGACCTCGTGACACGGCTCGATCTCAAGCCGCTCAACGAGATTCCCGAATTGCCGGTCTACGGCAGCGAGCCGCGGGTCAAGTGCAAGAACCTGCGCGGGCCGTGGCAGGAAGTGCAGTTGCGCGTGCACTGGCTGGCGGAGATCGACCGGCCCGCATTCTGGCAGTTCCTGGCGGACGCCGTGGCCGGCTTCGAACGATTCACCGACCGCGCGAAGACCCGCCCCGAGGACGTCATGCCCTGGAAAGTGCTCGGCCAGAAGTGGCACCTGTCGCGAAAGGGGTTTCCGCCCGGCAAGCGGATCGACTGGGACGTGGACGTGCTGGAAGAGCTGTGCGAGCTATTGGCCGAGACGGCGGCGGGCGGCCAGTTGCTGTGGAACAACCAGCAGGTGGTTCACGTTTGCACCGCGGCCGGCGGCGAGCCGTGGGCCACGATCCACACCAAGCGCCCGGCGGGCATCGACCTGACGCTGGCCGGACCGAAGAATCGCTTCGCGCTCGGGCGGATCGCCGACCTGGGCGCCGACCGGGAGTTCGACGGCAGCCGGGCCGACAAGGACCTCGTCAAACTGCGGTTCGCCGAGACAAGCGAGGTTTCATCTCCGGCGTTTCGCGAGTTCCTCGGCGAGCACTACCGCGCGGCGACGGAAAAAACGGGCCGGCCGCTGCAACGGTCGCTGCTCTAGCGTCCTCTTGTGCCAGCCCCAACGTATGGGTGCCATGGCCCACGGAGGTAATCGGACGTGGCCATGCTGGTCTCACCGGCTGCCACGCACGCGTGCCCACGGCGAGCGTGGGCATGGCACCCAGGCATGAGGCCCGGGCTATGAAAAGTATCGACGAAGCGCCCGCCAGACATTACTGTTCACTGTCCACTGTTCAGCGACCACGGTTTCTATCTCCCGTGACCAACGAACCGCACCACGCCGCAATCGCGCCCGAGCCGTCGCCGCCGCACGTCGACGAAGCGGCCACGATCGGCGTGTTGTCGATCGTCTACGGCGCGTTCTACTTTTGCCGCACCAATCTGTCGGCCGCCGTGACCGGCATGACGCAGTCGATCGCGGCCGGGGGCCTGGCTCTGAGCAGCACGGACGTCGGCTCGATCCTCGGCTCGCTCAAGCTCTCCTACGGTCTTGGCCAGCTCGTCAACGGGCAACTGGCCGAGCACGTCTCGCCGCGCCGGCTGTTGGCGATGGGCATGCTGGGCTCGGCCGCGATGAACGTGCTCTTCGGATTTAGCGCCGGCTTTTACGCGCTACTGGCGATCTGGGCCGCGAACGGCTACTTCCAGTCGCTGGGCTGGCCCGCAAGCGTCCGCGTCGCCAGTAACTGGGCGCCCGCCGGGCGACGCGGCCGCGCCATCGGCGTGATGGCGATGGGCTACCAGGTGACGCTCGGTCTGACGTACGTCGTGGCCGGATTCGCGGCCGACGCCTTCGGCTGGCGCGGCGCGGTGTTCGTGCCGGCCGGATTGCTCGTGGGCGCGGCCATCTTCATGCTCGTGTTCCTGCGCGATGCGCCCGAGGTGGCCGGCCCCGCGGCGCCCGGGGAGCAAAACCCGGACGTAGAGGTGCCCCGCCGCGCCGCGATCGTGCAAACCCTGCTCGCGACGCTCTCGAACCCGGCGCTATGGATTCTGGGCGTCTCGCTCGGCTTGCTCAACGCCTGCCGTTACGGATTCGTCGACTGGGGCGTCACGCATCTGAAGGAAGTGCAGGAGACCACGATCAGCACCGCCGCCTTGAAGTACCTGGTGTTGGCCGTCGGCGCGCTGGCCGGCGCGTTTTTGACCGGCTGGGCCACCGACCGGTTCTTCGGCGGTCGCCGCGCGCCGGTGATCTGCGGTTTGCTCGTGCTCTTGTCCGTGTTGACGCTGCTCTACGGTTGGGCGGCCGAGCACAGCGTCGTGGCGACCGTGGGCCTGATGGTGCTCATCGGCTTTTGCATCTTCGGGCCGCAGGTGCTGTTGGTCGGAACGGCGCCGGCCGATCTCGCGCGGCGCGGAACGCCCGCGGCCGCCGCCGGCTTCGTCGACTTCCTGGGCTACCTGGGCGCGGCGCTGGGCGACGTGGTGACCGGCCGCATCAAGGCGCATGGCGGCTGGCAACTGGTCATCTACGTGTGGGCCGGCTGGGCGTTGGCCGGGGCCGTGACGGCCGCGCTACTATGGAACGCCAAGCCGCGGGGTGACATGCCGACGGCGTAGATCTCGGTAGTGTCTTAAGGTTGAATGGCACTAGACTAGGCCATGATCGAGACTCGGGTCCCAGTCGTCGCATTCGGAAGCCACCAGTGCGCCGCTCGCATCAATGATTTCTAGGCAAAGCTGCGCCGGTTTGTAACCCAAAAGGTCGCGTGGGCGCTGAAGCCTTACTCGAGCCTCACGCGTCTCACTTCTGGTGTCAGTCGGCGCTTGAAACCAGCCGCCAATCGGCGCCTGAAAACCAGCCAGCTTGAGTAAGGACGATTGTGGGTCGCGGCGGGAATAGCGAGGTAGTGGGTAATAGCGAGGTAGTGGGTAATTAGTGTGTTGCTGGGAGCCGCGCGATTCTTCGCTTTCGCTGCCTACCAGGTCGCGGGCTTCGTTATTGTGCCGCCAGCACCATCAGGAATTGATGCCGCGAAAAGCGATAGCGGGATCAGGTTCATCGGGAACGTCCGATCCTGATCAGCAGCGGCCCGGAGTTCTGTGGCGGCACCACGAACTTGATTCCGGGCTGGGACATAGACAATGAGTTTCTTCGCGGGAAAGCGCAACTTGACTGCGCGAAGAGCTGGAACCAAGTCGGAGTCGCCGCTGACCAGAACAATATTGTCGCACAGGTTCTGATAGGCGTCGTCGAGAATTGCTATGCCAATCGAAACGTCCGTCCGCTTCTCCTCTTGGCGGATAATGGTGCGGTCCCCGGAGTGCGTACATGGTGGTACTGTGCAGGGAATGGCCTTCTGTTTGAACCTGCCCAGGGTAACATCGACTAGTGGCAAGGTGGCTAAAGCAGATAAATAGGTCTTTTGGCGAATCTGGGAAGTGCCGTTCACGAGCGCCGTGAAATATCTGATCTGCTGGATATCGTCATCGGGTCTCACTCGACGCATCAGTTTCTCAAAGTCGAGCCACTTGTGCGGAGTGTCCTTGACGGCCCCGTAATAGAAATTGAAGCCGTCAATGTAGATGATCGACCGCTTGCGCGCGGGTGCGGCGGTGCCACTCGCCATGCCGTTCCCTCGGACCAGGAGCGCAAAAAAAATGGCTGGTCATATAGGCCAGCCGAACCGGCCTCTCAGCCGGGGAGCCGTACGCTTAATCGTACATTCATATCGGCCGGAGTCAACGCCTAAGTTTAACAGGGTGCTCGTTTTCCGTGCATCGGCTGCCTCCTGCGCCGCAGGTATGGGTCACCATACCTGCGCACGTGTGCCATTGTCAATGGAAATGCTTAAGCAAATGCCACCTAATGACTTATGATGGACACATCGATGCGCGCATTTTAGGCATCGTATTCGCTAATGCTAATGACAAGAATCACAAAGTAGCTAGCTGATAGCATAGATGCCATTGATGCGTTCGGACCGGGTTCTGACCTACCGCAGACCGTCTTGCCTCATAAGGTAAGGCGGGCTCGTGGTTTCTATATTGGTTTGCGCACGAATCGTGCAGAATCTCGGCAATAATTAGTTGGCGCCAAGGCGCCGTCGGCATTGCGTCTGCGCCAGCGGCATTTGACCTTAAGATGGCTTTTGGCTAATGTTCGTTACAGTGGGGCGCCGAGCCCCGAATCCGAGCGCGACGGCGGGATCATGGACACCTCGCTGCACGACAAGATGCTGTTGGAGGTGCGGGCGGAGATCGCAGATCTTGCCGCCAGGATTGAGCAATTGCGCGCGGTGGAGCGCTACCATGAGGCCAGGACGACCGACCTGTGGGGAGATCGCATCATTCAGGTTCCGACGGTTACGCTTGCGGGTCGCCGGCAGATTGACGCGGCCGAGGTTGTACTTCGGCGCGCGAATCGTCCCCTAAAGACGATGGAAATTCTGGAACAAATGGCGGCCGGCGGCTTTGAAATCACGGGCGGCATGAAGCAAGCGAAGATGTCGCTGTTCACTTCCATGACCCGAAAGAAGCACGTGTTCAAGAAGGTGGGCCGCGGCCTTTGGCAGATTGCCCAAATGAACGGCGACAGGTAGGGTTTTGTTGGGAAAGCTGGGATGCGGCGGCAACGGACGGAACGACCGAGAAAGGATTGCAATAATGAAACACGCAGGCCCCGACTGAGATGTCATCCTCAGCCGGGGCCTTTCGTTTTGCGGCAGCCGCCGCCCGATGGTAACGCGCTCACGTGGCGAAATTGGTAAACGCGCCGGACTGTCAATCCGGCGGACCGAGTAAGCGGTCCTTGCGAGTTCGACCCTCGCCGTGAGCACCGTTTTTGGGCCTGCCAGGTAGGTCAGTCGCCGCCTTATAAGCGGCGTCACCGGGTTCAAGTCCCGGCAGGTCCACCACAAGCAACCGCGCCTTGCGGCCACGGTCGCTCTGCGCGCAAGTATAGCTATGCCAACGAGTTTGTCAACGCACCTTGCCGTCCGGCAGGTGCCAGCCCGACGTGACGGCGTAACTGGCTAATCGCCAAGGAGGTTAGCATGCGCTTGCTCCGCATCACGCTCATATCCTACCGCCCGTTTCGGCGGGCACCAGCGACTATCGGGATTCCCGCCGCGCCGCTTTAGTCAATCGGTCGCGTATCCACCCCGAAACGCTGAGCCCGGCCCGCGCAGCAGCTCGCTCGTACTCCGCTCGCTCGGAGTCCGTAAGCCGAACCGGGAATAGCTTGCTAGCCCCCTTGGGATCGCGGGGGGGCCGGCCTACCTTAGCCATGTCCAAATTGTATCTACAAAATTCTTCCTTGCAACCGTTGACGCGACCTATTTCGTATATACAATACTGGCATGAAAACAACCCCGCCGTGGCCCGGCAAGGCCGCGACGGGGCGACACAATCCGGCTGTTCGCCAGACTGAGCCTAGGTAACTCCATTCTAGCGGACGGCCCCAGCAATGGGAGTTGTCCCGTGATCGTTTGCAGCCACATTGACCACAAGAAATTCGGCCGGGACCGCAAGGGCAATCAGCGTTACCGCTGCCTTCTCTGCGGTAAGACCTGGACCGATGCCGTCCCCAGTCCGCTGGGCGTCATGCGGATCGACAGGAAGCTGGCCGAGCAAATCATCAAGTGCCTATGCGAGGGCGTCAGCGTTCGGGCGACAGCGCGGCTAACCAACACCTGCAAGCAAACCGTCATCGACCTGATGCTCCTGGTTGGCGGCCGCTGCAAGCGACTCCTGGACAGCGAGCTACGCGGCCTTGCCGTCGAAGAAATCCAGGTGGACGAAGCCTGGCAATTCATTTTTTGCAAAGCCAAGACGGCTGCCCGGAAAGGCTACGGTCCCGAGACGGGCGATTCGTATCTGTTCACGGCCATCGAGCGGAACACAAAGCTGATGGTCGCCTGGCATTTCGGCAAGCGGGACCAGTGGCATACCGAAGCCTTCTGCGCCAAGCTGGCCCGCGCCACGTCGGGCCACTTCATGGTCAGTTCCGATGGCTGGAATCCATACCGTTCTGCCATCGTCCGCCACCTGGGGAATCGCATCGAGCACGGCGTGGTGGTCAAGACGTTCGGGCCATCGCCGGAGACGGACCAGCGGCAATACTCGCCGGCCCCGATAGTGTCCATCAAGAAAGAGCAAGCGTTCAACCTGCCTAAGATGGATCGGATTTGCACCAGCCACGTCGAGCGACAGAACCTGAACCTGCGCACGTTCGTCCGCCGCATGACCCGGCTTAGCAACGGATTCTCAAAAAAATGGGAGAACCACGAAGCCATGATCGCCCTATACATCGCCCACTACAACTACTGCCGACCGCACGGGACGCTGGGCACAACCCCGGCCGTGGCTAGCGGTTTGGCGTCCCACCGATGGACGGTCCGCGAGCTTCTGGAAAAGTCAGCAACACACTAGCTGCCCACTACCAATAGCGAATCCCTAATCGTTTCCTCACAATTGACCGGTATCCTTCCCTATTTGCGCCCCGCCGATTCCGCCGCGGCGCCGGCCTGGCAATGGAACTGAGAAAGCAACCTGGGAAGCGGCCGGGCAAGCTGGCGTATCTGCTCAGCGTCGCCGGACTGTACGGCAGCCTCTTGCTGGCGGTAACGCAGGGCTGGAAAACGGCTGTGCTGTCGCTGACGGCCGCGGCCGCGACATTTCACGCCATCGAGTATCTGGCGATAGTGACGCACTATGCCTGGCGAAGACAAACGCATGGATCGCGCGGCGCTTTTCGCCGCATGGCCCAACATTGGTCCGTGGCATTCGCGGCGTACATCGTCTTCTTCGGCATCGCGGCCTACGCGGCGGATCTCGTCAACCCGGAAATCTGGCTGGGGATCAACCTGTGGGCCGCGGCCCTGCACTACGCCTTTGACGGGATGATTTGGAAGCTGCGGTCGCCGCCAACGGCGCGGGCGCTCGGCGTGGAATCGCCTTCGCCGCACGCCAGGCCGGAAGCGGCGGATTCCGGCGATGGTCTCCCCAAGTCCGCAAAGCGCGTTCGCAGGAAAACAGCGTCACGGGTCAACTGAATGAGTTTGCAACAGCCAACATACGCACGGTGCGCCGGGCCGATTGCCGCATGCGTCCGAGGCGTCATGCTGTGCGCGGCCCCCGTTGCCGCGTGGGTTGCGATTCAATGCGGATCGGCCGCGGCAACCATCCCACCGGCCAGGGCCGCTGGAAAATGGGGTTGGGGCAAGGGGCGCGCCCCTCCGACATCGTCGACGGCTTGTCCAACACCCTCTTCCTAAGCGAAGTGCTCGGCTGGGACAGTTGGTTCGACGCCCGCGGGGCCTGGACCTCGACGGCGGCCGGCGCCAGCGTGTTCATGGCGCGGACCGGACCCAATTCGCGCGACAATGACGTGATCCCCATGTGCGATACGTCCATCCCGGTGGCCGACTTACTCCACTGCACGCAGAACCGGACCGACGGCAACGTATGGGCCGCGGCCCGCAGCCGTCATCCGGGCGGAGTGATGGCCAGCCTGGCCGACGGCTCGGCGCGGTTCGTCTTCGACGCAATTGATCTGACGGTGTGGCGCGCCATGGCGACCCGCGGTGGCGGCGAAAGTACGACGGCTTCCCCCTAGCGCCCTCTCATGGCAACACGACGCGCACGACTCACGGCGTCCCGACGGGCGGCGGCGTCCGCGTCGCGGGTCGTTATGTTGTGTGCGTCCCTGGTTGCGGCCAGTTGCTCGCGCGAGAGCGGCGACGAACGCGCGACGCGCGATCAATTGCGCGTGCTGGTCTCTTCCGTGGCCGACGCGGCGAATAAGCCGCGCGACTTTCAGGCGCTCTTCCTTCCCGACGCGAGGCCGACCGACGAAGCGCGCAAGCAGTACGCGCTGCGGACGTGCACGGTCAAGGCCGTGGACCTGCACAGCGATTTGTCCGCCACCATCCATGTCGGTGTAGAATCCGCGGACGGCGCGACCACGGACGTCGACTGGACCGCCCAACGCGGCGACAGCGGCTGGAAACTCAAAACGGCTCCGTTACCATAGATCGCGCCACCAACCGCGCGAACGGCTCCGCTGGGCCGAGGCTATTCGGAACACCGCCCGCTCACTTCTTCCACACCGACTCAAGCTCGTCGGAGCATTGCTTGCGGATGCCGTTGTCCGTGAGGATGTCCTCCGTGGCGTCCAACAGCTCCTGGCGGCGGAAGACGAGCTCCTCGACGCCGGTGCCCGCGAATTTGAACCGCAGAAACTCGTCCTTGCTGTCGCGGAGCATCTCGACTAAGTGCGCGAGGTTCTTGATCGGCACGCCGTTGAGTTCCTGGATCACTTGCAGCGTCGGCGAGTCGTACCCCTTGGTGAGCCGGTGCGAGAAGAACTGCGACGGAACGATCACCAGCTCCTCGCCGTCGAACGCCGGCTGGTCGCTCGCGCGCATCGCCAGCGGGTTCTTCTTTTCGGTCAGAAAGTTGAACCACCGCGCGTCGGCGTGCAGCCCACGGGCCAATTCGGCGCTCGCCGTCGAGAATACCATCGGCCCCAGGATGAAATAGCTGGGGTACGCGCCGTCGAGATGCGGCAGCACGTACTTCCGCTGCGCCGCCACCGGCACGTCCACTTGCATCGGCTGACCGCCGCGGATGATCGACAGCGGCACCACGCCGTCGTGCGCCAGCTTGGGCACGTAATACGCGAACATCACTTGCAGATCGTCGCCCAACCGCACGTTGCCGCTGCGGTCCAGGGCGTGGGGGCCGACGTGCGTGACGACGTCGCTCTCCGACAGCACGCTCTGTCCGCTGCCGGTCGCCAGCTTCGTCACCATGCACCCGCCCACGTCCTTGGGAATCTTCAACCACGAGCGCAAAGTGTCGTTCTCGGTCGTTTGGAACTCGTCCCACAGCCGCGGCTTGCCGTCGTAGTGGCCGTCTTTCAGGTCGTCGAGAAACGTCCGCAGCTCCTCGGCCGGAATCAAATAGCCGATGTTCTCGGCCTTGGCCAATCCGCTGAACGCCACGCCGATCACCTTTCCGTCAGAGACCGCCGGGCCGCCGCTGTTGCCGGGATTGAGGGCTGCGTCGATCTGGATGCGCAGCCCCGACGCGTCGAGATAGTAGGTCGTGTACTCGACGCGCGAGGCGATCCCCTCGGTCACTGATATCTGATCGCCGCCGATCGGGTAGCCGTACACGTTGACCGATGCCTTGACGCGCGGCAGCCCATCGTCGAGCGCCAGTGCCGGCCGGTCGGCGAAGAACGTCTCGTCCTCGACCGTCAAAACGGCCAGGTCCATCGCCGCCGAAATGGCCGCGACCTTGGCAGGAAACTTCTCCGACGACTGATAACCCTGCACGTAGATCTGGCTGGGATACGCGACCACGTGGGCGTTGGTCACGATCCGCTTGCCGTCGATCACAAAGCCCGTGCCCGACATGTCGCGCGGCGCGGCCTTTGTCCACGGGCGCAGGAAATCGGGCAACCGAGAAGTCGTATGAATCTTGACCACCGAGGGGCGAACCGAGTCCTGCCCGGCCCAGGCGGCGGCCGGGGCCAGGGCCAGGCAATGGAGGGCCGCGAACGCGGCGAGCCGGCCGAAAAGACCTGGCCGCTGACTTGGCCGCGCCGTTTGAAGTTGGTTCTGTTCCGAGGGGTTCATTTGCGTCATACGTTCGCGGTTCTCCAGGCTCGAGAGACCTTCCGACGATCGGGCGAGCCGCGAGCCTCGAGGCGCGGCTCCGCGTCTCCATTCTGGACGGTCGACAGTGCACCTGCAACCAAGCGGCCGGCCAGCCGTCGGGCTACCGAGCACAGTTCAGTCCGTTGCAAAAGGGAAGGCGAGTACGCCCGCCCCTACCGCCAGTCCCCGGACAGGATGAAGCCGGCCCAGAAGAAGGGCGGCATCGGCTTTTTGGGGTCGACAAGCTTCTCGAACCCCTTGATGCGAAGCTTCGGTCCGTCGCGGAGCATTTTCAGTTGTGCCTGCCGCAGGGCCTCGACGCGCGGCAGCTTCTTCCGCCAAAGGTTGTCATAGAAGTCAACCATTAACGTGCTTGTGGCGTCGGTGGAAACGCTCCACAGCGTCGTCACGGTCGTCCGCACCCCGGCCACCTGGAATGCCCGCTGCAGTGAAAGCACGCCCTCGGCTCCCATTTGAACCCCCAGGGCCGTCTGGCAGGCGGAGAGGGTCACCAGGTCGACTTGCTCGAGGTCCAATGCCTTGACCTCCAGGGCCGTGAGTAAGCCGTCGTCCTTGCCGGCCTCGACGGCGTGCCCCGCGCCGACAAGGGTGACGCCGCACAGCAGATCCGGGTTGATGCGCCGGGTGGCCGTTTCCACGGCGCGCCGGTCGAAGTAACCGTGTGTCGCCAGGTGCACGTAGGTGGAGTGGGGCGCGACATCGCGCACCGCTTGCTCGGTCGGCTCCTTGCCGCGGAGGTTCTTCAGCTTGCCTTCGGGAGTTGTCTTCTTGAAAAGATTGCCGATTGTCAGCGCCTCCAACTTGGTTCCGGGAAGAGGAGCGACGTGACGCAGAGGCTGATCGGGTGGCGGCTGGTCGGGCCCATCCTCCGCTGGCACCTCCGGCCGGCCTGGGTCCGCTGTGAAATCAACGTCCCCCACGACCAAAAGCGCGGGCGATCGCGGCCCGCCCGCCCGCGGCTCCGCCAGAAGTTCCGGCAAAAGCTGCGGCACGGGAATCACGGCCAGCGCCAGCTCCTCAATCAGGTAGTGTCCGGGTTTTTTGCCTGGCAGGGCGGCCCAAGGAAACCGTGACAAGGCGCCGTCGGGCGAGACCAGGACCGTGTTGCAGCCATCGAGGTGCGGGGCAAGCTTGTCCCACACCCACTCGCGCAGCTTGCTTTCCGGGAGGGCCGCCGCGCCGTGCGTTTTTCGCCACGCCGCGACGAGCTTCTTGGCCGGCTCCACCTCATCGAGGAAGATCTCAAAGTGAAGGTTCGCGACGCGCCATGTCGTCACCGTCGGATAAAGCCGGTCGGCTGGCCCCAGGTCGAGCCGCTTGATTTCGCGGTCGGCACGGACGACAAAGCCCATCAGCCGCCGGTGCATCGACGCCTTCTTGTCCTTTTCGTTCAAGGGGCCGTAGTGGTCGTACTCCACGAGGTCGACCAACGCGACGCCCTCGGGGAGCACGCGCTTCAGGTCCGCCGCGGTGACGCGGGCTGCGTCGCGCGTACCGCGGAACTCGTTGCTGGAGACGGCTAGTTGCTGCTGCAGCGATTCGATTTCACCTGCCAGCCGTTCCAGGCCGTCGCGATGCACCGCAAGTTGCTCCTGCGACGGCGTGGCGCTCGTGGCGTTGGCCAACAGGCGCGATTTGGACTCGATCTGCGCGTACAACTGGCTCGTGGCCGGGTCGTCGCGCTGGGCGTGTCGCATGGCGCGCATCCAACGTTGCCGGGCGAACGTGGCGCCCTTCCATGCAAGAACGGGGTCGTAGACCAGGTCGGCCTCGAGCGAGGACATGGCCGCCGTGGAAAGAAACGTGTCCAGCCGCACGCGGAACAGGCGCTGAGAATTCAACTGCTGCCGCTCCGATTGCGCGAACGCCACCTCGTCCAAATGGCGGCGGCTTTCGGCCAGCGCCCGTTGCGCTAGTGGCAGCGCGGACCAGTAGTTGCCTTGCGCCTGATAGCAGCGTGCCAGCTTGCTAGCCGTTTCCCCGTTGGGGGCAATCTTCATGGCGAGTTGCAACAGGGGCAACGCGGCGGCGTAGTCGTCGGAATCGTGATGGACTTCCGCCAGCTTGGCGAGCGTGGCCGCGGTGGTGGGATTGTTCCTCCCCAACAACTTCTCATCGATCGAAAGCGCTCGTTTGTAGAGGCGTACGGCCGACGCCGTGTTGCCTTGCGCCTTGCTAATCCGCGCCAACTGCGCTAGGCAATCGGCTGTTTGCCGATGCTCCGCCCCGTCGACTTTCTCGAAGATTCGCAGTGCGCGGAGCGAGAGAGGCAAAGCCGCCCGGAAATCGCCCTGCTCGCAGTACAGGCCGGCCAGAGCATCGAGGCTCGTCGCGGTGTAGTGGCTGTCCTCGCCGAGCACCTTCTCGTGGATCGCGAGCGCCCTCTGGTAGAGCGGGAGGGCCGACTCATAGTCGCCCTGACTTCTGTAGAATGTCCCCACCGCCACCAGGGCATGCGCCGTGTTCGGGTGCTCCGGGCCGAGCACGTTCTCGTGAATCGCCAGCGACCGCTGATACAATTGTAGCGCCTTCGCATATTCGCCAAACGCCGCCGTTAGCTTTGCGACGTTGAGAAGGCTCTGCGCGGTCTGATAGTTTTGCGGTCCCACCGTCTTTTCGAACACCGCTAGCGCCCGCTCGTAGAGCGACCTGGCTTCCTCGTAATTCCCTTGGTCACTGCGAATGCCCGCCAGCGTGTCGAGCGTGATCGCCGTGTGGCGATGCTCGGGCCCCAGTGCTTTCTCGCGAATCGCCAGCGCCCTTTCGCAGTAGGACAGGGCCGTTTGCACGTCTCCCAAAGTGCTGTACTGCGTGGCGAGGTTGTGGAGGTCCTGGGCCGCTTCCACGCTGTCCGGGCCGAGCGTTTTTTCGTAGATCGCCAAGGCACGCTTTTCCAGGTCGATCGACGTCTTGTAGTCCCCCCTTGAGAAAGTAGACGTCGGAGATCTTGTTCAGGTTGTCGGCGGTCGTCGGGTGTTCCAGTCCGAGAATCTTTTCGTTCGTCTCCGCGCACCGCTTGAGCAAGTCGAGCGCCTTGTCGTATTGTCGCATCAGTGTGAGCACGTAGCCGGCGTAAGCGAGGCCCTTCATCGCCAGCCAATGCTCCTTTCCTCCCATGCCGGCATAGAGATTGGCCGACTGGGCGGCGGCCATGAGGGAGTCAGAGAGCTTCGCCTTTTCGCGCAGTGCCTTCGCTTCGGCGAGTAATTGGCCGGCTGCCGCCCAACTAGTGCGCTTTTCGTCGCTCAACCCGGTCAACAGCTCGCAGTCGGCCAACTGCAGCCGCGCGTCGACGGCTTGCCAATGATCCTTGCCCAGCACGCGGGTCCTGATATCGAGAATCTCGCCCCGGGCCTTGCGCGCTGCGTCCCAGTTGCCGCGCGTCTCTTCCAGGCCCGCGACGCACAAAAGCGCGTTGACGACCTGCGGGTCGTCGTCACCAAGCATCCGCCGCACCAAGGGCAACAATTCTTCGAGCCGGGCCGCGGCCTCGTCCCGCTTCTGCTCCTTCATGAGCTCGAGGCTTTCGTTCCACAGCGTCTTCGCGCGGGCCGCCATCTCTTGCCGCTCGCCATCAGATAGCGGCGCGGACGGCTTCTTTAGTGGCGGCGACTCGGCCGGGGGAGCGGGATCCGTTTGCGCCATCGCGCTCGTGGCCACGATCGCGCAAAGCGCCAAGCTCAAAGCCGCCATGCAGCCCCGCATGTGCCGACCCCTGTGGATGAAGCGAGCGCGTGAATGTTCGCGCCGGCCCTGACGTGGGTCGCCTCAAAACGACCGACGCACAGGCGTTCAGTGTGAGGCCTCGATAGCCGGCCCGCAAGCGTCCACGGAAAAAAACGGATGTCTCCGCGGCGGGGACCACCCGACCCGAGCACCTCACACCATCAAGCCGGTGATGGCCTGGCCTTTGACCAGCTCGCGCGGCTGGTTCAGATGGTTGTAGACGATTGTCGCCGGGTCGATCCCGAGCGAGTGATAGATCGTCGCCAATAAATCGCCCGGCTGCACCGGATCGGAGAGCGGGGCCGAGCCGGTCCCATCCGAGCGGCCGTAGACAAAGCCGCGCCGTACGCCGGCGCCCGCCACGCAAGCCGTGTAGCAGTAGGGCCAATGGTCGCGGCCGTCGTCCGAGCTGCCGTTGCCCGACGTGTTGACGCCCCGCTTGGGGCTGCGCCCGAACTCGCCCACCGCGACGACCAGCGTCTCGGCCAAAAGGCCGCGATCGTCGAGATCGGCGATGAGGGTCGACAGTCCGGCGTCGAGCATCGGCCCGGCGTGGCTGCGAATCTGCTTGGAAAGGTCCGTGTGGTGGTCCCAGCGATGTGGATCGCCCGAGTTGGCAACCGAGGGCCAGTTCACTTCGACGAATCGCGTGCCGGCCTCGATCAGCCGCCGCGCCAACAGGCAGCTCTGACCGAACGTGTTGCGGCCGTACCGGTCGCGCAGCGCGGCGGTCTCCGTGCGCAGATCGAACGCCTCCCGCGCGCGGCCGGACAGCACCAGTTCGAGCGCCTTGTCGTAATACGCGTCCAGATCGTAGCGCGCGGTCGCGTTTTTCACCGCCGGCATGCCGTCGTCGATCAGTTCGCGCAGCCGCGCACGACGCCCCAGCCGCGATGGAGAGACTTCGGGCCGCAACTGCAGGTCGTCGGCCTTCACCCGGTCGAGCTTGTCCATCTCGCCGTCGTTGCCGGCGGGGTACAAGTAGTACGGATCGTAGGCCCGGCCCAGGAAACCGGCCGTGCCCGCCTTGCCGATCACGTTGCTCTCTTGCAGGGGTCGCGGCAACATCACAAACGGCAACATGGGCACTGCGGGCGGCAACAGTCGCACCACGTTCGACCCGACGTTGGGGAAATCCTTCGGGCTGGGCGGCTCGAGCTGGCCGGAGGGGCTCACCTTGTCGGCCGTGTAGCCGGTGAGCATCTGGTACATGGCGGCCGTGTGATTCAAAAGCCCGATCGGCGTGTAGCTCATCGAGCGGATGAGCGTGAGGCGATCGGCGACCGCGGCCAGCTTTGGCATGACATCCATGAGCTGAATGCCCGGCACCTGGGTGTCGATCGGTGCGAAGGCGCTTCGCATGGCGTCGGGGAGCGTGGGCTTGGGGTCCCAAAGATCGAGGTGGCTGGGCCCGCCCTGCAAGTAGAGGAGGATCACGCTTTTGGCTCGTCCCCAGCCGGGCCCGCCCGCGGCCGTTTCGGCCCCGCGAGCCTCGCCCCATCGCAGGATGTTCGCCAGGGTCACGCCGAACACGCTCGACCCGCCGACGCGCAGCAGTTCGCTCACAGGGCCATTCTGTTTTTCAAAATGGCGAGGCGGGAAAATGGGACTGGCTCCGAGCATAAACAGCGCAAGTCCTTTCAGATGAACGTTGCGTCTCGGTGCCTGTCCCACTTTCCCGCCGGTGCGCCGCCGGCAAGCTTAAATCTGTGAACGGCCCTGCTGCCATCTGTCGCTCACCGGATGCACCGTCGGGCATCGCGCCGTTCGCTGAGCCATCCTGAAACTGGGCCACCGTGGCCGGGCGCTACGCGCGTGATCGGCGGCGCGCCCGGGCGCGCGAACAGCTCTCTTTGGCGCGTGGCTGCCCGCGTGGCCGCGGTGTCGCCCGGTTGGTCATTGGGACGCCAGGCGAACCCGCTAGCAGGCGGCATTTTTCAGCTCCGGCGTCGAAAGGTCATTGAAGCCTCGACTTCGCGCGCCGACGGCACCCCATGTGCATACCCTCTGCGGTCTGATTCGGACCCTGCCGGGGCATAACTCTTTACGGAGAACCTCGTCATGCGAAACCTTCTTAGTCTCGTTGTTGTCGGCGCCGTTGTCGTGACGGCCAGCCATGCTTATGCGCAAGTCGTCGGTCCGGCGCGGCGGGCCGCCGGAGCCGCCGCGAATGCCGCCGGCGCCCCTGGCGTTGAGCAGCGCATCGAGCGCCGTGAGGACCGGCGCGACGCGTGGCGGGCGAATCCCAACGCCTGGCGCTACGTGCGGCACAATAACCAGTGGTGGTACTACATGCCTCAAGAAACGTGGATGTACTACAACAACAATACCTGGACCGCCTACGACCCCGCCGCGTACGTTGTTCCGCAGCAGCCGCGTTACACGACTGGCTATCGCGGCTACTACGACGGCGGCTCCAATCGCCGCTATCGCGCTTATCGACCGATGACGCCCTTCGTACCCGGCCCGCCGGCCATTCCGGTCCAGCCGGCGGCGCCAAAGGTGCAACCCGGTGTTCGCGAAGCAGCGCCGGTCCAGCCCGCCCCGGCTGGCGTTCGCGACGCGGTGCCGGCGCGTGAGCCGGCGCCTGCGCGGGAAGCGCTGCCGCGCGCGGCTGATCCACGTGAAGATGCGCCGCCGCGCGAGGCCGCACCGCCGCGCGATCGACGAGCGCCCGAGCCGCCGCGATCCGATTCGAGCATTCCTCCCGATCGTCGCCCGGAGTGAGCTTTGCTCGATGGCCGGTCGATCCGGCTTTCCTCGGCATGAGGAATGCTGGACTGTGGGGCGTCCAAGGTTTCGTATGTGGGGCCGCCGGGAGTGTCAGCCCCGCCCTCGGCGGCTCCACGCTTTTTGCTGTGCCCAGTTTGGCCACTGTGGGCGTTTCTTGACCAGCCGCTGGCGCGGGACCATGTCGATTCAATCAGGTGCGCGATCCCGGCCTTCGAATGTCTCGACGCGGACGTTTTGTTGCGAACGCAGTTGCTCGAACAGGACGTCGATTTGCTTGTGGCCCTCGCCGGTTTGCGTGATGACGAGGCTCAAGTTCTTCGGAAAGGGTCGCACAGTGCAGGATCCCCCCGTTTCCGTCCACGAATCAGGCCGCACCGTGGAGGTGATGAGCTTCACCAACGGCGCGAAATTGGGCGTCGCATCGCCGGCGGCCTCGGTCGAGCGCCGCACTGCCACCAGATCGAAAGCGGCATAGGTGACCGTGTACGGCAGATCCCTGTCGCCCCCAAGGCGCCGTTTCTTGTCTCGCTTCGACGTCGCGTCGCGAGCGGCATCCGGCGCGGCGAAAGCAGGCGCCGGCCCCAGCGCGCCGCCGGCTTCGACCGCATCGTGCCGGCGTAGCGGGTAGACCCGCTCTTGCGCAGGCACCTTCGTCGCGCGAAGCGTGACGGCGATCGATGTGTTGTCCTCCTTGGCATTGACGTTTTTCAAGCCGCCCACCAGGAGCGTCTGGCCCAGGGGCAACTCGATCGAAGAGGCGATTTGCGATCGGGCCACTTCCGGGACCTGCACTTTCACCGGTTTCGCGTCGCGATCCGTGCGCACGTTAACTTCCTCGACGTTGCCGATGCTCGACATGAGGATCTCGAAGTCCAGCCGCACCTTGTCATCGCGCAGGATCGGCCGCGCACGCACCACGGTCCCCTCGGTCACAATGCGAATCTGCGGCTGGCCGTCCTGGATGCCGACCACGAAGGGCGTCTGCGTCGTATCCAGGACGGTGGCGGATTGACCGTTAGTAGTGCGAACGCGCGGCGCTTGCAGCACGTTCGCCCGCCGGTCCCTTTGCGCCACGTCGAGCACTTTCCTGGCGCGCTCCTCGTCGAGCACGTCGAGGACCACCGGCAGATTCTTTTCGACCGCGAAGCTGGCGTAGCCTGACGCATTTGCGTTGGCTGCCGGCCGTGTGTCCTGCGACTCGGCGCCGTGCGGGCCGGCAGCCCCGTCACTGCGCGACGAGCCGCCGGGTAGCGTGGTCCAACGATTGCTTAGCTTATCGGTGAACGCGGCCGGCACGGACAGGAAACGGATCTCGATCTGCACTTGCTCGAAGCCAAAGCGGCGCATCTCCCGCAAGGCATGCTCGGCGCGCTGGTGGCGGAGCCCGGAGTGACACAGCACGATCGAGTCCCCCTTCCAGTGCACGGCGGGATCGGGTTCGGGCGCCGCAACCGCTTGCTGGTTGCCCGTCGCGTCGATCGGCTGCCGGCAGCGCGCGATGAGCATCTCACGCAGCGCGTCCCGCGCCTTGGGGCGATCGATGTCAAACGACTCTTCGACCGCGTCCAACAGGTCGCCGACCTCGTACCTGAAACCACTGATCCACTTCTGCAGTTCCGCAGGGTGGCGCACCGCGGACGCCTCAGCGGGCGTAGCCGCCTGTGAGGCGTCGCCGCCGTCCTCGACTTCGATCTCCGACGCTTCGGCGACCGCGGCGTCGCTTTCCTCCTCCGGCGCCTCACTCCCCGTCACGGCCAAGGGCGAGCCGGGCAGCGCCATCACGGCGATCAAACCCATCGCCAGCCAACACCACCACGGAGTACGACGGTGACATCCTTGTCCCAGCGTCATGATTCGCTCCAGTCGTTTCGAGGTAATATCCACGGCCCGCACGCCCGGCAGGGCCGGCACGGCAACCAACGTCCGCTTGAGCGCGAGCACGTCCAACAGCCCGCGCGCGTACCGCGCCGGCTCGCAGCCCAACTCGCCGATCACTTCCTCGTCGCAACATCGCTCCGCCTCGCGGGCGATCATGCGGCCGGCCAACCACACCAAGGGATGGAACCACCACACCGCCTGCGCGATGACCTGCAACAGACTGAGCCACAAGTCGCCGCGACGCACGTGAATCAATTCATGCGCCAATAGCGGCTCCAGGTCGGCCGCCGATTTGTCGCGCACCACACAGGCCGGCAGCAAGATGGTCGGCCGCGCCAGCCCGATCACCGCCGGACCAACGCGGCCGGTGGTGATCCGCAGGCGCACCTGACGCCGCAACCCCAGTCGCCGCGACATGCGCCGCACCAACCGCTCCAGCGGCTCGCGGCGCTCGTCGTGGCTAGTTCGCAGTCGCCACCAGCAGCACAACGAACGAATGACGGCGACAGCCGTCACCGCGACAATTCCCGTCAGCCACGCGGCGATCGCGAAGGCCTTGAGACGGGCACGGCTCACAACCGAGGCCGCAGTTGTTGACGGGGCGTCAGCACGCAAGATGCCTTCCGCAGGCGTCTCCTTCACGCCGTGCGAGACGCCGATCTGATGGGCCTCGATCGTCGCCGAGTCTGCCGCCCGCGCGTCATGCCAGTTGCGATCCGCCGTGCGAGCATCGACGCGTGCCGCCGAAGCGTTGGCCCCGCCGTGCGCGGCGCCCGTGGCCGTCGTAATCCAGGAAAAGACGCCCAGCGGCGATCCCCACACGGGCGGCGTCACGCACTTCACCAGCACCACCAGCCACAACGCGTGCGCCAGGTGCGGCCTGTTGCGCGCCGCCAGCCGCGACAAGAACATCACCGCGACCACCAGCGCCGCCAGTTGCCACGCCTGCGCGAGCACGAGTGGGAGCAGCCCTTGATTCGCCATCGTCAATCCTTTGCAAAAGCGATCCGCGTCCACCGCGCGTCAGGGGCGAACAATCCCGGCGTCGCGCGGGCACGCGCCGTTATCCGTTTCGGTGTTGTCGCTCCAATTTGTCCAAGAGGGCGCGGAGCTGCGCCAGCTCGTCGTCGTTGATGCCGCGCTCCTCGATCAGGTGTCGCACGAGCGGCAAGGCCTCGCCACCGAACAATCGCTCGAGCACGTCGTCGATCGTCTCGCGAATGACGGTCTTCGGCTTGACCTTCGCCCGGTACACGCGGACGCGTCCTTCCAGGCGGCCGTGGACGTAGCCCTTGGCCTCTAGCCGGCGGAGGTAGGTCTGCACCGTGGCGAAGTCCATGGCGCGGCCGGCGGGAAACGCCGCGTGAACCTGCCGCACCGTGGCGCTCCCCAGCTCCCACAGCGTGCGGGCGACTTCCATTTCGCCCTTCGATAGCGCCGGCCGATCGCTCATCGAACGAACTTCTCCCTCGCGTACATTTGTTCGCGACGGCGGCACTCTACCGCGTACATGTGTACGTGGTCAAGAGTAAAATCCCGGCGGGACGGGCGCGCGGGTCCAAAGCCCGTCGCGCGTTAACTCTGCAACGCATGCCGGCGCCATGCTAGCGGTCGGTGATCACCCCGTGATCGGCTTGAGGATCTGCGAGAACTCGTACGGCTGCTGCAAGAGGCTGCTGGCCATGTTGTCGACCCAGCCAAGCGCGCCCGATGGACTCTGCCGGTCGCGGTTCAGCGACCAGAACGCGATCCGGCCGATCCCCTTCTGCTGCGCGAACGCCAGCAGCTCGCGGGCTTCCTGCTGGTCGAACGTCTCGGTCGTGACGTCGTTCAGGCCGATCATCGGCGTCACGCCCACCATCTGCCACACCTGGGCGTCCGTCTTCGCCGCGCCGTACAGCCCCTTGAGCTGCGCGAACAGGCTGTTGGCGGCGTCGATGGCGTAGTCCCCCATGTGCCCCTTCGGATTCGGCGCGGCCGAGTCGCCGTAGTCCATCGCCATCACGTTCACCAGGCCGAGGTTGACGCCGTACCGCAATGCCGATTGCAGCACGTACAGCCCGTCGGACGTCAGCCCACTGGGCAAAACGGGCAGCGTGTACGACACGTCGAGCACGCGGCCGGCCGCCGCGGCGTCGCGCTGCAAGCCGGCGATCGCCTGGTTGCGGCGATCGATACTTGCGCGGTCGGCCACGGCGGCGCCTTCGATATCGAAGTCGATGTGCGTGAAGCCGTAGGCGTCGATGACCGATTGATACGCCCGCTTGAGTGCCGCGACGTCGGTAATCGCCTGCGCCAGTTCCCGCCCCGCCGCGCCGCCGAACGACACGATCGCATCGCCCCCCAAGGCGCGGATGCCGGCAAGCTGCGACTTCATCTGTGCGTCGAACGCCGTGCCCAATTCGTACTCGGTGTAGCCGCCCCAGGCCGGCTGGTTGCGCGAATCGGCCACCACGAACGCCAGCGTGAAATAGCGCAGCCCCTGGCTTTGCGCCGCGGCAACCAGGTCGTACATCGGGTATAACGTCATGTCGACGTACGGCGCGAACACGTGGGCCGGCCACGTCGACGCGGCAGCCACCGTCACCGCGACCGTGCCGGTGCTGGTCGCTCCCCGCGCGTCGCGAAGTTGATACGTGAACGAGTCGTTGCCGACGAAGCCAGCCTGCGGCGTGTACACGATCGTGTAGTCCGCCTTGAGCATCACGGCGCCGTGGGCGGCCTGCGCCACAGCCGCGACCGACAGGGCGTCGCCGTCGGCGTCCTTGTCGTTCGCGAGTACGTTGATCGTCACTGCCTGGCCTGGCAGCGCGTACGCCTGGTCGCCGCCCGCTGTGGGAGCCTGGTTCGGCGGCGGCGGCCCTCCGCCCCCGGTAGTGCCGGCCGACTTCAGCACGTAGTTCGCCGGACTCACGGTCACGTTGCCGGGCGAAGCGACGAAGCCGAACGATACGGCGCCGCCGGCCGCAAGCGTGCTGTTGTAACCGGCGTTCTCGAGCACGTAGTGGCTGCCCGTGTGGTTGACGATCTTGGCGTCCCAGATCGAGGTGATGTTGCCCGCGAAATCGAATTCAAGCTGCCAGTTGGTGACGGCCGCGGCGGAGGCGTTGCGGACGGTGATCGCGCCGGTGAAGCCGGAGCCCCAATCGCTGATCACTTGGAACTGGAAATTGCCGGATACCGGCGGCGCCACGTCGTCGTTCCGAATCGTTCCCGTGCCGCGGTCGATCGTGACAAGTGCGCCGCTGGCGGTCGACAGATTGACGTAGAACACCTCGTCCGGCTCGACGAGCGTGTCCCCCAGCACGGCGACGCTGATCGTCTTTTTCGTCTCGCCGGCGGCGAACATGAGCGTGCCGCTAGTGGACTGATAGTCGCTGCCGGCTTGCGCCGTGGCCGCGGTCGTGGCGTATCTCACCGAGACCGGGCCGGCGGCGGGTGACGAAAGACTGACCGTGAACAGCGCCGCGGTCGTGCCGCTTGCGCCTTCGAGGATCGCCACGTCGTCGATCGACAGGCCCGGTGGCGGCGGGGGCGCCGGCTTCGTGCCGTCGAGCCGTATGCCGTTCAGCACGTAGTTGGTCGGCGCCGGCGGCTTGCCGCCCGGGCTGGCGACGAAACCGAACGCGACCGATCCACCCGCCGCGAGCGTGCTGTCCCACGCGGCGCCGACGATCGCGTAGTGATTGCCCACGTGGCTGGCGATCTGCCCGTCCCAGATCGAGGTGATGTTGGCCGGCAGGTCGAACTCCAGCTTCCAGTTGGCGACGCTCGCGGCCTGATAGTTGTCGAGGCGGATTTCGGCCTGGTAGCCAGAGTTCCAATCGTTCACCACGGCAAACGCGGGCGTGACGCCGGCGGCCAGCATCGCGCGTCCCTCAAGCGGTTCAAAGCCGGCCGCACGGCGATAGCGACGGGCACTGCTGGCCGAACGGTTGTGATGCTCACGTTGCGATTTCCAGTTCGTCACGTGGTTCGTCAGCCGAGAAATGAAGCGTTGCATGCGTTCCTTTCCAATGATTGCCCGTGCCGGCGCGGCGTGCTCCGCGCTTTACGTACCGCGCCTGTGCCCTTCGCGCATGATGGGGCCGCGACGTAGTCGAAGTTGCCCGGGCGCTCTGGGCGTGCGCCGAGCGAGGTATTCCTCCGCGCAAGGTGGGCCGTGACATGAGCTCTAGTTCCGTGTGAATCGCTGGCGGGGTCTGGCCCACCGCGGGCAGCGACAAGCGACCATGGTAATTGGCGCCCCAGGGGCCCGCCAGCCTGGAAGGACGGATTGACTACTCTGTCGAATGGACTAGAATTCTAGTCAATGGCTAAGCGAGCGCTATTTGCCTTGTTGTTCGCCCCGGAAGCCATCGAGCACCTTGATCTAATCGAACTGAAGTATCATGGGCTTGTGAGGCGCACGATCCAGGAGCAGTTGACGCGTCTCCCGACGCAAGAAACGCGAAATCGGAAACCGTTGGAGTTGCCTGCCCCATTCGGCGCGACTTGGGAACTCCGCTGTGGTCCCGCCAGTCGCTTTCGGGTTTTCTACGATGCGGATTTGGAATCGAAGGTGGTGCTCGTGTTGGCAGTAGGCGTGAAAGAGGGGAGCCGGCTCACGATCGCCGGAGAGGAGTACGAGTCATGAGGATTGCCCCACTGGCTGACGTGAAGGCGCGTTTGAGCGCCTATCTGGATCAGTGCGAGCGCGAGGGCCCCATCGTCATCACGCGCAACGGCAAAGCCGTCGCCGTTTTGATAGCTCCCGTTGATGACGATGATTTGGAGCGTCTCATGTTGGGTCGTTCGGCGCGCTTTCGAGCCTTGCTCGACCGTTCGCGGAAAAGCATCAAGGAAGGCAAGGGCTTGTCCGCGGATGCCTTCTGGAAGGCCGCGCGAAAACGTTCGCAAAAGCGAAAGCCCGCGACGGCCGGAGGCCGCGCGACCAAGAGTTGAACTGGTCCGTCGCCTGGTTGGATTCGCCATTGCCACGCGCGTGCGCGCAGCCAGGTGTCAATCGACACTTGCCCGACACGGAGCTACAATTCCCAATATGACGGTCCAAACCTTCCGCGATCTCTTGACGCAGCGGCCCTTCAAGCCGTTCCGGCTCGTGATGTCGAGCGGGCAGACATACGGCGTCCGCCACCCTGAAATGGCGTTCCTGACCCGATCCGACATCCTAGTCGGCATCGACGAGGCGGATGACGGCGTCCCGGCCGATTTCCGCGTCTGCTCGCTATTGCGCGTCGCCACGGTCGAGCCGTTGAGCCCGACGGCGAACTAAGGCCGATCACGACGAGCGCGTAGAAAGCCGCCGCCGGCTCCTTCGATGTGACGCCCCCAATTGCTCGCCAGTCGCCTTGCCGCCGGATACCATAACGGTCCGCATCGCACCGCGCTACGCCCCGCTCGGGTCACCCGGCAGCCGATGTGGTGTACCCGTGCGACGAACCCAGGCGAGCCCATGCCCGAACAGCACTTCGACCCCTACGCCCTCACCGACGACGGCATTGCCGAGCCGCCGCGGAAACTGTTCGCCGCCTTGCGCAAGATCGGGCCGGGCATCATCCTGGCCGGCAGCATCATCGGCACCGGCGAGCTATTGCTGACCACCTCCTTGGGCGCCGAATACGGGTTTGTCTTTTTGTGGCTGATCCTCTTCAGTTGCGTGATCAAGGTGTTCGTGCAGGTCGAGCTCGGTCGGTACGCGCTTTCGTCGGGCGAGCCGACGCTGGCGGCCTTGAACTTGCTACCGGGCCCGCGGCTGGGCGCGCACTGGCTGGTGTGGTGGTGGTTCATCATGCTCTTGGTGACCGTGTTCCAGTTGGGCGCGATGATCGGCGGCGTCGGCCAGGCCTTGAACCTCGCCTTTCCGCAATTCGCTGAGCGTTTGGCTGAAGCGTGTGAATCGTGGGCGCCGCGACTCGCCGCCACCATCCAGGAAAAGCCCGAGCATCCGTGGGCCGTGCTCACCGCGCTGGCGGCGGTGGCGCTCTTGCTCAGCGGCGGCTACCGGCGCATCGAACGCGTGACGACCGTGCTCGTCGCCGCCGTGACCTTTATCACCGTGGCCTGCGTCGCCATGCTGCCCGGCATGGGCTTTGGCGTCACGTGGGGCGACCTGCGGCAAGGTTTCTCGTTCGACATACTCGCTTTACCGGCCGCGGCCATCGCCGCCGCCTTCGGCACCTTCGGCATCACGGGCGTAGGCGCTTCGGAGCTGTACGCCTATCCCTACTGGTGCCTGGAAAAGGGATACGGCCGGTTCACGGGCCGCCGCAACGCCTCGCCCGAGTGGGCGGCGCGGGCCCACGGCTGGATGCGCGTCATGTACCTCGACGCGTGGGTGAGCATGCTGGTGTTCACCGTGGCCACGGTGGCGTTCTACGTGCTGGGCGCGACAGTGCTGCATCAAAAGGGGCTGCACCCCGAAAAGTCGCAGATGATCGCCACGCTCTCCCAGATGTACGTGCCGACGTTCGGCGAATGGACGCAGATTGTCTTCCTGATCGGCGTGTGGGCCGTGCTCTTCAAGACGCTGTACGTCGCTTCAGCCTCGAACAGCCGGCTCACGGCCGATTTCCTGAGCCTCGCCCGGATGGTGAAGTACACGGCCGAGAGCGACCGAACCAAATGGATCCGCCGCTGCTGCGTTTTCTACCCGCTGTTGGGGCTGCTCCTGTATTTCTGGAAGCGCGATCCGAAGGCGATGGTCATCCTGGGCGGGTTCGTGCAGGCGGCGACGCTGCCGATCATCGCCGGGGCGGCGATCTACCTCCGCTACCGCAAGACCGACCCGCGCTTGGCCCCTTCGCGCTGGTCCGACGCCTGCCTGTGGTTCGCCTTCGCGTCCATTAGCGCCGTGGCGCTGTACGCCGTGCCGCACTGGGCGATGCACGACCTGTGGCCGGTGGTTGCGCCGTGGCTAGGGATAAGGTCCATCGTTGAGTAGTGAACGTCCGCAGCGCCGCTTCTGAAGACTGCGATCCGTCAACATCCTTGCTGACCTCCGTCCTTGGCGGCTTGGCGGTTCCAATCCGTCGGCGCAAACAGGTGAACCGCCAAGGGCGCCAAGATCGCCAAGGTGAACACATCTCGTTGAGGGCCGCCGCCCGCGATTCGGCGCGCGAACACGAAGTAGGCAGAGGGCAGTAGGCGGAGAAGACAATGCGCGCGCGGCACGCCGCATGACCGTGCGGATCTGAAATCTCAAACCTCAGATCGGCACACTTTCTCGTGGCCGCCCGCTCTCACGGCACGCTGCCCACGTCGCCGGCCGCGCGGGTGGCGATCGCCTTCCACACGCCCAGATCGGTCTCGTCGCGGAAGAATCGCACCGAGCCGTCGGCCAGGGCCGCGTTGACCCCGCCCGCGTGGGCGCTGCGGGCCGAGGCCCACACGTTGCCGTCGTTTTGATTCTGCGTGCAGCGCAACCGGTCGCTCGTGTCGATTTTGGAGCTGCACGCCGGGATCACGTCGTTCTCGCGGGCGTTGGGGCCGTACTTGGCCGTGAAGGTCGAGCCTCCCATGCCACCCCACACCCACGCGCCGCGTCCGTCCGGCGGATCGTCGTAGCCGATCAGCTCGCTGACGAGCAGGGTGTTGGCGGTTCCGTCGGCGATTTCCGCCAGCCGCGTCCCCTGCCCCCAACCCGATTTCCATCGCCCCATCAGGGACGGATGGTTATACGATTGCGTGACGCCGCGCGAGCCCGTCGGCACGACGACGCCAAATGCCCCGGCCGTGGCGGGGGATTGAAACGACATGTACGTGTCCGACCCGAAATTGGCGGCGTAATTCGACTTGGCCAGGTGCTCGAGCTCCCAATTGTCGAACAATTGTTCCGTCGGCGGGGCGCTGGGACAGGTGTAGAAAGGGAGCGTGAGGATGCCGAACTCGCGCCACGGCTTGCCCGGTTTGTTGCGATCGCAATCGTCGGCGGCGTGGACCTCGTTATCGAGGCATCCTTTGAGCTTCTCGTCCATGGCCGCCTGCTCGATCTGCGGCAGGATGCTCGAGGCCCAGTTCGGGCCCTGGCAAAACACGCCCACGTCGGTGCCGCCGGTCCTCCACAGGGCGATCTGCGGCGAACAGTGCGACAAGCCCGGCGGAAACGTCTGCAGCGTGTCGTGGTGGTTGTGCAGCGCCAACGAAATCTGCTTGAGGTTGTTGGTGCACTGTGCGCGGCGGGCCGCCTCGCGGGCCGACTGCACGGCCGGCAACAAGAGGCCGATCAGGATGCCGATAATCGCAATCACGACCAATAGTTCGACCAACGTAAAACCGGCCGGCCGGCGATCGCGTCGTGGGAGCGCGGTTGTCGCGGGGTCGCGCCCGGCGGGATTTCGGATCGGCATGGGAAAGGTTCTCTGTTCGTGTTCCGCGCAAGACCGTGGCGCGCACTGACACCGCAGGCAGGACGATAGCGAGCGATTATGAGCGGATGATGAGTGCCACGTGAGGATCGGACGAGCCTGCACCCGCTCCGACGCACACAATCAACATTCGCGTCGCTACGCTTTGCGGCCCCGTCGCAGTCGTTGCCACAGCGCGCAAGTTGCCATGCCGACGACGCACAACATCGCGGAGGCCGGTTCCGGAACCGCGCTGCCTGTGCCGGCGCCTGGGGCGCCACCGCTCGACAGCCAATTGCCGGCGATGGTCTGAATGTCGGAGATGTCCGTGACGCCGTCTCCGTTAGCGTCGCCCGACAACAGGCCGCCGTGCGACAGCCAGCCGGCGGCCACCTTTTGCACGTCGCTGATATCGACGATGCCGTCGAGGTTCACGTCGCCCGGCTTGATCGCATTGAACCAGTTGCGCAGGGGGCTCAAGTCCTGCACGCCGATCGACGTGTCGGGATTCGTCCAGCGGTTGGGCGAGGCGTAGCTGCTCGAGGAGCCGTCGCGATAGGCCCCGATTCCGATTCCCTGATAATCGGTCAGCGTCGGGTTGCTGGCGGCATCGAAAGATTCCAGTTTTAGGTTCTCGTCCGAGCCCACGCCGCCGGCGGCCCAGCCGGGCACGCGTTCGCCGATCGGGCCCTGGATGATGTTGTTCAGGTTGTCCTTGACCGTGAATTGCCAGTCGTCGTTGTTGGCGGCAAACAGCCCGCCGTCGTCGTCGATGCCCACCTGAAACGTGCCGCCGCCCGAGGTGTGGACCGTGCCAGAGAAACTGAAGTACTTGAAGTTATTCTGGGCGTCGCGCTCGCCGGCCCAGATATTCATGGTCCAATCCGGGCCCCCTTGGGCCGAGGGATTCCAATAGGCGTTGGTGGAGAAATCGCGGAGCGTGTGAACGGCCGGGTTGTAGGCGTTGCCCTTTGGCACGCCGAGGCCGTCGATGCCGCCGTCGCGCTGCAGGCCTCCGGCGGCCAGCGGGTCGCCCTCTGGGTTGCCGGGAAAGGGGGGCGTGTTGGTCAGGTACCAGGCCTTCTGCCATTCGTTGACGGCGATCATGGTGCCCTGCGGCACGGCGGCCCAGATCGGATCCTGGCTGAAGGTGATGGTGCCGTTGCCGTAGCTGACGCCGGCCTGATCCTTGTTGTATTCCCAGTTGATCGTATAGCCGCGCAGGTCGGTGGTGTGCTTGCTTGGATCGTTGTTGACGACCAACAGCTCCATCCAGTTTTGACCGTTGCCCTCCAGCCGGCCGAGAGTGGCATCCGATTTGGCGCCGCCCAAGTACTTCCCACCACTGACGTTGTTGGTCTCGTTCACGATGAGCGTGTTGGGAGCCGCCGCCTGGGCCATGACGGGAACCAAAAGCCCTAAAAGCGCCGAAATCGCGACGTGTCTTTTCCGCATGATTGCTCCGACCTTTCCGTTAAGGATTCCGTGCCCTTGCTTCGGTGTGGTTTAGAAGGATGGGCAAAGGCGATTCGGCGCACATACCGCGATCGCACCATGCCGGCACCGCTGACCGATCGCCCTCGCCCATGCGGCCGGACTCTAGCAGTCAATTTTTAGAGATGTATTAAGGAGCGATGAGATTCGCGAGAGAATCTCCGTGTGGAGAGGGGCGCGCAAGGAGCGCCGAGTGACGAACGCGCGCGATCCCCACGCCCCCGAAGGGAACGTCCATTTCTGACCGAGAACTCGCATGCCGCTCATCAGCCGCTCACATTCGGCCGGTACAGTTCGCTCCGTCGTTTGGATCGGCAAGCGGCCGGCGCGCCCCTGGCGTTGTCGGCGAGCGCGTTCGGACCGCAGGCCCGATTTTCTGGTCCCGCAGACACGCAACCGAGGAGACGCTAATGACGAGACACAAGAGACTCTGCACCTTCCTGGCCGCCGTGGGCGGCTTCTTCTTCGCGCTGGCGGCCGGCTCCGCGCGGGCCGCGCTTCTGGCCGGCGACGTGGCGGTCATCGGTTGGATCGACAACGGCACGCCCGATTCCTTCTCGTTCGTCACGCTCGCCCCCGTCTCCGCCGGCGAAGTCATCTACTTCACCGACAACGGGTGGATTAGTTCGGGGACCCCAGGTTTCCGCGGTGCCATCGGCAACGCGGATGGCGACGGCAACGAGACATTGACCAAATGGACGGCCAACAACCCGATCGCCGCCGGAACCATCATCCGCACGACCGACGTAAGCGCGGACTTCGCCTGGACCACCTCGGGCGCGGTCCCGGGCGGGACGTCGGGCGCCTTCGCCCCGCTTTCCATTGGCGACCCCGGCGAGCAGATTTACGCCCTGCAGGGGCCGGCGAGCCTGCCCTTGCAGAACGTCACGACGCAACTCTTCGTGCTCGATGACACCAGCGGCTTCGAGGACGCCACAAGCTCTTCGACCGGCAACATCCCACCGGGCCTGTCGATCGCGGCGCACACGGCCGTCACGCTGGCAGCGGGGTTCGACACGCCGCGCTCGATTTCCTTCAAGACCTCGACCTTGGCCAGCGGCACCAAGAGCGATTGGCTCACCGCCATCGCCAACAGCGCCAACTGGACCTCCGGCACCGGCGTGCTCCCATCGGGCTCGATCGCGGTCGTGCCTGAGCCCTCGACGCTGGCGATGGTGATCCTCGGCCTGGCCGGGTTGTGTCTGTTGAAGCTGCGCAAGCGGCGCTGAACGGCAAGGCTGGTTATCGAAACGTCCTCAACGCGGGGCCGCGGTGGCAGGCGGCCCCGGATCACCTTCGGCACAAACGCAAGCCCGCAAGTCGTTGGCGCCGTGGCGATTAGCGGCGCCTTCGATCGCCTGCCCGCACGCGGCCAGCAGTTGTCGGAATTCGCCTCTCAGGTAGAATGCGGGCCACGCCTGGGTACGGCCACCGATTCCCTGTGATAGCCCGGCAAAAGCACGATTCAAACAAAGCCCTAACGGATGGCTAACATTTCTCTGCTAGGCATGGGGCGCGAAACTTTGGGGCGCCCAACCGCAGGTCGTACGATGGCACGGGAGCGCGTGCTCGTTGTGGACGACGAGCAGGACCTGCTCGAGCTCGTCGCCTACAACCTCAACAAGGAAGGCTATCGGGTCTCGTGCGTCTCGTCGGGCGAGGAGGCCTTGGCCACGGCCAAGAAGGACCTGCCCGACTTGATCGTGCTCGATTTGCTTTTGCCTTCGGTCGACGGCCTGGAAGTCTGCCGGCAGTTGAAGTCGGATCCCCGCACGCAGCACCTCCCGGTGCTGATGCTGACGGCCAAGAGCGAAGAGGCCGACGTCGTGACCGGCCTGGAAATGGGGGCCGACGACTACGTCACCAAGCCGTTCAGCCCGCGCGTGCTATTGGCCCGCGTCAAGAGCGTGCTCAGGCGCCGCTCGCAGCAAAGCACCGACGACGACACAGCCGTCAGCGTGCACGACCTGGTAATCCATCCCGGCTGGCACGAGGTGATGCTGGCCGGCAAGCCGGTCGACTTGACGTTCACCGAGTTTCGCTTGCTGCATTTTCTGGCCCGCAAGCCCGGCTGGGCCTACACGCGCGGCCAGATCGTCGACGCGGTGAAAGGGGAGGACTACCCGGTGACCGAGCGGAGCGTCGACGTGCAAGTGGCCGGCTTGCGAAAGAAGCTGGGCCCACGCGGCGACTACATCGAAACGGTGCGCGGCATCGGGTACCGCTTCAAGGGTTGAACGGATGGCCAGAAAGCGGCTCTGGTGGCATCTTTATCCCTCCTATCTGGCGGTCGCGCTGCCAACTTTAGTGGCCGCACTGTGGTACGCCGCCCACGCCCAGGAGGCGGCGTACCTGGCATCGCTTGCCGAGCGGCTCGATCGGGCCGCGCACGCGGTCGATGCCCAGATAGGTCCCACGGTGGCCGAAGCGGACGCCGACCGGCTGAACGCGGCCTGCGCGAAAATCGCCGACGCCTCGGGCGTGGACCTGGCCGTCCTACTGGCAAACGGCCGCGTGCTGTGCCGCACGGCCGATAGCCCCGTTTCCGACGAGCCAGGCGCCGTTGCCGTCGCCGAAGCGCCGGCCGCGCTCTCCGTCGCTGGCGCGGGCCAACCGGGGCACGCCGAGACGCTGCCGATCTCCCGCGGCGGCCGCGCGATCGGTGCCATCCATAGCTCAGTCCCCGCCTACGCGGTGCAACAAGCCGTGCGGCGTATCCAAATGCGCATGGCCGGCGCGGGCTTGCTGGTGGCCGGCTGCGCCGCCGCGCTGTGCGCCTTCGTGTCGCGGCGGATGAGTCGCCCGTATGAGGAAATGCGCGACGTGGCAGAGCGCTTCGCCCGCGGCGACATGGCCTACAAGCTGGCCGGCGGCGACTCCGAGGAGATGACCGGCCTGGCAGGCGCACTCAATCGCATGGCCGGGCAGTTGGAAGAGCGCTTGCGGACCATCGTTCGCCAGACCAGTGAGCAGCAGGCCGTGTTGGCGAGCATGGTCGAGGGCGTTCTGGCCATCGACTCCGACGGGCGCGTGATCACGCTCAACAAGGCGGCCGCGGAGCTGGTCGGCAACACGCTCCCTAACCCGATCGGTCGCAAGCTGCACGAAGTGGTGCGGAACGTCGACCTGCGGCGCTTCGCCGATCGCGTGCTGGCGAGCGACCGGCCGATCGAGGACGATCTCATTCTGCACGGCGATCCGGACCGCGTCTTGCAGATTCGCGGGACGGGCCTGCGGGATGCTCAGCGGCCGGGCGGGATGGGGGCCGTCGTCGTGCTATCGGACGTCACGCACTTCCGCCGCCTGGAGACCATCCGCCGGGACTTCGTTGCCAACGTCTCGCACGAGTTGAAAACGCCCATCACCTCGATCAAGGGTTTCGTCGAGACGCTCCTTGATGGCGCGCTCCACGACGCCGAGGACGCCGAGCGGTTCCTGCGCATCGTCGCCACGCAAGCCGATCGACTGAACGCCATCATCGAGGACCTCTTGAGCCTGTCGAAGATCGAGCAGAGCGAAAGAGCCGCCGACCTGGTGGTCGAGGACGCCTCGATCCGCGACGTGCTCGAAGCGGTGCTGCACGATTGCGACGCCAAGGCGGCCGAACGGCGGATCGACGTGTGCGTCGAGTGCGACGACGTGTGGGCGAGGATCAATTCGCCGCTGTTGGAGCAGGCCGTCACGAACCTGCTCGATAACGCCATCAAGTACAGCGAGCCGGGGGCGGAGGTGTTCATCACCGCGGCGCAGGGCGAGTCGGAGGTGACGATCGCCGTCAACGATCACGGCTGCGGCATCGACGCCGAGCACCTGCCACGCCTGTTCGAGCGGTTCTACCGCGTCGACAAGGCGCGGAGCCGCAAGCTGGGGGGCACCGGCCTGGGCCTGGCGATTGTCAAGCACATCGTGCAAGCCCATCACGGCCGCATCACCGTCGACAGCACTCCCGGCGTGGGAAGCATCTTCCGCATCCACCTGCCGCCAGCCGGCGCGCCGCGCGAAATGCCCGCCGGATTGACGTGATGGGCGCTGTTGCCGTTGTAGTCCGAACTAAATCCAGCGGCGCGGTTTGGAACCCTCGCTGGCGCGCTGGCGCGTCGGGCTAGCGTCGTGAGACACCGCGACCAGATGTTGCGCTACCGCTTCACGAATCCGCCGGCTACCCAGCCGACGCCGGCCATCACCACCGCCAGCATGAGCGCCGCGCCGTAGAGCTTCATGTTCGTGCCCAGGCCGAAGCTCTTGGCCATCTTAGGCGCCAGGAAGCCGAAGAGGACCGTTCCGATGAAGGCGAAGTTGCCCGCCACGATGGCGATGAATTGCTGCCGTTTTTTCTGTTCCGCGCGTTCCTCGGCCGACAAGGGCGGCGCGGCGGCGGCCGGCTGGTTGGCGTTGCCGGCGGCCGGCGCGGCCGCGGGCGAAGCGGTGCCGGCGGCCATTTGCGCCGCGGCCACCTCCCTCGGATAATACTTCGCCATCGCCGCGTTGATGTCCGACGGCGTGCAAAGCACCGTCCGCACCGGCATCCCGATCCGCAGCCGCAGCTCTTCCTCGACCTCGGGGATGAGCGGATTGGGCGAGGCCATCAGCAACTGCCCGTTGTCGACCATCACCGGCACGCAGGAATGCTGCCGGGCGAGCACGGCCGGGACGTTGGGGGCCAACGCCTCGCTGACGCCCACGTCCCCAAGGTCCAGGTACGGCAGCCCCAGCGATTCGGCATAGGCTTGCATCACGGCGTCGGGCGCGGCCAGCTTCTGCTGCATGACCGCGTCGCGGATTTCCAGGCCGATCGCTTTGGCCAGGTTGCGGGCCTTCTCCAACTGGGGCATGTCGATGATTTTCCGGCCGACGAGGATCTCCTCCAGGGTGTGCTTGCGGCGCTTGCTGGTCTCCTCGCGCCCCAGCGACGCGTCGTATTCCCCCTTGCGGCGCGTGTCCGTCAGGCAGAGCATGGCCTTGGCCAGCTCATTGAGGACTTCTTGCGATTGCTGCGCATAGTCGCCGGTGGCGAACTTGCGGACGTGCGCGTTCATCTTGCGGTAGTGCAAGCGGATCCGCGCCGGATCGTCCTCGAACTTGTTCAGACGCAGAAGCTGGTAGTGGTTGAGCGGGCGGTCGGCGTCGGGGATGCTCAACCAGTCGCGATACGGATCGATTTGTTTGGCCATGAGCAGTTTCGGGCAAGGCTCGCGGGGCTAGGTTGGCCTGGACGCCATTCGAACACTCTGGGCGTGCCGCTGGCTTCGCCAGTGCGGTACCCTGGCGCGCGAGGCGCGACCACGAGTTTATTCCACCAGGTAGTCGCTCGCCAGGGAGGTATAGGCGTCGATTTGCTTCTCGTCCAGCCCGCTTTTGCGCTCGATCTCGATCGTCGCTTCCTTGCCGCCGGTGACGTCGCGGGCGCGGACGCGGACCCGCCCCGAGCTGTCGAAGGCGTACGTCACCTCGATCGGCGAGCCCTGCGGAAGATTGGCCGGCAAGTCGGTGATGCGGCAGTTGCCGATCATCGCGCAGGCCTCGGGGTCGGGCGCCTCGCCTTCCATGACCTTGATCGTCACGCGCTGCTGCCCCGGCGCGTTGGTCTTGAACGTCTGCTTGACTTCGGCCGGCAGGCGGGTGTTGCGGCGGATCATCACGTGATTGACGGTCTGGCCGGAGCGTGGGTTTTTGGCGGCCACGCCCAGGCCGTGCGAGTTGACGTCCTCCTGCTTGATGTTCTGCAAGTACTTGCGCACTTTGTCGGCGACCCCGCTTTGGTCGCCGCGGTTCTTGGCGTCGAGAATAGCGGCGTGAATCGCCGCGCCCTGCGCTACCGACGTATGCGGCGACAGCCCCTGGAACGGCTTCTTGCCGGTGGCTTGCTCGAGCATCCGCGGAACCTTCGGCATCAACGTCGACCCGCCCACCAGCACGATGGCGTCGAGCTGGCCGGGCTCGACCTTGGCCTGCTCGAGCACCAGCTCCGTGGTGTCGATCGTCCGCTGCAGGAGGTCGCCGGTCATCTCCTCGAACTGCTCGCGCGTGACCGTGACGCTGACGCTTTTGCCCTCGTGGCGGAAGGCGATCGTGGCTTGCGGCTGTTCGGACAGTCGGACCTTGGCCACGTCGCAGTCGTGCCGCAGCATTTGGACGGCCGCCGGCGATTTGCGAATGTCGATCTTGTGGCGCTTCTCGAACTCCGCGGCGACGCATTCCAGCAGCCGATCGTTCCAGTCCACGCCCCCCAGTTGCACGTCGCCGTCGGTGGCCAGCACTTGGAAGTGTGTCGGCGTGTAGCGGACGACGGTGACGTCGAACGTTCCGCCTCCCAGATCGTAGACGAGCGCCTGGCGCGGGCGTTCGAAGCTGCGCTTCGATGCCCCCAGTTCGCCGCGGTGCCAGGCATAGGTCAGCGTCGCGGCCGTCGGCTCGTTGATGATGTCGACGACGTTGAGCCCGGCGATCCGGCCGGCATCCTGCGTCGCCTTGCGACGCGAGTCGTTGAAATAGGCCGGCACGGTGATCACCGCGTTGCCGATCTTGCCGATCCGCTTCTCCGCGTCCTGGCGGAGCTTCTTAAGGATCAGGGCCGAGAGGAATTCGGGCGTGATCTCCTTGCCGTCGAAGGTCCGCTTGTACTCGGCGCTACCCATGTGGCGCTTGACCCGCTCGACGACGTGGTCCGGGTCTTCCATGGCGGCCCGCATGCGGTTCGGGCCGACGATCACATGGCCCCCCTCGGCCAGCAGGATCAGGCTGGGGGTCTCGATCTCCTCGTCCTCGTTGAGCACCGCCACGGGGTTGCCCTGGTCGTCCAGGTAGGCGAGGGCCGAAAACGTCGTGCCTAGGTCGATGCCGACGGTAAGACCGGGTTTGAACTCCATGGGCGATCGCTACTTCGATGTTCCGCGTGAAGGGGTTGCGAAGCTGGCCTGCCGCCATCGTCGCGCGTGCCGAGAAGCCTTTGCGAATCGGCGCGCTTGGGCCGCCGCCGGGCCATGCGGTCCGAACGGGGCGTGTGGCGATTGTGGGCTGCCGTGCGCGGCGCGTCAACGAGCGGGTCTCTCAAATTGAATTTACGCCGGGCCAACCGCGGCGGGAAGGTGCCCGACCGCAGGCTAGAGGCGGTCGGCCACAGGCGTCAGGACGCGCCGGGTGGGAGGGCGAGGCGGGCGAGGCTCCCGCCGGGCCGTGTGCCGCGTGGACGTCGTCCGTGGCGCGCCGGCCCGGCAGCAGCCTCGCCCTCCCAGTGCGCTTGCGTGACCCCATCAACCGTGATTGCTCCCCGGCTGCAATTCTGGTTGCAACGGGCCGGCGCCGGCGGTAACATTCGCGCTAGCGCGGCGGGAGCGCCCGGAACGGCCCGCCGCCGCTCATGTCCGTTTCACGGTTCCGTGAAGCCATTTTTGCGATGAGGGGAGGCTGTCATGTCGCGTCTCACTGTGTGGACGGCTGCGCTGGCGGTTTGTTGGTTGCCGTGTCGTCTCGCGGATGCACAGGAGGTCGCGGCGCGCATTGAGTCGCCCGCCGCCCAAGCGGCGCAAGCGTCGAACGAGGCCCTGGAGGCCGTCTTGCGCCAGCCGACACGATTTGAATTCGAGGAAACGTCGCTCACCGACGCGATCGGGTTCCTGGCGGACAAGCACGACGTTGATATCGCGTTCGACGTCAAAGCGCTTTCCGACCTGGCTTTGGACCCGGCCGTAGCGGTCGTGACGCGGACCCTTCGCAAGCCGATTTCCCTGGCCGCGGCACTGCACGTCATTCTGAGAGATTTCGACCTGACGCACGTCGTTCGGGACGAAACCATCCTTATTACCAGCCAATCCGAGGCGGAAGAATCCTTGGCGACCAAGGTCTACCAGGCGGGCGACCTTCTGTCGGGCACAGGCAAAGGACGGGCGACCACGGACCAGTTGATGGAAGCAATCACCGGGACGGTGGCCGCGGACACCTGGGCTGAGACGGGCGGTTCAGCCACGATCGCTCCCTTGGGCAATCTGTTCATCGTTACGCAGACGCACGATCGCCACGGAGAAATCGCCAGGCTATTGGCGGCGCTGCGCGGCGCGATCGAAGGGCATGACGAGGAAAATGCCGCGAAAGCGGCTGAAGCGGAACCGGAAAAGGCAAACGCCGAGGTCGCCGCGGAATTGCGGCAACCGACGGCGTTCGAGTTTGCCGATACACCCCTTTCCGACGCTGTGGAATTCCTGGCCAAAAAGCACGATCTCGAAATTCAGTTCGACAACAAAGCGCTCGCCGACCTCAGCCTGGACCCTGGGGTCACGCCGATCACGCTCTCGGTCGGCAGGCCGACGCCGTTGCGATCGGCCCTGGAGCGAATGCTGCGACCTTTGGATCTCACGTGGATGGTGCGGGACGAGGTGCTTTGGATCACCAGCGCAACCGAGGCGATGGAATGGACTGTCACAAAGGTTTATCCCGTCGATGACCTGCTAAACGCCGCCGCCGCGCCCCCATGGTCGGCCGATGATCTGCTCGCCGCCATCGCGACCAGCATCCAGCCGGACTCGTGGAACGAGCGGGGTGGGCCGGGCGCGATCGCCCGCGTCGGCCATATGCTGGTGGTGGCGCAGAATCGCGAGGGGCACGAGAAACTCTCGCATCTGCTCACTCAGCTTCGCGCCGCTCTGTCGAAGGATGCCGGCGAAGCGGCGTCGGCCGCGCGGGACGAACGCTCCGACGGGGCGCCGACGACCGGCGAAGAGCTGAAAATCGTCGAGTATCCGCTCCAGTTCCTTTCGGGCGACGAAGCGGCCAAGGCCCTCACGGCGCTCATAGCGCCGGAAACCTGGCAGGCCAACGGAGGCGCGGGAGCCGCGTGTACCGTCGTGACGACGACCAAAGCGGACATGGCGCCTAATCGTCCGCCGGCACAGTCCCAAACCTTGCTAGTGGTTCGGCAGACGCCCACCGTTCACAAACAGATTCGCCGCCTGCTGGGGAAGCTCGATCGTAGCCCAAACAGCGGCTTCGGCGGCGGAGGATTCGGCGGAGGTGGCGGCGGAGGCTTCTTCTAGGAGGCGCTCAGCAGCGGGCGCCAGCTCCGGCTAATTGCTAATCGCGTAACTCTTTAGCCGTGTGAAGTTGATCTTGGTGAAATTGGGCTGGTGTTTTATGACGATGGGCATTGATCAGTGGCATGGATGCCGAACGCATGTCTGTCGCTACGTTGCCGGATTTGGGACCGCGGCTGACCGCC